>CACJWK010000005.1 GCA_902597095.1 uncultured Pseudohongiella sp.
GAACGGATAGGGCGCTTTCCGCCATGGTCTGGCGATGGCGGACGCCGTTTCCAAAGCCATCGCGGTCAGTACCGAATCGAGCTGTTTGCGTCTACCGGGTAGGGCTGCCTCATCGGTGACATTTTAGCAGGCTGACAGTTCCGGCTCAGAGTTTTACGATCATCTTGCCGAAGTTGTCGCCACTGAACAGCGCCAGAAATGCATCCAGAGCCTTGTCCAGACCTTCGTAAACCGTTTCCTGATACTCAATTTTGCCCGCTTCGATCCATCCCACCATGTCGCTCATAAACTGTGGCTGCATGTCTGCGTGGTCAGAAACGATGAAACCGGTGATGCGAATTTTCTTGCCGACAATGAGCATCAGATTATTAGGGCCGGGGCTCGCCTGGGCGTCATTGTAGGCGGAAATCATTCCGCACGCGGCCACGCGCCCGAATGGATTCATCACGTTGAGCGCGGCCTGTAGATGCTCTCCGCCAACGTTCTCAAAGTAGACATCAACCCCCTCCGGAGCTGCCTCAGTCAGTGCCTTGGTGAGTCGCCCGCAAGTCTTGTAGTTGATCGTAGCGTCTACGCCACAATGCGTTTTCAGCCATTCTGCTTTTTTGTCACTCCCCACGCTGCCAACGACGCGGCAGCCTAGCTGCTTCGCGATCTGGCAGACAATTGCACCGACCGCGCCTGAAGCTGCCGAGACGAAGACCGTTTCTCCGGCTTTGGGTTCACCAAATTTCTGAAGCCCGACATAAGCGGTGAGGCCGGGCATGCCAAGGGCGCCCAGATAGAGTGAAAGGCGGTCATTATCAAACGGCTGCAGCACAGTGACGTTGCTGTCATCGGCGACGAGACGGTCCCGCCAGGCGCCCTGGTTCAGCACGACGTCACCGGCCTTGACCCGGTCAGAATTTGATTCGATCACTTCGCCAATCGCGCCGCCATACATCGGTTTGTTGAGCTGATAAGCCTGAGCATACACAGCATTTTCTCGCATGCGCCCCCGCATGTAGGGGTCAACCGACATATACAGATTCCTGATCAGTACCTGGCCCGATGCAGGAGGCTTGAGCTCTCGTTGCACCTGCTCGACGTCCGAGTGGCTCGGTAGGCCGCTGGGCCTGTTAATCAGGTGAATCTCATTGGCTGTATAGATGCTCATAGGGGTCTCTCACGTTGCGGTAAAATTATTCGGTGCAGTTACCAGCTCATTGCCCTTTCGCTGGAGATAAACGATGCCAATGAGCAGAAGCGCACCTGCTGCATGGCAATAAGTTGGAAGAGGCGTCCACATCAGCAGAAAAGCACTGAGCAGCAGGCTCAACGCTGCCGCTGGCGTGATCCGGGCTTCCAGATGCCACTGCAGTAGTCCGGCCATTGCGTATAAACCCATAGATGCCCAGAGAAAGACTTCCAGTCGCTCAGGCCAGCTGCCCGAGATCAGTGGTGAATAGGCGAACAGGACGGGCACCAGATAAAGGCCTTTGGCGACCTTCCAGCTGGTGAGCCCGGTCGGAATGGGTCGGGTTCCCGCGATCCCCGCTGCGGCGAACGAGGCGAGGCAGACCGGCGGCGTGACATTGCTGTCCTGAGATAACCAGAAAATAATCAGATGGGCGCTGAGGAGCATGCCATTGAGCAATTCTGCGGGCAGCATTTCCTGACGGATAAGCTGTTTCATTTCCATCGGCATTTCCTGCAGTGCAACTGCGGGATCTCCACCGAACAGCCCGATGGTTGCGGCAACGTTACCTGGCAGGTCACCTGACTGCAGCGCCGACAGCAGCTGAGACTGGCTGATTAAATCAAAAATGAGTGGCGCGGAGAGTGTCGCCAGCACGATGTATGATGCGGTGACAGGCAGGCCCATGCCCAGCACCAGAGAGGCAAGCGCGACCAGTACCAGGGTAATCAGCAGTGAGCCCTGTGCCCATTCAACAATCATCAGTGAAAAGGCATTGCCGACACCTGTCGTTGTCACGACGTTGATGACAATACCGACTGCGACCAGCAGCAGGGCCGTGGTTACCATGTTACGGACGCCATCCACTACCGCATCAAAAATGTCAGGTAGTCTCATCGGGTTCGAAGATAACCAGGAAGCTGCGATGACCGAGAGGATAGCGAATGCGGCGGATGAGGTCGGGGTTCTGCCAGCGATAAGGAACCCGATCAGGACTCCCAGTGGAATGACGAAATGCCAGCCCTGCTTGAGCACCGTGCGGACTGATTCTCCTTCCCCTTTCCCGGCAGCTGTCAGACCGAGTCGTTTCGCCTCGATGCGGACAAAGTAGGACACGGTCAGAAAGTAGAGCAGGGCTGGCAGTGCTGAGGCGGCAATTACCGTGAGGTAGGAGATTTGCGTATAACTGGCTAGTACGAAGGCACCTGCGCCCATGACGGGCGGCATGAGCGCGCCGCCGGTGGACGCCGCGGCTTCGACTCCAGCGGCGAACCGCGGAGTGAATCCTGATTTTTTCATCATCGGAATGGTGATCACACCGATCGAGACGGTATTGGCAACCGCAGAGCCGGTTACGGATCCCATCAGCCCGGAACCCACCACCGAGACCAGGCCGGCACCACCGACGAGTCTGCGCGTCAGGCAGTTTGCAAGGCGCACAATGAAATCCCCGGCGCCAGACTTCAACAGAAAGGCGCCGAAAATGATGAACATGAATACGAAGGTAGAAGAAATATTGGCGGTGAGGCCAAACATGCCCTCACTGGTAAAGTAACTACGGTACATGACCGTTTCGAGGCTCAGTCCTGGGAATGCGAACACACCACCAATATAACGCCCCAGAAAAAGGATGTAGGATAAACTCAGCGTGATGAGGATCGGCATGAACCAGCCGGTTGTGCGTCGGGTGAATTCCATGGCGAGCGCGATCGCAATGATTGAGAAAACGTAGTCACTCAGGATGTATTCGGTCTCTCTGGCATACAGCGCATTCTCGAACAGCACGAGATATCCGGCGGAGGCGATGGTCAGCAGGGCAAGGCCCAAGTTGATCCAGTACTGCGCAGATTGCTTGCCATCGCTCAGCGCCTCATTGGCCATGAACATGCAGATTGCGCCAAATCCGCCGAAATGGATCGCCGACAGCCAGAGCTCGGAGATGCTCGCAAACACGTTGCAGTAAATGTGGAAAAGCGCGAACAGAAAAGCTGTCCAGCGCAGCCGGGGTGAATTCATAGGGCCTCACTTGACTGATTACAGGCGCCATCCTCGGTCTCTGCGAGCAGCAGGCGCGGCGGAATGTCCAGCCCGATTTCCCGGTAATAGCGAACAGCGCCCTGATGCAGTGGGGCGCCGAGTCCGTCAATAGCAATTTCCAAACGCATGTCTCTGGTTGCCCGGTGGATTTCATGCAGAGTGCCCAGATTTTCCCAGATCACCTTGGTGATGTTGTAAACCACTTCATCGGGAATATCTACGCGGGTTACTAGGACGTTAGGAGAAGCCACGGTCCGGATTAATTCGGTTTGATTGGGATAGGTGCCCGGCGGGAATTCATACCAGTCCCAGAGCGGGTAGCGCGCGTTGATTGCATTAAGAGACTTTTGGCTCCAGTTCAGGATGGTCACGCGTTCTCCCATAAGAGCGTAAGCCTGAGTGATGGAGCTCACCGGTGCGCCCGCCGGGATATTCATACCGACAATGTTGCCGTCCTGGATGGCGCTGGTGGTTGGACCATATCCCATATAGGCCAGCGTGAATTTTTCCTGATAATCGATACCCAGTGAATCTAGAATAAACCGGCCGGTCTGCTCGGCGCCGGAGTTGCGGGCCCCCAGCACATAACGTTCTCCGCTGAGCAGATTCAGGTCCTGCATGGTGCCTGTTGCACTCAACTCCGACAGCAGGACGAAGTGCTCAACGTTTTTCCACAGCGCACTGACACTGCGCAGATGCGTCTGTGGTGAACTGACTGGACCCTCGCCATCCCAGGACCAGGCGCCGAACGGGCCCTGCAGGATAGCGAATTGCGCCTGGTTATCCCGGAGCAGCTTGATGTTTTCCAGGGACCCGGCTGAGCTGATGGCGGTCATAGAAATGCCGTCGCTCTGGGCCAGCTGCGCATGCGCAATAGTCGCAATAGCGACACCAACCGGATAGAAAGTTCCCCCGGTCGTTGCGGTCGTGAGTACGTAGGGTCTGGCCCGACTCAGCTCATCACTGCAGGCGCCAAGCAGCAGCGAGGCCAGCATGACGACACAGATCAGCCGTGAGTTTTTGCCGTATTTCAAGGTAGGAGACACGAGACTGTCAGTTCAATGCTTCTTTCGGTCGGCGCCGAGCGTATCCCGGACCGTGCCGGACAGAGGTTTTTCAGTTTCCAGCGCGTCGATCAGCTTAAAGGTGCCGCCGAGCACGGCTACACCCACTGTCACACCGACGGTCAGGGCAATGCGGAAGAACATGTGGATATAGACGCCGGAGAAGTAATAGCCGATTTCAGCGATTACGTTGATAAGTACCAGAGAGACGCCAAACGCTGTCCAGACGATTTTCTTCATGAGGTGCTCAGTAGGATCCAGTTGTTACTGGCTTTTTATTCATTGTGAGAGTAACAATAAACCCTGAATCTGACTAGCATCGAAGTGGGTGAACACGATGATGTCGTCCCGCTCGTCATCATTGAGCCGTGCCGCGATCAGGTCACCATCGACGACCTTTTGTGAAAGCGCGATCTCATCCGTCGCCACGCGGTTGTCAATCAGGTCGCGATAGGGATTTCCACTCCTGGAAGCGCTGTTGATAATGTCTCTGATGTCTATTTCATAGTTGTCGCGGTTCCGAGAGTAATCCAGCGCTCCGAGGAAACTGTCTTCCCGGGCTGGCTCAATGCTGTTCAGTAGGATTCTGATCTGGTCATTCATCAGTACCAATAAGTCGTTGTCTTCGTCCGGGCTGTCGAGCCGGGCTGAGGCGGTGCGCGTTACGCCATCGGCCTGCAGTGTTCCCACCTCATTATTTAGCGTTTGATAGGCACTCGCCAGACGCAGCACTGAGGGGAATTTGAGGTCAACTGTCACCTTTCTGGCTGGGCGTCTCTCAAACCGTTCGCCATTGTTGGGATAGATAAACGCTTCAATGGCGATGGATCCGGACAGAGCGAGCCAGACAAAGATGTCGCCCACTGAAATCGATTCAACCCGCCAAAGCCACAGATCTTTCAGCCCATCGCCGTTCTCGTCATACAGAAACGTACTCAGTACGTTGCCGCCGGAACGGAGAATCTGGTGCGCCTGAGCGGTATTCACGCCGTCTGCCTGACCGATGAATACCGACACTTTTCCTCCTTCTCTGAGAAGCAGGTCATCAATGCCATCTCCATCGATATCTTCCAGAATTTCTTCGTGAGTGAGAGCAAGTACGCCGGTCAGGTTGGAGAAATCAAGATTGTCGATATCAAATTCTCCGAGATTTCCTTCTATAGCAGCGATATCCAGAAGAAAGTCGGGAGTCAGGGGGAAATAACGGCCCGGAGTGCGGCCGGCGAGAAACACCTCCAGTTTTTCTTCCGTCCGGACAACTAGATCTTCCCGGCCGTCTGCATTGACGTCCCTGAGAGTTAAATTGGGTATGCGTACCGCCTGTCCGGCAGAGCGATTGAAGCGGTTGATATTGAGCTGCGTGCGAAGACGGGTTTCGGAGAGAATGCTGAGAGGGCCCTCGAAATTCCCCCCGCCCTCATTGATGAGCAGGTGAATTTCGCCGGCGCCCGGAATCACCAGGTCGGTCATGCCGTCGGCGTTGATGTCTCTTGAGAAGTGCATTCGATTGATCCCCCGACTGATGAAGCCGGGGAGTTCGGAAGCAATAGTCTGGGGTGGCAGAATGCTCTCATCATTGATGGGAAAGCGCACAGCCCGCTTTCCGTCCAGCAAGGCGATCACGCTGACCTGATTTTCAGTGCCGAAACCTCTGTTGAGGTCCCAGCCGACGGCCCGCGATTCAAAAATGATCTCCTTAAAACCCGATTCAAAGTCGAACCCGCTTTCACGCTGGAAATATACCCTGAGACGGCTGTCGATCAGAGTCACCAGATCGTTAAGGTTGTCACCATTGAGGTCGACAATCACGAGCGATTCGGCGCTTGCCGGCAGGGCGAATGCCTGCTGAGTGAAACTGAGCACTTCGGCGCTAAGGATTTCACTGTGACTGAATATCAGACAGCAGGCAACGACAAACCTTTTGACCGCAGAGAAGCGAGCTTCATGGGTTTCAGAGCAGTGATTCATCCCTATCATCATTCAGGGGCGCGCCACCAGAAGCGTGGTTGTCCGGCCATGTCGCAATATCAGGTCAGGTCGCTCATCTGCGTTGAGCGACAATACTTCGAATTCGAATACGGTTCGCGGAGCGACGTACTCCCAGAAAGCGTCATCCGAAATGATCAGATCAGTGTCGATTGCTTTGGCTGCCAGGGTGCCATTTTCCGTGATGTAAAGTGCATCGTTACGACCGTCTCCGTCTACGTCATATTTCAGCGACATCTGCTCTGACAGTCCCCGAACATTATCAGCCGAAAAAGCCTCAACCAGGCTGGAGCTAGGCCGTCGATCGAAGACCTGGCCGGGTTCGCTTTCCTGTGAGCCAAACAGCAGTTGGGTGCGGTTGATACTCGCGCTGCGAATCGCATCGACGACCGGGATTGTGTAAAAACTGGCGCTCAGAAAGGTTTCTCCCTGTGCTTGGGTGATGACATCAAGATTCAAGTCGTAACCAGAGAAGCGCATGACCTGATTGGCCTGAGTGAAATCAAAACTGCCTGACTGATTGAGGAACAGGCTCGCGGTCCACTCATTGCCATCGCCTGACAGGCGCAGGATATCTGCCAGACCGTCGCTGTTCATATCGCTCAGCTGCAACTCGCCGCTTGAATCCAGATCGCTCTGCCAGTCAGCTTGCTCTCTGAATCCGGAAGTCTGTTGGAAATGAATGTTCATTTGCCCCAGACCATCTGCGCCGGCATTGATATAGGCAATGTCCAGCAACTGATCGCTGTTCAGATGCGCCAGGGTGGGTGTGGGCATCCACTGCTCGCTTCTGAGCAGAGGTCTGTCAGAACGCTGCTGGTCAGCCCACTGTTCGACAAAACCTTCGAAAGGGGAGGGCAGATCAACTGTCACTTCGATCACCACCCCTCGCTTAGGATTAATTTCCAGTCTGCCATCTACGTCAGTTGCCCTGCCGGCCCGCTGTATCGGCGTAATGTCGTGATTGAGGGTTGAAAAGCGGGCATTCAGCGTAAAGCTTTCATCTTGATTGCCCAGGAACAGACCGTACTGGTCATTTCCGGCCATCAGAAGATCTATGAGTCCGTCTCCGTTGATGTCAGTGGGGATGTTGCTGAAATAGACTCGCTGCTTATCGGGAACGGTTGCGATAAGATCCCATGCGCTCAGCAGTTTAAGGTTTCCGGCATATCCCTCGACGTCGGCAGAAAGACTGAAAACACCGCTGTCTGCGAACAGCACCAGTTCTTTGCCGGGTTCTTCCCGCAAGTCCGCAAAACCCACGGCGATTATTTCGGTCTTTATTTCAATGCGGCTGGGATTGGCATTAAACCCGCCATCCTCCTCTTGATAATGGATGTGCAGTTCGCGACCGAATGCCGGATCGAAAGCTGAGTACACGATGTCTTTGGCGCCGTCGCCATTCAGATCCTCAAGTATCAGAGGGTCCCAGTTGTTTTCCCGGATCAGTTCGAAAGCGGTGTAGTTGGATTGAGCATTCGCAGCGGCGCTTCCCAAGAGCCACAGAAGTAGGGTGAGAGGCGGGAGGTTTCGTCGCAATGTAGCGAAAGTGTCTTGCTTGACTTGCTTATGGTTCATCGAGCGCCTAATTCTTCTCTTCGGTGAGTTCCCCGTCATCGGTGCTCACATTAATCAGTCCCAGAATAGTGTGTGACCTTTCACTCTCGCTGCGCTGATATCGGTACAGAGAGAACACCCATAGATCAAGCAGTGTAAAACTTTCAGCATTCGGATTTACTGACGATTCATAACGAATCAGCGGACCCAGCGACACCTTGCTGATACGTCTTCCCGGATCCCACAGATTAACGGATTCATTTTTCACTGCTCCGTTCTGCAGCAGGGTAAAGTTCACGCTCTCGCCGTGGTCGAATTCCTGGTTCAATCGGTTGATCAGATCTTGCGCTGACTTAAGATACCGGCCGTTGACTGCGAGTATCAGGCTGTCTTTTTGGATACTCGAGGTGGTCAGTGGGCTGCCGGGGAACAACTCAATGACGCGCGCGGCGGGAAGAACGCCCTGATCGGCAACCCTGACAAGCTCAGTCCGATAGCCTGCCCGGGTGGCGAGCGGGTCGGCTCGGTAGAGTTCACGCGGTCCGGGGATCTCTGCAGCGGGGAAAGCCTCGACGGTAGTTTCGTAGACGAGAGTGTCCCGACGAATCTGGAACAGGTACTGGTTACTTGCCGATGGCAGGCTCTGGAGCGCCTGAAGGCTGTCCGGATGATCAAGGCGTGTCTCGTCGATTTGCAGAATAATGTCTCCAACCTCAATTCCGGCTTCGGCAGCAGGTGAATTGGCTGCAATTGCCCGCACCCTGACTCCTGGCAGGGACTGAATGTTGAAAAGGGAATCACTCTCATTCGGGGTCACATTAAGCCCAAAGTCAACTGTCCCGGTGCTTGTTGAGCGCATAAGCTCAACCTCTTCTGGCGAAAGTGTGATAGCTGGCACTAGAATTTTCGGTTCAAAGCTGACGCAGGCGGTCAGAGTTAGCGTCAGCCAGAGAGCGCAGCATCGGAGAGTATTTTTCATAGTTCAAAGTTTACGTGTTTGCACGACAATCAGGGATGCAGCGACCAGAACGACTAAGGTGGGGATGGGCACCCAGTAATTGAGCTGAATGACTCTATCATCAATCAGAACATCAGAATAACCGCGCACCAGCCTGCTCACATCCTGCAGATAGGATTGATCGATCAGCGCGGGTTGAAAGCTTGCATAAAGATAATAAGCATAATCACCCAGCATGCCCTTGAAAACATCTATGGTGAGCGAGATGCCGAGCGCTGAAACTACCGCCTGAGTTGCCGTATGAGCGATGACAGAAAGCAGCAGCCCGAGGGCTATTGCAGACGGTAACGGAGCCAGTGCCAACCGGAGGCCCAAGGCAATTTCGTCGCGAATTTCGGCTTCGCTGATTAGCTCAAAACCGTCTTCTACAACAGGGCCGAACTCCCACAGCAGCCCACTCAGCAAATAGCTGGAGACGATCAGAATCCCGACTGCCACGAGTGCCAGAGCATGGAGCTGTAACAATTTCGACATCACAATCAAGCGGCGGCTGCTGCAGCGGATTATCTGATGCCGCAGCGCGCCGCTTTCCAGTTCGGCGCTGAAGCTGTGTGCCGCTTGTGCAACCAGCAGCAGGAAAAGCAGCGTGATACCGGTATCAAGACCATCAACAAAATGTCCCCAGGCGTTGCTGGCGATGGCATCGTCAAAACTGTTCGAATTCATCAGGCTGTCCCGGGCGGCAGTTCCTGTATCTGAGATTTTTGACGCAATAAACTGAAAAGCAGCCGCCGCGGAAGGCAGCAAGATCAACAGTCGGGCGCCAAGTGCATAGCGTGCCACATAGAACTCACTGCGCAGGGCCTGAATCAGGCTGGACAGGCTCATGTGTCTGATTCCTGTGTCAGTCGTCTGAAGAGAGAGCCGAGTGATGCGCGCTCGGTGGCCAGTTCATAGACGGGGATCTGGTGTTGCGCCAGGTGACTGTTGATTGCTGCGGCAGTCATGATGTCTGAGGACACCCAGATTTCTTCATCCGTAGCCCCCGGTTGGCAACTGATGTCTGAAATCGTCTGCAGCGCTGCGACGGCGCCAACAGGATCAGTGGTGCGAAGCCTGACCTTGCTGGTTTCTGAGCGCAGCAGCGCAGATTTTTCTCCGCTTCGAATGATCTTCCCCTCGTGAAGGATTGCCAGGTGACTGCAAATATTTTCCAGATAGGGGAGCTGATGGCTGGACAGCAGGAAACTGGTGCCGCGTTCTTGATTGAGCGACTTGATCAGCAGCAGGACTTCGTCTACCCCTCCGGCATCGAGTCCGTTGAAAGGCTCGTCCAGAATGACCAGATCAGGCTCTGAAATCAGCGCATGCGCGATCGAGGCCCGGCGCTTATTGCCCAGCGACAAGGTCTTAATCGGGAAATGGCTGAACTGGCACAGCCCAAGCAGCTTCTCGAGTTCTTCCGGATGCCGCTTCGCGTGCCTGCTGAGTATGCGGGCGTGCTGGAGACACTGCCTGACGGTCAGGTTAGGGTTAAGACTCGGTGAATCGAATACCGCCGTCACTCTGCCCTGGGCCGTGCACAGATCAGTCGGCTTCAGTCCCAGCACCGAGACTTCACCCTGGTCATACCGCTGCAGACCGAGCATGCATTCCAGCGTGGTTGTCTTGCCGGAACCGTTCAGACCCACCAGGCCCTGAATGCCCCCCGGGGCAAGCGTCAGATCTACGCCTGTAAGCACATCCAGATTGCCATAGGCTTTCCGGAGCCCCGAAATGAGAAGTGCAGGGGTCTGAGTGCTCATACTGTTTCTCGCAAAAATCTGGGCAAACGATTGTTTTTGCTACGACCCCTGACCTGTTTTCCGTTAAAGGCTAGTTGACAAACAAATCCCCGACCTGCAGCTGCTGCACTGAGCCGAATTGCTCAAGCTCATCGGCGTCGATAATCGATAAATCACCTACGATTGAAATGAGTTTAGCCCGGTCTTTGACGTGCTCTGCCTGAAATTCCAGAAGATCAGCCAGTTCGGTTTGCTGTAGTTTCAGATAGTTGTCCCGTCGGGGGTCGCCTTCCAGTCCCTGGCGTTCCCAGGTGCGAACGGCTCCGATCACTTCGCGGAAATTGAGCTTTGAAGTGCGGTACCGGTTCAGCATTGAATTCACAGATTCCTCAAACCGTTCAGAAGAGCTGGGCATGTTGTCTATCAGGTCGATAAAGGCGGCCAGCGCATCGACCGTTTTGTCGGTTTGCGTGCCGATTGAGCCCATCATCAGATTTTCGGCATTGATCCGGCTACCAGCCGAGTAGCGCGCCGAAGCCGAGTAGGCAAGGGCCCGGGCTTCACGCAATTCCTGAAATACCACGCTGGACATACCGCTGCCGAAATAGCTGGTGTAAAGATTGGCCAGCAGACCGTCTTCCGCGTTGTAGACGCCATCGGCGAATTCTATCCTGACCTGAGCCTGAGCGGTTTGCTGGTCGACAATCAGAACTTCCGAGCTGTCGATGTCGCGGACGTTTCGAAACCGGTATTCAGGTGTGTCCTGAAGATCAGCACTGACTTCGTAGCTGCGACGAAGCGTTTCGACCAATTCTTCAAGCGGCATGGATCCAGTATAGGCCAGCGTATGCTTGTAGTTGAGCAACTCACCGGGTGCCTCCAGCAGATCATCGAGTGCGGTGCTGAGGATTTCCTCGCTGCTCATGGCCTCCAGCATGGGTGATTCCTCACCGAAGCGGTTATACATAAACAGTGCCTGTGCGATTGCCGGAGGCGAGCTCTTTTGATCCTGTCGGGACTTGAGCAGGATGCTTTTCAACTGTTCAAGGGTCTGCTCGTCCGCACTGGGGCTTCTGATCAGCTGCATCATCAGATCGATTGAATTTTCAAACTGGGCATCCAGTCCCGATACGGCGAAAGCGGAGCTGTTTTCTCCGGCGCCAAAGCGGAATTCCGTGCCCATGCGGTACCACTCCTTCTGTAATTCCTCGTTGCTCAGTGAGTCAGTGCCGGCAACGTCCATCAGGGCGGCCGCCAGTCCGAGTTGCTTGTCTGCTTCTGTTCCAACATCAACAGAAAGGGAGAATGAGAACAGATCATTGAGCGGGTTCGGCGCATAGTACAGATCAACCCCGGGCGCGAACTCAATGATGCGGTAGTCGCTGTCCATCTCCACGAACGTTGGATCAATTTCTTCGACCTGCATGGCCAGAATCTGAGAGGCAAATTCCGACTGTCTCGTCGGATCGATAGTCACCGGATCGATCTGAGGCTTTTCGACTTCCGGAACGACATGCTGGGCATCGACGCGGTAGACCGCGACGTAGTCGTCGCCAAAGTATTTGTTGGCGACATCAACGACATCCTGCTTGGTAAGCTGTTCCATGCGGTCTATTTCAGCGATGTGATAATCCCACTGTGCCCCTTCGATGAATGCCTGTCGCATCATTGAGACCCTTGCAGTATTGAATTCCAGGCTGGCCTTCTCGCTCTTGAGAAAGTCGTTGATGATTGCCGGGATGATCCACTCGTCAAATTCGCCTGACTTGATAATCTCGAGCTGGTCCAGCAACAGCTGTTCAACTTCTTCAAGCGTCTGATCTTGTTTAGGGACCCCGTACAGCGATTGTGAGCCAAAGTCATTGAGAAACAGAGGCGAAGAACCTGCTTGAGAAACAAGCTGCTGTTGATTGAGATTCAGGTTGATCAGGCCTGCAGTCCGGTTGTCCAGAATCATGTCAATCAGAATCAGCGCCTCCTTGTCCGGACTGCCGTTGGGGGCAGTACGAAACGCCAGCTGGACCTGTTCTTCACCCGGATACTGAACCGTGCGCCGCTCGGCGCCCTGCAAAGGCGGCTCTTGCCAGGGGCCGACTTCGGGGACTGGCTTGCGTTCCCAGTGGCCGAATTTGTCGGCGATCAGATTGATGGTTGCTTCGATATCAATGTCACCGCTGATGAATATGCCCATATTGTTCGGCACATAGTTGGTGTCAAAGTAATTCTGGATATAAACCAGAGAAGGGTTTTTCAGGTGCTCGACAGTTCCGATTGTCGGTTGCTGACCATAAGGGTGCACTTTGTAAAGCAGTTCATCTACGGCAGTCCCGATTATCCGGCCGCCATTGTCGAGTGTCCTGTTTTTCTCCTCGTAAACGGTTTCCAATTCTGTATGAAACAGTCGAAAGACGGGATCAACAAATCTGTCTGATTCGATTTCGGCCCATTGCGCCAGCCGGTTGGCAGGTAGCCCTACTTTATATACGGTTTCTTCATACCAGGTGTGGGCGTTCAGTCCACTGCCCCCCATGCCGTTGTATAGTTTGTCAATTTCATTGGGAACCGCATATTCAGCAGCCAGTTGTGCCTCGGTATTAATTTCGGCGTAAATCTCTGCGCGCCTGGCCGGATCAACTTCCTGAAAGTGTGCCTCATACAGTTCGACAATCCGGTCGAGATGGGGCTTTTCGGCCTCGTAGTCGAGCGTTCCCAGATTCCGATTGCCCTTGAACAGAAGATGCTCTAGGTAGTGCGCGAGCCCTGTGCCGTCGGCAGGATCATGCTTGCTGCCGGCGCGTATAGCGATCTCCGCATAAAAGCGCGGCTCTTCATGGTTTTCGGTCAGGAAAACCTGCAGTCCGTTATCCAGCTCGAAAATATGGGCATCGAGAGGATCTTCCGGGTTGGGGTCGTTTATGCGCCGGTAGCCTGCCGCAGTGTTTTCTGTCGACGGGTCGGCCGCTCCAGAGGTGTCGGTTGAGGTTTCTCCGCATCCCCCCAGTGCGAGCAGCAGGGAGGCAGTCAGCCACCAGGTGAATTTGACTGTTGACTCAGATTTGTGGGCGGTCGGCATGGGGTCTCCTGATAAATTCAAAGGGTCAGTCGCTGGTTTTACAGCTCTGCTTCATTCATTGATTGTGTGGTCATCAGTCCGGTGATTATCTGACCCAGAAATTTTTCGGCTTCCTGCATCTGTGAATCACTCAACTTCTGACTCAATTCCATTCTGGCATCCATGAGCGCCTGCATCTGTCGCTGACTTTCATCGACGGCGTCCCGGTTGGACCGGTTAACCTGCTCCTGTCCGGCGCCCATATAACGCATCAGGACCTCGAGTACGATTTCCTGATTTGCCTCAGTCAGGCCTCCGGACACGCGCGCCAGCTGGCGGGTAAAGTTGCTGCGTAGCACACGTTCTTGAAAGCTGGCTTCATACTCATCAAAGCTCCGCAGCTCCCGATCAGTGAGCAGTTCAGCGACCTTGCCGCGCAAGTAGGCGGGCGAGGACAGTTCCTCCAGACTCACCGAAGAAATCACGCCGGAGGTCCGGTTGCGGCTTGCTTCGTTCCTTGCGAGAAATACGGTGGTTATCACAGAACCGATTTCTGCTTTGCGCTGAGCAGTCGTATCCAGCGCGTCAAGATATTGCCCGTAACGCATCTGCGCCTGTGTTTCAGCCATCTGCCTTTGTGAATTGTCGACATATCCCGGTGGCGGGCCGCCCTGCGCCAGCGCGTTGCCGATCAGCAGGAAAGCCCCGACTGTCAGCAGCAGTTCAATTCTATTCATGGTCCACTCAAGTTCGAAGTACAGGCGCTTATGGTAAGTAAAATTCAGTAAAAAACCTATGGTTTGCCCGGGCCGGCAGCGACGCGGTACAGAACCTGCCCGGAATCCCAAGCGGGCAAGCCATTGCTGCCACTGTCAACCCCGCGTGAGGATGAAGATGGACCGGGAAACGGCTATGCTACGGCCTCTGACAGAGCAATCTGATGTCAGCAACCCGCAGACGGTGACGCATAGTGCATTGAGCGCCTGGAGCCATGTCTTCAGGTTTATCCGCTGAGGATATCTCAATGCTTCGGTTTCATTGCTGCTGTGTTGCGTTTTGAATCGAATTTCAGGTGTGAATCAAATGCGGAGGAAAACAGGAATGCGCAGAGAAAACCCACCGGTCGGGGTACTGATTGTGCTGACTTTCGCACTGTCCGCGATAGCTGGCGCGCAGGAGAGCCCGAATCAGGCCTGGGCGAATTACGATGAGTCCGCTGATCTGGCGCGTCTGGCCGAGCTGGACAATACACGCATGCACTACCGGTTACTCCGCTCCGGCATGCAGACCCCGGGCAGTTTATGGGCCAGTCTGAATGACGAGGTCAATAGACTGACGCCGGCGCGTTATCGGGCGCTCGAGCCGCTGGTGGTGGAATCTTCGGTTGCCAGGCTGCAGGCTTTGGTGCGTGCGGGGGACCTCAGTTACGAAGAGCTCACGCTGTTCTATTTATCGCGCATTCGCGAAATTGAGGGTGACCCCTCGAGATATCTGAATGCCGTGATCAGTCTGAACCCTGCGTCCGTCGAGAGAGCGCGGGCACTCGATCTTGCAAGGCGTGCTGCTCCTGATGTCGAACGGGATCCTATTTATGGCATGCCGATTCTGCTGAAGGACAATATCAATGCGACCGGAATGGCCACGACTGCAGGAGCAGTCGCGCTGCAAAATAATTTTGCTGACGATGCCTTCGTTGTCGAGAAAATGCGGGAGAAGGGAGCGGTCATTCTCGGCAAAGCCAATTTGAGTGAATGGGCTTATTTTTTCTGTGATGACTGTCCATCCGGGTGGAGTGCCATGGGCGGTCAGACTCTGAATCCCTATGGCAGATTGCAGTTCAATACAGGTGGTTCCAGCGCCGGGAGTGGTGCGTCAATTGCAGCGAATTTCGCGGCAGCAGCGGTAGGCTCAGAGACTTCCGGCTCTATTCTTTCTCCTTCAAGTGCCAACTCTCTGGTGGGCCTGAAGCCGACCACCGGCGCCCTCAGTCGCACCGGCGTGGTGCCGATATCCGGCAGTCTGGATACCACGGGGCCAATGGCTCGTTCAGTGGCCGATGTCATCATTCTGTTCAATGCCATGACCGGATATGACCAGCGGGATACCGCAATGCCGATGATGAGCGATGACCTGCGCCTGGAGCATCGCGATCAGTCGATGGCGGGCTTGCGCCTGGGAGCCCCGGGGCGCTATCTGGACGATGAACTGTTCGTAGAGGCGCTTGGGCTGCTGTCGGCTGATGAGGCCGCTATTGTCGAGATCAGCTTGCCCGAAATCGATACGCAGGGATTCGGCACGCTGTTGGGGCGAGAAATGGTGAGAGACCTGGCTCTCTATCTCAGGGATCACGCATCTCCGATGGTCATAATTGATTCTGTCGATGATCTAAAGGCGTTCAACCTCCAGCGCCCGGATCTGAGAATGCCCTACGGTCAGGCGGAGGTTGATCGCATGGTAGAGCTGGACATCAGTCCGGCGGAGCTGGAAGCGCTCCGCGACAGTCTCCAGAGCGGCGCCCGTGCTGCCATGGAGGCTCTGTTCGCCGGTGGTGACCTCGATTTGCTGTTGAGTATGGACAATCGCAATGCAGGATTTGCTGCGCTGGCAAATTATCCGGCGCTCACGGTACCGATGGGCTACTCGGACAGCGGCAGGCCGGTTAATCTGACGTTGATTGCACCCCCTTTTCAGGAGCAGTTGCTGGTGGATGTGGGGGGACGGTTCGAGCGTCTTGCTCAGGCTCGACGGGTGCCTGCTGCTTATCCCTGAGTTGAGGTATGCTTAGTAGACAGAGAGCTTTATCGGCAGGCCAGCAAGCTGATGTATTGCGTACGCTGTGGCAAGCTGAACAGCTGTAACTGAATTCAAGAGTGGCGAACCGGGAGTGAGCATGGACAGTACCGCCAAAAACAGGAGCATTACACAGACGTGGTTCGAAATTGCGCTGTGGAAACGCATCCTGACGGCGATGGTGATTGGTGCATTACTGGGTTCCGTGTGGGGTCCCGGGGCGGAGGCGATTGGTTGGATCGGAGATCTCTTTATCCGGCTGATACGCATGATTGTTGTGCCGCTTGTTTTTGTGACCATTGTGTCCGGTGTGGTCTCGATGGGCGATCCTTCCAAACTGGGTTCATTAGGAGCCAAAACTCTGATTCTCTATATGCTGACCACGCTGGCAGCCATTACCATCGGGCTTATTCTGGCGGTGTTTCTTCAGCCCGGCGTCGGTGTTGATCTGACCGGGGCGCCTGCATCAACCCTTCAGGAAACCATTCCCCTGTCGGAACGCCTGATTTCGATTGTGCCGGAAAATCCGATCGCTGCTCTGGCAGAAGGCAACATCCTTGCCATCATATTCTTCGCTATCCTGATCGGTGTAGGTCTGCTGTCGGTCGGCGAGTCTGGCAAGCCAGTGGCGGATTTCATGGACGCATCGAGCGAGGTGGTACTGCGCATTACCCACTGGATCATGGAAATCGCCCCATTTGGTGTTCTGGCTTTGATTGCGAGGGTGACTGGTGCTCAGGGGTTTGATGCGCTGCTCAATGCTGTGGTGCTGGCAATAACGGTATTGATCGCCTGTGCCGCTCACCTTGTGCTCACCCATGGGGTCATTATCATGCAGCTGATGTTAAAACTCTCGCCCATCAATTTCTTCCGCGGAGCTCGGGAAGCAATGCTGGTCGCGTTTTCCACGTCATCCAGTGCGGCGACTCTGCCGGTCTCCATGTCGGCTGCAGAGGACAATCTTGGTGTGAAGCCGGTCGTTGCCTCAACGGTGCTGCCGCTTGGCGCCACCATCAATATGGATGGCACCGCCCTGTACGTCGGTATTGTGTCAGTCTTCGCAGCGCAGGCCTTTGGCATAGACTTGACGTTGACGGATTATCTGATCATGGCGGGAACGACGACCCTGGTTTCGGTCGGTACGGCCGCTGTGCCGAGTGCGTCTCTGTTCCTGATGGCGGCGGTAATGGAAACCATTGGCATGACTGCGCAACAGATAGCCGTGACGGTGGGTTTCATTTTTATCATTGACCGGCCGCTGGATATGTTGCGTACTTCGATCAATATCGCGGGTGACCTTGCGGTGTCGACAGCAGTTGCTACCTGGGAAGGGGAGTTCGATCGTGAAGTATTCGATCGGCCGCTGAATTCCTGACAGGAATTGATCAGTTCGGCGACGGATCGTCGGGAACAACCAGTTCTATGATTTGGGTTTCGATCTGTCCATCCGGTCCCGTTGTAACACTCTCATTGAACATAACAGTGCCTGCACGACTGCCCGGGCTACCGAAAAAACCGGTGCGGGACATCTGACGCTGCTGCTGGCGCTCCTCCTGGAAACTGTCGAATACTGCCATTTCTGTCTCATCCAGAAAATAGGAAACGGCCTCTCGCTGAGCCGAAGGGGAGTCGAGGGCGAAAAGCTCCCGACGGATTGAGCGACGACCCTCCGGGTTGCCAACGTTTTCCTCGATGATCTCGCGGCGCGCGCGATTGTTTTCCGCAATCTGGCTTGTCAATGCGTCGACGATTTCCTCCATTCTCTCGTCTGAGACGTCAAGCGCCTGCAAAAAACCGCCATAAATGCCCTGTAAGCTCATGATTTCGGCCAGCTCCTCCCGCTCTAGACTGGCCAGCTGCTGAAGCAAGCGGGTTCGGGTCGGCAGATCGTTTTGCTGCTGCTGGCTTTCTACTTCGCGAATGACCCTCTGACGAATTTGCTGCTCAATTCTAGAGAGATCAGGGCTGATCTGCTCTTGCGCCAGCGCGAGTTCGTTATTCAGCGCTGCCGCAGAGTCCCGGCTGGCGCTGAGTTCCCGGTTCAGGCCGGCAATCTGCGATTCATAGCTGATGCGCTGCTCAGCAAACCCGTCCAGTTCCGCGCGCATCTCGTTCAGCAGCGTCTGAACCTGGCTCAACTGATCGCTCTGTAGCCGGTACTGGGAGTAAAACTGAAAGGCCATTAAGCTCGCAATGAGCAGCAGCGCGAGACTGCCGGCCAAGGTCAGTTTGCCAAGCGCTTGAGAACGCTCTTCCTGATTCGGTGCTTGTCGGTTGTGCATGATATCCTCGGTGTCGGATCGATCGTCTGCTCTGAATCGTGATGACTGTCTCAGAATGTGTAGGTCAGGGTGGTTCCCAGACGAAGATCTTCGTCAAAAAATGTCAGAAATGACCCGGTTTTAGCAGTTATGCTGATAATTTGGGAGCTGACCGACCAATTGTCATTAATGGTGTAGTCCAGCCCCAGAAACACCAGCAGGGACTGTGCTGACAAATCTCCCTGCAGAGTCGCTGACAGATTGAGGTCGCCGTTTCTCAGGGCGTTGCTGTAGCGGACCAGCCAGCTACCGAAAACGCCGTCATTGGTCAGCGCCTGTCCGGGCAACAGGCCTTCGTTTTCATCGAGCAGGGTCTGCGCCTGAATGCCCAGGCTGACGTTCTGATCGTTGTCGATAGCATATTCAAAACCGAAGGACGTGCCCAACTGATCCTTTCGAAGGTTGATCGGAGCCGAAAGCGAACTGGTCCCAGGAAAAGCAAAGCTGTCTGCGAGAATGTTGTGGCTGAAGGCAAGATCAAAATTGAGCAGGAGCCTACCTATCGCCCGATTCGCACTGAAACCCAACAGGAAAAAATCGTTGATGTCAGGCCGGGCGTCGGGTGTGTCGGGCAGGGGTGGGTCGTACCGCAGCTGATTCTCGTACAGATAGGCTGCCATGACCGCAATATCGCTGCCTTCAAACGATTTTTTCCATTGCGTGCCGGCTTCAATCAGTACCTTCCCGTCGCGGTCGTAGTCCGGCAGGTTGAAACCGGGGTCAAAAAACAGCGGGCTCCCGCGTATGGGGGCCGGATTGAACTCGGGATAGAGGTTGACGAAGGTCGACAGACTGCTGTTGTTGGCTGAATCGAAATAATCCCAGACCAGCATGGCCTGACTCAGGCGAGCGTCTTCGATGTCGATGATCGTAAAATCGCGAAACTCGCTGTTGTTGATGATATCAAGTACGGAGTTGCCGACTGTTTCGCCCCAGACAACGGTCTGACGGCCGAGTTTAAAGCTGTGTTTGCCGCTGCTGCGCTGGATAAACAGATCGTTCAGCTGCCCCTCGGTCTCTACAGCGTCCCCGTTACTGACATATTCATAATCCTGATTCCAGTATACGCGATACCACATGCTTCCCTGCAGCACCCAGCCGGGAGCGAGAGCGTTCTGGTAGCGGATATTGAACTGCAGCCGATTGGTCTCCAGATCGGCTTCCTTGGGAAAGCTGCCGAAGGGGCCCAGATCGATGGCGTGATTATTGGCCTGCCCGGAGGTCGATTGGCTGATGCGGATGGTGAAATCTTCAAACCACTTGGCAGTCGGCGATTTGTCACTTTCCTGTTCGAAGGCCCCGCTGAAGATGTCTTCATCGAAGCCAAAGTCGATGCCGGGATCGAAGCTGACATCGGGGTCAAGGATCAGGGGCTCATCCTGATGGGCCAGCAATAAGGCGGGGCAGAGAAGCGAGGCCAGAGCCAGGGCCAATCCGGCGATTCGCAGAAGAACCATGATGACAGAATCAATCCACCTGCTGCCTGAGCTTTTCCAGCTCAGATTCCCGAAACGCAACATCGGTGAGTGTGCGGGTGGTCAGGAATTCATCTTCCACATCGACATCCGTATAGATTTCAAGGAAGGCCATGTTTGAGAGGCGGTTGCTGACCAGATTCATCATGGTAAGTGAACGGGCCATCCAGATATCATTGACCAGCTCTACCCGCGATGCCAGCAGTCGTTTGATTTCATTGTCGTACTGATCAAACATTTCGACTCGCAGCACGACAAAACGCTCTTTGTCCACGTAATTGACGGTTCTGGAATAGCGTGATTTCCGAGCGCGCTCCGCGTTCGGGATCAGCTCGATTTTCCACACTTCCCGGCCCGACTCTGTCGTTTCCTCAAGGACGTTGATTTCGTACTCTTCCAGTTTGCCTGTATCGGTGTCTTCGGTGGTGAATTCGGAACCAAACACTGAGGCGGGTTCCGCGTCGTCGTCAGAGTTTCCGCTGGCGATACGCTTTACCCGGCCGAGGGCAGAGAGGTAAAGCCAGGTTTCGTTGTCGCGCTGCGTGTCGTCGTAGGAGAAAGAGAGCATGCCGACGCCACGCTCTGCCGCAGGCTCCTGGACGATGGTTACGTTTTTCGTATCCTTGCCGTCTTCACCGTAGTTCTTGCCCACTGATTCCAGAGACTTGATCCGGGGGCGCTCAGCGCAGGTAATACGGTTGTCCTTGATGCCGAACCGGCAAGTGGACAGCTGCATGCGATTGAACGCTGAGTCTGAAGTCGCGCGCTGGCTCTCCTCCACCCGCTCCATGATTTCCAGTCCTGAAAGATTCTGGGCAGACGCCGGCGCGCCGAAAATACTCCCGATGAGTAAGGTCCAGAGCAGTCGCTGAGAGGTCATGCCATTTTCTCCCTGAAATGAATTCGGGTGTCTGCGTCTTTCACACCGAAGGTCGGTTTGAAGATGATAATCATGGCCGGTATCAGAAACAAATCACACAGCAGAGCAACAAAGATCGCTGCCGAGCCAAAGAAACCCATTTTGGCCATACCAAGATAATCGGAGAAGCTGAGCAGGGCAAAACCCAGGCCCAGCACCATGGTGGTGAACATAACCGCCTGACCGACATCGCGAATAGTGGATACCAGGCTTTCACTGATGCTGCCGGTGCGGATCAGCTCCACCCGATAATGCGTCATGAAATGAATCGTGTCATCCACTGCAATGCCAATGATCAGTGGCGCGATCAACAGGGTATCGGTATCCAGCGCAATACCCAGAAGACCCATCAGGCCGAACCCGAGCAGTGCCGGAATCATGTTCGGGATCATCGCCATGATTCCGCCCTGGAAGGAGCCAAGCGTTATGATCATGATGACGCTGATGACTGCAATGGCGAAAGTAAAGCTGGAGAACTGCGAATTAGCCACCTCGTCTGCCATGCGCATCAACAGCGCCATCGAGCCGGTCAGGTAGACTTCCAGTTCCGGAAATTGCGATTCGAGCGGCCCGAATACCTCATCGATCTCCTGTGAGATTTCCTCGAAAAAGCGCTGGTACTGATAGCTCCCGGCGTTGTAAATATTCAGTGAAATATGGGAGCGGCTGTAGTCGTCTGATACCAGTGCTCGACGGTCTTCGGGGTTGGCGCTGTTAAACAGATAGAGAAGCTGCGAAATCATCTGAGCATCATCTGGCACCCGATAATAGGCCGGATCATCATCGCTCATGATCTGATAGGTATCCTTGACGATATTGGCCAGTGAGTTGGTGCGGGTGACCTGATCGGAATAGCGGGTTTCAATGCGATTCTGCAGCTGATCTACAGCCTGCATCAGACGCGGATTGTACAGTCCGTCGGACG
Organism: uncultured Pseudohongiella sp.; assembly: GCA_902597095.1. GTDB lineage: Bacteria > Pseudomonadota > Gammaproteobacteria > Pseudomonadales > Pseudohongiellaceae > UBA9145. Next base: position 22,046 of record CACJWK010000005.1, read on the forward strand.
TGTGGGTATCAACCATGATCACCATGGACATGGCGCCGGCCATATTTTCGTCAACGGTTTCATAGGCGACCCGAATGGCGCTGCCTTCTTTGGTGAGTTCGGTCATGTTGGAGTCGATGCGAATCAGCGTCATGCCATAGGAGCAGAGGGCGAACAAGCCGGCGAATACGCTCAGCACCAGCCAGGGTCGTTGTGCCACAAAGTTTGGTACCGCTGAGAGGATGGCAAGTTGCCAGTTGACCACAACATAGGTGAGCAGTGAGATCACCGTGATATATGTGCCGACCCATGGCCCCAGCATCAGGTACACGGCGACGACATAGATCAGGGCCGTGCCTGTCTTGGTGCTGTTGCTGAGCCTGTTCCACCGATCGCCCAGCCTGTCCGCCAGGCTGGCATCATCCGCTGCCGGAGCACCCGGGTGCCAGAGATCAAGGAGGATGGGCAGCAAGACCAGGGTAAAAAAGAAAGCCATCACGACGCCAAAGGCAGACATCATGCCGAAGACCTGAATCGGCACCAGTTCCGAAGTGGTCAGGGCCAGAACGCCGGCCATGGTGGTGATCGTTGTCACCATGATGGCCAGGCCTGTCTTGCCGTAGGATTTGGACAGGGCATCGTAGTGGTCATCACCCTGGCGTCGAAAGCTGAAATAGGCGCTCATCACGTGAACGCAATCAGCAATCCCGACGGCAAACACCAGCAGCACGGTCAAGGAAATCATCTGTGAGATGGTCACACCCAACCACACCGTGAAACCCCAGGTCCATGCCATGCTCGCTGCGATGGTCACCATCGGCCAAAGAACCGCGCTGAAGCTTCTGAACAGGATGTAGAGCAGCAGGGTAAAGATCAGAATCATCACCAGACCCAGAACCTGCATCTGGGACAGTGTGTCCATCATAAATTCCATCATAGGCGGATTGCCTACGGGGAAGAACTCGAATTGTTCATCGTATTTCTCATACAGTGCCTTAGTCATGAGATGAAAATTGGTGTACCCCAACATGTCCACCGGCTCGAACGAGACTTCCTGGATCTGCGCCGATTCATCAAAGTCGAGGTCGAAGTTGTCATCAGCGGCAAAGGCATCAAAGTCGATGAAGCTGTCATCCAGCACGATGTCAGTGGCGTTTACCGCCGGCTCATAGCCCTCGACTGGCTGAGCGCCAAAATCGGTTTGTATCATCACCGCGCCGTAGCGGGCATCAGCCGAATAGAACGCCAGCAGATAATCCTGCTGATTCAGGGCGCGCGTTTTGATCGCCGCGAGTTCGTCATCCGATTCTGGGAGTTGTTCAGGTACCAGACGATTGGAGAGCAGCGTGTCTCCCTGATTTTCCTGGAAGCGGAGGTTGGCGATCGACTGCACGCGTCTCACATGATTCAACTCATTGAAGTCGAGGTCGATGCCGTTGATCGCGTCAGGGTAATCTTCCGGGCGCAGTTGCTGCCAATAGCGCAGGTCATCGGTTAACTGCTGAATGGCCAGCAGAGATTCTCGCGAGAATACATCCCCGTCTTTGGCCCGGTACACCAGAAAGACTGAATCGTCGCTGCCAAACTGGCGACGATATTCATTGAGCGCCAGCATCGAGGGATCTTCCTGATCCAGAAAACTGTCGGTTGTCATGTCGAGTTCGGTGCGCGTAAAGATCCCCCACACCATGAGCAGACTGATGACGATCAGACCGCTAAGCACGAAATGCTTATAGCGCAGGACCCGGTTGGGCACCTGTGCAAAAGCGTCACTCAGTGTGATCAGCAGTTTTTCCATACTTCAGGTTCCAGCGTTGACTGGCAGAACTCGCAGAGCGGGTGCTCACCAAGCCTAGGTTACTTCTTCTGTCGACTGAATTGGCGTGATGCAATTCAAGTTTTTGTCACTCGGACTGCCGCCGGTGCTGTCAGGATACCCAATGACAGGGTCTGTCTGATCAGGGGCAGCGGTAGACTGCGAAACTCTGTTTCCCGTCAGCAGCTGCTGTCATTGGAACAATGGCGTTGCCACCCATATCCCCAGCTTCATTTCTCGCAAGGGTCAGAAGTTCATCTTGCTGGCGCGCGGTGCTGCGTTCGACAAGCAGCAGCCTGTCCAGAGTCGATGAACTGGCGCGGCCGAGCGGCTGACAGGCGCTCACCTGGCTTTCTGAGAGAACTTCTACCTGCTGCCCGGGAGCTGTCAGTTGCACCCAACTGCCGCAGGAGGCCAGCAGCAATGGCAGGCAGTAAAATTTCAGCAGGCGGTGCATGGTGATTTGGCTGTCCGATTTTGCTCTGTATTGATTGATGGCTTGCCTGATGTTTCAGCAGAGCTCTTAGTGTGGGAAGGTATGTTACCATCTTACTCAAATTTGTCGCTGTTTTTATTGGCATCCGGGCAAGCCTCATCTCTGTCCCGGGCAGGAGTCAGGCATTTGACGGACATCAAGAGCACGCCGCTGTGCGAGCAACTCAAAGCCATTGTCGGATCAGCCGGTTTTCTTGAAGGAGAGCACATCGAGCGCAAAAACTTCAAAGACTGGATGGGTGCCCGTGCAATTCGTCCGCCTTTATTATTGCGTCCCGAGTCCACCTCGCAGGTGTCCCAAATTCTGGCGCTGTGTCACGCGCACAAACAGCCGATTGCGCCACAGGGCGGCATGACCGGTCTGGTATCAGCTGCCGCACCGCTGGAGGGGGAAATCGCCCTGAGCTTCGAGCGGATGAAATCAGTCATAGAGGTTGATCCGGTCACCGCGACGATGACGGTTGAGGCAGGGGTTGAACTCCAGACAATCCAGGAACAGGCTGATGCTCATGCCTTGCTTTTTCCACTCGATCTGGGCGCCCGTGGCAGCTGCACGATTGGCGGCAACCTTTCGACCAATGCCGGTGGTAACCGGGTCATCAGATACGGAATGACCAGGGATCTGGTGATTGGTGTGGAGGCGGTGCTGGCGGACGGCACCGTCATTGACGGCCTGCACAAGCTGAGGAAAAACAATACCGGGTATGATCTCAAGCAGCTGTTCATTGGCAGCGAAGGCACGCTGGGTGTGATTACCCGGGCTGTTCTGAAGCTGTCGGCGAAACCGAGCAGCCAGTCGGTCGCGCTGTGCGCGGTGCGGAGTTTTTCCGACGTGTCGCGCTTACTCATGCACATGCAGTCGGAGTTAGGTGCCAATCTTTCCGCCTTCGAAGTGATCTGGAACAACGCGTACCGGCTCATTGACGAAAAAGTCAGTCACATCACAGTTCCTCTGGCTACGGAATATGCTTTCTACGTGCTGATTGAGAGTATGGGTAACAACCCGGATACGGATGGAGAGCAATTTGTCAGCTCGCTCGGCTCAGCCAGTGAAGCCGGATTGGTGGCAGAAGCCATCATCGCGGATTCTGATGTTAAGATAGCCAATCTCTGGGCAGTCAGGGACGGGGCTGCAGAGGTCATGGGAATTGGCTTCATGCATGCCTATGACGTGAGCCTTGATATCGCTGATATGGGCTATTTCGGTGACGAAGTAGAGCGACGATTGCGGGCGTCATGGCCGGACGCCGTGATAGGACTGTTCGGGCACATTGGTGACGGTAACGTGCATATCATTATCAATGTCGGACCGAAGACCCAATCCCTGCATCTTGAAATTGACACGACTATTTATCAGTTAATACAGGAGCTGGGTGGTTCGGTCTCTGCTGAGCACGGCATTGGTCTGATGAAGAAGCCGTTTCTCGCTCACAGCCGGAGTGAAGCAGAAATTGCCCTGATGAAAACGTTGAAACAGGCATTAGACCCCAGAGGGATTCTCAATCCGGGCAGAATAATTAATTAGAAGAGCACAGAGGAAATCATGGCTTACAGTAATCTGGAAGGTAAAAATGTTGTAATCATTGGCGGCACCGCGGGAATCGGCCTCGCCGCCGCAAAAATGGCTGCTGATCAGGGTGCCAAGGTCTGGGCGGCCGGGAGGTCGGAGGCGCACATTGAAACAGCCAGGCAGGTGAGCGGAGGCAGTTTTGAAGTGAGACAGGCGGATACCCACGATGCTGCAGCGCTTGATGCGATTTTTAACGAAGTGGGAAAAATTGATTACCTGGTGTCTGCCGCCGTGGGTGGTGAGCGAACGCTGAAACCTTTTCTGCAGCAAACCCAGGAACAATTCCAGGCCGCCTACGACAAGCTCTGGGGTTACTGTAATGTGGTGCGAGTTGGCGCCCCTTATCTGGAGGATGACGGAGCCATTACCTTAGTCAGCGGCTCCCCGGCACGTAAACTGGCAGTAGGGCAGTCGCCCCTGAGCTGTGTGGGCGCTTCTGTAGAAAATCTGGTGCGATGTCTTGCGCTGGAACTGGCACCCATCCGGGTCAACGTGGTTTCCCCCGGCACCATCAATACGGCTATGTTTGACCACTTCGGTGAGAAGAAGGAAGAAACCTTACAGGGTATGACGCAATCTCACCTGATCAAGCGAGCGGGTTCTTCTGAGGAAGTGGCGGCAGGAATTCTGTTTGTCATGCAGAATGAATTTGTGACCGGGACGACGGTTGATGTCGATGGCGGGCGGTTGCTGAGTTAGGAGTTACCAGCAGCCTATTAATTGCTGAGACAGTCACAGTGAAGCAGAGGTTTAAAGGAGTCGGTAGTGAGTAAAGCGGCAGAAGATCTGGCAACAGATCCAGAATTGAGCCTGATTGATGCGATCTATGCACGGCGTTCGGTCAGAGGCTATCTGGATCGGGAAGTGCCCCGGGAAGTGCTTGACCGGATTTTTGAAATAGCTCAGCAGTCGCCCTCGAACTGCAATGTACAGCCCTGGAAGGTGTACATCGCGACCGGCGCGCTCAAGGACCGCCTGCGGGGTCAGATGGTTGCCAACACCGCCTCAGGGGTGCCGCCTAATCCTGATTATGAGTATCGGGGCGATTTCGTCGATGAGTACAGAAAGCGGCAGGTTGAATGCGCGGTTGCACTGTATTCCAACATGGGTATCGAACGAGGGGATAAAGAGGGAAGAATGCGCGCTGTCCTGCGGAATTTTGAATTCTTCGACGCGCCGTACATCGCCTTTATCGGAATGGATCAGAAGTTTGGAACAACGGTCGCCATCGACGTGGGGATGTGGGCGCAGACGCTGATGTTGACTATGGTGGCTTTCGGTCTGCACAGCTGCCCGATGGGAACCATGCGCAATTATCCTGACATGGTCAGGGAGGCTTTCGGGATCGAGGATGGTACAAAAATTCTGTTTGGCATCAGTTTTGGTTACGAGGACCCGTCAGTGGCAGCCAATGCAACCCGAACGACCCGTGACCCGATCTCCGCCAATGTGGTAGTACGATCAAGCTAAGCGAATCATGAGCACCAAACCTGTTGTCCTGCTTTACGATCTTGATAATGTGCTGGTTGATGAGTGCTCGGCGCTTATTGGTCAGACCGGCCTGTACACTACCATCAATACCTACAACGAGACCAACGCCATTGAAGTGATCCGGCAGTACAACCGCGGTTTCGGTCTGCTGACCAATCGGCTTTCCTGTGTCATAACAGGTTGGAATCGGTACAAGAAACCCAGGGACCAGCTGCTGTTCAGCCTGCGAGCGCAGGAAAAGCGCAGTGCTCTGCGGCGCGCCACGCCCGTGATATTGATCGCTGAAGACCACCGATATGATTTACGGGAGCTGGCTCTGGATCCGATGGAGGGCTATGTCTCAGCCTATCTTCACGCTGAGGACTTTCAGGCCCACATCAGCGACACGCTGCACAAAATCGTGTTTGGCAGCAGGGCTCATGAGCTGAATTCAATCGCCTATGCAAAATTGCTGCAGGAGCGCTCTGAATAGTTCGGCTGTCAGCGGGAAATCGTGTGCGGTGACGGCCAGCAGCGACGCAGCCCTATGAGGGCTGCATCATGCAGAATACATTGAGCTTGTTCCCTTCAGGATCACGGAAATAGCCGGCATAAAACGATTCTCCTCTCGGGCCTGATGGTCCTTCGCATGTTCCACCCAGCTCGATGGCTTTGCGATACACCGCATCGACTGTAGCCGGCGTGTCCGCTGCCAGCGCAACCATTGTCCCGTTGCCCGCAGTCGCCGGCTGACCATTGTGTGGAGCGGTGAGCGAGAGTGCCGGTGTCTGCGGGTTGACAGCCCATGCGATGAAGCCCTCCGTGTCCATAAACCGTGTCGCTCCGAGTTCGGCCAGCAGGGCATCGTAAAATCCGGCGGCCCGGTTCAGATCATTGGTGCCGAGTGTCACATATCCGATCATGAGTTTTTTCCTTTATTTTTTGACGACAGCCCCTGATTGCTGATCTGGCTGTAGCGAAAGCAGTTTCTCGTGTGGTCGTTGATCATGCCTGTTGCCTGCATAAAGGCGTAGCAAATTGTGCTGCCCACGAATGTAAACCCCCGGCGTTTGAGGTCTTTGGACATCGCGTCGCTTAGAGCTGCAGAGGCAGGGACGCTTTTCCTGTTTCGGCGCTTGCCATCCATCGGGCAGCCGCCGACGAAAGACCAGATATAGGCGCTGAAGCTGCCGAATTCCCCCTGCACCGCCTGACATGCACGGGCATTGGACCGAATTGCATATAGCTTGAGCCGATTCCGCACCAGCCCGCGGTCCAGCAGCAAGCGCTCAAGGGTCCGGTCCTGCATACGGGCAACTCGATCGATCTCAAAATGCTTAAAGCAGGTCCGATAGCGCGCCCGCTTTTTCAGAATGGTGATCCAGCTGAGACCTGCCTGTTGCCCTTCGAGACAAAGACATTCAAACAGTTCCCGGTCTTCATACACCGGTACTCCCCACTCCCGATCGTGATACTCGATATACTCCGGATCTGTGCCCGGCCACCAGCAGCGTGCGGTCATCGCGTGATGAGCTCCTGAGTCGGATTTGGTGGACGAAAAGGGGGACAGTATCAGCGACTTGAGCGTTGTCGGCAATGTCTTTCTGTCATCCGACAGCCGCGCTACAGGACATCCGATTGTTGTCAGCAAGACGCCAGCCTGTGCGTCAGGCCTTCACTTGCTAAAGCCTTTGGGTAACAATCTGATGCAGTGCCATACACACCATATGAGCAATCGCAAAAGAAAAAGGGCACCGAAGAGGAGAATCAGATGGGAAATTTGATGAAAAAGTTATCAAGGCAGTCGATTAGTATTCTGACAAGATGCGCACTGGTAGTGGTTTGTCTCAGTGCCTTTCAGTCAGTGGCTGCGCAGGAGCGCAGCTATATCAATCCAAGCAGTCCGGGAGGAAGTGGCTCGCCGTTCAGCGGTGCGGTGCTGACTGACGATACGCTCTACATTTCCGGCATGCTGGGCCTGGAGAAGGGCGAGGTGCCCGCCGAACCGGCCGATTAAGCGCGCAATGTGCTTGACGCGATCAAAGGCACGCTGGAAGAGGCCGGCATGACGATGGATGATCTGGTATACGTGCAGATTTTTTGCTCTGACGTCAGCCATTAGGCCAGTTTTAACGAGGTGTATCGGACGTATTTTACGCAGGAGTTTCCTGCAAGGGCCTTTGTCGGTGCCGGCACGCTGCTGTTCGATGCCCGATTTGAGATTCAGGCGATCGCGGTAAAAAGACCCTAGCTCAGCGTCCTTCTACTCCAGTCGCTGGGCTGTTTGGTAACAAACAATCACATCTGGGCGCTTCTGCTCAGAGCTGGGCGATTGCTATGCTTCACGCCTTGAAGAGCGGCGTCGGCTGAGCCGTCGCAGTATTGCTCAGGTACAGGAAAGCACATGTTTTATTCCACTCGAATCCAGACCCTCTGCGCGGGCCTGAGTCTATTTTTGCTTGGCGCTGTTGATCGGGCTGAATCTCAGACCCTCAGCTCTCAGTCTGTGCGTCCGACCGCGCAGGCCGTTCAGTTGAGCGCTCTGCCGATAATTGACGGCGAAGTGCTGAGAGATTCAGCGTGGGCAGCCGTGGCACCTACCAATGGATTCACCCAAACCAGGCCGAATGAAGGCCAGGCGGCAACTCAGCGAACGGAAGTGTTTGTCGGCTACAGCGACGACACTCTGTACATTGCTGTGATGGCATACGATGACAATCCCGAAGCGATTCTGGTCACTGATAGTCGCCGGGATTCACCCCTGGATGATACAGATAGTTTTCGCGTGATTATCGATGGACTGCTGGATCGTCAGAACGGTTACATCTTCGGTACGAATCCTTCCGGTATGGAGTTCGATGCTCAGGTAATCAATGAAGGAGGCAGCGGCGGCTTCGGAGGTCGCGGGGGCGGAGCAGGTGGCTTTAATCTGAATTGGGATACTACCTGGGAAGTAGAAGCTCAGATCACAGATCAGGGCTGGAGTGCGGAATTTGCGATTCCGTTTCTGGCGCTGCGCTACGGTTCCGGCGATTCCCAGACCTGGGGTATCAATTTTCAGCGCAATATCCGTCGCAACAACGAGGAGTCTTACTGGGCGCCTCTTGATCGAAACTTCAATCTCAATCGCGTATCCGAGGCCGGTTACATCGAAGGGATTGAAGCCCCCAGTCAGCGCCTGCTGCAGGTGACGCCCTACGCGCTCAGTTTGAGTGAGCGCGGCGGTCAGCTGACCACCTCCCGATCCAGAGAGGAATACGGCATTGACCTGAAATGGGGTATCACGCCGAGCCTGACGCTTGACGCCACGGTAAATACAGATTTTGCCCAGGTTGAAGTCGACGACATTCAGGTGAATCTCGACCGGTTCAGCCTCTTTTTCCCGGAAAAACGGCCTTTTTTCCTGGAAAATGCCGGCCAGTTCGCCATCGGTAACCCACGGGAAGTTGAACTCTTTTTCAGTCGCCGTATCGGCATCAATCGTGGTACGCAATTTCCCATTGAAGCGGGTGCCCGACTTACCGGCAAGCTGGGCAGCAGCACCAACGTGGGCTTGCTGAGCATGCGCACGGAAGGTATCGACGGTGTTGTCCCGGGCAATGATTTTTCGGTGGTTCGCGTTAACCAGGAACTGCCCAACCGCTCTGCGATTGGCATGATGTTCGTGGAGAGGCAGGGGGACGGGTCAATCAACGGCAATTCTGTTGCAGACTTCAATCGCACCTATGCGATAGATGGCCGTTGGGGTATCGGGGACTACACAGTTTTTCGCGGCTGGCTTTCACAGACAGAAACCCCGGGTATCAGCGGAGATGACAGCGCCGGTGGCGTGTCGTGGACTTATGCCGATGAAGACTGGAACCTGAATGCCGGTTACTCACAGGTTGGGGATAACTTCAACCCGGAAGTCGGATTCCTGGCTAGGCGTAACTTTCGTAAATACGAGGCAGGTTGGCGATACCGGTATCGCCCGGACAATTGGGGCAATCTGCAGGAATTGCGCCCCCACATGACTTATCGGGGCTACTGGGATTTTGACGGCAATCAACAGACGGGCTATCTGCACATTGACAACCACTGGGAATTCAACAGCGGTATGGAAATCCATACTGGTACGAATTTCACTCAGGAGGGTGTATTTGAGCCGTTTGAAATCGTCGACGGAGTCACCGTACCGGTCGGAGATTATGAGCATCAGGAAGCCCAGCTCGTTTTCTGGAGCAATCAGAGTGCGCCGTTCAGCGTGAATTTCAGTTCCCGCCTCGGTGGGTTTTTCGGGGGAGACAGAAAGAATCTGGATTCGACGATCCGCTACCGGGTTGGTGAAAAGTTCACCAGTGAGCTGACCTGGAGCCACAGCAACATTTCACTGCCGGTAACGAATGGCGACTTTGTCGTAGACATCGCCCGGTTCCGAGCAACCTACGCCTTCTCGCCCAGGATGACCATTCAAACGCTGGTGCAGTACAACAAGCGGGACGATGTGCGTTCCACCAATCTGCGCTTTGCCTGGTTGCATTCGGCTAACGCCGGGCTCTATATCGTGTATAACGAAGTAGACGAAAATAACCTGCTGTTCGCACCAAGAGAAAACGCGCAGCAGTTTGCGATCAAATATTCGCGCATACTGAATATCTTCAACTAGCGACGGACAGTGATGCTCGACAGCGACGCTACTAATCGTCAGTGTCGAGGATCTCGACGATGTCCCGACGTATCCGGCTGGTTGACACGCTGACCTCGAACAGAAACAGCAGCAGCCCGCCGATCATCAGCGTCATGCCACAGATAAACTGTGCGGCAATCGCGTCGGACAAGTTTATGCGAGCGAGTTCGGCAAGCGGAAGGGTCACGATCATCAGGCAGACCAGCAGCGCCGCGCAAACGAACAGGCGCAGCGACTAGTTCACCAGGCGTATTCGCTTTCACAAACCACTGATTTCCTCCTGCAGCGTGCTTATGTGGCCGGATTGGGGCTCTAACATCAGCTGGGCTTCGACAATCCGTGCCCGATCGACGATCCGACCCAGACGAATGGACAGGACATTATGCATGCCGGCGATACCTGCCAGCAGGAACACCTACGCCACCGACAGCTGGATGACAACTGCGATATTTTCGATGGCACTCGGTTCCATTCCGGTCTGCCTCAGGCGGCGCTCACGGCATCAAGATCTTTCCAGTGGCGATGACCGCTGCCCGGTGAGCGGGTGAGATTTATCCAGATCTCAGAAGCTGCGAGGTTGACCAGGCCAGCCATCCAGAATGTTGTGCCGAATAATACGGGAACACCGATGTCGGTGGTGGCCATCAGGATTGCCAGCATGATGCGTTCGGTCGCAATGGCCAGCATCAGCGCCCAGCTTCGGACCATCCACTCGCGATGGGCCCTGACATTTCTCGCGCGAATGGTGGAGTAGGCTTTTGCCAGACAAAACAGCGTATAGACCGCGAAAAAAGTCGTTGCCATGGATTCATTAAATCCCTGCCCATCTACCCCCATGAAAGGCTGGAAAATGCCGATAAAGCCACCGGAAATCGCCGCCAAACTGCCGGCCGAAAGCCAGATTCGACCGCTCCAGCGGTGCAGGCTGATCGATTTTCTGCGGATCGAAGGCATGAACTGCAGAGGTCCCAGAGTAAAAATAATCAGACCGGTAATCAGGTGTGCCCAACTCGACAGCGAAAACTGCACATAGCGTCCGTCAAAAGGATTGAATGTGGCGATAGGGTCGGTGAAATCCATGTTCGAAGCGGAAGTAAGAAAACCCGCTCGGTCAAAAATCGCCACCAAGCCAGTGATGACCAGGATGCTTACCGTTACCCAACCGAGTATCTCGATGGCCCGGCGCAGCGAGCGGGCACTCGGCGGTAGCGCTGGGCGCTGCGATTTCACTCATGGTTTGGCTCCATTCGTCGGCTCAGAATCAGACTACCCGCGCGGGGCAGAATAGACAAGTATGCGCAGAGGGCAGTTTCGGTCGCCGCGCGTATCAGCCTTCAGAAGCAAGTGACCTCAGTCCCATAAACACTTATACTTCGCCACGCAGCGCGCCCGTAGCTCAGCTGGATAGAGTAACTGGCTTCGAACCAGTTGGTCGGGAGTTCGAATCTCTCCGGGCGTGCCAAATTTAGAAGGGAGCCGATGGCTCCCTTTTTACTTTGGTGTGGCTAGAGAATTTGATTCGAGCTTCTCGGAGGGTCTGGATTCAATCTTTGACACGCAGCCGGGATTAGTCAAACATAGTGCGAGTCGACTGTGCGGCCTTCAAACCACATACTAATACTCACTTCCCAGTCACTTGTGTGAGGTAAGTCATGAAAGCAAGAATAACCTGTTGGCTGAGAACGACGATTGCGTTTTGCGGAATACTTGCACTTGCAGCGCCCTCCCTTGCGCAACGCGGTGCAGATCCCAGCATCTGGGACGAAGCAATGCGCCGATTCTCAGATATGGATCGGCAGAATCCTCCCGAGCCGGGTGGCATCGTGCTGACTGGAAGTTCTAGTATTGCGCGCTGGAACGGACAAGCAGCCGATGCACTCGCACCTCTGTCAGTAATTCCCCGAGGTTTTGGCGGCAGCGTCATGAATGATGTTTTATTCCATCTTGACCAGGTTGCTTTGAAATACCGGCCACGCGCTATCGTCATCTATGAGGGGGACAACGACACTGCATTCGGAATTCCCAAAGACGTCATTCTGTCCGGCCTAGAAAAGATTATTACTAGAGTCCATGAAGCATTACCCGATACGCGTATTTATGTTATGGCAGTCAAACCCTCAACACTCAGGGTGAATGTCTGGAATGATGCACAGCAAGTCAATGCGGCTTATCAGGAAGTAGCAAAGTCTGATCCGCTAGTGTACTTCGTTGATTCCGCCTCTCCCTTCCTCCGAGAGGATGGCCAAGTGATGACCGATATCTTTGTTGAAGATGGCCTGCATTTAAATGCGATGGGCAATCTTATTTGGGGTTCGATCATTCGTGCTGCATTGATGCCGCAGGAAGCTCGCTACGAGTAGGTCATGGAACTTCAGACCCAATGCCTCAGTGCAGCCACCCTTGGCATTAACTTAGAGGCATAGCAGCCATTTTGAATAAAATGAGTTCGTTAACATATTCTGGCTTGGTTGAGCCTGCGCTCGGTCGGGATGAGGCGCTGCTCTGATGTCAGAAGTCCCGGTAACGCAATCAAAGTGGCAGGTAGATGATGCGGCACCTGAACACACGCCAAAGATTCTCGAATTATTCAAGGCGGTTTTCGGGCAGGAGATGTCAGAGGCTCACTGGCATTGGAAATACGGCGAGGGCAGGGGTGCCGGCATAGTTGTCCACGAGGACGATGAGCTTGTGGCTTACTTCGGCGGCATGGAGCGCCGCATTCTGTTCAAGGGCTTACCGACTACGGCCTTTCAGAGTGGCGATTCTATGGTAGCCCGGGAGCATCGAGGCACCCTGTCCAAGCGGGGCCCGTTTTTCCTTTCTGTTGCCGCCTTTCAGGACCGCTATCTGGGTCACGGCAGACCCTATCTGATCTCCTACGGATTCCCCAACGAAAGGGCGATGCGTCTCGCTGAACGTCTTGGCATGTATACGCAAATCGGCAGGCTTTTCGAAATTTACTGGCCGGCGGAGCCCAGCCTGCGGTTTCGTCCGGTGCCGTTCGAGTTCGATAACGATGAACACCGAAAAGCGCTGGAAACGCTCTGGCATGCGATGTCAGAGCAGTTCGGCGATCGGGCGATCGGGGTTCGCGACCTTGAGTACCTCGCCCATCGCTATCGGGATCACCCGACGCATGCTTATCTGATTCACCTGGTTATCGATGACAGCACAGCGCATTTGCTGGGCATTGTCGTCGCCAGAAGGGCCGAAAGCCGTCTGATACTGGTGGATTTCGTAGGGCGTCAGCAGGCATTTAGGGATCTGATTTGCTACACCAGGAGTCTCGCCAGTGAGCAGCATTGCGCTGAGGTGTTCGGCTGGCTGACTGATCTTGACTGCCATCTGATCACCGGGACGGGAGAGCAGCTCAATGAGTTGCCGCTGCGATTGCCATTCGGTGTGTACCGGCGGGGGCTGGATCCTGAAGAGATTCGAGACCGCTGGTTCTTTATGTGCGGTGACAGTGACTTCATGTGATGGGACTCAATGCGCCGATGCATCTGTAAATACGTCGCTCATCAAAAGGACTAAGACATGCTTCCCGAAAGTGAGCTGATCCCTTACGGCACTTCCGAGCTTCCGCCGGGGCCGTGGCTGGTATTTTCCCCTCACCCTGATGACGAAACCTTTGGTCTTGGTGGATCCCTGATTCTGGCAAGTCAGCAAAAACTCGAGACTCATGTGGTTTTTGTTACTGACGGGGCGCTGGGCGGTACGACTGATCAGGGCTCGCTAGTAAATTGCAGGAAAGCCGAGGCGGAGCAGGCAGCAGCCGCCCTTGGGGTCTCGCAAATCCATTTTTTTGGCGAGCCGGATCGAGGGCTGCAGGTTTGCAATCGTCTTATTGAGCGGGTTTGCGAGTTGATCCGGGTCGTTGGGCCCGCATCGGTTTTTATCCCCACGCCGCTGGAATACCACCCTGATCACAGAGCTACCTCCGAAATAGTATGGCGCAGCGTGCAGGCGATGGGCGATTTTTCAGGCGGGGTCTATGGCTATGAAGTGAGCAACCTGGCACCGATCAATCTGCTGGTCGATACCTCTGCGGTTGCGTTGCAGAAGTATGAGGTAGTTAAAATCTATGCCAGCCAGTTGACTGAAAGCAAATACATGGCCCTGGTCAAAGCTGTTGATACCGCAAGAACTTTCTCTTTGCCCTTGGAATGCACAGCAGCAGAAGGTTTTTTCCACTTTTCGGATGTCACCAGAACGCTTGAAGAGCAGGTTCAGGAGAGTCTTGGGTTCTTTTTCAAAGGCCTTTAATGCAGCGATACAAATTGGCGTCTAACGTCTGACGAACTTGAGGACCTCGCGGTCTCCCACCGAGGCGCCCCAGATTACGCCCTCTTCGCTGACTCCGATGCCTTCGGGAAAACTGGTCGCGCCGCTGGGGCTGGGGTCGGGAATAAAGTCAGTTATCGTGCCATCAAGATGGCCGACGTAAATGCCCCGGTGCCAGCCCGGGTTGTAGCCGTATTCCCCTATAGCTGCTCTTGATTCAGAATCGACGGCATAGAGAGTATCGCCAACGATGCGGATTCCGCTGGGCCTGCCCCAGTGAGTCCAGATTGCCAGCAGCTCGCCCGTAGAGGATAAAACCTGCAGGCGATTGTTGGTGCGATCTCCGATGTATATTCTGCCCCTTGAATCGACTGCGATGGCGTGAGGGCCTTCGAACTGGAGTGGGCCATAACCCTTGCTCCCCCAGCTCTCAATAAATTCGCCAGCAGCGGTCATGTGCACGATGCGCCGGTTTGAATCCGGATTAATGTGACCGTCAACAATATACAGAGTGCCATCAGGCCCGATGGCTAAGTCGGAGGGTTCATTGAACTGTCCGGGGCCGTCCCCTCTGATTCCCGGTTCACCCAGTTCGAGCAACAAGGTGCCCTGGGGGCTGAATTTAAAAATCTGATTGCCTTTTTCCCCTTCGATGACGCCCGCATCAATAATCCACAGATTGTCGTCTTCATCGACGACAATACCGTGGGGCCACACAAACAGGCCGCTGCCAAAGCTGGAAAGCAGCTTGCCCTCCGGGCTGAATTGTAGCACCGGGTCGACGTCGGAAACCGGACAGGCGCCATTGTTGCCGCCGCACCGCTCGAAGACCCAGATGTTGCCCTGCGAGTCGATATCGATGGCATTGCCCGACCCCATTTGTCTCCCTGCTGGTAACTTAATGACGTCGCGGACGATTTCATAGCTATTCGGATACTCAGGCAGCACGGTGTTCTGCTGACTGGTCGCCACAGAGGCATGGAGTGTCCCGAGGAGGTAAAGTGTTCCCGTGATCAGTGATCTCATCTTGTAATCCCCTCTTAGCATAGAAGAAAAGTGTGTGGATGCGCATGATTCTTCCAGCAGCTTAGCAAATTCGGAGAAAATAGGAAGTCAGTTGCGCCCGCCCTACGCGTGAGAAATCGCGCCAGTCTGTTTGAAGAGTGGCGCTGGTACACAGTCTGGCGCTTCATTGAGGCGGCCAAACAGAGTCGGTTTCGAGCAATCTGTTTTGTCGAATTCGCCAATCTTCCGGAGAACTCGAGTCGGGTTTGGTGTATCCTGAGCGTCTCAGCGCGGCAGCATGCCGTAAATTACTACCCCAGACGAGGTGTCGAAATGTTACTGAATCGAAGTGGACGGCTCCGCTGGTTTGCCAGCGTTTTCCTAAGCTTATGGTGCGTCGCGGCAAGCGCGCAACTCACCATCGAAGCCGATGTGATTTACGGGCGAAAGGACGGAATGGCCCTTACTTATGACGTTCTCAAGCCAGAGAATGCCAACGGTGCTGCGGTAATTTTTATGATGAGTGGGGGTTGGTATTCCTCATGGACACCCCCCGAGCGAGTGGCACTTCGCTTCGCAGATCTGCTTGGTGCTGGATTCACTGTTATACCTCTGTATCACGGCAGTGCGCCGAGATACAAAATTCCGGATGCTGTGAATGATGTGAATATGGCAACAGTGCACGTAAAAAGGCACGCACGGGATTATGGCGTGGACCCAGAACGTATTGGTGTAACCGGTGGCAGTGCAGGTGGCCATCTTGCGCTGATGGTGGGCTTGGCCAAAGAGCAGGTTCAGGCCAGCTCTGCAATGGGAGATGAAGCGCTCGACGTTTCGCTCGCGGCGATAGTTGCTTATTTCCCTCCGGTGGATTTCAGGCAAGAGGAAACAGCTGTATCTGGCATTATTAGTGAGGTGAGCCAAGATGAACTATATTCTCGATTTCCGGCTCTCACTTTTGAGGAGGAGCTTATTCCTGCGATGTCTCCCATAACACATGTCGATCCCATGGACCCTCCGACTCTGTTAATACATGGGGACGCAGACCCACTTGTTCACATTAGTCACTCTATTGTCATGAGCGAAAAATTTAACGCGACTGGCGTAGAGAGCGACTTTATTACTATCGAGGATGGGAAACACGGCTTCTCAGGAGAGAATTCGTCAAGAGCGAACCAAGCTAGATTAGAGTGGTTTCAAAAGCATTTATTGCATTAACGGGAGCGCTCGCTTACTGTTTGCTAAAAGTGGCTCAGAAATTCAACTTTATTAGAGGGAAACATAAATATGATACTGGTAAATCTGCAACTAGCAATTAAACCTGAGGTGCGTGAAGAGTTTATCGAATGGTTTTATTCTGTTTTGCCGGATACCCGGGCATATGAGGGCTGCTCCGAACTCAACGCATGTTCGCTGGAAGGTGATCCCGATGCAGTCGAGGTAATATCTAAGTGGGAAACTAAAGCTCACTATGAAAAGTATCTAGCTTGGCGTGAAGAGGATGGCACACTGGGCAAGCTTGGCGCTTACCTTGCTGCAGATCCAGTTTTCAGATTTCTGGAGGCCGATCTCCAGATCTAGATAGCACACTTGAAGATTGCAAGATCCGGCCTTATGTCTGGCGAGAGAGAAACTTCGGCTTTTAGGCCTGCATTTGTACTTTACGCGCTCGATCTTTATCCTTCGGGTGTTCACTTAAATCATTCCGTTGCCGTGGTAACAGCAGCAGAGTAAGGAGAAATAACTTATGCTTCGTCACGTTAATAAGCTTGTGGGCATTGTGCTAACGACCACTTTATCGACGGGTGTGCTTTCGCAGGACGTATACCAAAGCGCACATCATGATTATCGCGTGGTGCCGGTTGCCGAAGACCTGGTGCAACCATGGTCTATGGCGTGGCTGCCCAATGGTGACATGCTGATAACAGAAAAGCCTGGTCGGCTTCGCATGGTCCGTGATGGTCAGTTGTTGCCCGAAGCGATACCGGGAACTCCTGAGGTATTGTACAAAGGCCAAGGTGGTCTGTTTGAAGTCGTGCCACATCCTGACTTTAATGAGAACCAGTGGGTTTATCTGACTTTTGCCAAGCCAAATGCAAATGAGGTAGACGATGGTTCGACCACGGCAATTGCCCGCGGTCGACTCCAGGATGGCCGTCTGACGAACCTTGTTGAATTGTTCGCGGCGCAGGCTACTGGCTTCGGCCACTATGGTGGCAAGCTGGTCTTTGACGGTGAAGGCCACATGTTTCTGACTTTGGGGGATCGCCAGGACTTTTCATTTGGCGATCGAGAAGCGCTAATGGCCCATTCAGCTCAGGATCGGAGCAATCATGCGGGAGTTATTGTGCGCCTGAATGACGACGGAACTGTGCCTGATGACAACCCGTTTGTCGGCGTGGACGGTGTCTTGCCCGAGATCTGGTCCTACGGTCATCGGAGTCCCCAAGGTTTGGCTATACATCCCATTACAGGAGATTTGTGGGAATCTGAGCACGGACCTCAGGGTGGTGACGAGATCAACCTCATCGAGCCCGGCAACAACTATGGCTGGCCTGTGGCTGGCCGCGGTGTCAACTACGGAGCCTTTGGGCGGCCCATTCACGTTGGCATCAGTGAAGAGGGCATGACGAGCCCGATCAACTTCTGGGTGCCTTCCATTGCGACCTCGGGCCTGATGATCTACAACGGCGACAAATTCCCAATGTGGGTTGGAGATATTTTCTCCGGTGCGCTGGCTGGAGAGCAGCTAGCACGAGTTCATCTCGACGATGAATATCGAAGCGTCGTTCTGGAAGAAACTTTGGCCTACAACATGGGCCGTATTCGCGACGTGAGACAGGGTCCTGACGGCTACATCTATCTAGCGATCTCAGATCGGCAGGCCGGCTCGACCCCCATTGTCAGGCTGGAACCGGAAGACTAGACCGAGTCTCAGAGTTCGATAGCCTGAGTGGCTTTCAAATAGGAAAAGGGGCGTGTCAGAGCCCCTTTTTTATGCGGCTATTGTGCTTCGAGGAGCAGTAGACAGGAATAATGAACCTCAAGAAGTTAAAGCAGGTTGAGGCGGCTTTTCTTGCCAGTTTTCCTCATGGGTTTGAAGATCCGGAAATCAGGGTAATCGGGAAGAAGCACAATATGCCTCGCCTGATGTCTCAGGTTCAGGACAGCTTTGCCAAAGCCAGATTCAAATACTCCGGGGCGATTGTTGACGACATGGTGCGCTACATCGGTCGCTCCTCAATGATCTCCTTGTTTGAAAAACCAAAATTCCGCGATCTTGTTAAGTCTCTTAATTCGGCCGAGCGCGAAGCTCTGGCTGCGGGTTTCAGGAATATGCTACACGGCAAACAGCAGATGGGTTTTGAAATTGTGCTGTCGATATTGCAGAGCCGAAAGCTGGCAAAGTGGTCACTGCTTACGATTCTGCCGGCTTATTTCCATCCTCAGCATGAGGTTTTTGTTAAGCCCACCACTGCCAAAGGGGTAATCGAATATTTCGAGCTGTCTGATTTGACCTACAGGCCGCAGCCAAGCTGGGAGTTCTACGAGGCCTATCGCAAGCAGATTCTTGACATGAAAGCGCGTGTAAGTCCTTCCTTGTCGCCGAACAACGCAGCGTTCACCGGGTTTCTGATGATGTCGCTGCGTGCGCTCAAGCCCTAGCAGGCTAAAATTTATATTTTTCACTAGGTAGCGTCCCCTTCGTGCCGCACGAAAGAGCCGCCATGATTAGATTCTTAAGCAAGGTAATGCCACACTTTGAACTTATATGTCTGTTGGTTTAAAACGGGGGCAGATAGCCCTATTTCTATTCACGAACCTGAGGTGATGTGAGTGTGATTGGGAGCCACCAGTTTTGAATCGCTTTTCTTACGGTATTACGCGTTCGGTGTCGCGCTGTGTCCAGCGCATTGTGCTCTTTTTGCTTGCGATCAGTTGGCCGATTGCGCTTCAGGCTCAATCAGAACCTTTTGCCCATGGCGTGCGAAATGATTTGCCACGCCCATATGAGACCTATCGAGATTGGGGGGGATTGCCGGGAAATACAGCGGCTTGGGCTGCGGTAACAGCAGTAGAGCCTGCTCCAAATAACGAGACTATATATGTCGTGCATCGCTGCTTCGAAAATTCCTGTGCAGGTCGTCCAGAAGATCCGATTCTCAAATTTGACTATTCCGGCAGGTTGCTGGCGAGCTTTGGTCAGGGACTTTTCCTGTTTCCCCATGGCGCAACGGTTGATCACGAAGGAAATCTCTGGGTGACTGATGCGCGTTCCAATGAAGTGCTGGGGAATCAGGTCATCAAATTCGGTCCCGACGGTGAAATTCTTATGACGCTGACTCATGCCGGTAGTGACTCTGAACCCCTGCACTGGCCGAACGACGTTGTGGTTGATCCGAGCGACGGTGATATTTTTGTTGCGGAAAGTCATCGCGGTGGCCGTAACAACCGGATTGTGCATTTCGACCGTCAGGGACGGTTCATCAAAACCATCGGCTCAGCCGGCTCGGCTCCCGGGCAACTTAGTGAGCCCCATTCGCTGGCGCTTGATTCGAGGGGTAGGCTGTTTGTGGGCGACCGTGAAAATAACCGAATTCAGATCTTTTCCCAGAGCGGGGAGCTGCTTGATGTCTGGACCCAATTCGGTCGTCCCAGCGGCTTGTTCATCACTCAGGACGACACGCTTTATGTGGCAGATTCCGAATCGGGCCCGGACACCGGCGCCGGAGAGCTGACCGGCATCATGAAAGGGATTCGAATCGGTTCTGCCATTGATGGTACCGTCCACAGCTTCATCGAAGACTTGGAGCCACTCAGAGACGATCATTCCGGAGCCGAAGGGGTTGGTGTCGACAGCGCAGGTAATGTTTATGGCGCGGTTGTCCGGCGACGCATGTTGGAACGGCACGTTCCCAGGCCGTGAAATGCTGGAGGCCGACATCATGACATTTCGTCACAGGCTGGCGACACAGCAGGATATTCCTGCAATTATCGACCTGATGAAGCTCTCCATCGAAGAGAACATGAAAACGCTGCTGTCTTGCGAGGAGATTGATGCCGCAAAGGAGACCATGGGTGTAGATCAGACGCTGATTGATGACGGCACCTACTTTGTTATCGAAGTGGACACACAGGAGCGGACGCTGGTCGGCTGCGGGGGCTGGGGAAAGCGGCGGACCTTGTATGGCGGCAACAACACCAAGGGCAGGGATGACTCTCTCAGTGACCCTTCCCGGGAGGCGGCCCGGATCAGGGCAATGTATACGCATCCGCAATGGGTGCGCCGGGGTATTGGGAGTCTACTCATCCGATTGGGAGAGGAAGCGGCCAGAGCAGCCGGTTTTACGCGGATTGCATTGGGTTCAACGCTAGCCGGTGAGCCGCTCTATCTGGCCCATGGTTATGCAGAGGCGAGACGGGAGACCTTCCGGGGAGAAAACGGTGCGGACAATCTGATCATCACGATGGAAAAGAATTTATAAACAAGCCGCACGCTCAGCGGGGCTGAGTTTCGACAGAATCGCAAAGTGATGGACAGTTAAGCGCTATGAGAACACTGATATTCGTCCTGATTGGAATGACCCTGGGCGCCTGTTGGTCGCTAATGATTGCGGCTGCTGCGATCTTTGTGCTCCCGATGGTCATGACAGACGCGGAGCAGCTGCCTGATATCTTGGGGACCCTGCTGGTGGTCATTACGGCGCCGCTATTCGCGCTGGCAGGCGCCGCAATCGGTTTTCGAAAGGGGCAAGAATGAACTGAATGACTGTCGAACATCGGCATTTGCCGGGCGTACAAGCAGGGTGTCAGAAGGTCGTGCGGACTCTGAGTGCCAGCTCCATCCCGCCACCGTTACAGTAGTCTTCGAACTCTTCCATGATGCCAATGGCCGTCGGGCCGACGAACCGGCTGCGTTTTCGGCACCACTGCGCATTGGTCATGTTGCTGGATTCGAGACGAAACATCAGATTTCCGAAAGCGCGCTTTTCCACGTATGCAGAGAGTCGGGGCGCCTCGATGAACTCTTCGATGTCATCGATGTCGATGGCGAGACGGCCGGTGCCGCCGTTTGAGTTGTTGGAATAATTCAGGCCATAGGTCAGTCCGTGAGCAGAGACGTCGTGACGGAAACCTAAATTGGCCTGCCATCGGCCATTACCGCGCTGACGTCGCTTGAACCCCAGAAACGGATCAATATATTCAGAATCGCGCAGGCGCACTGCGGTCGTGAGCAGTGCGTTCTGAAGACCGAGATTGTCGAGTTTGGTGCTGAGATCCAGATTCAACCCGTAGCGTTTACCATCACCGATGTTGCCGCGGGCAGAAGCCAGAGTGCCTTCACTGCTTGAGACATCAATCCGGTCAATGTGGTCGGTAACGTCGCGATACCAGAACTGTGAATTGACCACGCCCAGGTCATTCGGTAAGCGCATTTCGAGGTTCAACTCATAACGCCAGGATTGCTCCTGACGGATCTCAGGGTTTCCGGCAAGCGTGTCTCTGTCTTCGTCCCCTCCATCCACTGAAGCGCTGAAGTCGGAAAAGCTGAGCTGCTCAACATCTTTTCTCAGCCCTGCGCGCAGTTGCAGGCTCGGCGTGATGTCAAAACGGTAGTCGATACGAGGCCGGAAAAACTGAAAGTCGCGGGCATTGCTGACGTCTCCGCTCTGCTCAATCCTCGAGGTCTCGACAATCACGGCACTTTCCAGCGACATCCTGTCATTAATCTGCCAGTTGTGGTTCGCGAATGTCTCGTAGCGCATTTCCTGCACGGTTGAATTTCCATTTGGCACGACCACCGGTACCAGATTGGCCCAGGCGGGATCAGGTGTGCCGTCTACAGCGCGCCCGAGCATGAGGTTTGAGTCCCTGATGGTCTGAGCGCCCTCAACACCCAGTTCCAAACCCTGCAGATCGTTGAAATCCAAGGTATAAGAGGTTCGGGCAATGCGTTCCCGGTCCCGTCCGGCATTCCGGATAAAGAGATCCTGAGTGCTCAGACCGTCGGTTTGCTGAAAACGGTTGCGGTCATTGATCGAATCACGGTCGTTGATGATAAAGAGAAAGCGATAGGTGCCCGCGTCATTGAAATCGTATTCAAAGTCACCGCCTAATTCCCAGGCATCGCGTGTGGCGAGGTTTGACTCGGTTTCAACGCGTGAAGAACTATCTGTGAGCTGTGTGATGGTGCGGTAGCGTTCATCCGGAACTTCACCCAGCGTCTCGTAGAGGGCGTTAAACTGCAGCACGCTTTGTGGGAAGGTATAGCCAAGATTCATACTGGCCTGCAACTGGGTTTCGTCCCGGGTGCGCGATTCCCTGCGCACTTCGGTCAGTTCTCCGTCCGGTGTGAAGCTAAACTCCCGGCTTTCCCAGGCCCTGTAGCGCGGGTCTGCCTCCAGATTAAACAGGTAATTCAGATCGCCATTCTGGCCGCTGCGGGAGACCTGGCCGCCGGGGTCAAAAGTGCCGTCCTGTATGACATCGGAGCGCAGCTGGACGGTAGTGCTGGAGCGACTGGGTTCGTCCAGCAGCACTACGTTGACAATCTGACCGCCCCCTCTGATATCAAGTTCTGTCGAGGTGCCCCGGATGATTTCGATATGTTCCACCTGGTCTGCTGAAATCCGCGCCAGCGCGCTGCGGCCTCCGTTGTTCTTGCCGGTAATACGCTGGCCGTTGATCAGGATTTCTCCTGCTCCCGATCCCAGGCCTCTGCCGCCACGGCCGCCGCGCAGGGCCAGATCGATGCCAGGAATGCGACTGAGCATGTCATTGGCCGACACGGGAAGGAATTGGTTGAAATAATCGGCGGGGTAGACGACCGTTGAATCGTCATCACCGGCTGTCGGGTTGGTGGAGGGTATCTCTGACAGCGCTGGATTCATCAGGGCAAACAGCGCCAGCAGCAACGTGATCTGCCGGCCCGGTCTGTGCGTGTTTGCTGATTTCATAGCCATGGCACTTTTCTGGTGGAAACCTTGTCCGTAATTAGCGCGGTTAACCGGGCCCATAACCGGATGTGTCGGCCTTTCCTTGGATCCCTTAACACGGAGTAAAGTATAATGATTGGTAACGGCAAACTTTGTGACAATTTGTAGAGATCCGGTGTTCAATCAGGGGTAATTGTGGCAAGACTGTGGCAAGTCATGCTGATTGACGCACCTCAGGCGGCAGCGGTGAATATGCTGTCCATGACCACTGCGGGATCCATTGATACCTGGCGGTGACGCAGGCAGTGATCGAATTACCCGATACCGATACCCAGGAGTGATCCTTGAAAAACGGAATCCAGAACAGCGCCGAGGAGAAGCCGATTTTGCTGTTTCCTACCCACTATCTGGGCAATTTTGTCTTAGGGCTTCCGTGGGTGCTGAAAGTGCTCTCTGTCAGGCCGCAAGCGCCCGTAGTTCTGGATGCCCGTTTTGGTCCGCTGGCCAGACTGATCTTGCCTGAGCACAGTCGGCTGATTCTCTATCCCCGCCAGGCAATGGCGGCTGGTCAGCCCTTTTTCAGTCGACTGTTGCACTATTGGAGGTTTCTGACTGCTCTGAGAGGCACAGGCTCACAGGTAATACTGGATCTTGAAGGAGAGCGCTTTACCGGCATACTGGCTCGCCTGAGTGGTTGCCCGGTCCGGATCGGCCCGGTGATGAAGAGAGCAGAACGCTTTTACACCGAGATTCGTGACCTGAACTACCAAAATCATCGATTTAACGCGTTCGGAGAAATCGTGGCGGATTTTGTAGACGGTGACCTGCCTGCCACCCGACTGCCTTTTCGGGTCGACCAGGCTGCGCTTGATGTGCTTGGCACGCTGATGCCGGACTGGCAGAGCAAAACGCTCGTGGCTATTCATCCGGGTGCAAGCGTGCCTTACAAGCTCTGGTCACAGGATCGTTTTGCCCGATTGGTCAGTCAGCTACAGGACTCCGGTTATCAGGTGGTCTGGGTGGGTGCCGGAGGGATGGACGCGCAGATCATCCACGCGATCACCGGGCAGATCAAGACAGACGAAACGGTCAATTTATGCAATCGCATGTCCTTTTCGGAGTTGATGGCGCTGTATCAGCACTGTCGGTTCTTTATCGGCAGTGACAGCGGTCCCATGCATTTGGCTGCTGCAAGCGGCGCTCCGGTGTTTGCCCTGTTCGGGCCAAGTGATGAGGCGATTTGGGCTCCGCTGGGTGAGCACAGCCATCTTCTGCGCGGGACCTTGTGCTGTGCCGATGATTGTGACGCCTTTCACTGTCGATTGGATTATCGTTGCATGACATCCTTACAGCCTGAGGCAGTGATGGAAGCCATCAATGATAGACTTCCATCCTTGAGTGTTGAGACACAGTGAGTCGGCGTCCCAATAAATTCCTGTCTGCATGGGCTCCACAAATGTTTCAGAAAATCCCAGTAAGCGCTTACATCATCACCCTGAATGAATCACGCAACATCGGTGCCTGTCTTGACCGGCTGGTAGAGTTCGATGAGGTTATCCTCGTAGACAGCGGCAGCACTGACGGTACCGTTGAATTAGCCGGGCAGTATGAAAATGTTCAGGCCAGCTATCATGCATGGAACGGATTCAGTGAACAGAAAGCGCACGCCTTGAGCCTTTGTCGCAATGATTGGGTGTTCAACATCGACGCCGATGAGATCGTGACGGACGCCTATCTGGATGAAATCATGCGGGTGGTTTCGGAGGACGAAGCTGATGCTCTGGAATCCACCCGGACCCTGTATCGCTGGGGAAGGCGCCCTCGTCACTTTGGCAGTGACGATCGACTGATCAGACTTTTTCGCAAAAGTGCCGGCCACTATGAGCCCCGACGTGTTCATGAAATTATCACGATTACCGGCAAGATCGCGCAGACCGCAGCTACCATCAACCACCATGAGAATCTGACTTATTCCAAACGGGTGGATAAATCTAATAAGTACAGTCAGGCCAAGGCTGAGGATAAGTTCGAGAAGCGTAATCGCGTGTCTGTATTCACGCTTGTTTTTATATTCCCTTTGTCCTTTATTCAGATCTACTTTTTCAAAGGGCATTTTCTGGATGGCGTGGACGGCCTTCTGACCAGCATGAATTTTGCGTTTTACAACTTCATGAAATACGCGAAACTCTGGGAGCTGAATCGCGGCCGAGACGATCGGGGCTAACGGCTTACTCCGTCAAAAAGAGAGTCAGCTCCGCGCCCGCATCGTCAAGCGCTTGCAGATGGTTTCTGCCATCCAGCTTGTCTTTGAGGAAAGCCAGAACGAAACGCCCCAGAGCTGCTTTCCGCTGGCCACTGTTAGACACGAACATGTGGTCACCGCTGGCAAACTCGACATAGGTCTTGCTGCCGCCGATGGAGTCATAGAGCAGTTTGGCGTGCTCAGCGGGTGGCGCGACCTCGTCTTCGGCGCTGGCGATAATCATGGCAGGTACCGTCAGGCTGCTGTAATCACCGCTGAAAGACTGGCCGGGTTCACAGCAATACAGTGCCAGTGGGATGACTGCCTTGATGTCGTCTCCCATTTGCGTAGCGGCCACCATAGAGGCACCGCCACCCATGGAATGACCCATTATCGCGATTTTTTCCGGATCAATTTTATTCGCCACGGGCGCGTCAGAGTTCTGGTTTTCTGACTTGATGAAGTCCACCGCTGCGATCAGTGCATCAGCCCGGGCAGCGAGTGCGTCAGTCGGTCTGTTGGTTTCGAGTATGAAGACTGTATATCCCAGAGATGCAAGGGCAGGTCCCCACCATTCATAGATAGATGCAGGAGCTCTGAAGCCGGGAACAAAGGCCACAGCGCCGTTAGGCGGATCGAAGCTCAGGGTTAACGGGTAGAAGACCATCGCTCCGGCGAATGCTTCGTTACTGACCTCGGGCTCATAGGTCCGTACCTCGTAGAGTCTTTCATCGAATTCCCGGCCGATCGTCAGACCGACTTGTCTGCCTTCTGGGCGGTAGCGGCCCTGGCTGTTGTCCTGTGCCAGCAGACTGAGGGGAGTAATCAGCAGGCCGACAATCAGGGTGGCGATACCTGCGCTTCGCAGGGATTTTTCTGGTAGCAGGACCATAGTGGATTACCTCGCTGTTTTTGTTCTTGATCAGGCCTCGGGCTATCCTTGTTGCGAAGGCATATAGGTTGAATTTCCGTGCCCGACGGCTTTGCTTCAATGCCTTTACGGCCTGAATATAACAAACCCGATTTTGTTTCGAAACCTGAGCGAAATTGCCGCTCTGCAGGCCTTGGTCCATATAGACCTGCTCGCGGCTAGGTTATATGCTTAAAGGCAGTTTACTAGCAGTATAGGTAGCCATATGAGTAAGCAAATTCGGGATCTTCGCCGGTCGAGGATCCGATTATTCTCAGTTATCGTGACGCTGACCGCGTTGCCCTGCCTGAGTCAGGCACAGGAGTTAGGGGACCATCAATACACGTCCGAAGCCATTCAGGCGGGTCTGCGGGTCTATTCGAGGGAATGTGCACTTTGTCATGGTCCGCAGGGTGATCTCGTCAGCGGGATCAATCTGGCCCGGGGAGAGTTTCGCTCAGCACAATCAGACGATGATCTGAGAAGCGTCATCACGGAAGGTCGGGCGCAGGGGCAGATGCCGGCGTTTGATTTGCGAGAGTCCGAGCTGAGTGGGGTGATCGCTTATATCAGGGCCGGGCTTGATCCTGATGGTATTGCCATTCGCATCGGAGATGCGGTGCGCGGTCTGGCGCTTTTTCAGGGAAAGGGGGAATGCGCGAGTTGCCATCGGGTAAACGGAGTGGGTCCACGAACAGCCCCTGATCTGAGCGCGATTGGTGTTGAGCGCTCACCGGCCAACCTGCAGTTAAATCTGGTCGATCCGGCTGGGGCGATTCTGCCCATCAACCGTCCGGTCAGAATTGTGACCCGTAACGAAGAGACAATTATCGGACGGCGGCTGAATGAGGATACTTACACGGTTCAGCTTATCGATTCGAATGAACGCTTGCGTTCACTAATTAAGGCCGATCTGGTGACTTATGAGATCAGCGAAGCGCCAAGCAAGGGGCCGACGAATCTGACTCCGGCAGAAGTGGCCGACGTCATTGCTTATCTGCTCACTTTGGATGGGGAGAGTTAGGGATGAATACTTTGAATGCGGGAATAGCTAAACTCGTCGAATCTGCTTCAAAAGGATGCCTGGCTCTCTTGTTGGTGGGTCAGTCCACATATCTTGCCAATGCTCAGGTCTCTTACGACCGCATTCTTAACGCTGCCGATGAGCCGCAGAATTGGCTGACCTACAATGGCGGCTACATGAGCCAGCGCTATAGCCTGCTTGATCAGATCAATCACGAAAATGTTAGGAATCTTGAACTCAAGTGGGTGCTGCAGAATCAGGTGTTCGGTGCGTGGCAATCGAACCCTGTAGTGGTTGACGGCATCATGTATGTGACCGAGCGCCCGAACAGCGTTATGGCGGTTGATGCGATCACCGGCAGGGTATTCTGGAAATACGTGCATACGCCTGATGAGAGAGCCCGGGTGTGTTGTGGCGCAAATAATCGGGGGGTCGCGGTTCTGGATGATCGGGTGTTTATGGGTACTCTTGATGCCCGGCTGATTGCGCTCGATCGGATCAATGGTGAAGTGTTATGGGACGCTGAAGTAGGTGACGTGGCACTGGCTAATTCAGTGACTATGGCGCCTCTGGCGGTAAAAGACAAAGTTCTCGTTGGTATTGGGGGTGGGGAATTCGGAATACGAGGCTACGTTGCTGCTTACTATGCAGACACCGGGGAGCAGGCCTGGAAAACCTATACCATCCCGGGCCCGGGTGAGCCCGGTCACGATTCCTGGCAGGACGATGACTGGATGCATGGCGGAGCACCAGTATGGATAACCGGGTCATTCGATGCAGAACAGAATCAGGTTTATTGGGGGGTCGGAAATCCCGGTCCTGATTGGAACAACGAACAGCGCCCAGGTGACAATCTTTACTCTGACTCGGTTATCGCGTTGGATGTCGATACGGGCGAGCTGGAATGGTATTTTCAATTTACGCCGAATGACCCTTACGACTATGACGCTGTTCAGGTGCCGGTGCTCGCGGATCTGAATTGGAACGGCATGCCCAAGAAGGTGATGATGTGGGCGAATCGTAACGGCTATTTCTATGTCCTCGACCGGACATCTGGTGAATGTCTGGTTGCCAAGCCCTATGTGCGGGTGAACTGGTCCAGTGGTCTGGATGAAAACTGCCGGCCGATCATCACGCCGCAGCCAGATGGTATGCCAACCTATCCGGGAAATCAGGGCGGGACAAACTGGTACCCGCCTTCTTTCAGTCCACGTACTGGCCTCTTTTATTTCAGTGCCTGGGAGGATTACGCAACGATTTATCGCTCGGAAGAGCAGGAATATACCGCGGGCAGGGCCTTTCTGGGAGGTGGGTTCAGTGTCCTGGCGCCGGCGCCGGATGCACCGACGATAGGCATTGGCCGCACTAACCCGGTAAATAACTGGACAGATGAAGTCGGGCACGCCTCGCTTAAGGCGATGGATCCGAATACCGGGGAAGAAGTCTGGGAGTTCGAACAGTATGACGTCAGCGACAGTGGTATGCTGACCACAGTGACTGATCTTCTGATCACCGGCGGCCGGGAAGGGTACTTCCACGTGCTCGACGCAAAAAGCGGCGAATTGCTCTATCACAAGAATCTGGGTGGGCAGATCGTCATGGCACCGGTGACTTACATGGTGGATGGCGTGCAATATGTCTCCATCATTTCGGGCAACAGTCTGTTTACTTTCGCGCTAAAAGGCTGAGTACCGGGTACTGGTGATAGGGCTTCAGCGCTATGGTGATAGGGGCCTGTGGGTCCCGCCAGCACCGCGTCTGCTTTTCAACCCGAGGGTCTGTATGTCAGAAGCACTTTGGGACAGAACCCACCCCTTTGTCATTCCGGTCACTGCGAGTGCCCGGCATGTCGATGGATATGGTCATGTGTCCACTCACAATTATGTGCAGTGGATGATCGATTGCGCGTTTGCGCATTCGGCTTATCTGGGGCTGGATGCAGTGACCTGTAAAACAATGGCCCGTGGTATGGCCGCGATCAGTTTCGACGTACAGCTTTTGGGCTCAGCCTATGAAGGAGATCAGCTTGAAGTTGCGACCTGGATCGTCGATCCCGATGGGCGAGTCAGATTGGCCCGGCAGTTTCAGATATGTCATCCGGAATCTGGCCGGACGCTGGCACGCGGCCATTTCAAATTCGTCTGTACTAACCTCGATACGGGCAAGGCCGTACGCATGCCGCAAATCTTCAAAGAGACTTATGTGATGGTCAGCGAGCCGTTGGTTTCCGAGTGAGACAAACTTTGTTGCTTTTCAGAGAGTTGAGGCGCTTGGAATCCCGTTCAAAAGCCGGATAATCCGTAGGCAAGAGTCGGGTTCGCTTGGGAATTCGTCGCCGGAGCCCGCTGCCGGGTGCACCGAATTATTTAACTGAAGGAGAAATCCATGCAAGCTATTGATTTAAGGAAGGTTTTACTCACCTTTCTTAC
Organism: uncultured Pseudohongiella sp.; assembly: GCA_902597095.1. Lineage (GTDB taxonomy): Bacteria > Pseudomonadota > Gammaproteobacteria > Pseudomonadales > Pseudohongiellaceae > UBA9145. Next base: position 51,873 of record CACJWK010000005.1, read on the forward strand.
GCTTATGAGTCCGGGGCTCACCTCAGCTCAAGACGCTGACCAATGGTTCACGCTTGGCAATGACTTTGCGCATACTCGCTACACTACAGCTGACGAGCTGTCGCCGGAAAACTTCGCGGATCTGGAAATGGCCTGGGAGTGGGATGGTGCCAGCTTCGGGGCAGTAAGCGGCCGTTCCACGCCGTCTTTGATCGACGGTCTGCTTTATACGGTGGCCGGCTACAACCGCCATGTCATCGCCATCGATCCGAAGACCGGTGAAACCGTCTGGTCCTATCGCGAGCCAAAAACCCCGCGCGCGGCATATTCCATGCGGGCCGACTATGGTAAAGGCGTCGCCTTTGGCTACATTGATGGACGGGGCGTGGTGCTGATTGTGTCTCCGGGCTTTTTCCTGACGGCGCTTGATGCCAAGACAGGGGTGCCGCTCGATGATTGGGGTGCGCCGGTTGGCGTGGACGGATTCCCGGAAAGCGGTGTCGTGGACATGCTGAAAGATCTGGGTCATCCCTACGACCCCTATGAAGGCATCCCGCTTGAGACCGGATATATCACGTCTTCCTCTCCGCCCATCGTGGTGAATGACACCATTGTGGTGGGCAACTCTGCGGAACAGGGCTACCACCAGGCGCGCATAGAAAATGTTCCCGGCGATATCCTCGCCTATGATCTGCGCACCGGCGATTTCAAATGGAAATTCAATGTCATTCCTAAGCCCGGAGAATACGGCCACGAAACCTGGGAAAACGATGCCTGGGAATGGACCGGAGACGTGTCTTCCTGGGCGCCCCTCTCGGCTGATCCGGAAAACGACTTGGTCTACGTTCCGACCAACAGCGCGACCATCGATTACTACGGGGGTTTTCGCCCGGGCGATAATCTCTACGGTGCGAGTATCATTGCGCTCAACGCCAGTACCGGTGAGCGCGCGTGGCACTTTCAGTTCGTCCATCACGAAATCTGGAACTTTGATACGCCGACAGCGCCTGTGCTGATGGATCTCAGCGTAGACGGGCAGGAGATTCCTGCTGTGGTGCAGGCGACCAAGCAGGGCTGGTTGTACGCCTTCAACCGCCTCACCGGTGAGCCGGTCTGGCCGATTGAGGAACGTGCGGTTCCGGCATCAATCGTGCCGGGAGAGGTTCTTTCCCCTACGCAACCCCACGTGACCTGGCCAGAACCCTATTCCATGCAGGGAATCGGTGAAGAGGATCTGCTGGATTTCACGCCTGAGCTGAAGGAGCAGTCACTGGCTACCATGGAAGACTATGTGATGGGGGGGCTATTTAATCCACCGATACACGCTGACAATCCCATGGGTAAGTATGCGGCCATGAACTGTCCCGGCGGGGCGGGTGGCGTGAACATCACTTCACCGCCGGTGGCTGACCCTGTGAACAATGTCTTTTACCTGTCAGAGCACACCGCGTGTTTTGCCTTGCGGCTGATTCCGGGCGAGGAGGCTGATCTGCTGTTCCCGAACTCGACCGGCACAACTACCGCGCAATATGCTAATGGCGTGCCCGGCGCCACCGCGCGGCCTCCGCGCCATCCGAGCGGCCTGCCAATCTGGAAACCGCCCTATAGCACGATCGTCGCCTATGATATGGACACCGGTGAGAAGAAATTTACTGTACCTACCGGTGAAACGCCGCAGCGCTATAAGGACGCCTTTGAACGCGCGGGGGTCGCGGAATCAGTCTACGGTAATACCGGTACCGGTGCTCTGGTGCCAATGGTCGTAACGCCTACCATGCTGGTGTATTCCGACCAGGCCTCCGACGGTACCCCTATGCTGTGGGCTCTGGACAAAGATACCGGCGAGATTGCGGCCAAGATGGAAGCGCCCGCTCGCTCAAGCTACGGTATGAGCAGTTGGGTGCACGAAGGGCATCAGTACATCATGCTGCAGACCAGCTCCAAGTTGACCGCGCTGGCTCTGCCTGCTGCTCAGGCGGAAAGTGGGGCACACTGATTTGTCTCAGCGATAAAAAAAGGCGGCCACTGGCCGCCCTTTTTTTGCCTTCACTCCTCCCGCGCAAGGGTTTGCTGCAGTCTTCAGACCTGAGGGCCAGCTGCAACCAGCGCCGCCGCAGACGGGTCGTCGGTGAATTTATCGAAATTCCGGATGAACAGAGTGGCCAACTTTTTCGCTCTTGAGTCCCACTCAGCGGGCTCGTCAAAGCTCTTACGTGGATCCAGAAGCGCTGCATCGACGCCGGCTACCGAGAGTGGCACTGCGAGATCGAAATAGGGCAACTGCTCGGTATCCGCTTCATCGATGCTGCCATTAAGGATGGCATTGATTATATGGCGTGTCGCCCCGATCGAGATCCGCTTGCCGGTACCATTCCAGCCGGTGTTGACCAGATACGCTCGTGACCCTGCGGCCTGCATTCGTTCTACCAGCACTTCTGCATAGCGGCTGGGATGAAGAGACAAAAAAGCCGCACCAAAACAACTGGAGAAAGTCGGGGTGGGTTCAGTTACCCCGAGCTCGGTCCCTGCCAGTTTTGCGGTAAATCCTGAGAGGAAATGATACTTGGTCTGTGCATCGGTTAATTTCGAGACCGGCGGGAGAACGCCGAAGGCATCCGCCGTCAGAAAGATGACCTGCTTGGCGTGATCTCCCACGGACGCAGGCTTCACGATATTTTGAATATGGTAAATCGGGTAGGACACCCGGGTATTTTCAGTCCGGGAGCTGTCGCTGTAGTCAACCCTCCCTGTTTCATCCACGGCGACATTCTCCAGCAGAGCGTCGCGTCTGATCGCCTGATAGATGTCCGGCTCATGATCTGGACTCAGATTGATTGTTTTCGCATAACAGCCGCCTTCGAAATTGAAGACGCCCTGTTCGTCCCAGCCATGTTCATCATCCCCGATCAAGGCCCGATCGGGGTCGGTAGAGAGGGTGGTTTTTCCTGTCCCAGACAGCCCGAAAAAAATCGCGGTAGAGCCGTCCTTGCCGACATTGGCTGAACAGTGCATTGAGGCGATACCCTGCAGCGGCAACAGATAGTTCATTACTGAGAACATGCCTTTTTTCATTTCGCCGCCATACCAGGTGCCGCCAATAAGCTGAATTCTTTCGGTCAGGTTGAAGGCAATGAAGTTCTCCGAGTTCAGGCCTTGCTTCTCCCAGTTGGGGTTCGTGCATTTGGCCCCGTTCATTACCACAAAATCTGGTTCAAAATCTGCCAGCTGCTCGGGGGTCGGTCGGATAAACATGTTTTTGACGAAGTGTGCCTGCCAGGCGACCTCTGTAATAAAGCGTACGCGAAGACGGGTTTTGGGGTCTGCCCCGCAGAATGAATCAACAACGTAGAGCGCTTTACCGCTCAGCTGTTCGGTAACCAGATTCTTCAGATCACACCAGACCACTTCGCCGATGGCCTTGTTGTCGTTAACACCTTGATCAGACCACCACACCGTGTCGCGGGTTGTGTCATCCTTCACCAGATATTTGTCTTTGGGAGAACGGCCGGTAAATTTTCCGGTATTTACCGATACGGCTCCTGATTCTGTGACGGTGGCGCGCTCACGGCCGCTCAGTGAGGGGGCTGTTTCATGCGCGAACAGGAGTTCATAACTGGGATTGTAGTAAATTTCCGCAACGTCATGGATGTCGTATTGACTGAGGTCAGGGAGGATTTCGATTTCTTCAGATTGAACAGTAGCTTGCACAGATATGCACTCCGTCTGCATGACTTAGAAAAGTAGTATTACTACAGGATCAAGAGAGGCTGGGGTGTCGCGTAAGAAGCCCGCGATGGCAAAGGTGTGGCCAGAAAGGCCAACAAACGCATTTTTAGTGCTGTTGTCTACCTTCATTCACAATGATAGCGACCGCTAAGTCGCCGACATTAGTTATTTGATACGCTGAACCCGGCTCCCGCCAGGCCCACTCGCCGGCGTAGGCCAATTCCCGGGCCAGACCATCTTCGCGACTGACCCGAACGGTGCCTTCACTGCCCAGGATCACGAAACTCGGATTGATGTGGTGCTGCATGGCGGTTGTTTCACCGGGCGCCAGTTCATAGCGGTATGACCGGAACCAGGCGTTTTCAATCTCAGGCGCGATTTCCATTCCGCCCGGTTCGTCACTGTCACTGATCAGTTCCCCGGCGCCATCGTGGACAAGGGCCATGATGTGAAACAGACCCGGCCCGTCGTTGCTGACCTTGTGAGTGAGCGGGTCTGAGGCATAGTCGATGTTGACCCCGACACGTCCATTCTGCGGACCGCCGGCGAGGCTGATATAGGTGAGCAGGATGGCCTGATCATGAACGTGGGCGAAGGACTCATCCCCGGGTTTCAGACGCACGTCGAGCAGATAAAGCTGGCCGTGCTGGCGAACGGGACGATGACGCGGCTCATCGAGTAAATGCACAACGCGCTCGCCGTCGAATGCATTCTGCTGTGCCAAGGCGGTTTGCCAGAATGGCAGCCACAGCGTGAGCATGAGGCAGCTGGCCTTAAAGGGAAAACATCGTCGGTTCAGGGTGTGTAGCATAGCGACGGAACTACCGGACCGGGCTGTTTCGGAAGCACCGTATTATCCAGATCAATCGCTGCGTGTCACGCAGTTTTTAAGACAAACCCGGCGGCCAATCCAGACAGCAAAGTGGCGGCCGCGGTAAGAAGCAAGGTTTCTCGACAATATGACGGGCTGGCTGTCAGTCGCTCATGCGCTGAACGCGCGCTCTCGGGGGATCCGTTGTTCCGGTGATTCTGGCGGCGAAGTTGACGCTAGCGGGGAACTGTTATGTCCCAGTTCAGTACCTGGTGCTTTTTGAGTATCCGGATCAGCTCGTCGTAGGGCACCGCCCGTAGCTCGCCACGAGCGCTACTGACCGTGGTGGCTTTGAAGATGGCATTGTAGATCGCTTCTTCAGTGGCTTCTGACACCGCCGCAAACAAAGGTGACATCGAAGCATTGACCAGTTCTTCAATAGCCACAGGTGATTCGCTGACGCGGGGCTTGCGCACAGCAGGATGGGTGGAAAAAGAAATCACGTAATCCCCCGAACCGTTGCTGGCATAGGATCCGGTGCGGCCAAGTCCCATCAGTGCCCGAAAACCGAGCCGATCCAGACTGCGTGAACTGAGGGGGGCATCTGTTGCAACGACGAGCATGATCGAGCCGTCGTCTAGATCACCATCATCAGTCGGGGCGAGCTGATCCCGGTAGGGGTAGGTGCCCAGTTCTCTGCCAACCGGCGCCCCATTGATTGTCATGTATCCGCCATAATTGGTTTGCACCAGTACCCCGACGGTATAGCCTCCGAGTGACTCCGGCAGAACTCTAGAACTGGTGCCGATCCCTCCTTTCCAGCCGAACGCTTGAGTGCCTGTTCCGGCGCCAACACTGCCTTCAGCAACAACGCCACTGCTGGCTCTCGCCAGCGCGCTGAAAACCTGTTTTTGCTGAACAGGATCAGCCCACATATTGTTGATGCGACCGTCGTTCGTTTCGCCGACGACAGGATTGACGGTGTGCTCCCCCATGCCCGGTTGGGTGTAGACCCACTCTTTCAGTGCGTTGGCGGCGCTCCAGACACACAGCGTACAGGTAAGCAGAATCGGAGTTTCCAGTTCACCGAACTCTCTGATCTGGGTTTCCCCGATCATTTTGCCATAACCGTTCCCGACAGTGACCCAGGCAGGAATCGGATGAGTATAAAGATTACCCGGCGCCGGAATGATGGCGGTTACGCCGGTCCGGATGTCGTCCCCTTCAATAACTGTTTCATGCCCCACCAGGACGCCATCTACGTCTGTTATGGCATTATATACTCCAGGTTCAAAAACTCCGACAACCAGGCCGGCCTCGCGTGCCCGAAGGCGATTTTCGGATTGCTCGGCTGCTTCCGCAGAGCTTACCTGGGCGAGCAGGAGGCTTGTTATCAATAGCTGTTTAATCACGGTGCACTCTGTTGCGGAGGATCGAAATTACGTGTCTGAATCATACACCGTTCTGCCGACAAGCGCTTGACCAAACCGTTCAGTAGAGTCAGCTCCAAGCTGCAGGGCAGTTTTCAGACCGGCTGCAGCAGTTAAAATATCGGGCTCTCTTGTGCGTTTACTCCGGGCGGATAAATTGTGTACGATACCGGAGTCAGTGCGCCTCAAAGAATAATAATGTTGTTTCTAAAGCAAGCGCTTCGCGGTTATCGCGGTCATTCCCCGAAACCCACTTCGCAATCAAGCAGGTTGGTGTCTGCGCTTGGTCTGTTTGCCCTCATGACTGTCGCCTACGGGCAGGCACCGATTGCCGTCAACGAGGAAGTTCTGAAATCGGTCATGCGCGACGCCGATTCTTTCTCCCTGAAGGAGGGAAGCCCACCCGTCTATCGGGGTTTTAAGGGTGAGGCTGGCAGCGCAGACGCGGAATTGGTCGGTTATCTTTTTGAAACACCGGATTATCCACCTGAAGAAGTAGGCTACAGTGCCCCCATCGACGTCCTCGTCGGAATTGACCTTCAGGGTACGCTGACCGGCATCGAAGTGCTGCACTACATCGAGTCTTATAAAAGTATCCGCGGTGATTTCATCAACAGCGAATATTTCCCTCAACAGTTTTCCCGCAAGAACATTACCGAAGACTTTCGGGTCGGCAGAGACATTGATGGTATCTCCCGCGCAACGATAACCAGTTGGGCAGTAGCGCGGGGCGTCAGGGATTCTGCCCGTAAAATGGCACACAGCTATCTCCCGGATTCTGAGTATGTGGCGGCTACCAGCGGTGATGCAGTGGCACTGCGCGTGTACGAGGATCAGAGTTGGGATGACATGATCGAAAGTGGTCTGGTCAAGGAAATGCTGGTGATCCAGCCAGATCTCACTGAGCTTCATCTGTCACTCGCATTTATCGGACATGACGGCCTCGGAGAGCTGATGCTGGGAATCGATGATTATTCCCGTGCGGACCGCGATGCCAGCAACCGGTCGCGGGAAGGTAAAATGCTGCTGGTAGGGATTGATGGCAATTCATCTCAGCCGTTCAGACAGGAGCGTCTGGCAATCAAGCAGGGGGATGAAGTCTATCCGGTTGAAAGGCGCCGGTTTGTCTATGCGGGTAGTGCAGACGCCGGCAAGATTAAAGATCGTACCCGCTTTGCGGGCGCTATTGTGCTGATCCCTGAGCTGGATCTGGCGGAGCCATTCTCAATCCTCTACAGCACTGAAGGAGTGGTCGGAGAGTTCGGCGGTATTCATGAAATGGCCTATCAGGTGCCTGAACTCGCCCTCGCGCTCTCCGACGGAGGGCCCATCGCTCCTGAACTGATTACCCTGTCAGAGAATGACGCCGAGAGGTTTCAGTTTCCGGAAGAAACGGTTTGGACTGAGCTGCTTGACAGCGCACCTCTGTCAGAGGTGTTTGCCGTGCTTTTTATCTGTGCTCTGGTGATGACGGCATTTGTCATGAAAAAGGAAATACTGCGATGGGCAGCGTTGACGGTGACTCTGATCTACCTGGGCTGGATGGACGGTGGTTTTGTCTCAGTTTCCCATATCACCAATGGCATCAAATTAGGTCCTTCGTTGTTTCTGAATGATTTGCCTTTGCTGATCGTCATTGTGTTCACGGTGGTGACCGCTCTGCTGTGGGGTCGAATTTTCTGCTCTTCGCTATGCCCATTCGGTGCGCTGCAGGATTTCATCACACGAATCGTTCCCATACAGTTTCGCTATCAGGTGCCTCAGGCCGTTCACGATCTAGCTATCTACTTAAAATACGCCATCCTGGCTTTTCTGGTCATGATGGCACTCGCCTATTCGGATTTGAGCCTCTTTCAGTACTTTGAGCCATTCGGAACGGTATTCTACATTTCCCGCTCAATAGTGCTCTGGGTTATTGCCGCAGGGTTTCTGCTCGGCGCTGTGTTCATCCCACGGTTTTATTGCCGTTATGCCTGTCCGCTTGGAGCCTCCCTTGGCGTGGTTTCGCTGGTGTCACCGTTCAGAATCAAACGGGTGCAGCAGTGTGATGTCTGCAAAGTGTGTGAGCATGCCTGTCCGACCGGAGCGATCAGAGGTCCGGCGATTGATTTTAAGGAATGTGTCCGCTGCGACATTTGTGATTACAAGCTCATTGCAAAAGCCGGCGTATGTAAACATGATATCGAAACTGTCAAAGTCCGGGTAAAGCACTGGGGCGAAGCAACCGCCTAGTCAGCCCGATCGATGTTCTTTCGTAATGGAAATTCTCTGGCACTCCGAAGACAGACCGAGTCTCCGGCAGGCCGTTGAGTTGACTGGCTTGAGTTCGCCCGGCAGAACGCTCTGGCGTCATTGCGCATCAGCCCTGAATTCGCTAGCTTAAGCCTCGCGCAACTAGGCCGAGAAGGAAGACATGCCCGAGATAAAACGCGGTAAGAAACTGAAGAACAGCGAGCAGCCCTGTCAGGCAGAGCTGGCAGACAAATTTGTCTGTTATCAACGTTCAGTACAGGAGCCGGATCATGAGGTTCGTGTTTTCGATCAGGTTTATCGGGACGCCTTTAACACCAAGCCACTGACTCTGAGAGAGGATTTTTGTGGCACATTTGCGGTGTCCTGCAAATGGGCTAAGTCAGACAAGAATCGCCAGGCGGTCGGGCTTGATATCTGCCCTGAAACGCTCGCTTGGGGTATTGAAAACAATCTCGGCAAGCTGAAAGCCAAAGTGGCAGAGCGAGTTGAAGTTCTCGAACAGGACGTGCGTTCAACAACCGTACCGCAAGTTGATGTGCTGGCTGCCCAGAATTTCTCGTTCTGGTGCTTCAAAACCCGGGCAGAGGTCGTGAACTATTTCAAGATAGCCTATGAGAATCTGGGAGAAAAAGGTGTCATGGTCATGGACATGATGGGAGGCAAGGAATGCTATGCCTCGGACGTGACCGACAAGCGCACGATCATCAAGGGCAAAGACGGCTTCAAATACCACTGGGAGCAGGCCTATTTCAATCCCGTCACTGCCGACTGCTCGTTCTTTATCCATTTTAAATTCGGTGACGGCAGCATGATCAAAAAGGCATTCGAATACTACTGGCGGTTCTGGACTATCCCCGAGGTTCGCGAAATGCTGGCTGAAGCAGGATTCAGCATGAGTAAAGTGTACTGGGATATCGCCGACGAGGATGAAGATGCGGATTGGCAGGCGGTGGACGAAGCACCTAATGACGACAGCTGGCTTTGCTACGTAGTGGGTGTTAAGCAGGTGCAGTAAAGAGCAGCAAACAAAAGTAAAGCAGAGCAAAGAACGTTGAGGATAGCCTGGGAAAATTAAAGAAACCCAGGGAAAATTGAGAAAGCCCAGAAAAATCCCTCACAGACGAACAGCACCGAAGAGGCCGGACCGTCTCAGTATGGATGGCTGTTGATCAGGGGAGAAGTTCAATGGCTGGCTCCGCCCCATTGCTTGGCGGCAAACAAGGGAGGGTAATGCGGGTCAGTATCGGACCCGTCTTTTGTGCTCAATTGAGTCTGTCCGCGTCGCCCGGCTGCAGCGCATAGGCCTCGCCACCGATCAGCACTTCCAGGGTATTGTCCGACTTCTCTTCCGAAAGTCCGATCATTTCATCATAAGGGCTTTGATGCCGGAGCACCATTTCACCAATGGTCACATCCTTAAATTTGCTCTGCAAAGAAAGCTTGTTGAATGATTTCAGGAAGCTGCCCTGCTCGTCAGTGACGTAGCGCTCCTCATTGTCCATTTGTACAGAGACCAGATAAAGACTCTGGTCGTGACAATGCAGGATGACTTTTTCGATGAAGTTAAGCTGGCGAAGCTCGGAGAGTTTAATTTTCATGGCAGATTCCCCCGTTAGGTCACTGAAAGCCAGTACGCAGCGCGCACAGCGTTGGCTCAGTGCGCCGCGTCAATTCTTCCCGGATGCCGGGAGTAAAGGCTCTGCTGAGGTGGCTTTCCGCTTTGTGATTGCTTCAGCAGCACTTGGAGGATCCGATTCATAGTGCTCGCTTTTATGGGGGCAAACTCGCAGATCGTGGCATGGCGTCTGACCGCAGCGGCAGTGTGGAACGTGCTATCGATCGATCCCGCCCATGGAATGAAATTTCGTTCCAAGAAAGTCTGCGATACCTTCTGCACCTCCTTCAGAGCCAATCCCCGATTGCTTCCACCCCCCGAACGGGGCAACTTCTGTTGAAAACACACCGGAATTGGAGCAAACAATGCCGTACTCCAGCGCTTCTGCAACACGCATAACCCGGCCTACGTCCCGAGAGAAAAAATAAGCAGCCAGGCCATAGTCGGTTGCATTGGCTTTATTGATGACTTCATTTTCGCTCGTAAAGGTCTGAACAGCCGCGATTGGGCCGAAGATTTCTTCGGCAACCAGATCCATCGTATCGTCTACTGATCGCAGCAGGGTGGGCTGAAAAAATAAGCCTCCGAGCTCATGCCGGGCGCCTCCCAGAATCAGTTCTGCCCCTTTCGCGACGGCATCGCTGATCAGTTGCTCCATCTTGGCCATGGCCCGTTCATTGATCATCGGCCCAATATCGGTGCCGGTGGCAAAGCCATCAGCGACCCTGAGCGACCGAATGCCGTCCTGTAGTTTTTGAATGAATGCTTCAGAGGCAGTTTCCTGAACAAAAATACGGTTCGTGCAGACGCAAGTCTGGCCGCAATTGCGGAACTTTGTGGTAAGGCAGTGGCTGACCGCTTCCTCTAGATCGGCATCCTCGAAGACAATGAAAGGCGCGTTGCCACCAAGTTCAAGAGAGATTTTTTTCACTGTACTGGCGCACTGCTTCATCAGCAGTTTGCCAACGGCAGTGGAGCCGGTAAACGTAAATTTGGCAATTCTGGGGTGCTGCGTGAGAACCTCTCCGATTCCTTGACTGTCACTGCCCGCGACCACATTGAGAACGCCAGCCGGTAGGCCGGCACGCTGCGCCAGTTCACAGAGAGCGAGAGCTGACAGCGGTGTGGCGGGATCAGGTTTTATGACGATGGTGCACCCCGCCGCCAGCGCAGGGGCAGCTTTGCGGGTGATCATGGCATTAGGAAAATTCCAGGGCGTGATTGCACCGACAACTCCGACGGCTTGTTTGTAGGTTTGCAATCGGCGTTCCGGGGCAATGGTCGGGATTGTGGCTCCAAAGACCCGCTTGGCCTCTTCGGCATAATATTCGATGAATCCGGCGCCGTAACTGATCTCAGTGAGACTTTCAGCAAGCGGTTTTCCTTGCTCCCAGGTCATCAGCGCGGCAAGATCTTCGGCATTTTCCAGAATCAGGTCATGCCAGCGTCGCAGGACGGAGCTTCTTTCCTTAGCGCTTATCCTGCTCCAGCTGGCAAAGCTGCGATGAGCGGCCTCAACAGCCAGTTCGGCCTGCTCTTTCGGCCCGTCTGCAACTTCAGCAACAGTTTCTCCTGTTGCCGGGTTGGTGACAGGGATTGACTGAGCAGAGCTGACCCAGTTGCCATCGATGAAATTATCGCAGCAGAGAAGGCCTTGATCCTTGAATGTGGGCATGTGGAGCTTCCTGATTAACGTGCCAGTGTTTCAGAGCCGCTGTCGCCACAAGACATTAACAGCGCACACAAGAGGAGCGTGAAAAGTTTGGTGACCGTAGAGCTTGTGAAGATCCTGATCAATGGTTTCTCTCGTTTTGCACATGCCTTTCAGCGTTTACAGATAGCCGCGCTGTCTGTTCGCGCTGGATAACAAGCTGATCGGATAAGCTTACATCCCTTGGTGCCGAATTTCGGGGCAGTTGCTACCCGCGGAATCTGGGTTGTCAGTCGGTAGCAACCACAGCAGCGCCGGCTAACGGCGGCGCTGCTGTGACGACTGTTTCAGGAGAAGGACAGGCTGCTGTCAGCCGCAGCCTCATTTTGAACGTGACTAGTCCCGGCTGTCCTGTTCGAGCCAGGAAAAGTCGTCCTCGCTCTGCACCAGCAGACTGGCATTATCCCGCCGGCGCTGCTCTTCTTCCTGAGCCCGTTTCAGGACGTCAGGTGGCAGGTCACGGCCGACCACGATCCCGCGGGGAGTCGTCGGCGCGTAATAAATCCGGGCATTGGCCATTTCATCGGTTGTTTCCGGGCCGTAAACCACATCTTGCGTGGGATCCGGATTCCAGCGATTGCCTTCTGAGTTGTCAAACCACCAGCTCATATGCAGTGTCGAGCCAGCCGGGATGAATTTGGGGGTCTCATACTCGTAGAGAAACTGCCAGTTGAAGTCATACTTGGGAACCCACAGCAGCACCTCGCGCTCACCGTCGGGAAACTCGAGTTCGTAGCGCATGGCCTTGCCGCGATAATGCATGTGCGGTCCCATGGACAGCAGATAAATATCTTCTTCCACCTCATGGGTGTTAGTGACTTCAAAGTTAGGGTCACCAGCGGGAATTCTCCAGCCGCGATGCGGTAACAGGTTTGTCTCTACCACGTAGTCGATCACATCACCGTCTTCGTAGAATTTGAAGCCCGCGCGGGTGTCGTCAATGACGCCGGTGCCTTCCCCGGTGTCTTTGTGATAATGCATGTTAACGGTAATGAACGGGTCTTCGGGTAACAGAACTCCCCATCCCTCTGGATAGGTAAACGGACCTCGGCCGGGAACCCCGACGCCCATATGGCTGGAGACGATATGGTGGACCCAGGGGCCTCCGGGATCCAATTCGGCCATTGAAATCCACTTGGGGTTCTCATGGGCACCTTCTGGTACAGGCATCTGAACAGTCGGTTGCCAGTCTTCCACGTCATCGCCGACGTAAACGGACTTTTCAAAATCGACGACGAGATCCGGTTCACCGATCCACCAGCCTGATTCAGGCATAGCAGTCCCCACGCTGGTCGAACTCAGTGCGTCATTCGACGCCGCAGGATCGCCCTCCAAGGCTCCTGCATCCACCCAGGCGATCAGCAGATCTCTGTCCGCTTTGTCCATATAGCGTTCGCCTTTGAACTCTCCGCGATGACGCTCATGGGCACCCCACGGCGGCATGTAGCCTGTGGCCACGGCATTTTTGATCAGCGGGGCCCAAATCTTTGCCTGTTCGTAATCCATGAGGGACATCGGCGCGCTGATTCCCCCAACGTCAGGCGGATTGTCCTGATGGCAGGCGGCGCAGTTGTTCATGAAAACCGGCAGGGCGTCCTGATAGAAAGTCGGCGCGTCTTGAGCGGCCGCGGTGGTGGCAAGGCCCAGAGACATCAGGGAGCATAGTGAAAGAGCGGAGAATTTCATGGCGATACCTTTATTAATGAGGCTTCTTATTAAACTGGGGTTTAGCGTAATCCTAACCGGCGGATTTGTCCACTTCGGTGCCGGGGGTAATTGGTACTGTAAATTTCTTAAGTTATTGATATTGTGTGTTATATTTTGGCGACGGTCAGTAATTTATGGTCTTCAATCCTGAAAACTACGATTATGGCCGGTTTTTTCTCGTCAAAGCCGCTCACACCCGGCGGACAGCGGCGGGTCAGAGCTGTTCAATGGTGTTCAAGTAATGCTCAGCCTGATCAAGGACAGCACGCTGGGTCTCGTCACCCATTTTATTCCAGGTGCCGTACAGCATACGCATGCGATGGTTGCTCTGGAATCGTTCTTTGTGTTGTGCCATGAAATACCAGTACAGGGAGTTCAGGGGGCAGGCGCCTTCGCCGGTCCGCAGCTTCACGTTGTAGTGACAGCTTTCACAATAGTCGCCCATTTTTTTGATGTAGTTTCCGCCTGCTGCATAAGGCTTGGAGCCAACGAGCCCACCGTCGGCGTATAGCGCCATACCCCGCGTATTGGGGAGTTCGACCCACTGCAGTGCATCCAGATAAATACCAAGATACCAGTCATCCACTGCGGCCGGATCGATCCCGGCAAGCAAACAGAAATTACCGGTAACCATCAGCCGCTGAATGTGGTGAGCATAGCTGTGGTCGAGGGAATTGGTGATGGCTTTCTCCAGGCAGCGCATGCGTGTTTTCCCGGTCCAGAAATACTCCGGTAACTGTCGGGTCGCGCTCAGCGCATTATGGGCGGCATACTCCGGCATGTTGCTCCAGTAGATGCCTCGGATAAATTCGCGCCAGCCAATGATCTGGCGGACAAAGCCTTCTACCTGTGCCAGATTCACCTCCACATTATTCCGATAGGCAGCAATCGCAGCATTGACCACCGACAGCGGATGCAGAATTTTGGTGTTCAGCGCGAAGGAAAGCCTGGAGTGGTAGAGGGACCAGTCACTCTCGCTGTTCGCGGTCATGGCATCCTGGTAGGTACCAAAATTTGGCAGACACACCTTACAGAAAAATTGCAGCAGGGCGTCAGCCTGTTCCCGGTTGACCGGCCAGGGTAAAACGTTTTGCTCGCGACCAATACAGGCAACCTGATGTCGCCTAAGCCGCTGCAGAATGCCGCTGACGTCATTGCTGAACAGCAGAGGCTTCGGCAACTTGGCGACAGCCGCCGGGCTGAGCTTCTTGCGGTTTTCTTGATCGAAGTTCCAGCGCCCCCCTTCTGGTGCATCGTCGTCCATGAGCAGGTTCAGCCGTCGTCGCATGCTGCGGTAGAAGGTCTCCATCCGAGCCGGTTTGCCCGCCTTAAAATGTCGATCGATTTCAGTCAGTGGTAGCAGGAAATGTTCAGAATCAACCGACTGCTTTTGCACCTCTGCCGGAAGGGCAAGCTCCCGAAGTTGCTTGCTGACCCGATATTCATCAGGCTGGAGATAGTCAAAATACTCGACCTCGAAGCGCATGCACAGCGCGGTCAGCAAAGTCTCCAGAGAGTCGTATTCCGCGGTGTCATCTAAAGTTTGATACAGCACGTGGTGGCCCTGCTGCTGCAGGGCCTGAGCAAACTGCTCCATGGCTGCGAAGAATGCACAGACTTTCTGCACATGATGCCTGACATAGCTGGCCTCCTGCTTCAACTCGGCGACCACGATCAAAACCGATGCATCCGGTTCGCCAAACCATGAGTGCTCTAGGTTGAGCTGGTCGCCGAGGATTAGGCGAAGGCGCCGGTACTGATGATTGAGAGCTTGCTGCATGGCATGAGATACGCTGCGGCTGCTGATTCAGACCTGACTGAAGAACTGCTGATGATGTTTGAGCGTATTTTAGGCGTACTCTCCGGTTGTTATGCCGAGCATGAAACATTCGCGCGTGATCAATTCTTTGGGCTATGCCGGCTTGATGCCGTTCCTTGCCGCAGTCTTGGCTGCTTATGCCGAGCTGTCCTTCTGCGAATGGCCAGCATCGCAATTGTTCCTGAGTTACAGTGTGATTATCCTGAGTTTTCTGGCCGGTGCGCTCTGGGGTAAGGCGAAAGAGTTGGAGGAATCCGAAGTCAGCTGTTTGCTGCTGATTGGCAGTAATGCTTTTGCCCTGACAGGATGGCTTGCTGTCCTGCTGGGAAAATACTACTTGCCGGTAGGCCTCGCGGTCTCGATGACCGGCTTTATTCTGGTGTATCTGACTGAGCACAAAACACAGGGGCTGCTGCAGGGGGTGGCCCCAGCCTATCTCAAATTCCGGCTGACGCTGACCTGTGTCGTGTGTCTCGCTCACCTGCTAATTCTGATCCTGATACTGTGAATCCCTATGAACGATAGCGCATTAACCATTTTTTATGACGGTCGCTGCCCGCTTTGTGCAGCTGAGATGAAGCAGTTACGCCAACATGACGTTGCCGGAAAGCTGTGTCTTGAAGATATTAATCAGCCAGATTTCGTGCAGCGGTTTCCACACATAGATCCAGTTGAGGCCGATCGTATGCTTCACGGGCAGTGGGCCAACGGGACACTGATTTACGGGCTGGATGTCACAGTGCAGGCTTGGGCTCTGGTTGGTCGACACCAATGGCTGAAGCTGTTGCGTCTGCCCCTGGTGCGCTGGTTCGCCGATTTAGGCTACCTGCTTTTTGCCAGATATCGACGTCAGATTTCGAGCCTGCTCACCGGCTCTTCCCGGTGCGATGCGCAGGCCTGTCACAAGATTCCCGCTAGCGTCTCTGCCGAAACATCGCAGATCAAGGAAATTCGCTGAAATCATGCAGCAACTGGTAATAGGCGCAGGCAGTGCAATCGCGCAGGCTCTGATTCAGCAGAGCCTGCAACAGGGGGATTCGATCGTCGCAGTGAGTCGCCAGGCGAGCAGCTGTGAGGAACTTTCGGCGGGCGGTCGCCTGCGGTGGCTGCAATGCGACTACACCGAGTCATCGATCGACGCGGTCTGCGCTGAACTGCAGGAATCTGGCGTCGCCTTTGATCGGGTGACGATCTGCAATGGCATACTGCATGACGAGAGCCTGTCACCGGAGAAAAGGCTGGAAAATGCCGCTATCGAACGTTTGGAGACGGTGATGCGCATTAATGCTTTTATCCCACTGCTTTGGGTAAAAGCTCTTAAACCCCTGTTTAAGGTGAAAAGAAAACCCTGCGTGATCACCGCGCTCAGCGCTCGCGTCGGCAGCATTGGCGATAATGAGAGAGGGGGTTGGTATGCCTACCGCGCGTCCAAGGCGGCTCTGAACATGCTGCTGAAAACGGCGGCTTTGGAATATCAGCGCGAAGCAAAGCTGGTTCAGTTTCTCTTGTTTCACCCGGGCACAACAGACTCGCCGCTGTCCAAACCCTTTCAGAAAAATATCAGCCCCAAAAAGCTGTTTACCCCTCAGTTCGTGGCCAGCCAGTTATTGAGACTTCAGGGCGAGCTGACGCCTGACCTGCCGATTCAGTTTATTGACTGGCAGGGAAAGCAGGTTGAGTGGTAGGCCAGCCCTTTTATGTACAGAGCGGGCAGGGGGCACTCGCGAAACCCCTGTCCGCTTTCCTGAACGGTCTTGTCAGTTATTTTTCGGGTGAGCCAGCAGCCACTCAACGATTTGTGCGGCAAATGTCTCAGACAAAACAGGGACGTGCGTGCCCGCGGAAATGGTCCAAAGCTCGGCCGACCCTCCCGCTTTACAACCTACTTCGAATTTCAGGACCCCGGATTCGTGGCCCGGCAGGCTTGCTTCCAGATCACGTAGCTCGCGCCCGACGCCGTTCTGGCTGCATCCGTTGTAGTCCGCCCAGCGCCGGACAGAATTCAGTGCGCCCGGGTAGCGATTGTTCATGATGTCGCCGCCCTGGTAGCCGATGGTTTCATCATTTGTGCCGTGAATCTGCAGCACGTGCACGGGATTGGGCGGCGCCTCGCGTTCTTCAAGATGATTGGCGCCAGCAAGACTGGCGATCGCCGCCACACTGTCTGAATGCTCATAGGCCATGCGGAATGACATGAAACCGCCATTGGAGTGGCCGATCAGGTAAACGCGATTACTGTCGACGTTAAAGCGCTGTTTCATCTCGTCAATGATTGAACCGATGTACGCGCTGTCATCGACCTCGGCGCTGAAGAAGTTGCAGCAGGCATCCGAGGCATTCCAGAACCGGTTTTGGGCGCCACCGGTTTCCCGCATACCGTCAGGTGCGACGAACAGAAAGCCGTAGTCATCTGCCAAGTCGCTCACCTTGAAATAGCTGTCCTGGTTCTGACCGCTGGAAGTGTAACCGTGTAGCAGAATGATCAACGGAGTCGCTTCCGAAGCCTCATAGGAGGCGGGGACTTTTACCAATACCTCGCCACGACCGAAATCAATGTTTTGGGCCAGGCTGGTCGCGCTCAGCGTCAGACCAAACCACGTGGTAAGCAGCAGGGTTTTTCGCAAGGGGTTCTTCATGATGTAGGTTGTCCTTTTCTTTTGATAAATGCGTTCAGGGTCTCAGAATGACCTTTCCGGTGGTTTCTCGGCCTTCCAGTGCCCGGTGGGCAGACTGTGCTTCAGCCAGCGGATAAAAATGTTCCACTCTCAACTGCAGTGTTCCATCGCTGATCCATTTGAATACATCGCCGCTGCGCCATTCAAGGTCTTCACGGGACGCCAGATAATCAAACAGGGTGGGGCGGGTCAGAAACAGTGACCCTTTCGGGCCCAGAGTGGCGGGGTTAAATTCAGTGACCGGCCCGCTGGCGTTGCCGTACAGGACAATGTGACCAAACCTTGCTAGACAATCAACACTCTTGGCAAAGGTTGCCGCGCCTACTGAATCATAGGCGACATTGACACCCGCGCCGTCGGTCAGTCGCATCACTTCTGTGTAGAAATCCTGCTCAGTGTAGAGAATCACTTCGTCTGCGCCGACGTCTCGGGCGAGCTCGGCTTTTGCTTCGGTGGAGACCGTGCCAATGACAGTGCCGCCAAGCATTTTCACCATCTGAATCAGTAGCAGGCCTACCCCTCCAGCAGCTGCATGGATGAGGCAGCGGTCTCCTGCTTTAATCGGGTAAGTCGACATGCACAGATAATGCGCTGTACAACCCTGAAGCATGGCGGCGGCGCCCTGGTCAAAACTGACACCTTTGGGAATCGGGACCAGTTTATCCGCCGGCACGGCTGCAAACTCTGCGTAGGCGCCAGCCACATTGGTGTAGGCTACTCTGTCGCCGATGTTCAATCCGGTGACGCTTGTGTCTGCCTCGACCACTGTCCCGGCGGCCTCAAGGCCGAGGGTCGATGGGAGAGGAATCTGGTAGAGACCACTGCGCTGGTAGGTGTCGATGAAATTGATGCCGGCAGACTCGACTTTCACCAGCACTTCACCCTCACCAATGCGGGGCGTGTCGACATCCTCGAACGCCAGTACCTCGGGTCCGCCGTGTTCATTTACTCTGATCGCTTTCATACCGAAAATCTCAATGAGCGTTCAATTAATGGGCTTCCAATCACTGCAATCTCAACAAATTAGCCGTTAAATCAGTGGGCCGTTATTCAATGGCCGTCATTCAAAGCGCCTACATAACGATCTTTATCTCAGAATTCAAAGGTGCTGACAATGTGATTCGCCGGTGTGGCACTGCGCAGGGCAGAGGGTTATGCTATCTCGATCTCTTCAAGCCATTGAGAAGTGAACTCACATGCCAATAAAAGCGCTGGACCCCGCTGGTTTCCGAAACATCGTCACACTTCTGTTTGCCATGGTTTCATTGGCCGTTTACGGTCAGTCTGACACAGACTTCGAGTCCGAATTCGCACAGCCGCGCCTGATTCACACCGCTGACGCGGGTGAGATTCTCGTGGTGCCCTTCGCGCAGGGTCTGGCGAATCCGTTTGATCTCGCTTTCCGTGCCAACGGCGACATACTGGTGACCGAGCGCTATACAGGACAACTAAGAATCATCCGGGAGGGAGTCTTGCTGCCCGGTGCTGTCTCCGGCGTGCCGGATGTTTACTCGGAGGTCTTTCGGGCGGGACTCATGTCGGTTGCTCTGCATCCGGATAACGACGCGCTGGTGTTTCTCAGTTACACCAAGCCCATCGAAGTTGACGGCGAACCCGAACAGACCGTGGCGCTGGCCAGAGGAGCCTTGGACGGTGACCAGTTGGTCAGTGTTGAGGAAATCTTCGTCGCGAAAGGACTGGATCGCGGTATCGCTGCCGCCAAGTTGCTGTTTGCACCGGACGGCCACCTTCTGATGTCGATTGGGGGTGCCTACATGTACATGGGTTTGGGGGATTATGCGCAGGACCCGTCGGTACACTATGGCAAACTGCTGCGCCTAGACAGCAATGGAGCGCCAGCGGTAGATAATCCGTTTCTAGAATCGGGTGAATTCCTGCCTGAAGTGTATTCTGTCGGGCACCGCAATCAGATCGGCATGGATTTCCACCCGCAAACGGGGGAGCTGTGGGTTTCTGAAAACGGTCCTCAGGGCGGTGATGAAGTCAATATTATCCGGCCTGGTGCCAACTACGGTTGGCCGGGGGTTTCCTACAGCAGGCAGTATCATGGCGACTGGGTAAGCGACAGGCAATGGCAGAGCGATGTCGTCCAGCCGGAGATCCTCTGGTGGCCGTCCATTGCGCCGGCGGGTTTGGCTTTCTACACAGGGGATAAAATTGAGTCATGGCAGGGCGATCTGTTTGTGGGTGCCATGCTGCAGGGCCGCATTCCGGGGACGGGGCACGTCGAGCGGATTGTGTTTAATTCCCGGGGTCAGGAAATACGAAGAGAAAGCCTGCTGAGAGATCTGGGCGCGCGGATCACCGCAGTCAAGCAAGGGCCTGATGGCCATCTTTATGCACTGGCTGATGAGGAATACGGTGCCATTCTCAGGTTTGAGCGTCCGCAAGCGCAGCCGTAGCCGTTCTTCTATTTAATCGCTCAGGACCGTTCCGGCGGCAACTAGGAAAATACCCATAGGTGCCACAAACCGCATTACTGAGCCAGTTCCAGATAATAACTATAAGGACACATCATGATAATACAGTTCGTCTTAGCGCTTCTCTCTGTATTGGCTGTACTGGGATGGCAGGTGAGCGCAGCGCAAATTCTCCAAGTTGATACGGTAGCGGGAAGCTATCAGAGTCTACCGTCACCGGTCGCCAGTAACGTTTCGGTCTTCAGGGGATTGGCTTTTGCCGCGCCACCGGTCGGGGATCTGCGCTGGAAGCCGCCGCAACCGCCGCTCACTTTCTCCGGTGTCCAACTGGCCGAGCGCTCCGGCCCGGCTTGCTGGCAGGCGCGAAATTCAGACAACAGTGTCTATGCTCGTGGCAATCTGGATCGGTCAGAAGACTGTCTGACGCTCAACGTGTTCACCGCTGCTGTCGATGACAGTGCAGGACTGCCGGTAATGGTCTGGTTTCACGGCGGCAGCAACACGGCCGGACATGGGGGAGCGCAAATCTTTGACGGGTCCAATCTGGCAGCGCGGGGCGCAGTGGTTGTGACGGCAAATTATCGACTCGGGGCGCTCGGATTTCTGGCACATCCGGCGTTGACGGCAGAGTCGGAGCAAGCCGCTTCCGGCAACTACGGGCTGCTGGATCAGGTGGCGGCACTGCAATGGGTGCAGAAGAATATTGCGCGCTTTGGCGGAGATCCCACTAGGGTCACCATATTCGGCCAGTCCGCCGGCGGTGAGGATGTCTGTCTGCTGATGGCGTCTCCGCTGACGACTGGGCTGGTTCATCGGGTTATTGGTCAGTCCCCTTCCGGCGGGTGTGTACGTCTGGAGCGGGGCCTGGAGGGCGGGGCAGATTCCGCTCACGCGAGGGGAGTCAGGTTCTTGGAGGCGCTGGGTATCAAGGATTCGGGAGCGGCAGCACTGGCGGCCATGCGAGAATTGTCGCCAGAGGAGATTACTGCTACGGCGTCTTCAGAAGGCAATCCCAATGGTCCCATTATCGATGGCTGGGTTCTGCCGGACGCGCCGGCGCGTCTTTTTGCGCAAGGGGAAAACAACCGCGTCCCAGTGATGATGGGGGCGCTGGCTGAGGAGTATTTCGGTTTGCAGGCAGGAGCGGCTGAGATTTCAGAGGCCGATCTGGACGCGTTTCTGACACGAACCTTTGGGGCTGGCGGGCTTGCTCTGAAAACGGGCTACCAGAGGCTGATTGAGCGTTCCCCCATTTTTGCTCAGAAAACAATCGCTGGCGACAACGGGTTTATCCGTACGGTCAGGGACTGGGCACGATTGATCTCAGCCAACCATGATACGGCCTATGTCTACTATTTTTCCCGCCCGGTGCCGGTGTTCCGTTTGTACATGCCGTCCATGCCTGACCTCTCTGGCGATGGAGGTGCTAGATCATTGGGGGCCTATCATTCCGGAGAGCTGGCCTACGTATTTGATAATCTGAACACCGTCGGGATAGGGTGGGAGTCGGATGATCATCTGCTGTCAGCCACAATTGCTGACTACTGGTTCAATTTTGCCCAAAGCGGAAATCCTAATGCCCCGGGTCTTCCCGAATGGCCTGCTTATGATCCAGCAAATGATGCGGTGCAGGTGCTTGATGCGCAAGTGCGAAACGCCATACATCCTCGCAGCGCCCATATGGACCGGATTGAGGCGATAGCCACTCAGTGACAGACTCAGAATGCGGGGTCTGATTCAGGGTCTGGAGGTTCGCGCTTTGGGCCCCAGCTGACTGGGAAGCAACTCGTAGGCCAGTTTGACCCACTCACACAACAGGGGCCTGGTGTCCCTTGGATCTATGACTTCTTCGATGCCAAACGCCTCTGCAGTTCGCAGTGGAGAACGATATTGCTCGAGCATATCTTCAAGCTCGCGACGTCGCAGTTCTGGGTCCTCGGCTGATTCTATGTCGCGTCGATAGGCAGCCTGAACGCCGCCTTCGATGGGGAGTGAACCCCAGTCGGCCGATGGCCAGGCGTAGCGAAGGTTGAGGCCGTCGGATTTGCCATGCCCGGCTCCGGCCACTCCGTAGCAGCGTCGGATGATGACTGATACCCAGGGTATGCTGGACTGATAAACGGCCATCAAAGCTCGGCTCCCCAACCGCACAGTGCCTTCCTGTTCTGCTTCTGTTCCGATTAAAAAGCCGGGATTATCCACCAGATTTACCACGGGTATATGGAAGGTGTCACACAGATCAACAAAGCGCATCATTTTTTCTGAGGCAGACGCATTTACCGCACCACCGTGGTGTTTTGTGTTGTTCGCCATCAGGCCTACGGCATGACCATCCAGTCTGGCTAATCCGACTGTCAGTGACCGGCCGTATGCCGGACTGATCTCAAAGAAGGAGTCCCGATCGACTATGGCGCTGATGATGTCGCCTATTTCGTACATCTCGCGGCGATTGCGGGGTATGACCGAGAGTAAGTTCTCGTCGCGCCGGTCGACGGAGTCACTGGAAGCAATAATTGGCGGCATCTGCCACACATTTTGCGGCAAGTATGAGAGAAATTCCTTGATAGTCAGGAAGGCTTCTTGTTCACTGGCCACTTCATTATCAACTGCGCCGCTCAAATGGGCATGAATATGAGAGCCGCCAAGTTCGTTTTTTTCTACGGGCTTGCCGAAGCCCCGTTCGACGACCGGGGGGCCAGCAACGAACAGCTGGCTGGTTTCTTTGATCATTAATGAGAAGTGGGAAATGGTTACGCGAACTGCGCCAAGGCCGGCAACCGAACCCATACAGGCACAAACTACCGGTACTTGCCCCATCAGTTCCATGGTGATGTTGAATCCCTGTAAAGTTGGGACATAGGAGTATCCGACCATCTCAAGCGTTTTGACGCTACCGCCACCTCCACTGCCATCAACGAGACGGATTAGGGGAAGCCGCATTTCTAGAGCATATTTCTCACCATAGCCGGATTTGTCTCCGATTTTTGCGTCGGCTGCTCCACCGCGCACAGTAAAATCATCGCCGCCGATGACGACTTTGCGGCCGCCCAAATTGGCTGTACCCAACACAAAATTTGATGGCGTGAATGCCTGAAGACTGCCGTTCTCGTCGTAACTTGCCTTACCGGCCAGAGCACCGATTTCATGGAAGGAATTTTTGTCAACCAGGGCCGATATCCGCTCTCGCACGGTCAATCGGCCGTTGTCATGCTGCCGCTTGATGCGCTCCTCTCCGCCCATCTCCTTGGCTAGCGCTTCGCGTCTGCGTATTTCATCGACTTCTTTTTGCCAGGACATAGTCATCCGCCTGTAGCTTTGTTGTCGCGAGGTTCTAACATAAAACGCCTGGAGAGTTAAAGCCGGAGCTGTTTCGTTTGCAAATATCGTGGGAGAACTTGAAGAAATTCCGGGCAAAAAAAAGGGGTGGCTGTTGCCACCCCTTTCCTTGTTTTCCAATCTAGCTGATCTTAGAAGTCAGCTCGAAGACGAGCGTAGTAGTAACCACCCTGCCATGGAACGAAGGTGCCTGAGGAATAGACACGGCCACAGCAGAAGTCGCTGATGGTGTCTTCGTCAGGATACTCATCGAACACGTTTCGAGCACCAGCAGACAGGTTGAACATGTCGTTGATCTGCCACTGACCTTCCAAATCAAACTGGTAGAAATCAGGCAGCGTCTGGAAACGCAGTCCGCCAGGGCCTGAACCGCCAGAGTTTGAGTTAGTAGATTCACCAAACCACTGCAGTCGAGCAATGAGCTGAAGGTCATCACCTAACTGTTGGATACCGGTGAAAATACCACGCCACTGAGGATCGGCATTCACGAAATCGTAACGATTTTCAGCGTTCAGATAGACACTTGGATCCGATTCGAATGAATTCTCAGTGTAGTTGATTGCTGCCGAGATAGCAGTTGAATCTCCAAGCGGCAAGGTTGCTACCACATCAACACCCTCGGTTCGGCTGTCGAATGCATTGGTGAAGTAGAAAACACCACCAATCGAGTTAGCGCCAGCAACACCGGCCGCGTCAAGCGCCTGGTAGTTAGCGTAGGCGGAACCTGAGGTTGGATCTGTAGACACTTTTCGAGTCGAGATCGCGTTTGTGCGGTCGTCGATATCGATGCGGTAGTAATCCACTGTCAGGTCCATCTCACCGATTGAGCCGGTAAGCCCGATAGTAAAGCTGTTGGACAGCTCAGGCTTGAGTGGCGTGGCACCAAGTGCTTGCGCGACTGGGCCGCCAGCTGGGAACAGACCGGTTGCAACTGGGATACCATCAGGGAGACGAGTCGATACGTTTACCGTACCTTGCTGTCCAGGTGTAGGAGCTCTGAAACCGGTTCCGACTGACGCTCTGGCGTTCCAGTTGTCGGTCAATTCAAGTCGGCCGGCAAGTTGGAAGAGAATCTCGGAATCGAAGTCCTCATAGTTCTCATAACGTAACGCACCCTGCAGGAACAGGCTATCAGTCACGTCAGCACTCAGTTCCCCGTATACCGCAAACGAGTTCCGTTCAAACACGTTTGTGAACTGTGGATTGTTACCTGGGAAACCGTTTGAACCAACACCGACGACTGTATACACAGGATCGTTTGAGTCAGCGCAGTTGAGGGTGGAGCCACCTGCTATAGCATTGAGTCCATTAGGAGCTGTTGTGCCGTCGGCATTACACAGATCCCATGGATCTTTTCTCGCGTAGGGGCCAGCAACGTATGAGCCTGGATCACCTTGACGCAACTCATACTCCTCACCCATGTAACTTCCGCCGAACGCGAAGAGTGCTGGGCCGGCGAGGCCCGCGTCGAATTCGTACGTAAAGTCTGCTTGGAACTGAGTCTCCGAGTTGATTAAGTCACTTGGACGGAAGCTAGTCTGAACGGTGCCAGCAGAGTCACCCAATGATGGGTTGATTGTGTTGAACAATGTGTACTGGATTTCACTCTCACCAGTTCGAGCGCTGAAATCATATGTCAGACCGTTGTCCAGCTCGCCTCGCATTCCGCCGAGCAACGAGAAGTCTAAGACATCACCGTTGAACTGTGGAGTAAAACCACCGGGGAAAATTTGAAGCGGTGAATAAATTGAGCCGTCGGGTCTACGAAGATCTTCGATAGTTCCATTACCCGGATACCGATAAAAGAAGTTACCGTCAGTGCTTGAGTCGGAATAGTTACCGTAGCCGTAGAGCTCTGTGTCAGCGTCAAGCTGATATCCAAAGTTTGCGAATAAGCGAGCGGCTTCAGTCTGGGGCTGTCCCCATGGCTGAACGACCTCGGTGATACCAGCGGCATTGGCATTTTTGTAGTTAGCTTGATACGTGGGATCTTGAGCCGCTGCCTGCTTCGCTGCGCTCATCGAGGTAAAGCCAGGGAGGTTCGGATCGACACACCACCAAGATTGGCAGTACTGCTTACCGCGATTTGTGCGGTCGGCCTCGTTGAATTCGCCTGAAAGGCTAATGAAGCCGCTGTCGCCAAGGGGCAAGCCAATGTTGCCGAGCACGGTAGTCATCGCGCCATCACCTTCGAAGAATTCTCCTTGGTCGATGGTTAGGCTTCCGCCCTCGCTGTTGTCATTTAAGATAAAGTTAATAACACCAGCCATAGCGTCAGAACCATACTGAGCTGACGCGCCATCGCGCAGGACTTCAATGTTTTTCAGCGCTGATGCCGGTACTGTTGCCATGTCAGGACCCTGTGTACCAGAGCCTCCGATTGAAACCAGTGCAGCTCTGTGTCGACGCTTGCCGTTGACCAAGACCAAGGTCTTGTCTGTTGGCAATCCGCGCAGCGATGCAGGCCGGATCATAGTCGCGCCATCCGAAATCGGCTGACGAGCAACGTTGAAAGATGGGATCAAAGTCTGCAGGACGTTGTTGGTGTCGGTGTGGGAGATCGCTCTGATCTCGTCAGCGTTGAAGACATCAACAGGTACTGGTGAGTCTGATACCGTGCGAGGACGTCCTCGAGCGCCGGTGACAACGACTTCTTCGATGTCAGCGCCACTGTCTTGCGAAAAGGCGACCTGAGGCGCCCCGGTAGCGGCCAGAATAGCAGCTGCCAGCAAGGTTTTTGGGTGTCTACGAAAATTCATTCGCTTCTTACTCCTGGAGTTAAAATTGTGGGTTTCCCTCTGGGTAGACCGTGACACATCCTAACTATATGCATCTAGGGTTCTAGGACGATCAAGTCGTGCTGATCAGCCGCCGCAACGCCGGAGAGGGCTCTGAACAGCCGCCGATTGTAAGACTTTTTGCACCATTATGAAACACTTCGAAATAATTTATTGGGAGTCAAGTCGACGTATAGCTGCCAAATTCAGGCAAGAATTGTCAAAATTGAGGAAAAATACTATAAAAACAGCTCATTAGAGGTTTAAAGCAGTGCCTCCGCAGGTGTGTTTTGAGCAGCCGTCAGCACTTTCATAGAGTCTATCCGGTTCGCTGCTGTTGGAAATGTCGCGGTATTGGTGGATTTTCGGTAGCTTGGGCCTGCCTGCGGCGCTGTCAACCGAAGATGCTGGGCCCTGATCGTCCACTCACCGACCCCTGCGACGCGCGGCCTCAGCGACAAGTGCGCTTGCTGCAGTGAGATGCAGACGGGAAAAGTGCACGTGGCTTCGCTAGCCAGAGGGGACAGCAGGGCTCGTTTAAGCAGGCTGATGGTGCGAGGTTTGCCGGGGTCAGCCCGTGAGCCTGGGTACAAGAACAGGGGTTCGTGCCACATAATCCCGGTATTCCGGATCCTCTCCCCAGCGCTGCTGTGCACTGTCTTCC
This sequence comes from uncultured Pseudohongiella sp., assembly GCA_902597095.1. Taxonomy (GTDB): domain Bacteria; phylum Pseudomonadota; class Gammaproteobacteria; order Pseudomonadales; family Pseudohongiellaceae; genus UBA9145. Next base: position 78,817 of record CACJWK010000005.1, read on the forward strand.
AGCAGGCGAACGCCGCTGATCTTTATCAGCAGAAAAGTCACGAACAGCGGCGAGATCATGGTGACGAGCTGCCAGCCACTGAGGGCCGGCAGGGCTACCAGCGCAACGCCCAGCCACAGCAGAATCTCGCCAAAGTAGTTAGGGTGCCGGGATCTGGCCCACAGGCCGGTGGTGATAAATTTTTCCTCATTGGTCGGGTCGCGCCTGAACACTGTTTTCTGGTGATCAGCCAGGACCTCCACGCCGAAGCCCACAGCCCAGATCAAGGCGCCCATATAGGCAAGCCCGTCCACAGGAAGTTGACGCGCTGACGTGATCGCAGCCAGTGCCGCAGCCATTGTGATAAACACCCAGGCGCCACCGAGGGTCCAGGTAAAGGCATAGCGGAAGAATTTCTTTTTGATTTCAGTGAATCGGCGATCCTGGCCGGCTCGCTTCACCCGGAGGAACAGGAACGTGCCGAGGCGGGCAGACCACACTGCCACCATCAGGCACAGTATCATCCCGCGGCTGTCCATGCCGGGGTGAACAGCATAGGCCAAACCGACTGTAGACAGATAGGACAGGCCGCCGGTCAGATCGAAATAATGCTCTGTCTGGAACATGAAAGAGGGAATGAAGACAATCCAGTGCAGCAGAAAACCGACCGTGGCGCACAGAGCGAACAGAGGGTAAGGGCCGATCATCACGCTACCCTGGCTCCCGGCCAGAGCGATTGCTGCGCTGACAGATAAAATAACGGTGATTCCGATAAAGGGTTTCAGCATGCGCGTGATCCTTGCAACAGTTTACTTAAAATCGACCCGGGCTAGGCCAATGCCGCTTTCTCCGGCGACTGCGTAAAGCAGGTAGACAACGCCATCTTCTTCAAAAAGCGCAGGATCGCGGAGCTGATTCACCTGCCCGTACGCCGTACTCCGGACGCTTGGTTCAACAGGCGCATTGGCGCCTTCCCATTCAGTTTCAGGCCGCAGTAAAGTTTGCTCATCTGATGCCTGCCACAGACTCCAGTCATCGCTGATGTCGATTGTGCTAAGCAATATCGACTCGGGTGCATCCCCGACCCGGGTCCAAAAAACGTAGAGCGTCTCCTCCCGCACCATGACGGCAGAATGTCTCATGTTCGGGGTAAACAGGAGCGGGCCCTGTTCGAAACCGGTCATTCCGTCGGCCGAGCGATAGAACTGCCCCGGCATACTGATTGCGTAGGACATGCCCTGCCATGGAAAAATACGCATGTAAGTGCGCCCTATATTTTCTTCCTGCGCACGGAAGTGAATGCCGTCTGTCGAGGTTGCTACGCGGGAATGCTGAAAACCGGGCCCTTCGAGGCCATGGAAATACATAATTATCTGATGATTGGCTTCATCAACATGGACATCGGGTGAGGCAATATGTGGTTCGGTGAGTTCCTTGGCCAGATCGTGGGATACCTTCACTCCGGCAGCGCGTCTCGCTGCAACCAGTTCGTTCAGCCTCTCCTCGGAGATCGTGGGCCGTGTAGGCGTAAAATAGGAATCCTCGATCTGCAGGCTCCCGGGTTCATGGATCTGCCAGGGGCCGGTGATTGAATCAGCGTAGGCGAGTCGTATGTAGAGTCCTTTATGGTCCGCGAAGTAGAGATAGTAGTTGCCCATTTTGTTGGGTAACCAGTCCGGTACTTTGATCAGAGACGGACCCTGAATGTTCTCCCCGATGCTGGGATGAATATCAGGACCGATCAGCGTACGGTCAAGGAGCCGGGTGATCGTCACTTTGGGCGACTGCGCTGGCGCTCCTGTCGATATCAGCAGCGCTAGCAGCGCGAAGACGAGTGTAGCGATAAAAGGAACAGGTTTTTTCAGGCCTTGTGTGATCATGGATGCCCCCGGGCATGCTCGACAGTGTTCGAAGACTAAGTTCCATGCTGCTGAAAGTCTAGGGTTGCTGTTGCTTGACTCTCACTCTCATTCATCAATAGAGTTCGCCATTTTCTTGTGCGGGGAGGGCAGGTCGACGTAGTCCCCGCGGCGCTGTTCTTTTGCTGCGCGCATGGATTCCTGTATCTCGTCCTGCTGCAGCATGCTGGCATTCCAGATGCGAACATAATCCAGGGTGTCCTCTGTGCTGTGATCCCGTGCGTAGTTGATCATGCGCTTGCTGCCATAGATTGCAAGAGGGGCCTTGCTGGCAATCTGTTCTGCAATGTTCATCACTGATTCCAGCATGTCGTCCTGCGTCTGGAAAATGTCGTTGACTAATCCCCGGGCTTTGGCCTCCTCGGCGCCCATGCGTCGGCCGGTATAGGCCAGCTCTTTCACGATGCCTTCTGGCAGCAGGTTGGTGATGCGGGGGAAAGTGCCCACATCAGCCGTCATGCCAATATTGATTTCGTAGATTGTCAGGAAAGCGTCAGCGGTCATGTAGCGCATGTCGCAGGCGGTAATCAAATCCACCCCGGCACCAATGGCGCCGCCTTGAACGGCAGCCAGAACCGGCACTCGGCTTCTTTCCAGACAGCTGAAGGTTTCCTGCAGGTATCTGACGTTGTCGTAAATGCGAAGGCCCCTGAGGCGGGCATTCCTCTCGGGATCTGGATCTGCTTGCGCGCTCTCGCTGCCTCCAAAAGCGGAAATGTCCATGCCAGAGGTGAAATGCGGACCGGTCGAGGAAATCACAATGACCCTGGCCTGGTGTTCCGTTTCAAGTTCCCTGACTAGTTCAGGCAGTTCTGCCCAAAAACTGGGGATCATGCTGTTTCGTTTTTCCGGTCGATTCATGCTGATGTGAGCGATCTGATTTTCGACTTTCAGGTCAAAACATTGGTAGGTCATAGCGTATTATCCTGTGTTGGTTCGATTGTTCCGGCAGTAGAAATGAATGGCTTCTGCGCCGCGGGTCAAGTCATTAGGGTTCATGTTCCGGCTTGGGATGCCAGCGTCGGCCATTCGGCGGCGACGATCATTCATGTAGTGACTAAAACGCGGTTTCTCCGCTGTGCTTAACAGACTCTCTATTTCAGTGAGTATGTTTCGGTAAAAGCCTTCAATAAAGGTCAGGGTATGTTGTCTTCTCTCTGCATGGGCTTTTAGGGCTTCTCTGATGCGCGCGTCACCCTGAAAATCAGAGTGATTCCAGGTGTCACACATTGCCTTGACGTTCTGCATCTCGTCAATATTGATAAAATTCCTGGCGTTTGACAGAGAGATAAAAATTTTTTCAAGCGTTTCTGCTTCAAGGCCGGTGATCGAGGCTGTTCGCTGCGGTGCGCTAACGATTTCCTGCATCAGTCGGTTGAGGACCGCCCTGTCAATTTCTTCCGGTTCGAGTCCGGACCGGCTGTTGCTGATCTCCGGAATTGCCGTATCGAACGTTAAGGGAAGGGAGAGCCGGTCCTGCTCGAATTCAGCTTCCTGAGCGGCAATCGTTTGATTTACTGACAGCCATGCAGTCAGTATGCCTGCGGTAAAATGACGTAGTAACAATGGGGCTGTTGGGTTTCGTTTGAGCAACGTAGCTGATGCCTGATGTAAGCTTACTGGCCGCGGCGAATGGCATCCGGTTCCAGTTGGGGGTAGTCAATGCCCAGCTGATCGAGATAAGTATCATAAGCGTCAGGGTCGTAATACAGCGCTTCAAGCTGCGGTTTGAATTCGTCCATGATGTCGCTGTTTTTCTCAATCGCGGGCGGGTCGTCTGGCCCGATGAACGGCGTATAAGTTTCCTCGGCAGTTTGTACTTCGTCAAAATAGGCATGCGCTTCATCCAGCAGGGTATCGCTGAGCAGCATATCCAGCATCGTAGTCGCGATGACCTTGGCTCCCGCAATCGCACCCTTGTGCGCAATTGGAGTCGCCATCGCCATGGCGCTGGACCAGTGGTGTCCCTGTAAGCCCCGCACATTAGACGGATAACGCAGAGTTACGGTGGGGACATTCCAGGAAATATCACCAATATCATCAGAACCTCCAGAGATCGGGTTTGCCTGAGGCTCTCCAATGCCAGAAAGTTCGGTCGCCAACCCTTGTGGTTCGTCGGCTCCCATAAGTGTCTGCAGCGCTTTTGCGAAGCGTTGATCGTCTTCGGACCAGGTCGGCAGTCCGACGTGCTGAATGTTTTTATTCATTGCCAGGGCGATCGGCTTGTTAAAATGACGGGGATAGGCTGCGCCGACTATTTTGCGGGAAATGCCTGTGTCGGTCATCAGGGCAGCGCCTTCGGCAATTTGCTGCAGAGTGGCGAAGTTGTTGCGGATATTGTCTGCGGTGACTTCCCTGATGAAATACCAGACACTGGCGTAGGAAGGCACAACGTTAGGCTGGTCTCCACCATTGCTGATGACATAGTGAGATCGCTGCAGAGGATGGAGATGCTCGCGACGGAAATTCCAGGCGATGTTCATCAGTTCGACCGCATCCAGTGCGCTGCGTCCATCCCAGGGATCGCCGGCGCCATGGGCGGCAACCCCGTCGAACATGTATTCGACGGAAACCAGGCCGGTGCCCCGCGCCTGACCCCAACTGACGGTCAGATTGTTGGAAACGTGGGTAAACAGCACGGCGTCAACGTCCTCAAAAAGGCCGTCTCTGGCATACCAGGCCTTGGTGCCCAGCAGCTCTTCAGCGATTCCCGGCCAGAGCACAATCGTGCCGGGCAGGTTCTCCCGCTCCATGATGTCCTTGATCGCCAGCGCGGCGGCGATATTGACTGCTTGTCCTGAGTTGTGCCCTTCGCCGTGCCCCGGAGCGCCTTCAATCATGGGTTGGCGGAAGGCGACCCCCGGCATTTGCGAGGCGCGCGGAATGCCGTCCACATCGGAGCCCAGCGCGATGACCGGTTCGCCGCTGCCCCAGCTGGCCCACCAGGCCGAAGGAATATCGGCAACGCCGTTTTCTACGGTAAAGCTATTGGCACGCAGTATTTCCCCCAGATAACGCTGAGTTTCGAACTCCTGAAAACCGAGCTCAGAAAAAGAGAACAGGCTGTCAACGATTTCCTGAACCAGCTTTGTCCGATTGTCGACGCCGATGAGGGCTTCAGCCTTGAGTGCGTCCAGGTTTTGCTGTGCGGCAGCGGTGGAGAGCAGCAGACTGGCTGAGCAGAGAAGTAAAAGCACGCGGTAGAAGATCTTCATAGTCATTCCCGATTGCTGAGGCATGACCGCTAGGGTAGCGAGTTTTGCCGAGGCTTGCTACCGAGCTGATCTCTCCCTGCAGATAGTCAGCTGTCCGCCTTGCTTTCGCGTCAGCCCAGATGGCACTCGGGGCGCGGCTGTCGCCCAAAATTCAGCCCGCTTGCTTCTTGTGAGAGTGTCATATCGAAACAGGGTAAGACGTGTGAAGCAGACCAAGCACCAACAGCCAGCAGCCAACAAAAAACGCTGCTGACTCAGGAACGGAAACAGTGAGACAGTGCGCTGTCGAGGTCTTTGTGGCGCAGCTCGATGCCCAGCTCATTCAGGCGGGTTGAGCAGATGTTCCCGCTGGCGAGCAGGGCGGCATCTGCCATCTCACCAAACATTAGGCGGACAATAGCTGCTGGAATCGGCGGCAGAGCAGGGCGCCGCCTGGCCTTGCTGAGCGCTTGGGCAAACGCGCGATTGCTGACCACTTCAGGTGCGACGACGTTGAGAGGGCCGGCGAAGTTGCTGTTCTGTAGGCAGGCCATCATGACCTCAATGGCGTCTGTCAGGCTGATCCAGCTCATTTTGTGCGAGCCGTTTCCGAGACTGCCAACTACCGCCAGACCGCCGGGCATGACCAGATTTTTCAATACGCCGCCATCAGCGTTTAGGACCAGGCCGAAGCGAAGCAGAACAGTCCGGATACCGGCATGGGTGGCGGCCGCTGTCGCCTCTTCCCAGCGCACCGAGACCTCAGCCAGAAAGTCATCCCCGGGCGGACAGTCCTCATTTGCAGGCGCTGTGCACTGATTGCCATAAAAGCCAATGGCTGACGCTGAGAGCAGGGTGTGGGGTGGAGTTTCGCACTCAGACAGAGCCAGACTCAGTGCTTGGGTAAGCCTTGCTCGGCTGTTGATTATTTCTTCCTTGCGTTTGGCGTTCCAACGCTTGTCTGCGATGTTGGCTCCTGCCAAATTGACTACCGCATCAAGATCGGTGTCTTTTGAGAGATGAACGCGCTCATTATTCGAGTCGTAGTGAAAAGGCGCAGAGTCGTCAGAACGACTCAGACGAAACACCTGATGGCCAGACTTTGTCAATCGTGTGTGCAGAGCGGAACCGATCATTCCACTCGCGCCAGTGATCAGTATGTTCATTCCTTGGGCAAGTCTCTTGTCGGATGATTGTCGGGCGGTGCGGCGAACACAAGACGCCGCCTACGGCTGGAGGGCTTAACTGTGCGCTTCTCTCGATGTCGCAAGACTGGAACCCGCAAAAGCTGAACGGTCGCGATTGAGCAGCTTATTTTCCTTCCAGGAGAGCGTCGATACACCGGCGCGTAACATCGGAAACGTGCAGGTAGAGCATCCGGTTCACCTTGCCTGGCGATGAAAGACTAAATTCTCCATGGGCTCTTTGCGTGGACGATGTTTTTGTGATCCGTCAGAGATAAACGACCGTTATACACCCGCTGTTAGTCCTTTACCCCTTGTTTTTATTGAAGGTTGTTTTTACACAAGTAAGTCGCATTACCCTGGCGTTGTTCTCCATCATGCCAATTGCTTTCACCAGCTTACCCGCTAAAGCGCAGGATGTCGTTGATACCGCGGTAGCGGCAGGCAATTTTTCCACGCTGGTCGCAGCGGTACAGGCCGCCGGCCTGGTCGATGTGTTGAAAGGCGAAGGCCCTTTTCCAGTATTTGCTCCTACCGACGAAGCTTTCGCGGCCCTGCCTGAAGGCACCGCCGATAACCTGCCGAAGCCGGAGAACAAAGAACAGCTGGTCGCTGTGCTGATCTATCATGTGGTGCCGGGCAAAATTTTGAGCACTGACATTGCTGGTCAGAGCACAGAGGTCGAGAGCGTGCTGGGCTCTGCGCTGTCTGTAGACGCGACCGATGGTGTGCGCGTAGACAACGCCAATATTGTTGCCGCTGATATTGAAACGGACAATGGAGTGATCCACGTAATCGATCAGGTCGTTATAACCCATTAAGCTGTCCTACTGGCCGGGCGCCCGCCCGGCTTATTTCCCTAGAGGCTTGGGCTGATTCGTCAGCCCTTTTTTTTTGCCTGCTTACAGCGTCCTGCCATGAAGATCGTATGCGTCGCTTTCTGTAATCTCGACTGCTACCCGGTCCCCGGCCGTCAGAACCTGATCGGTTTCGATGTATATAACACCGTCAATTTCAAGGGCATCAGCTGAAGATCGTGCCAGGTATCCTTCTTAATTTTTCTCGTCAATGATAACTTCCAGTCGCCTGCCAATTTTTAGCGCCAGCCTATGCCGGCTGACCTGTTGTTGCTTTTCCATGGTGCGCTCCCAGCGCTCCTGTTTGACTGGCTCCTCGACCGGGTTTGGCAGCGAGTTTGCCTGGGCACCATCGACCGATGAGTATTGAAAGCATCCCACCCGGTCGAGCTGGGCTTCATCCAGAAAATCGAGCAGGTCCTCAAAATCCTGTTCTGTTTCACCGGGAAACCCCACGATGAAGGTACTGCGAATACTCAAATCGGGGCAGATTTGTCGCCACTGGTTGATGCGCTGCAGGGTGTCCTCCGAGGCGGCGGCGAGTTTCATCAGCTTGAGGATACGCGGACTCGCATGCTGAAAAGGAATGTCGAGATAGGGCAATATTTTGCCCTCTGCCATGAGAGGAATGACTTTATCGACATGGGGATAGGGATAAACGTAGTGCAGCCGGACCCACATCCCCAAAATGGGCCAGGGCCTCGCAGAGCCCCAGCATGTTTGTCTTTACCGGGCGGCCCTGCCAAAAGCCGGTCTGGTATCTGATATCCACTCCGTACGCACTGGTATCCTGGGAAATAACCAGTAACTCGCGCACGCCGGCCGCTCGGCTTCTTCGAGCACCTCATCAACTGGCCGGCTGCGTAATTTGCCCCGCATTGAGGGGATGATGCAAAAACTGCAGCTGTGATTGCAGCCTTCAGAGATTTTCAGATACGCATAGTGCCGCGGCGTGAGTTTGATACCCTGCGGAGGCACCAGATCGATGAAGGGATCGTGATCACCCGGCGGCGGCACATGATCATGTACCTGACTGACCACCTGCTCATAGGCCTGAGGACCGGTGATGCCCAGAACGCCGGGGTGAGCTTCTTTGATCAGATCCGCTTGAGCATCCAGGCATCCAGTGACCAACACCTTACCGTTTGCCTTCATAGCCTCCTCGATGGTGTCCAGAGACTCTTGTTTGGCACCGTCAATAAATCCACAGGTGTTGACCACCACGATATCTGCCTCCTCATAACTGGGAGACACTTCATAGCCGTCAACTCTCAGCTGAGTGAGAATGCGTTCGGAATCCACCAGTGCTTTCTGGCAGCCCAACGAGACGAAACCAACCTTGGGATTAGACACGCGGAATTTTCTTAAACCTAATTGTGTTTGCGGAGGTCGGGGATTATAGCGGTCTCGGTCCAGTATGTAGACGTCTGAGCCGGACTCTATTACCTCGGTTGCCGCACCGGCATCAGACGATTGCTTTCAAGAGTCGTTCATTGCCCGAGGCCCGGTATACTGCCGCGCCGGGACTACTGCGCCGGATATTTGGGCCATTGAAAGATTGCCTGCATCTCTGATACGGAGCTGTTCTAAGCCGACATGCCGCGCGCCGAAATGGGCCAGATCGCTTCGACCCGCTCTCCGCGGATCGCATAAAGAGAATCGTAAAGGTTTACGACCGGGTCGCAGTGAGACACGATCAATTCGATTTTGTCCCCTACGCGGTATGTACGCGACGGGTTATCGTCATACCGCAGCGTGCCAAACTCGTCTGAGCCGGAGCTGTAGTTCATTCCGGTCTCTCCTTTTACCCTCGCCCAGGGGCGATTGATCGTGCAGGCTTTTGCTCCGGCGTCGGTTGTGCAGCGCCCCGGATACTGGTCGTTCAGCACAGTGGTCAGGACTGTCAGAGCGGGCTCAAAATCGGCGTACTGCACGTCATTGTCTTTGCCGCCTATGTCCATGTACTGCGCGTCCATGAAGACATAACTGCCGACCTGGATGTCCGTCAGGCCGCGGGTTTCATGGTCGATGTTGTAGCTCCCTGTACCTCCGCCCGAAAAAATCTCGGTACTTAGGCCATTTCTGTTAAACAGATCAAAGGTCTCGGTAGCGGCAAGCAGTCGTTCAAGCGTCCGCAGGCGTCGGGCAGCAAACCCTTTGATGTGCTGCGATCCACCGTCGTAACACAGTAGTCCGCGCAAGCGCAGTCCGGGCAGCTGGTCAATCAGCAGAGCGAGCGCTAGTGCCGGTTGTCCCGGTGTGATACCGGTTCTGTGGCCGCCGGGATCGACGTCGATCACAACATCTGCGGTTAACCCCATGGCGCCGGCCGCCTCCGATAGCAGTCTGGCGTTCTGCTCGCTGTCCGTTGCCTGGATGAATTCCGGATTGGCTTCACGAAGAGCCATGGCGCGCTTGATTTTAGTAGCGGTCACATTGGTAGTTGTCATCATGATGGGGCTGATGCCATGCTGGAACATAACTTCTGCCTCACTGACTTTTGCCGTGCAGATACCGACTGAGCCGCTTTGCAGCTGCATCTTCGCAAGGGTCGGGCATTTGTGAGTCTTGGCATGGGGCCGGCTCGCTATGCCGTTGCGGCCCACTGTTGTCTGCATGTGGCCGATGTTCGCCTCAAGTGCATCCAGATCAAGACACAGGCTTGGCGTATCAAGATCCCATTTGGAGATGTCTCTTTGCATACCCTCTTCGCTGGCGAATGACAGCAGTTCCTGTTGGGTATAGCCATTCACGCCGGCAGGTATCCATAGTGCTGCGGCGGTGCTTGATGTTTGCAAAAAACGGCGACGGCTGATTTTTTCTGACGACATTGGGCAACTCTCAACTCGTTCTCTGACGGACTGTGCTCAGTCTACACGCTCATTCCGCTGCTAGCCAGCAGGCCGCTCTGGGCGATGCCATCAAACACAAATTGCACGGCCAGTGCTGACAGCAGAACACCCATCACGCGGCTGACGACATGCATTCCGGTATTGCCGATCAGTCGGTGTATCTGCCCTGACAGCAATAGCATGACCAGAGTGGCAAGCAGGACCAGTAAAAGACTGCCGATCACAATGGCTTTTAAGAGCAGATCGCCTTCGGTGTCCGCCATAATGAGAATCGCTGCACCCATGGCGCCGGGCCCGGCAAACAGAGGCGTGGCGAGTGGAAAGACCGAGATGTCCTGTTTGGCGCGGGCCTCTTCTTCTTCTGCATCAGTTGTAGAGGTGCCGCCAGAGTTGCGTGCAAACACCATGTCTATGCCCATCAGCAGCAGCAAAACGCCGCCTGCTGTGCGCAGGGCAGCCAGTGAGATGCCCAGGCTGGAAAGCAGCACTTCCCCGATAAGCGCGAATAACACCAGTATGCCAGCGGCAATTGCTGTGCCTCGCACTGCCATTTGACGACGTCTTTTACTGGGGACTGAAGCGGTCAGGCCGGCGAATACCGCAGCAACGTCGAACGGACCTATGGTGGCGAAAAAAGTGGCGAAGGCGACTGCGAATGTCTCTAATAAGGCTTTGGCTGTCAGGCAGTCGCTGTGCGCACGGCTGCCGCGCAATGCAGTCGCGTCGTATCATAAAGCGTTATGGCGGAGTGCCGTTGCTGAACGAGCAGCGCAATTTCTGTGCAGCCAAGAATAATCGCCTGAGCGCCATGCTCTGCCAGTTTCGCCATGATAGACAGATACTGACTGCGAGACTTGTCTACAATCTTGCCTAAGCATAGCTCATCGTAAATCACCTGGTGGATGAATTCGCGATCCAGCTGCTCCGGAGTCAGGACTTCGATACCGAATCGCTGTGTCAGGCGATCACGGTAAAAGTCCTGCTCCATGGTGAAGCGGGTTCCCAGTAATCCGACTTTCTCGACGCCGTCTCTTCGCAGTTGCTCCGCAGTAGCATCCGCGATGTGGATCAGCGGAATATTGATTCCGGCCTCGATTTGCGGAGCAACCTTATGCATGGTGTTGCTACAGATCAGCAGAAAATCGGCGCCACCCGCCTCAACGGCCTGGCCGGCCCGGGTCAGTATTGTCGCTGTGGCTTCCCAGTCGTCGGCGTGCTGTAGCTTTTCAATTTCGTCAAAATCCACTGAATAGAGCGCAACCTTCGCTGAATGCAGACCACCCAGTGTGTTCTTGATGCCTTCGTTGATCTCGCGGTAATACGTGCTGGTGGACTCCCAGCTCATGCCGCCAATCATTCCTATGGTTTTCATCGGTAGAGGCCGCGCAGAAAACCGCTAATGATATCCAAAAGCACCAAGCAAGCGCCACGTTTTATTCACAGGGGTGCCCCTTGTCTGTCTGGTGGTGCTGGTATAGCTTGCTAGTGGGTTTCTGTTGCCTTACCTGAGCGCGGGGCGATGAGGGTCTGTCCCTGGACCAGGCCATTTAGGAGGAGCGTATGTCTATTGTCTACAGAGCTGTCGTGCTGGTTACCCTGACCCTGCTCGGGAGCTGCCAGCTGTCAGATCCTGAACAAGCGCCCGTTCAGATGGGCTTTGTTGTGCTGATCCCCGGCAGTACGGTACAGACAGAGGTGCGCTATTTTTCTTCCGAGAACTTTGTTGGTGAGGTTATTGACGGCTACCAGGCACCAGTGATCTACCTTACCCATGAGGCCTACGCAGCCTTACGGGAGGTCCTCTTCGAAGCTGAAGCTCTGGGTTTCGGTGTCAAGATATTCGATGCCTATCGTCCACAGCAGGCAGTGGACCATTTCGTCCGCTGGGCAGAAGACCTGTCGGACATTAGGATGAAATCGCAGTATTACCCTGAGGTTGAAAAACAACATTTGTTCCGAGATGGCTACATCGCATCCCGCTCCGGTCATTCCCGCGGCTCTACGCTTGACTTAACTCTGTTTGAACTGGAAACGGGCGAGGAGCTTGACATGGGCACTGCCTGGGACTTTTTTGACCCGTCCTCCTGGGGTGACAGCGAAGCCGTTTCCGTCAAGCAGCAGAGCAATCGGGCATTACTGAATACATTGATGACCCGGCACGGATTCCGGCCGCTCAGAGAGGAGTGGTGGCATTTCACGCTGGAAAATGAGCCGTATCCGGAGACTTATTTTAATTTTCCGGTGCGTTGAGGCTTTCCGGAGGGATCAGTGCGTCGGGTATCCGAATTGCCCGTTCGCGGTAATAGCGCAAGGCTCCGGGATGCAGAGGAACCGGGATGCCCTGCAGGGCTTCCTGAAGCTGCATTGAACGGGTGGCGCTGTGAATTTGCTGAAGCGTAGATAAGTTTTCCCACAGCATTCGGGTCAGGTCGTACACAATCTGTTCCGAAACATCTTCTCGCACGATCAGCACATTAGGGCTGGCTGCGGTCATGATTGGCTCATCCTGGTATGGGTAGGTCCCGGGCGGCAGTTCATACGCCTGCCAAAGCGGATAGCGCTGATTGATTGCAGCGATCTGTGAGTTGTCAAAGTCGAGAATACTCATGTTGCTGCGCATTTGCGCGAATGCTTGAGTGATCGCGGTTACCGGAGGGCCGGCAGGAACGTTCATACCGACAATATTGCCGTCCTGCATCGCGCTGGCCGATGCTCCATAGGTCATATAGCCCAGGGAAAATTTCCGTTGATAATCAATTCCGAGAGCGTCTAGGATGTATATGCCCGTGTGTTCTGCGCCTGAATTTCTTGCTCCCAGCACGTAGCGTTCCCCCTCCAGACTGCCCAGATCAGAGAGGGTGCCGGACGTCACTAAATCAGAATGCAGGACAAAATGTTCAACATTAGGCCACATGCCGCTGATGCTGCGCAGGCCTGATTGCGGAGAGCTGATGGGCCCTTCACCGTTATATGCCCAGGCCGCGAATATGGCGAGGACAAGAGCAAATTGGGACTGGTTGTCTCTGAGCAGCTTGATATTTTCCATGCTGCCGGCTGAACTGATTGCGGTGAGCGAAAAATCTGCTTCTGCTTCCGCCTTGGCCAGAGTGGACAGAGCGACGCCGACAGGATAAAAGGTACCGCCGGTGGTGCCGGTAGCCAAAACATAACTGCTTCTCTGGTGTGAGTTGTCGCTGCAGGTCTGCAGTAATAGGGTACAAAGCAGCAGCGTGCTGATTACTAAAATTACGGGCCGGCTTTTGGGTCCGCACTGCATGCCGGCTAGCTGCAGCCACCGGGCAGGGAGGCTATCCACCGGCTAATCAGCTCTACCCCCTGCTCATGCACGAGAGCTCTTCCCAGTTCCGGCATCATTTCGTCCGGCTTCGCCGACTGCATCCGGTATACCAGAATAGACTCAGCCGGCTTGCCGGGGACAATGCTGTAGAGTCGGTCGCCCGCACCGCCGCCGGCTGCGACTGGCGGCTTGCACACACCCATGTTGACCTGCTGCTCATGCTGCCCGGTCAGAATCAGATTGGATGTGTCAGCTGCGCCGTCTGGGTTATGGCAGTGTCCGCAATTCATGCTGAGATAGGCTAACGCTCTGTCCTCAAGCGTTTCGCTTGGATCACGCCAGGACGGTGGCGGAGTGACGTTTGCCTCAATGTCCAGCCAGCCCCTGGCCACCATTTCATTCAGCTGTGAGCTGTTGACATTATCGGGATAGGTGAATGAAGCGGAGAGCTGAGTTGCCACCGCACCGAGCGGATGCATTTCGCCGTCAGGGTGCTCGGTGACGTGACATCCTGAGCATTGATTTTTATTAGGGACAAAGTAGACGAATTCTGAACTGCCATGCTCGTTTTGTAACTTCAGCGATTTGCTGGTGCCAGCTACGCGCAGAAAAGCTTCGGAGCCTTCATCATTCCAGACGTAGGGAAAGGCTTCCCAACCTGCGGACCTTTTTACTAGTAGGCGTGTTTCTATGAGCTGGTTGGCTGAGAGGTTTATTGACTCCCCAATGATTTCCTCCGTGCGCTGCAGATTTCCGGCACTGTCCGTCGGATAGTAAAATGTCTTGCTGACAACCGTACCAACCGGATAGCTGAGTTCACCGCCGACCAGCTGCGCCTTTGCACCTTCCGGTATCCAGATGGCGCGCAACTTTTGTGCGTAATCAGAGAAAAGCTGATTCGCCGGCCGATAAACCATGTTGAATTGGGTGGGAGTCAGACTTTCATCAGACTGTTCAAACAGCCCCCAGTCTGACAGCCTCGAAGGATTGGTGTCGGCATGAAATGTGGGAGGGGATTCACCGCAGGAAATCAGTGAGGTGATCAGTAAAGCGCCTATTGCAAAGAAGCGCTGAGTGTTCATAGACCTAGTCCGCGTTTGAGCTTAATGAAATGACTGTCAGGCTTGGCAGGCTGCAGTCGTGAGCGGTGGCATCAAAGCTGGGGGCTGCGAAACCATTTCCAGCATCGAGATTGACAAAGCCCGCTTCTCCGTTGTCGCTGACACACAGGACCGCCTCGCCGTCCGCGCCGGGGACTGTCACGCCATCCCAGACAATGTCGGGTATGCTCTGCCCGGTTGCCTGCTTCAGCAGGTTAAGAGGCTTCGAATCGGGACTTGCGCCACCACCTGAGAAACTGTTGTCGTGAATGTAGATGCTCTCCGGGAAGGGATCATAGTTTGGATCATCGAATGGTCTTTCGGTGATAAAGTAACTCACGATTATCACGTTCGCGCTGTCGTTATCGGCGAATGTATTGCCGAATACTTCGATGCTGTCATTGGCCAGAACCATCATGCCTGTGCCCGTCGGCACTTCGCCAACGATGTTGCCCGCGGGCGCGAAATTTTTAACGTTATTGTTGCTGATTCGATTCTTAAAAACCCGGGTATTCCGGCCACCCTGAACCGGTAGATTGGGTAGATCGAATACCAGAATGCCGCCCGTGTTATTGGTCGCGACATTGTCATAAACGTCAGCAAAGGTTGAATTCTCGATTTCGATTCCGGCGACGTTATATTCGGCGCGTGAATTTCGCACGATGATCTGAGTCGACTGACCCACGTAGATGCCGGCGTCAGAGGCGCCGATCGCGACCGCGCCATCGATCAGGATGTTGCTGCTCTGCACCGGGTAGATTCCGTAAGCGCCGTTTGTGGTCAGCGGGCCGCCCGTCCATTCCGTACGGACATTGCGGATCACGACATTATCGCTTTCGTTGATTTTGATGGCGTCGCCCACGGTATCTTCGATGGCGAGGTTTTCGATGGTGAAGTTGTCTGCATTGACCAGTAAACCTTCGGCTCCCTGCGCCTGGTTTTTGAAGGAAAGTACCGAGCGATCCATGCCTTCGCCGCGGATCGTTACGCCAGCGACAGAGAGAGACAGTCCGCGCGTCAGCTGGTGCATGCCGGCGGGGATTTCGATGACATCACCAGGCTGGGCCAGAATAAGCTGCTGCTGCAGTGATTCTTCAAAGCTGAGTTGAGGTTCCGGTGGCGCACTTTGCTCGCTACAGGCGCTGAGCACACAGATCGATGCACCAAGCGCAATCGTTCTCCGAGGATTGTTGGGCATTGTGTTCTCCCTCACAGGCGTAATGACTGCCATCTGGCTCTCGCTACAGTATAGGTAGTGGGCTTCATTTCGGCAATGAACGAAACCTACCTTGCGGTCAGTCCGGGCAAGGCATCAAAAAAGGGTGAAGCCGCGGGGCTCCACCCTTTACTGAAGCAGGTCGATCGAGCTAGTTCGAGGAGCGGGACATAGGGCGGTAGCGAACGCCGCTGTATTGCTCATCGGTTGTTGGTTCCAGCCAGTTTACCGTGCCTTCATAGATTGTCAGCTGAAGCGCATCGACATCCGGATGGGCGCCGTGCCAGTGCTCGACACCTGCGGGCGTCCAGAATGGTTCACCTGGCTGGAACTCTTCGATCGCTCTGCCACGAATCTGATGCAGACCGATCCCTTCCTCGATCATCAGCAGCTGCCCCCAGGTGTGACTGTGCCATGAGGAGCGCACCCCGGCAGGGAAAAGTATACGAATGTATCGCGCATCATCAGGCCCTTCAGTGACCTGGGGCGCACCTCCCTGAAAATTGCTGGCCTGAGCTGAGATAATGTCTGTCTGGGCGGCGAGTACGGCAACGCCGAGCAGGGCGGCAGCGCAGGTTGAGGCCAGAAACTCTTTGAATTTTTTCGGATTCGTATTCATGATGGTCTCCATGAGTTCCGATTATTATTTTACGCACGACACACCATAGCAGCAATGCGGCACCATTGCTACCGCTGACCCGACAATCCTGACTGTGGTAATTTTGCTCTCAGGTAACCCGGCTGGCGCGCTAACCAGGAGTCGGAAAAGCGGGCTGTGGTACCGAAACTCAAGCCTGATTGTGCAATGACCGGACCGAGTATGAACAGAGACCGACCTTCTCAAGCCCTCATCCGAAACCTGACGTTCCCGCAACGGCCTCACGTGTTACTGACGTTGGCCATTCTGGTCTTTGCCGGCACGCCTTGGTCGCATGCTCAAAGCGTCAATCCGCTGGAGGGCGATGTGCGGGCAATTCGAGGTGGCGCTGGGCTGTTTCGCGCGCAGTGCGCAACCTGCCATGGTGCTGATGCCAAGGGCATCTCCAGCATTGAAGCGCCCGATTTAACGCAAATCTGGAGTCGGCGGAGCCTGAGTGCGGCCGCTGTGTTCGAGACTATCCGTCTCGGCATACCCGGCAGCATTATGCCGCCTCACAGTATGACCGATACGGAAAACTGGATGCTGGTTGCGTATCTGCAAAGTGTTGCGGAGGCAGGTGTCATCGGCCTGCCTGCCGGGGACCCTGCCGCCGGTAGGCGGGCCTTTGTCGAAAACTGTTCAACTTGCCACCGCGCTCACGGTTTAGGTGAGAGTCTTGGACCAAATCTCAGTATCGTCACTTCGCAGCGTTCACTGGAGAGCCTGATCGCATCGGTACGCGATCCGGATGCTCTGGTCGGGCGGGGCTACAAGCTGGTGCATCTGCGCGCTTCAGAAGGTGAAGAGATAACGGGCCTGATTAAGAGTGAGGATGCGTTCAGCATGCAGCTGCAGGATGATACGGGGCGTTTACGTTCAGTGAACAAAGCAAATTTGCAGATGATCGAACGACTGTCGGGCTCATTAATGCCAGCATTTGCCCGTACGCAACTCGGTGACCAGAGGCTGCTCGATATCTTCAATTTTTTGCAGAACGGAGCCCAGCAATGAGTAAGTGGCTTGAAAAGGTGATGCCGGTTTTGCTGGCCAGCGCCGCTGTGGTGTCGCCGCTGAGCGCGCAGGACGGCCCTTCTTATGAAGATATCCTGGCAGGTTTCAGCAATCCTGAGCGGTGGCTGACCTATTCTGGTGATTATTCCGGAAAACGACACAGTCCGCTGCAGCAGATTACCCCTGAAAATGTATCCGGGCTGAGACCGGTCTGGACCTTTCAGACCGGAACAACTACCCGAGGGCGCGGCTTCGAGACTACGCCTCTCGCTGACGATGGCGTGCTGTATGTTACCGGTTCCAACAACAACGCCTGGGCCATCGATGCGCACACCGGCAGGACTTTCTGGCGCTACAGACGGAACCTCCCCAACGACCTGACCTACGGTGCCAGCGCGCCTGTGAACAGGGGATTCGGAATGCTGGGGGACAGACTGTTCATGGTCACACTGGATGCGCATCTGCTGGCGTTCGACCGCCGCAATGGCGATATTCTATGGGACGTTGAACTGGCAGATTACCGGGTTGGCTATGCCGCAACGCTTGCCCCTCTTGTACTCGACGGCAAAGTCATCGTCGGTATTTCAGGCGGCGAATACCGGACCCGCGGGTTTATCGATGCTTACGATCCGGTCAGTGGAGAGCAACTCTGGCGTTTCAACACGATCCCCGGACCCGGCGAGCCGGGCAGTGAAACCTGGCCTGATGACCCGGAAGTGCTGGCAGCCGGAGGGGGCGGAACCTGGATGAACGGCAGCTTTGACCCAGAACTGAACCTCATTTACTGGGGTGTGGGCAATCCGAATCCGGATTATTACGGTGACGCTCGACCCGGTGACAATCTCTATTCGAATTCGCTGGTTGCGCTGGATGCGGATACCGGTGAACTGCTGTGGCACTATCAGTTTACGCCCCATGACCTGAACGACTGGGATTCCAATCACATGCCGGTTTTGGCTGAAGTGAACTGGCAGGGGCAGCTCCGTCAGGTGGTCATGGTGGGTAATCGGAACGGATTTTTTTATGTGCTTGACCGGGTCACTGGGGAACTGCTGCTCGGTACGCCTTTTACCGCGACCAGCTGGGCGCGCGAACTTGATGCGGATGGCAGACCTATTGTGCTGAATGATGGCAGTCAGGGTTGTGTGCCTGATCCCTGGGGCTCGACTAACTTTATGCCTCCGACCTTTGTTCCAGGACAGGACCTGTTCATCCTGACGGCGCGTGAAACCTGTGCGACCTATGTCCCTGAGAAACCCGCCGATGCCCCTGGTCAGTCAAATTTTGGCGGGACCGTGCTCATCGATGCAGAACAGGGGAGCGGGGCTCTGCGGGCACTGGATATCCACACGGGTGATCTGGTCTGGGAATTCAGCTATCCGTCGCCCACATTCGGCGGGGTGCTCAGTACCGCTTCCGGGCTGGTGTTCGCAGGCGACCATGAGGGGAATTTCATGGCGTTTGATGCAAAAGATGGTCGTAATCTCTGGCACTATCAGACCGGCTCGCGAATCTGGGGAGCGGCAGCAATGACCTTCATGCTGGATCAGCGACAGCTGGTGCTGATTCCTTCCGGAACGACTCTGACCGCATTTGCACTACCCGACTGAGCCGAAATTCCGATACTATCTGGCAGTGACAGGGTAGGGCGGTGAGTCCCCGTGCGGGGTGGGTCGCGGGCCATATTGCAACGAATTGTGACCCCCTTTCCCAGCGCTGCGGTTATCCACTACACTGCTTCAGTCAGGGTTTCCGGCTCAGTGCTGCGGCACTGAGCTCAGACAAGAAAACCAACGAGGTCTCCAATATGAATGCCCGACACTTTTCTTCTGTCGTCTTTTTCGCCGGTTCTGTACTTCTGCCTGCATCACTGTTCGCGCAGGCTCATGATGCCAGCGTGGCGAACCATGAGCCCCATTATTACGACGTCACCGATTGGGACATCAAGCCCGAAGCTGTGAATTATGCTGAACACATTGCGCCCATCCTACAGCGCAGCTGTATGCAGTGTCACCGGCCGGGCGGCGGTGGGCCCATGTCCTTCACGAGCTATGAAGAAGTTCGCCCTTGGGCGCCGGTCATTATGTACCGGACGGCGATACGTGATCGCATGGGCGCCATGCCGCCCTGGTATGTTGAGAAAGACATCGGGATCACTGATGGCTTCGAAAGTGACTATTCGCTGTCAGATCTCGACCTGGCCATGATACAGGCCTGGGCGCGTAACGGAGCACCCAGAGGGAACCCTGATGACGAGCCGCCTGCCATGGCCTTTTCCAGCGGTAATGACTGGACCCTCGGTGAGCCCGAGCTGGTGCTCAGGAGCGCCGATCAGACTCGTCCGGCCGTCGGCCCGGACTGGTGGGGTGATATTGGTCTGGTACCCACCGGCCTGACCGAAGATCGCTATGTGAAGTCGATCGAAGTGCGCGAGGTCAACGACATCCCTGATGATATTGGCACTAGCACTGTGGGTGGTCGCTATATCTTCCACCATATGACGTATCAGAGTGGTGTGCTGAGCGAAGATGGCACCTATATCGACCCTGAAGGGTCAGTGAGCTGGCCTATCCATGAAGTGGGCCGCAACGCGGATGTTTTCCCGGACACCGCAGGTCGTTTGTTACAGGCCGGCTCAGCCTTGCATCTGAGAGCTGCGCACATGCATTCCAACGGTCGGGAGACAACCGGACATCTGGAATTCGGCATCACGTTTTTCCCCCGGGGCTATGAGCCGAAATATTCCCGCCGTGGTCCGCGCACTGGGAATGGTATCGACCTTGATGTCGTGCCGGATCGTGCCAATCAGGAGCTGTCAAATTACGTTGTGCTGCAGGAACACACCAAGATCATGGCGTTCGAACCGCACCTGCATGCGCCCGGCGTGCGCATGTGTCTTGAGGCGATCTGGGGACACAATATCTTTACCCTCAACTGCGTTGGCTACGATCACAACTGGGTCAAACAATATATTTACAAAGAGGACCGGGCACCTCTGCTGCCGAAAGGAACGGTGCTGAGAACGATTGCCTTTATGGACACCACAGACTCCAATCCGAATCTCGCTGACTCGCGCAACTGGGCCGGGGGAGGACGTCGTTCAGTCTCCAACATGTTCATTGATCTTGGCTACTCAGTAACTATGACTGAAGAGCAGTTTCAGGAGGAAATGGCGATGCGCAGGGAGCTGTTAAAGGATCGCAACGAATATGATGTGGGCTGCCCACTGTGCTGGGCGCCGGTGCCGGAATATGACGATCTGGCCAGCAGCGATGACGATTAGGGTGGTAATCATGAAGGGCAGAATGTGGTTGTGCCTGGTGCTTGCCGGGGTGCTGAGTCTGTCAGCGGCAGCGCAGGAACGAAGGATGATCCTCAGTGGAGAAGCCCTGTCACCTGCCTACGAAGGCTGGTGGCCTAATGAGGACGGCAGCTTCAAACTGTTTTTCGGGTATATGAATTCGAACTGGCAACAACAATTTGATATCGCCATCGGCCCGGATAATTATTTTTCAGTGGTCGGGGCTGGCGAGCTTGATGATCTCGAACTCGATGGCTATGACGCGACTGCTGCTGATATGGGTCAGCCAACACATTTTTACCCCCGCAGAAATCCTTTTCTGTTTACCATTGATGTGCCAGCGGATTTTGGCGACAAAGAAGTCGTCTGGACACTGAACAGTCAGAATGGGGTGGCTCGTGCATTTGGCAGTCTGTATCCGGACTATCGAATCGACGCGCAGGTGATCTCAACTGAAGTAGGCGGAGCATTCGGAAGTCTGGACGACCGTTTACGATCCAACATCGCGCCTGAGCTGGAAGTGCGAGGTGACACTTATCGTTCCGCCCGCGCTGGCGAGCCGGTGTCCCTGTCAGTTTACGCCAGAGATCCCGACGACTTTCCGGCCCGCTCCAAGCGTCCGCCACCGCGAACGCCGGAGCAGATCTATCGACCCCCTTCCTCCATTGTCGCCTCGTCAGGACCGGGTCTGCGATTCTCCTGGTCAGTCTACAGGGGACCGGAAAGCGCTGCCAGTTTCGAACCGGCGCAGATGAAGACCTACACGGATACGCGGGTCTATGCCAATTCGCCATGGTCACCGCCATACACAATTCCAGAGCCCCCCGAGGGCAATATATGGAATTCGACTGTCGTGTTCGACAGACCGGGAGAATACGTGCTGCGAGGCATCGCCAGTGATGGTTCGCTGTTCACCTATCAGAATGTCAATGTGACTGTCTCTCCCTGACCCTGCCGTTCTTGTTTCGGGTATAGGTCGCCCGCGACGCGGGCGACAGCGTCAGGCGCCCGCCTGTAGCCAAGCGATTCGTCGTGAGTTATTCTCAATCAAAATAATAAAGAGGCAGGGTATGATGAAGTTTCTTGCCAATTCCGGTTTGCCCGGGGTTCTGACATGTCTATGCGCGTTATCGTTGACCGTTTCGGCACAGAGCGCTGCCGATGACATCCAGTTTCCCAAAACCATTGCCTGGTCAGCTTATCCAACAGGGACGGGTGGCTACAGTCAGGCCGTCGCCATCGGAAACATTCTTCAGCGAGAATACAGTACTAACCTGAGAGTGATCCCGGGTCGCAATGATGTGTCGCGCCTCGCCACGCTCCGGGCCGAACGTGTGCATTTTTCAGCCGGCGGCTCCGAGTCCGTCTACGCGCAGGAGGGTGTGTTAAATTTCGCCTCTAAAATCTGGGGGCCTCAGCCGGTTCGGGCAATGCTGTCGAATTACTCAGATGCCTGTTCCTACAGCATTGCCACAGCAGCAGATGCCAATATCAGAAGCATGGCCGACATGAAGGGCAAGCGCATGACCTTCGTGCAGGGCGCGCCGTCGCTGAATAATGCAACGGCTGCGCTGCTCGCCTATGCAAATCTGACCTGGGATGATGTGATTCCCGTTGAGGTTGGCGGGTATAACGGTTCAATTGATGCGGTGTTAAACGATCGGGCCGATGCGGCCGGCGGTGCCTGTAACTCACCCCCTTTTTTGCGGATCGAAGCCTCTCCGAGGGGCTTACGATGGCCAGAACTGCCCCATGAAGATCCTGAGGCGGTAGCGCGTGTGCGGGCCAGATTACCCTGGTATGTGCCTCACATGGCAGTTGAGGGCCCGACTATTTCCGGAGACGGGATACAGGTGTTTTCGTCTGCGTACCCGTTTCTGGTTGCTCTAGCTGAAACTGATGACACCTTGGTATACAGCATGGTGAAAGTCATGCTGGAACATTTTGACGAATACAAAGGGAATGCACCTGGCGCTAACGGGTGGGCTGTTGATCGCCAGAAATTTGATCAGGCCTTTGTGCCTTACCACCCCGGGGCCATACGTTATTTCAAGGAGATCGGTGTCTGGTCAGAAGCTGCTGAAAAAATCAATCAGGCGAATTTGCACCGCCAGCAGGTGTTGCAGGACGCTTGGCAGTCATACCTGCCAAACGCCCCCGAAGGCTACCAAGCTTTTGAAGAAGGCTGGCTGCAGGCGAGGGAGGCTGCACTAGAAACTGCTGGGCTCATTACTTTGGGTGAAGGACTGTGATAACCGGTCGGATGCTGCGATGACAACAGAAGAATCGCTTACTGACTCGATGGCGGGGGTAAAGGCGCCCGCACGATATCGCGAATTGTCCTTCAAGTGGCGCGCTGTGATGGCGATCATGACGGCGCTGGCGATCCTGTTGGCGACCAATCAGATTTTTAACCTCGGATTCTTTGTTGGCTATGTCATGCTGGACAGCCGCTATATGTATCTGATCACCGGGGTTATGCTCTGCATGGTGTTCATAACCTTTCCCGGGAGTCGCCACAGCCCAACTCATGTGCCCTGGTATGACATAGTCATCATGCTCTGCATCGGGCTGATTTTTTCCTATTTTGCTTATTACGCCGATCGCATTGTGCTGGAAGCCTGGGAATATGCGGCACCGCGTGAAGGAGTTTGGCTGGCGCTGGCCACTTGGGCGATTGTGCTGGAAGCCGGGCGTCGCGCTGGCGGGTGGCCGGTGTTTGCCATCGTTGCGCTGTTTTCGCTGTATCCGACATTTGCAGATGCTCTACCGACCGTCATTGCTGCGTTGAGTATACCGGTACAGGATGTTGCAATCTTCCACGTGCTGGGGGAGGAAAGTCTGTTCGGAATTCCGATGCGCGTTTTTGCGCAGCTTGTCTTCGGCTTTCTCATCTTCGGTATTTCTCTGCAGTTCACGGGCGGCGGCCCGTTTTTTATCAATCTGGCTTTCGCGCTACTGGGTCATCTGCGCGGTGGCCCTGCCAAAGTCTCTATTTTTTCCAGCGGATTGATGGGTTCGATGAGCGGTGGACCTATATCGAACGTGCTCACGACCGGGCCGCTGTCGATCCCTGCGATGCGCCGAATTGGTTTCAGCAAGGAATATGCGTCCGGAGTTGAGGCCTGTGCGTCGACAGGTGGTGTTTTCATGCCGCCGATCATGGGTGCGACGGCATTCGTCATGGCCAGTTTTCTGAATGTGAGTTATGTGGCTATAGCCGTGGCTGCCATTGTGCCTTCACTGTTGTATTTCTTCGGCTTGTACATGCAGATTGACGCCTACGCGGCAAGGCGGGGCTTGAGTGGCCTGCCCAAGGAAGAATTGCCAGACCTGAAAACTGTATTCGCAGAGGGCTGGTATTTTATCGCGGTATTTGCCGCGCTGATATGGATGCTTGTCTACCTGCAGCGTGAGGCCGTCGCGCCGTTCTACGCGACGGCCTTGCTACTGGTGATCAACCAATTTACGAAGCACCGTCTCGATCTGTCCCGACTGATGCAGCTCGTTGCTTCCATGGGAAAATTGCTGGCAGAGTTGGCAGGTATTCTTGCTGCCATAGGTCTGATTATCGGCGGGCTCGCAGTAACCGGTATCGCGGGCACGATTGCCAATGATCTGGTGTATCTGGCCGGCGAAAATATCCTGATCCTGCTGTTTATGGGTGCGCTGACTTCGTTCATACTCGGGATTGGTATGACCGTGACGGCTGCCTACATTTTTCTGGCCATTGTACTGGTACCGGCATTAACTAACTCAGGACTCGACCCCCTGGCGAGTCACATGTTTGTGATGTATTGGGGAATGCTAAGTTTTATTACGCCACCGGTCGCGCTAGCAGCATTCGCCGCGGCTTCTGTTGCCAACGTGTCGCCCATGCGTGCCGGTGTTGAAGCAATGCGCCTGGGGGCAATCATTTACTTCGTGCCGTTCTTTTTTGTGTTCAACCCGGCGCTGCTTTTACAGGGGTCGCTGCTGGAAAATCTCCAGGCGTTGTCTACAGCGCTGGTTGGGGTGGCGCTGGTGTCGGCTGCCCTGCAGGGCTATCTGATCGGAGTTGGTGATCTCGGCAGAGGCGCAGCAGCTGCTCTTGTTCGGGTGTTGACGGGCATTTCCGGACTGACGCTGGCCTTGCCGGCAGGAGGGCTTTTCGGTTTTAGTCAGCTGCTGCTATTGCTGGTTGCAGCGGTGGCGCTGATTGCGGCGGTAGTCCTGCATCGGTTCGCAGTGGGGGCAGTGCACACAACGTCAGAAGAAGGCCTGGCTGAGCCGCTCAGCGAGTAGACGTCTTCGTAGAAACCCTCAACGTCTGTTTTTCACTTGCGAGTACCGGGCGAGACTGCCGGGATCGTTGTGGATACGCCGTTCGATGACGGCGATGAGATCCTTTCTGGTCAACAACCCCATATTGGCGATGACATCTGAGTTCAGGACCAGTGAAACAAATAGCACAGTGAACAGCAGTGGATACATGAAAGGTAAATCTATATTGGCAAAGCGCAAGGCCGATGCAACGGCAACGCCGGCAACGAGGAAAGAGCGAAGAGCCGACTCCCGTTGTATCTGGCGCTTCGCCCGAAGCACGAGTTGAAAGTCGTCTTCGTTCATCACTTCTTCTGTGTGGCTGGCTCTCTGAGTGCAGGCTCACAGGAGCTCAGCGTTTATGCGGTACGACATCGCAACTGAGTCAGTCGGCACAATCAATTGTGCACAATCAGGGCCGGCTGCTGCGCGGCTGATGCAGAATTTGCTTCCCTCGCGTAACTGGTTTAGCTTTGGATCGCTCTCACACTATAGACTACGACTTATGCTGAAACTATCTCGCAGTGTTGATGAACTGGTGGCAGAAGCCGAAGAGACGGTGATCAGCTTGACTCCCACCGAAGTCCTTGATCGTCTGGATGAGCCCGGTCTGCTTCTGATAGATCTCAGAGATATCAGAGAGCTTAAAAGGGACGGGCGGATTCCGGGTTCGGTACACGTGCCGCGTGGCATGCTGGAGTTCTGGATAGACCCTACCAGTCCCTACTACAAGAAACAATTCGATAATGCGGAGTCTCTGATTCTGTACTGTAATAAAGGATCCCGTTCGGCACTGGCCGCTCAGTCCCTGCAGCGCATGGGGCTGGAGACTGTAGCCCATATGACCGGCGGTATGAGTCTCTGGGAAAGTGAAATCGGCAGGATTGAGCCACTGCCCGAAAAAAAGCCGGGTGCTTGAGCACACACCAGGTGCCTCAGATACCTGGTATCTGTTTTCTTCGGAGTCATTATGACCAAGCAATTTAAAAAAACATTCAGTGCTCCCAGCTCCTTGTGCCGGCGAGAGTTTCTCCAGATGATTCCTCTGCTGGCGGCTGCACCAACTGCTTTGGCTCAGGATACCGGCCCGGTCGCGGTCCAAAAAATTCACTCTTGTGATATGCGGGTTACAGATGTTGCTCGGTCTGTAAAGTTTTACCAGGATTTATTCGGTGCGCCAGTACAAGCGCGGCG
Organism: uncultured Pseudohongiella sp.; assembly: GCA_902597095.1. Lineage (GTDB taxonomy): Bacteria > Pseudomonadota > Gammaproteobacteria > Pseudomonadales > Pseudohongiellaceae > UBA9145. The sequence continues at coordinate 104,864 of CACJWK010000005.1, forward strand.
GGGTGAACAGGTATTCCTCAGAGTGGGCGACGGCCCGAGATTTTTCTCACTAAGCCCCACCCTCCCGGGGCAGGAGCCCGGGTTCAGTCACATTGGTCTCAGCGTTGCCGGGTTTGATGCCGAACAGATACAGGCCCAACTTGAAAGATTCGGTATCGCGCGGGGTGTGTCTCCGACGCGCGGCCAGAGCAGGCTGTCGGTGGCATCCACATCATGGCTTGAGCAACGGGGTGCCGTATCTGAGTTGTTCTTTGCAGATCGCGAAGGTTTGATTTATCACCTGATGGGGGACAGTTACTGCGGCGGTGATGATGCGGACGGCGGACGCTGCGAGACGCTCGAACAATCGGCGTCTGATGGCATGTTTTCGCTGATTGACTACAGTCATTTCACCAATTTTCTCACCAATCGGGCCCGGGCTAATGCGTTCTATACGCAGACGTTTGGTAAAACTTTTCAGGCGTATCAGGGCCCGGGCGCGCCCGTGATCGGCGTCGGCGACGGACTGCAATTTCTGATGTATGTCGGTGGAGAGGAGGATTCTCTGCCGGCAGTTCCGGGTCGGATCGACCACGTCTGCTTCAGCGTTGAGGATTTTGATGTTGATCGGATTTTGGCACGACTCACTAACTACGGCCTGAAACCGCGGCAAAATCCCCGGGAGACGGCGCCCTTCATGCACTGGATCAGCATGAGGATGCCCAATCGGGGCGGTGCAGAAGGAGGCACGCCCGAGCTTTATTTTACTGACCCAGACGGCTTGCGCATCCAGCTACAGGACAGATCCTATTGTGGGGGTACCGGCTATCTGGGAGACATTTGTGCGCAGCTTTAATTGGACAGTACGCCCGCTCGGAATTTAATGTTGCACATCGTAGGGAAAGGAGCAGTTTGAATGGAATACCGGTATGTCGGCAGCAGCGGATTGAGGGTTTCTCCGATCTGTATGGGTACCATGAGTTTTGGTACCTGGAGTGATAAAAGTGAATCTTTCAGAATCTTGGATACCGCGTTTGACAGGGGTATCAATTTTTTTGATACGGCCGAGATTTATCCCGTGCCTCCGACTGCCGAGATGGCCGGATTAAGCGAAGAAATCTTTGGACAGTGGATTAAAACTAAATCCCGCGATGCTGTGCTCGTGGCAACCAAAGTAGCCGGTGCTGCGTCCGGATGGTTTGTTCCCCCAATCAGGCACGGCTACACGGCTATCGACAGACATCATGTCGAAACAGCAGTTGAGGGCAGTCTGCGGCGCCTCGGCGTTGACTACATTGACCTGTACCAGGTGCACTGGCCGGACACAGTCGTAACCATAGATGAATCGATGGAGGCGCTTGATCGATTGGTTGAATCCGGAAAAGTCAGATACCTTGGAACATCCAACGACTCAGCCTATGGTCTGACCAAAGCCAACACCGTCGCGGACTATGAAGGATGGTCCCGGTTTCAGTCGATACAGAATAATTTTTCCTTGCTCAATCGTCGTTTCATGGATGAGTTGGCAAACGTGTGTCGGCAGGAGCAAGTATCACTCTTACCGTATTCGCCTCTGGGGGGCGGGGTCCTTTCGGGTAAGTACAATCTCGGAAAAGCACCGGCAAATTCCCGGTTCGCCGACTATCGGCAGTCCGGAGAGGCCAGACAGAGAGCAATGGCGGATCGGTTTCTGAATGAAGGCACGCTGGCAAGTACAGCACGTTATCTAGAGATCGCTGCAGAGGTGGGACTGGCCCCGGTCACCCTGGCGACGGCATGGAGTATGCAGCACGACTTTGTCGCGTCAACGATAATCGGGGCGAGGACTGCAGAACAGTTGGAGAGTTCGCTGGCGGCACTGGACGTGACTCTCGAAGATGACGTTTTAAGGAAGTGCGATGCGGTTCACGCAGAAATTCTCTATCCGATGGGTTAGTGTCTGCCTGCTGATGGCGGCTGTTAGAATCTCCGCGCAAGAGATTAATATCAGCCATTGCCTGAACAGCTGCCCTGACGTTTCTCGCCCGACTAACGAAGTGAGCCTTCATCATGTGTTCGCTGCTGCCGTTATTCCGGAAACCGGGGAGGTTGAGTGGGTCGCCTACCGCGTTCTGCCTGAGTCAATCGGTATCGCTTCCCTGCTGCCACGGTGGTGGGAAGCAGACCGGTTGTTAACTGGAGGACAGCGTGATGCCGCTCTTGAGCAAACGCCCGGCTTTGTTCAGCCGGATCTTTCCAATTCACAGGACCGCGAATATCGGACCGGTGAAATACGGGTGGCCGCTGAAGACAGGGGGCGCCTGACGCCTATGACCAGTTTTGCTGCTACGCCGTACTGGCCAGAGCTGAATCAGCTGAGCAATATGTCCGGTTTGCCGCAGTCCATGCGAACCGGCCCCTGGTCCGGACTTAATCAGGCGATCAATGAACTGACCGCTGTGGTGGCTCCCTTGTATGTTGTCGCCGGCCCGATAATGTCACAACAGAGCAGAGGGCGGAGCAGTGAGTCCGCCAAAGCGCGTGCCTTCTATAAAGTAGTCAGTGACGGGCAGCGGGTTGCCGCTTTTCTGTTCGACGCAAATTTGCCTCCCCATGCTCATTTCTGCGCTCAGATCAGCACTCTGGCTGAGATTGAGGGTCAACTTTCTCTGGCACTTTTTCCGGACGCTGAATTGGATTACGACGCTGAATTGGTGGCCGCTTTAGGTTGTTCCTAGAGGCTGGGTGTTGGCTACATGATGGAGAATCGCCATGACGTTATTGTTTGACTCGGTCGTTATCCCTGAGGTTGCTGTTCAGGACTCTGATCTGAGATTTCCGGTCCGGCGGATTTACTGCGTTGGCCAGAACTATCGTGACCACGTCAAGGAGATGGGGGGCGATCCGAAATCGAGCGCGCCAGTATTCTTCAGCAAGCCGGCCAACGCCGTCGTGCCAAGTGGAAGTCGCATCGCCTATCCTTCCGCCACGGGCAATCTCCACTATGAAGTCGAATTGGTTGTAGCGCTGAAATCCGGTGGCAGTGAACTGGACGCGGACCGTGCGCTGGAGTGCATTTACGGCTATGCGGTCGGCATTGATTTCACGCGCCGTGATCTGCAGGCCCAAGCAAAGCAAAAAGGCAGACCTTGGGATACAGCAAAGGGTTTCGATGAGTCAGCGCCGCTGTCTCCGATCAAAGAGGCCGACAGTGGCGAGCCTGCAGATGCGAGGATCTGGCTTGAGGTAAATGGCGAGCTGAGGCAGGACGCAAAGCTCTCTGACATGATTTGGTCGGTACCTGAAATACTGGCGCAGCTGTCCCGATACTTTGCCCTCAGAGCAGGGGATCTGGTTTTTACCGGCACGCCTGCCGGCGTTTCCTCGGTGGTTGCGGGAGACAGGATTCAGGGCGGTATCGAGGGAGTCGGCGAGGTAACAGTTGAGCTGGTTTCCGGAGCGGCAATTTGACAGCTGATCAGGCGATATTGCTGTCAATTTTGAGTGCGCTGCTGTTCTTGCTGGTCTGGGGTCGCTGGCGGTATGACATTGTCGCACTCGGTGCCTTGTTCACTGCCAGCTTATTCGGGCTGGTTCCGCAGTCTGAGCTGTTCAGCGGCTTTGGTAATCCGGCAACCATCACCGTGGTGCTGGTGCTAATCGTAAGCTATGGCCTGACCGAATCCGGTGCGGTGGATTATCTGATTCCGCTGATTGAGCCGGCCTCTCGGCATCCCATCCTGCACATCAGTGTGCTCACTTTTCTGGCGGCTTTACTCTCGATGTTTATGAACAATGTCGGGGCTCTGGCGCTGCTGATGCCGGTTGCCATCCAGTCTGCCTCTAAGGCGGGAAGATCGCCGGCCACTGTGCTGATGCCACTTTCCTTCGGCTCCATACTGGGTGGTCTGGTCACCCTGATCGGCACTCCGCCAAACATCCTCATCGCCAATTACAGAGAAGAAATGACCGGTAAGTCATTCACGATGTTTGACTTCGCGCCCGTAGGGAGTGGAGTGGCGTTAGCGGGTATTGTTTTCCTGCTCCTGTTTGGTTGGAGGCTGGTGAAAGTCAGAAAGCAAACCGCCGGTTTCGATCTTTTTGATATTGAACACTATCTGTTCGAGACCAGAGTGGTCGCTGAGTCTGACCTGGTCGGAGTGCGAACCGGAGTGATCAAGGACCTGCTCACCGATAAAAAAATGGATTTAATTGCGATGATCCGTGGCAATGAGGAATTTGCTCCGCCTGACCGGCGCCGCAATATCCGTCAGGGCGATTACCTCATGCTGCAGGGTTCCCATGATGACGTACAGGAATTTGCTACTGCCCACGCTCTGACAGTTCATACGGCCCTGAATCAGCAAAAAGCCTTCACCCACGCGGCGAACAGCACGCTGGCTGAGGTCGTGGTGTCGGCTGAATCGCCGATGGTTGGCAAGACGCCGAAAGAAAAGCGTATCAACCGAAATTACGGCGTGAGTCTGCTTGCTGTCTCCCGCTCGGGTACCCCGCATCAGAGCAGACTCCGGCAGTTCGAAATCAAGGTTGGAGACGTGCTGTTATTGCATGGTGAAAGGGAGGCGCTGGACGAAGCGAGCGTAAAGCTCAACTGTTACCCCCTTGCGAAACGTGCTTTCGACGCCAAGGACACCAGCAAGGCTGTTCCGGCTATGCTCGTGTTTTTTCTGGCAGTCTCAGCCGCCGCCGTGGGCGTGATGCCGATCCAGCTCGCACTGGGGCTGACAACGGTCATCATGGCGGTGTCCCACATCGTCCCGCTGCGAGAATTCTATGAAGGCGTGGATTGGCCGGTGGTCGTCCTTCTAGGTGCAATGATTCCACTTGGCGGGGCGCTGGAATCTACCGGCACGACCGAGCTGCTGGTCGCTGGCCTGCTGGTCTTGGTCGGCGAGTTGTCTCCGGTACTGATTCTGGCTGCGATTCTTATTCTTACCATGACAATATCCGATGTACTGAATAATGCAGCCACGGCAATTCTGATGGCGCCTATTGCCTACAATATTGCCACCAGTCTTGATTTCAGCCCCGATGCCTTCCTTATGGCTGTTGCCGTAGGGGCTTCCTGTGCATTCCTCACACCAGTGGGGCATCAGAACAACGCGTTGATTATGGGCCCGGGGGGATACCGGTTCGGGGACTACTGGCGGATGGGGCTGCCGCTTGAGCTGCTAATTGTCCTTGTCGCTGTTCCTCTTTTGTTGCTGGTGTGGCCGCTGTAAAGGCGGTTTTCGTATTCGTATGCCGCTGTTCTTGTCTGAGTTAGCTGTTTCGGTTAGCTTACAGCGCCATATCAACTCGCCACGGTAGTCAGATTAATGCGCGTCAACTGGAAGACCTACAATCCGAGACCGTTTTTTGATGAGATCATCAGCAGTCCGGGTTACGCGCGCAAACCCGCGAAAAAGCTCGCCAGCTATCTTCGTTCGCTGACTCATGAGGAGTTGTTGCAGAAGAAAACCGCTGCCGAACTGGCGATCAAGGCGATGGGCATTTCTTTTACGGTCTACAGCGACGCTGGCAATATCGACCGTGAGTGGCCTATGGATATTATTCCACGGCTGATAGCCGGTTCGGAGTGGGATCAGACCAGCAAAGGCTTGCGTCAACGTCTGGCGGCGCTTAACTGCTTTATTAATGATATCTATAACCAGCAGAAAATTCTGAAAGACAAAGTTGTTCCCGCTGAACTGATTTTGAATTCGGGCAACTTTCGCAAACAGTGTCTGGGCATGAAACCCAGGTACGAGGTCTGGGCCCATATTTGCGGTACAGATCTGATCAAGGGTGAGAGCGGTCAGTTCTATGTCCTTGAGGATAATCTGCGAGTCCCTTCCGGCGTATCCTATATGGTCGAGAACAGGCGGGTTACCAAGCGTACTTTCCCAGAGCTGTTCGCGGACAACTACAGCATCAGACCAGTCGCCGACTATCCGGCTGAGCTGTTGGATATGCTCGTATCACTGTCACCGAGACAGGTAAAGCACCCTGAGGTCGTTGTATTGACGCCCGGCGTTTTCAATTCCGCCTATTTTGAGCACTCCTATCTTGCCCAGCGAATGGGTGCAGAACTCGTTGAGGGGGGAGACTTGATTGTCGAGAATGACAAGGTCTACATGCGGACCATTGCAGGCCTGTCTCAGGTGGATGTGATCTATCGCCGCATCGACGATTTGTTTCTCGATCCGCTTGCGTTCAGAAAGGATTCGGTTCTGGGTGTTCCGGGTCTGTTTAATGCCTGGAAAAAGGGCAACGTGGCACTGGCGAATGCACCCGGCGCCGGCGTTGCAGATGATAAGATTATTTACACTTACGTACCTAAGATAATCAAGTATTACCTGGATCAGGATCCGATTTTACCGAACGTGCCAAGCTATCTTTGCATCGACAAGTTGCAACGTCAGCACGTTCTAGAAAACCTGGACAAGCTGGTGGTCAAACCGGCCAATGAGTCCGGGGGGTACGGTATGCTGATTGGGCCTCAGGCGAGCAGGAAAGAACTGGCGGAATTCAGGCGACGCATAAAAGCCGATCCGAGGAACTATATGGCACAGCCTCTGATTTCCCTTTCCACCGTACCCATTCTGGGAGATCGAATGGTCGAGCCCCGCCATGTAGATCTTCGTCCTTTTGTGTTGCAGGGTGAAGAGTCCTACGTGACGCCTGGAGGTCTTACCAGAGTGGCGATGGTCAAAGGATCTTACGTGGTGAATTCCTCGCAGGGCGGCGGCAGCAAAGACACCTGGGTCGTTGATAATGCCTAGCACGTTAAGAACAGTGTGCCACACAGGCGAGTAAGGTTACTTCGATGTTGTTATCAAGAGTCGCAGAAAGGGTATATTGGCAGGCACGCTATCTGGAGCGTGCCGAAAACATGGCCCGCCTGTTGCACGTGTTCTCAGCGCTCCAGTTGGATTTGCCAAAAGGGACAAAGCTGGGATGGCAGTCTCTTATTCAAATTACCGGTCACGGTACGTATTTCTCCACCAAGTACAAGCAGGAGAATGAACGAAATGTCGTTAAATTTTTACTCTCTGAAAAAAATGGCATCTCTCTGGTCGATATGCTCGTTTCAGCCCGCGAAAACGCGAGGACAACCCGCGAGATCATGCCGACTGAGGCTTTTGAACTGATAAACGGTCTTTATCATTTTGCCCGGGATCATGCCGAGAAAGGGCTGCATCGGGCCGAACGCAATAACATTCTCGAACAAATTGTATCGCGGGCTCAACAGATAGGCGGGCTACTTTCCGGGTCTATGAGCAGAGACGAGGCCTACAGCTTTGTGCGCCTTGGCAGAAGTCTGGAGCGGGCAGATATGACCACCAGAATCATTGACGTCGATGCGCAGAAGCTGATGCCGCAGCTGGAGGTCCAGGGGGCTGAGCCAGAGGCCCGTGAGCCGTACGACAACATTCTGTGGATGAATGTTCTGCGCTCATCCAGTGCCTATCAAATGTATCGCCAGCATGTACAGGAGCGGGTAAACGGTGCAGATGTGGCAAAATTCCTGCTGCAAGATGAGCAGTTTCCACGCTCTGCGGCCCACAATCTGACCACGCTGACCAAGGTGCTTGCTAAGCTGCCAAACAGCGGTAAGGTCACGTGGCAAGTCAATAAAACCCGGCGCCTGGTGAGAGATGCTGATTTACACGGTCTTATGCAACGAGGTCTGTTGGAGCATCTTGATCAGGTTCAGCAGGAGATCGGGAAGGTGCATTACAAGATCGCAGACACCTGGTTTCTGCCCTCTAAATAGGCCATGAAAAATTTTTCCTGCAGCTGCGGGCAAACGCTCTTCTTTGAAAATACGCGCTGCCTGAACTGTGACAAGCCTGTGGGTTTTGATGCAGGCAGTCGACAAATGTACCCCACCGATCCGGATATCCAAGACGCTCCGAGAGGACCCGGCGTGCTTTGCCGGAACGCAACGGTTTTTGGTGTCTGCAATTGGTTTGTATCCGATCAGGACAGTGATTTTTGTCTGTCATGTACCCTTAATCACACCATTCCGAATTTGTTGGAGCCTGACCGTAGACGCTGGTGGAAAAGCCTTGAACAGGCAAAGCGTCGACTGATTTACTCCCTGCTATCTCTGCAGCTACCGGTGGTCAGTAAAGGCGATGCTCGGGATGGGCTGGCATTCAAATTCATCGAGGATCAAAGAACCAATCCACTTGTTCGGGAAGAGTTTGTTAGCACAGGGCACAACGACGGGTTGATTACTATCAATATAGCGGAAGCTGATCATGTCAGACGGGAGCAGTCTAGGCAGTATACCGGGGAACTGTATCGGACCTTGCTCGGGCACTTTCGACATGAAGCCGGGCATTACTACTTCGATCGCCTGGTCAAAAATTCCGGTACTTTAGAAGCCTTTCGCGTGCTGTTTGGGGATGAGCGTAAAGATTACAGTGCAGCGCTTCAGGACTATTACGCGAACAGAACAAGTTTGCAGAAAGACCCTGACCTGATAAGCCACTATGCGCAGGCTCATCCGCTGGAAGACTGGGCGGAGGTCTGGTCTCATTATCTGCACATGGTAGACACACTTGAGACTGCTGCAACCTATGGTATGCAGCAGGGCAGTGAGTTATCTGATGATATAGATCAGCTGTTGGTCAAATGGTCTCAGCTGTCGATGATGCTGAACAGTTTGAATCGCAGTATGGGCTTGGAGGACGCTTATCCGTTCGTGCTGTCGGACTTAACGCTCAGTAAACTCCGTTTTGTTCACGGTCTGATCTATCCCAGTTAGTCGCCCAGGCCAGAGGTGGCATTTGCCGGAAGGCATCTTTCAGACGGGCATCCCAGTTTCGTTTGAGGTCTCTGAGAAAATCGCTGTCTTCTTCAAAGCGGTGGGGCTTGTCGAGTTGAAGTGAATCAGTGCGATAAATCAGCAGCTCAATAGGTGGGCCAACGCCCAGATTGCTGCGCATCGTAGAGTCCATAGAGACCAGTGCTGCCATGGCGCTGGTTTCCAGATTTAATTCCGGTGCCAGAACCCGGTCGAGGATAGGCTTGCCGTATTTGCTCTCGCCAATCTGCAGGTAGCTGGTGTCCTTTGAGGTTGTGATGTGATTGCCTTCCGGATAAATCATCAGGGTTTCCGGGCGGCTGCCTTTGACCTGGCCCCCGATGATGAAGCTGGCTTCAAAGTTCTTTCCCTCGACGGCGCGCTTTTCCTGCTGCTCGCGGCTGAGGTCACCAATATAGTCTGCTGCATCGGCGACGCTGTCCATGCGTAACAGGTGCTCAGGCGCATTCTGTCTGATGTCGCTTTTGATTTTCGCAAGGGTGGACTGGGAGGTGGCAAGGTTGCCGGCGGTCAGGATAACGAACTGTTTTTCGCCGTCAATACCAAAGCAGAACATCTTGCTGTAGGTGGAGACCTGATCGATGCCTGCGTTGGTCAGGGAGTCCGAACAGAAGACCATTCCGGCATCCACCGCTACTGCGACGCAATATGTCATGGCCTGCTCAACTCACCCTTCATGACTTAATCATACTAAGGATAAGCTGAGGCGCAAAGCGCTAATTGGGACTCGCTGGAACCGATGATCAAAGGCTGTCTGGCGGGCAGCCGGGATTGACCAGACGCTTTGTTCGTTCAGCCCTTTTGGGACAGCCCGGGCTAATCCAGGTCGTCGTAATCAAACTGAAGATCGATCCGTTTGCTGTCCAGGCGCTCTTCAAGGCGTCTGCGCAGTTCCGTCAGGCTCGTGCCGTTGGCGGCTGACTCGTTAGACGCTGTTACGAAGGTTTCATTGCCAAGACCAAGGTCCGTGGGGATTTCGATGAGGGTCTCGTCCGATTCTTCCCAGTTGTGCTCTTTCATCGTCAGTCTCACTCCGTACCAGGGATGTGATTGCGGGTGCCGGGGTAGCCGGCGCCTGCCTCTGTTATCGTTGCCAGAGTGACATTACTTCAGAAAAATTTCGTTTCACTGTTACAAAGATCCGCACAGCAAGGATTCGGGGTGACGCCTGCGCCGCCGCTCAGGCGTTGGCAAGGCGATCGATTGCTTGCTGGCGCAAGACTTTTTTGGCTATTTTCCCGGAGGCGATGCGAGGAAGTTGCTCATGCTGGAAGTAGAATTTTTCCGGTACCTTAAAAGCGGCGATCTTGTCTCGCAGAAAGCCGGCTAACTCATCTGCCGTCAGGCTCCGTCCTTCTTTCAACATGATAGTTGCGCAGGGCACCTCGCCAAGTCGAGAATCTGGAATGCCGTACACCGACACCTCGCTTACCGCAGAATGTTCGTGGATCGCATACTCTACCTCTGCGCAGCCAATGTTTTCCCCGCCGCGAATCACGATGTCTTTGGCGCGGTCCAGAATAATTAGGAAGCCAAGATCATCCAGCAGGCCGAGATCTCCGGTGTGGAACCAGCCGTCTCTCAGCACTTCCGCTGTCGCTTCTGGCTTGTTCCAGTAGCCTTTCATGACGGAAGGCCCTTTGATGCATATTTCGCCAACTTCGTTGGCAGGCAAAGTTTGTCCCTGTTCGTTAACGATTCTGACCTGGGTCAGTGGGGGAGTTGGTCTGCCGGTGCTGCTGGGTCTGGACTGATAAAATTTTCCCGAGATAATGGCGCCGAGCGCATTTGTCTCAGTAAGCCCGTAGCCTAAACCGGGTAGCGCTTTATCCGGGAATTTCTGAACCATCATTGCCAGATGCTCCGGTGGCCGTGGTGCGCCACCACTCTGCACGCTGCGCAGGCTGGACAGATCAGTAGTGGCGAAATTTGTCGATTGCATGACCTCCCAGGTCATCGTCGGTACGCCATGCAAAATAGAGATCCGTTCGCTCTCGATCAGTTCCAGCGCTGCCTCTGCATTCCATTTATACATCATCACGAATTTGCGCTGATAGATGAAGCTTGCCAGGAACTGCGCATGACTGCCGGTCACGTGGAATAGCGGCACATTAGCGAGCAGTGCGGCCTGATAGGGCGGATTTTCCTCGCGAAGCTCTGGTCTCAGTATTTCATTGATTTCTTTAACAAACTTCCAGGTAAAAAGAGCGCTGATGATGCCGCGATGCGTAGACAGCACGCCTTTGGGATGGCCGGTGGACCCGGAGGTGTACATGATGGAAGCGTCGTGTTCTGGCGTAATCCCAAGCGCATCGAAGTCAGATTCCTCCAGCGGTTCACAGCCGGCTATCAAGCTATGAATTTCCGGAATGGCAGGTTCGGCAGCAGTCGGCCGCATCATTATGACGTCGATGCTCAACTTGCTGAGGCTGGCGTGCATTGCCGCATAACGGGGGGTGTCGGCGAAGACAAGTCTTGCCCCGGAGTCCTTGAGCCCATATTCAAGCTCTGGCCCGGTCCACCAGGAATTCATGGGTACAACAATCGCTCCGAGCATAGTGATCGCCATATAGGCGAGGCACCACTCTGGAGAATTCCGGCCACAGACAGCGACGCGGTCCCCTGTCTGAATGGCGTATCGTTCCTGCAGCTGTCGCGCCAGTTTGCTCGCGACCGAGAAGGCTTCGCCAAAGCTGTATCGCTCCGCTTCATAGACCAGGAAATCCTGA
>CACJWK010000006.1 GCA_902597095.1 uncultured Pseudohongiella sp.
CCAGGTGGTCCTGATGGCGGTCCTCCCCCAGGTGGTCCCGACGGTCCTTAGGTTGTCCCGGCGGTCCTCCTCCAGGTGGAACTACCGGATTTGGTGGCCCTGCTGGTGGTCAAGACGACGACCATGATGGTGACGTGCCTCTAAGGAAGAGATCGTCGCATCAGTCGGACACACTACTCTCAATATGTTCTTGATGAGCCGCCCAGCGATCCAGAAACGTTCATCGCTCCCTTACCAGAGAGCTGGAAAGTATTTGATCAGCTAATGGATGACTAGGCGGAAGAGTGAACGATTACTTTATGAAGCCGGTAAGCGCAAGCTTGCCGGCTTTTTTATTTGGCTAACTTAGATGTCAGGCGTCACTCGTAGGCTTTGAGTGGGTAAAATTATAGAAAGACTTGGGATCTCAAATCTTAGCTAAAGATTTAGAGCTAATTTTAGCTTTTCTGCTTCAGAGGCAGGCAATAGAACGTACTGTGGGTAGATCGGATGAGTGTAACTCCTTAAGTAGGCAGGATTTAATCTGCTTATATCTTCCGCGCTTAAATCTACATGCGCTGCGATATCTTCGAAGCTCATAAATCTCTCAGTTTCGACGTTTTCATAATGCACGATTGAATCGAAATCAGGCAATTCGACGGAATGTCTGGAAGGGTCCTCTAAGATGCTGGCTAGAGCAAGGATTCTCGAAATATGGATTCGAGTCTCGCGAGGGATACTTATTTTCCAGATGCTCTCATTTGATGGTTCCAATCCGGCGCGATTAGCCCTCGCGATAAGCTCGTTTTCTCCCATGTTGTAAGCTGCGAAGACTACAAGCCACTGATTGTCAAATATTTTTGCGAGATATTTCAGATATTCAATTGCTGCCAATGTTGATCTCATAGGGTCAAATCTAGCTTCATACCATTCGTCTGCTGGTAAGCCATAGCTTCTACCGGTTGCGCTAGTAAATTGCCATAGTCCTGCTGCATTTTTATCGGAAACTGCTGTTGTAACGAGTGCGGCCTCCACAAGAGGCAACAAAGCGGCTTCTGCGGGTAAGCCGTGTTTCTTAACTTCCCTTACGATATCGGGAAAGAACGGATTGCCTCTTTCGGTTATAGTCTTGAAGTAGCTGTGTTGGCCAAGGTAATAGTTGAGTTGGCCCTGGCGGGATGCTTGGTTATAGTAGGCTTGTAATTGGAATCCGCCGCGCAGGTCGCCCCAAACTGAGGATGAAGTCGATAGAGAGCCTGCTTCTTTACCAACGAATTTGGGAATGGCCCTCTGACTGAGGGTTGCTTCCCAGGTTATTATTGTTCTCAGGGCTTGAACAACTTCCAATTCGATTGTCTGTGTGTTTTCGGAATTTCCGATGTTTGTGGATCTGTTTTGATGGTTTACACCCTTATTATTAGGAATCGAGCAACTGCATAGCATCACTATTATTGCTAAGTTCACTGATTTCTTATAAAGCATTTTGCGCGCGCCTACATTTGGCCATATGGATATAGGGTCGGCCTTACTTGGACTATTATTAGGTAATTTTACGGAGAAAATTTGGGCATTCCGGTCCTTTTGTCCCAGCGTAACATTATCTTGCTACGTTAGGGAGTCAGTAAATGCGACGTATTCTTAGGACAAATAAAAGCAGCTTTCTCGTAGCACAATCACGCTTAGGATTTTGTAATTCCCGGCCTTATACTCGATTCAAAGCTCTTCCGTCGTTATTAATATCAGGTATCGGTGTCTGTCGGGTTAGGAGGGGAGGGGCCTCGTTTTAACCGAATAATGATTTTGACAGAAATTATCAATTCGAAGAGCTATTTTGATTATGACAACGGTAACGTAAATGCCACGTTCATGCCGACCCAATGCTCTTTATGAAATTTGGGTAAAAAAAAAGCGCTCGTGCGAGCGCTTTTTTTGTTACCTGAATCCGGCTGTTACTGATTGACGAACTCGGGGTAGGCTTCCACACCGCAGTCAATGATGTCGAGACCTTCTTCCTCTTCTTCAGCGCTGACTCGAATACCCATCACAGCTTTGATAACCATCCAAGCAACGAGACTAGTTCCGAAGACCCAGCCGAAGATCGTCAGCATTCCGACCAGTTGGCCCATAAAAGTTGCATCCGGATCTGACAGTAGTACCGCAAATATGCCGAATATACCTACCGTACCGTGAACCGAAATGGCACCTACAGGGTCATCGATTTTCAACTTATCCAAAGCGACAATGCTGAATACCACTATTACACCGCCGATGGCGCCGATAAAGGTGGACAGTAAAGGAGTCGGGTCCGCTGGTTCTGCCGTGATTGCAACCAATCCGGCTAACGCTCCGTTTAGACACATTGTTAAGTCTGTTTTGCCAAACAGCAGTCTTGCCGTAATCATGGCCGCAATGAGCCCGCCGGAGGCAGCAGCATTGGTGTTTAGAAAGACATTCGCAACTTCATTAGCCACGCCAATACCGCCCAACTTCAGTGTTGACCCTCCGTTGAATCCAAACCATCCCATCCACAGAATAAAAGTACCAAGGGTGGCTAGCGGTAGATTGGCGCCGGGTATTGCTTTTATGGCACCTGATTCCTGGTACTTACCCGACCGCGGACCTAGCAATAAGACACCGGCTAGAGCGGCGGCTGCGCCGGCAAGATGTACAATACCTGAACCCGCGTAATCACTGTAGCTTAAGTCGTAAAAACCGAACACAGACTTTCCGCCCCATGTCCAACCGCCTTCGATCGGATAGATGAAGCCAGTCATCGCTACAGCGAACAGGAGAAAAGCCCAGAGTTTCATACGTTCAGCAACGGCGCCGGAAACGATCGACATCGCAGTGGCTACGAATACAACCTGAAAGAAAAAGTCGGAGGCGCCGGCGTACTCGCCCATGTCCCCAAAACCTGATTCGTTCGAAGCCTCAAGCACCGCCTGTATTGCGGCATCGTCCATACCAGCTACAGTTGTAACACCTGATAAGAAGATACCTCCGTCATACATAAAGTTGTAGCCGCAGACCAGATACATGGTACATGCGATCGCGAACAAGGCGACGTTCTTGGTTAAGATTTCAGTCGTATTTTTAGTGCGGACTAGTCCTGCTTCCAGCATGGCAAATCCTGCAGCCATCCACATCACTAAGGCGCCGCAGATCAGGAAGTAAAAAGTATCCATGGCGTACTGTAATTCAAAGATTTGATCTTGCATTGTTACGTTCTCCAAAAATTGGCTCGCAAGGAGGCGTTTGTTAAAAGTAGCGCAGGCTCAGTTAAAGAGCGTCATCTCCACTCTCGCCGGTTCGAATTCGGATGGATTGCAGCAGATCTGAGACGAAGATTTTGCCGTCACCGATATGGCCGGTTTTTGCAGCGCCGGTTATGGCTTCGATGGCGCTTTCCAGTAAGTCATCTGTAACTGCCACTTCAATCTTTATCTTCGGCAGGAAATCCACTGAATACTCCGCGCCACGATACATCTCAGTATGGCCTTTCTGGCGGCCGAAGCCTTTGACCTCAGTAACAGTCGCGCCTTGGATACCAATTTCCGAAAGCGCCTCACGGACATCATCGAGTTTGAACGGTTTTATAATTGTGGTGATCAGTTTCATAGATTTGTCTCCGTTGGAGTGGGGCGGCGAACCGCCCGTTCTGATAATTAGAGTTCGAAGTCCAACGCATAGCCCACTACAAACTTTATAGAGTCATTGTCTCTCGCAGCCATGCTGGCGTAATCCTCAATGCCATCACCATTATCATCGTCGCCTAAGGTAGTGGTCGAAACCATCGCAGAGAATCCGTCTTTGGCTATGCTGATGTTGAAATCCCAATAGTCGTCGGTGGCACCGTTAAATGAATACATAAAGTCGCCCTCGTGGAAACCTGCATGCAGACCGATCTCCGCGCCACTCTCCAACGGAATCACGTAATCGAGTGAGGTGTAGCTGGCTTTTGCAAAACCGAAGTCCTCGCCAGGGCCTTCGTCTGGCTCGGCATTCGAGAGCAGGGAAAGCTTTGCAGTGAAGTTGCCTACGCTGACAGAGCCGTAGACTTCGCCGAAGTCGTAACCGGCGTTAGCGTCGTAGTTGTAGTAGAGATAGCCGATGTCGTATGAGAAACCTTCAGCCTCTCCGGCGTATCCAAAGTATACGTCGTGCTCGTATGAGTAGGCGTCATCAGAGTCATAAGAAACGTTGGAAGCCCAGGTGCCGATATAGAAGCCACTTTCATCGGCGTAGTCGACGCCGCCCTGTATCGCGGCCTCGTTGATGGACTGAGTCAGGCCTCTCCACAAATAGTTATTTGTCATGGCGGCGTTAGCCGACCACTCTGCGTGTGCGGACCCTGCCGCTGCAAACAAAGTTGCGGCGATTAGAGGGCGGTAAAGGTGTTTCGCGGTATTTGGCATAATGCTTCCTCTGATTATTGTGTGGGTTTTACAAAGGGGACTTCTTTACCCCAACATAAAAAATGTGCAAAGACTGGGCCAAGGCCAAAAAGTCAAATAAAAACAATCCAGTAGGCAAATTGGATATCATGCTGCCCGAGAGGTCAGAGAAAAGTCTCGATTAAATGCACCAGTAGAGTGCTGTTTATTATTTCCGCTCTTATTTTGCGCATTTTTCGCTTTGGTTGCTGAACGGGTGAGGCTGATTTAGTCTGATGCGGTTCAGCTAAGTTGGCGCAAGAACAGACGCGTTGCTGATGATCGCAGGGAGACGCAGGATATAAAGTGATAGCAGCCGGTTGAGACAGTGAATCAGATTCAAGCCGCCGCTGGCGTGATCGCTCGCAAGCGCAAAGTCTGGCCCTACGGTGCTTTAGATGACTTAGCTCGGAATGCGATGTCAGTGCTCAACATGGTTTGCACCGTTATTGTGCTATTATTATGCGTGCCCAACAATGGGGTTTGCGAAGTTTGATTTCTTCGCTCGTTTTGCCAGACTCCTGAGCCAAAGCCCCAAGCGACGGACCCGGCACGGCGCCGGCAGTCGGCTGTAAGGTAACATGCAACGGCGCAACCCTGAGGGTTGTCGTCTCAAGACAGTGGCCTCACCGACTGATCTCCCGGAACGATAGCACCAGATCGGAGCAGCAGCTATAGATGAAATTCAAACCTTACTCACAGGACATCGGCGGCTTGTCTTGAACTGTTTGATCTTAACTGTCCCCGGTTTTTTGCACGAGAAGAGCGATCAGACTATTCGCATTTCTTACAGCAGCTGCCAGATTCAGGATCCACACACACTGCCTATTTGCTCGGTTGGCGTGAGCAATCCCTTATCGCCTGTTTTGGAATGGCGCGGGTGTCGTCAGAAAACTGTGCGCTCACCTGGTTCATGGTTCATCCCGAATACCAGCGTCAAGGGTGCGGAGAGAGAATGATGGCGCAGCTTTTCACGTTGGCAGTGGCAGCGGGCTATCAGAAAGTGGTTGTCTTGACCAGTCAGCATGCAGATCAGTTTTTTGCCCGATTCGAGGCTGTTACCCTGCGTTCGCAAAACGACGTCTGGGGGCCGGGTATGCATCGGGTTGAAATGGAAATAATTCTGCCGTCGTTGGATACATCGACAGACCCTCACAAACCCCGTCAGTAGATTTTCCGCTCAAGAATCTGACATTACTTTATACTTAAGCTGGGTACTGATCGCGTTACCCATAGCAGTGCCATGGGCCGCTCACTATGAAGTTCCTCAAGCTGAAAAAAGTCCCAGTGGTTACCTGGAGTTCGCCGCAACCATTGAATCTGCGTCCCAGGCTCAGCACGCTTTTTTATCTGTGTGTCGGGCTCAGTATATTTGGTTTGGGGGAAGCAACGCTGGTATCTGCCAATGTTGGGGTGAGTCCATGGACGGTGTTGGCTCAGGGGGTGGGTCGGATGGCAGGTGTGAGACTGGGATTGGCTACCCTGTTGGTAAGCGTCTGCGTGCTGCTGCTCTGGATTCCGTTGAGGCAGACACCCGGCATCGGCACGGTGGCCAATGCGCTGATTGTGTCTCTGGTCATCGAACTGTCTTACAGGATTTTGCCGCAGCCTGAGGCTATTGCATTGCAAATTGCGCAGGCTGTCGTCGGTGTTTTACTGGTCGGGTTAGGAAGCGGGATTTATCTGGTCGCGAATCTGGGCTCCGGCCCCCGAGACGGCCTGATGACCGGGCTGGCCAGGAGGACTGATCTTCCGATTGCCGGGGTGAGAACCTCATTAGAACTCGCCGCGGTCGCTGTTGGATGGAGTTTGGGTGGGACCTTCGGTCTGGGTACAGTGCTGTTCGCTTTTGGTATTGGTCCGGCTGTCTCTCTGGGACTTTACGCTGTGGGTTTGATCTTTGCCGGTGTGGATGCAGACTGATTGTTGCAAAGGCAGCTTCTGCCGGTAACGGCGACGAGGCAGTTACGGCCTGATGCGGCGGTATTTTGTCAGAAACAGGGTCAACGAGAGCGCAGTTTGCCGCGTGGCTAACCTGTGAGCGGACATCGTATGCCAAGCGAGTGCAAAGTTAAGGGCGACAGGGGAAAAAGCAAAAGGTATTGCGGAACGCAAAATGAATGACAAGGAAAGAAAATAGGGAGCGTCCGTTGAGTCGGGATTTAGAAACTCACGAGCGCTGGATGACCCTGGCCCTTCAGCAAGCGAAGGCGGCCGCGCAGGCCGGTGAAGTGCCGGTCGGAGCGGTGCTGATTGCAGAGGGCGAGGTCCTTGCCCAGGCACATAACCGGCCCATCAGCGGTCAGGACCCCACGGCTCACGCGGAAATCCTGGCCTTAAGGGCTGCTGCCATTCGTCAACAGAACTACCGCCTTCCCGAAACCACACTCTATGTTACTATCGAGCCCTGCACAATGTGCGTTGGTGCCCTGGTTCACGCCCGCATTGATCAGCTAGTGTTCGGCGCCCGGGAGCCTCGTTCGGGAGCCGTTGTAAGTCAACAGAATTTGCTGGACAGTGCCAGTTTGAACCACAAGGTGCGCTATCAGGAAGGGGTGCTGGCGGAAGAGTGTGGCAAGATCATGCAGGCTTTTTTTCAATCCAGACGCTGAGTGTTGCGCAATATGCTGGGGCTTTCTCAGGCAGCTCTTGGGTTGTAGGTAATCATACAGCGACCCTTTTTATATGAATGAATCCGGGTACAGGTGTCAGATCTCACGCATTAGTGGAAATGCTCGTGCCGGATTTGTGCTGTTGTTGTCGGCTGTTGTAATTGGCTGTGGCGCAGTCGGTCCTTACCAGGCTTACAGCGGGGATCGCCAGGATACCACGACCCTGTCTAATGTGAATTTCTGGGTCGGGGACTCAAATGGCGCGACCGTTGTTTCCCGTGCCCGGGGAAGTTATCCATTGCCCACCCGCTGAGTTTCGTCCTGAATTTTACCGTGAATTCGATTATCATTGCGGCCACCAGCTACCGGGCGGTTTCGCCCCGGTTCACCGTCTAAGAGAGAATAGCCTGTTACATGCAATTTCTGCCCGGAGCCAGTGCGCTTTCTGTGTTCAAGCAAGCGAAACTGCTCGCCTCGCTCCAGATAATCTGCCCCGAGCTGCTCGCCATCTCTGCGCGCTATATCCACCTATTCGATGTGGCAGAATCTCTGTCTGCCTCAGACCAGCATACGCTGAGTCGACTGCTGGAGTACGGCGAGCCTTACGAAGAGGAGGAAGCCAGTGACGAGACTTCTCATTTCGAATGTCTGGTGGTTCCCAGATTGGGGACTATCTCTCCCTGGTCTAGTAAAGCCACTGATATTCTGCAAAATTGCGGGCTGACTCAGGTCAGGCGGGTAGAGCGGGGAAGTTTATTCAGACTTTGCTTTGCTGGCACGGTGGATGAGACTGTAGTCAGTGCACTTCAAAGCCAGTTGCATGACCGGATGACACAAACGGTTCTGCTCGGAGTTGAACACGCCGCAGCGATGTTTGTCAGTAGCGAGCCTCAGCCACTGAAATCAGTTGACCTGCTCGGGGCAGGAGAGACGGCACTGCGCCGCGCCAACGCTGAGTGGGGACTGGCTCTGGCTGAAGATGAGATGGCGTATCTGGCGGCGCGCTTCACAGAGCTTAAGCGGAATCCGAATGATGTTGAATTGATGATGTTCGCGCAGGCGAATTCCGAGCATTGCCGGCACAAAATATTCAATGCTGACTGGACGATTGACGGAGAGGCGCAGAAGCGGTCGCTGTTCGGCATGATTCGGGTCAGTCATGAAAAGTCCCCTGATCGGGTGCTGTCCGCCTATTCGGACAATGCAGCCGTAATGGAGGGCCACACGACCGAACGATTTTTCCCCAGTGGAGATTGTCAAAGCTATGGATTTCATCAGGAACCGGTCCATATTTTGATGAAGGTCGAAACACACAACCACCCGACCGCAATTGCACCGTTTCCCGGCGCCTCGACCGGGGCCGGTGGCGAAATCCGGGACGAAGGAGCGACCGGGAAGGGTGCGAAGCCTAAAGCCGGGCTGACCGGCTTCAGCGTTTCGAATCTTAGGATTCCGAATCTGCCGCAACCGTGGGAAAACGTTGAGAGCAAGCCGGCTCACATTGCGTCCCCGCTTGACATCATGCTGGAGGGGCCGGTCGGCGGGGCGGCATTCAATAACGAGTATGGACGTCCAAATCTCTGTGGATATTTTCGCACCTACGAAGCGGCAGTCGGCAATGAGTCCGGCCTCATAGAAATGCGTGGCTATCATAAGCCGATCATGATTGCCGGCGGACTCGGCAACATTCGCGAGTCGCACGTGCTCAAAGGGGATATCCCGGTTGGTGCGAAGCTGATCGTTCTTGGCGGTCCGGCAATGCTGATTGGGCTGGGTGGCGGTGCCGCTTCCTCGATGGCTTCGGGCAGTGGCAGTGAAGATCTGGATTTTGCGTCGGTGCAGCGCGAAAACGCAGAAATGGAACGGCGCTGCCAGGAGGTCATTGACCGCTGCTGGCAACTGGGTGACAGCAATCCGATTCTGTTTATCCACGATGTGGGTGCCGGGGGTCTATCCAATGCGTTGCCAGAGCTGGTTAAGGACGGAGGCACCGGTGGGCGCTTTCAACTGCGGACCATTCCCAGTGCTGAGCCGCAAATGTCGCCGCTGGAGATCTGGTGCAATGAAGCTCAGGAGCGTTACGTCCTGGCTGTTGCGGAAGCGGAAATTGCCCGGTTTGAGGCCATTTGTGCCAGAGAGCGCTGCCCCGTCGCTGTGGTCGGAGAGTCTACTGAAGACAAGCACATCGAGCTGAACGACCATCACTTTGACAACAAGCCGATTGATCTGCCCATGGATGTCCTGTTCGGCAAGCCTCCCAAAATGCATCGAAACGTTCAGTCAGCGGTGGTGCCCCCTGTCAATGAGGGGCTTCAGGGAATTGAACTCAGTGAGGCGATACACCGCGTTCTCGCCTTGCCAGCGGTTGCGAGCAAAGGTTTTCTGATTACGATCGGAGACCGGACGATAACCGGACAAGTGTGCCGCGATCAGATGGTCGGCCCGTGGCAGGTCCCCGTGGCAGACTGTGCGGTCACGGCAACGTCCTACAAGGATTACGTGGGTGAGGCGATGGCAATGGGAGAGCGGTCACCGCTTGCCCTGTTCGATGCGCCCGCTTCCGGACGTATGGCCATTGCAGAGACAGTGACCAACCTGCTGGGCGCCGATGTGCCGATGCTGCGGCACATCAAGCTGTCCGCGAACTGGATGGTTGCGGCAGGACATGGCGCTGAGGACGCCAAGCTCTATGCCACCGTGAAAGCGGTCGCTGAGGACTTGTGTCCCGAGCTAGGGATTTGTATCCCGGTCGGCAAGGATTCGATGTCCATGCGCACGGTCTGGGAAGAGCAGGGTGAAGCCAGGAGTAATACCGCGCCGTTATCTCTTATTGTCTCCGGATTCGCGCCGGTCGCGGATATCCGCAAGTCTATAACGCCTGAACTCGCGCGGAACGCTGGCTCTTTGCTGGTCCTGGTCAGCTTGAGCGCTGATCGTTTCAGGCTGGGCGGATCTGCTCTGGCGCAGGTCTTTGGCAGAACTCTGGGTCCAGTTCCGGACCTTGATAATGCCCAAGCGCTAAAAGGCTTTTTTGAGCTCATCAATCAATCCAAGGCAGAAGCCTTGCTCACGGCTTATCATGACCGGTCTGACGGTGGGCTGCTCGCCTGTATTGCTGAAATGTGTTTCGCGGGGCACTGCGGCGTCGATCTCGATCTCGATCAGTTTTCAGGCGCGGCAGAGCCGGTCGAGGTTTTGTTCAACGAAGAGCTGGGTGCCGTCGTCCAGCTCGCCGAGCATGACTTGCCCCGCCTCTGCGAGTTGGCAGATCAGCATGGTCTGAAAGCCTGTGTCACCGTGATTGGGAGAGTGAACGACCGGGATAAACTTGCCATCCGGCTTTCAGGCCAGCTGCTATTCTCGGAAGCGCGTCACACGCTTCAGCGATGCTGGTCAGAGACGAGCTATCATATGCAGGCGATGCGGGATAATTCAGACTGTGCCCAAGAGGAATTCGAGGGCCTGCTCGATGTCGCTGATCCGGGTCTGCACGCTGAGCTAACGTTTGACCCCGACGATGATATATGCGCGCCGTTTATCCATCTCGATGCCAAACCCAAGGTCGCTGTTCTGCGGGAGCAGGGGGTGAACGGTCAGATTGAAATGGCGGCGGCATTTGTACGCGCCGGTTTTGAAGCGATTGATGTGCACATGACCGATCTGATCGAGTCACGTGTGTCTCTTGAGCAGTTTAACGTGATGGTGGCGTGCGGCGGGTTTTCCTATGGTGACGTACTTGGTGCCGGCGGAGGCTGGGCCAAATCTGTCCTGTTTAATGAACGATTGAGCCGGCAATTTCGGGCCTTCTTCGAGCGTGAGGCGACACTCAGCCTTGGCGTCTGCAATGGCTGCCAGATGATTTCGCTGCTGCGCCCACTAATTCCCGGTGCTGAGCACTGGCCGCGCTTCATGAGAAACCGGTCGGAACAGTTTGAAGGCAGGCTGGTCATGGCCGCTGTGTCAGAAAGTCCGTCGGTCCTGCTGAGGAATATGCAGGGTTCTCGTTTTCCGATCGCCGTAGCGCATGGTGAGGGGCTGGCGCGTTTTGAGGGTGAAGCGCAATATCAGTCACTGGTCTCGTCGGGCGGTGTTGCTATGCGCTATGTAGACGGCTACGGCGCCCCGACTGAGCGCTATCCCGCAAACCCTAATGGGTCGCCCGGGGGCGTCACGGGCATCACCTCGATGGATGGCCGGGCGCTAATCATGATGCCTCATCCGGAGCGCGTCTTTCGGACGGTACAGAATTCCTGGCACCCCTCGCATTGGGGTGAAGATGCACCGGCCATGCGGATGTTCAGAAATGCCCGTAGCTGGCTCGGCTAGCCGTGTCGCCCGCGCTTTATAAAATTGAACTTTATGTGCCTGAATCGCATCTGACTGCGGTAAAAACGGCTATGTTCGAGGCAGGTGCCGGCAGGGTCGGTAATTACGACTGTTGTGCCTGGCAAACCAGAGGTGAGGGGCAATTCCGACCACTGGACGGCAGTACGCCTTTTCTTGGCAATCAGGGTCAGATCGAAACAGTGATCGAGTACAAGCTTGAGTTGGTGTGTGAAGAGCCATGCCTGAAAGCCGTGATCGCTGCGCTTAAGCGGGCGCATCCCTACGAGGAAGTGGCTTATGTGGTGATCCGGACCGAAACCTGAGCGGGCTCTTTAAACACTGGTTGAGCCGCGCCGCGCGGCCATTAAGCCAGTCCGGTATGCTGAGACAAGATCTCTCTGTGAATCAGAATCAATCTCGCGCAGACGACAGACTCTGGCTGACCAAATGGGTAGAAATGCTGCGGTCTGCACCATGCTGGACGTCAAACATCCGCACGGGGAAACAGCCTCGCGGCCGGTCTTTCAGAAAGCATTCAATCGTGGTTCTGACGACGGGAAACGCAATCTTGCTCCAGGGAATCTGCGATTCAGAGAATAGGGCGACTTCGAGAGACTCTGCGCCCGCCTCAAACTCCGGGGTCGCCAACTCGGCACGAAAGAAGAGGTATACCTGATTTATCGACGGCAGATTGAACAGGGTATACAGACTGTCGTCATGAATCCTGACGGTAGCCCCCGCTTCCTCCGCGGTTTCGCGGACGGCACCTTCAAGGCTGGTTTCTCCATTTTCCATAAATCCAGCAGGTAGAGTCCACTTACCAAGGCGGGGTTGTATCGCGCGTTTGCACAAGAGAATCTTATCTTCGTAAAAGGGTAGTGTGCCGACAACATTCTTCGGATTTTCATAAAACACGCTGTCGCAGTTCTTGCAGCAGTGGCGGACCTTGTCATCGCCGTCGGGGATTCGAAGAACGATAGGTGAAGCGCAGTGGTGGCAGAATTTCATGACGCTCGATTGGCTGAATTAGGAGAGCCCAACGCGCAGTGTACTGCCTAATAGGGAAAAGAGGGAGTGCAAAGTGTGCTTTGGCGGTTGGCGTGAAGCCATCGACCAAAGGTCGCTTGATTTCACAATGCAGGCGGATTTGAAATTTCCCTGCCACGCCGGGCGCTTGAACAGAGTCAATTTAATCAGAAAAAGGCTGCCGAGACTATCAGCCTCAGCTATCACCAGCTACGCGGTTATCTCAGGAAATCTGATCTGCTGGGCTAGTCTCGCATGGCCTCGTAGACCATCCGCTGCGCGACATTATTGTTGAACGGGGCTATGGGTCCCCCGCGCTTCTGCTCCATGTAGATCATATAGAAATCGTTTTCTTCATCGACCAGAAACAATGTGCCCCCAATTCCGCGCCAGCCGAAATTATGCGGCCCGTCCGGATCCTCCGTAGTGGGTTGCAGATGAAAACCCAGTCCCCAATCGCCTGTCTCACCATAGAAAAAGAACTCTCGGGATACCTCACTGCCGATTCGTTTTTCACGCATGAGATCCAGCGTGCTTTCTTCTATGATTCTCGCACCACGGTATTCGCCTCCTCGAAGCAGCATCTCGGCGAATCTCACATAGTCTTCTGTCGTTGAATTGAGTCCGCCGCCTCCGGAGAGCATTGCCCGAACTTGCGTGTTGTCAGCCATGGTGCCGAAGTTCGGCTCTGCAACGCGCTCGGACTTGTCGCTTGACAGGTAGAATGACGTTTCATCCATGCCGAGCGGCTCAAATATCCGTTCATTAAGTATCTGATCGATGGCTTTTCCTGCGGCCACTTCGAGTACGGCACCGAGCACATCGGTTGAGTGGCCATAATGCCAGGCACTGCCCGGTTCAAAATACACGGGGAGCTTGCCGATCCGGCCAGCGAGGTCCCGTGCTGTGATGTCGGCATAGTCCGGAAAATCCCGCTGATACATCTTGCCCAATTCACTGTCGGGAGAAAAAATCGCCTGTATCAGACCTGACTCATGAGTTAACAGGTTCTCTACGGTAATCGAGTTTTGCGCAGCGCCGACTTCGCCGCTATCCCGGTCTATCACCTGCAGGTTGCTGAACTCAGGAATGTACTTTTCGATGGGGTCATCCAGAGCGAGCAAGCCATCCTCAATCAGAGACATGGCGGCCACACTGACGATTGGCTTGGTCATCGAATAGATTCGAAAGATCGTCTGGCTGTTCACCGGATTGCGGCCCGCAGATGTCTGAAATCCTGCCGTTTCGAGCAGCCCGACTCCGTCGGAATTGCCAACCAGAATCAAGGCGCCCGGAATAAATTCCCCATCGACTGCTTCCTGCATCCGCTGTTTTATGTTGTCTATATCCGCCTGATCGAGCTTGAAAACCGAGGGCTCAATCATTCTGATGGCGTCTTCTTCATGATGATCGGCGCTTGCGCAATGCGAGATGACGCTGAGACTCACAAGGGCAGTGGTACAAAGGCAGTGAGCAAATCTCATGAATCGGACCCCGGGACAAGCGCGCCGCCGTGGGCGCAGACGTGAGTTATTCTGGCTTTGTTTGCAGTCTATCGGAACAAAACAGGCCCCTCAACGATTATTCACTGAGGGGCCTTTTCAGACGCACAGACTGAACGTTATGCGAAATCCCTCAACAGGGATTCGGCGATTTCAGGCGCCACGGGATCAGTGGCGTGCTGGTAACTCAGATGTTCTGATCGAATGCTCCAGGAGGCGCCATTTTTTGCCGCCTCGATCATGTTATCCATGAATTCGAAGCGCAGGAAATGAACGGCTGAAGTCTTGTCTGCCGTGGAGCGCGGCAGATCTTCGTTGGCGATCGGATACACTGGATCGAAGCCAGCAATCTGAATCGAAATCAGCTCTTCAATGCCGGTAAGCTGCCGCAGCCTTTCCTTTCGCTCGGCTTCGTCAGGGTATTCGAGCATGAATGTAGCCTTCAGGTTCTTGCCATCCGGAATGAGCGGATTATAGGCTTCCAGTTCGCCTTCAAGCTCTTCATCGGCGGTTATCTTTTCAGCCCGAATCAATTCCATAATCTGATAGCGCATCACCATATAATCTTCAAAGTGCAGTGTCGCGTTGGGGCCCAGCGGAACCCTACGGGTCTTTTTGTGATCCATAATGGCCTGGCGGATTACGGCTCGTTGGGCTTCATAGGCTTCGAGAGAAAGCAGGTCAGCCAAAGCGATTTTCTTCATGGCAATCTTTACCTCAGAGTTCATAAAGTGTTCTCTTGTTGAGTGTGAATTACAGGCCGTATGCGTACCTGAGTAAGTCAATGGGGTGCACCGTTTCCTGGTCTGTCTGCAGGTTGTTTTCGATGTGTTTGCCAGCCACCGGGCAGTCGCTGCCATAGTAGTCGGGTTCTTGCTGTGTGATCTGCCGGACAATAGGTTTGGCGATTTTGTTAGCGAATTTGAGTGTTTCGTTTTTTACGCCATAGGTACCGTCGTGGCCTGAGCAGCGCTCAATGTTATTCACGGTGGTGTCTTCGATCAGCTCGAGAATCTGTTTGGTCTTCGGCCCGATATTCTGCACCCGCTGGTGGCAGGCAACGTGATAGCTGATATTGCCGAGTTTCTGTTTGAAGTCGGTTTTGAGTCTGCCGGCCTTGTGCAGTTTGTGCAGGAATTCGAACGGATCGTGGAAGGCGGCAGCAACCGTTTTTACTGTCTCGTCGTCCGGGAACATCAGTGGTAGCTCCTGCTTGAACATCAGAACACAGGATGGAACTGCAGCGATGATGCTGTAGCCCCGGGACACGAGTTCATAAAGGGCCGGAACATTGAGCTCCTTGAGCTTGCGTACGGTCGTCAGATCGCCCAGTTCCAGTTTCGGCATGCCGCAGCAATGCTCTTTGGCGGGCAGGCTGACTTCAACCTCATTGTGGGTGAGGACCTTGATGACGCTGTCGGCGATGTCCGGCTCGTTGTAGTTGCAATAGCAGGTTGTGAAGAGCGCTACCCGGCTGAGAGGGTCGCCTTCAGTGCCGGTCGCGTTGTTCCCAGAGTCCGAGTTGGCCTGCAGGTTGTATATTTTCACCGCATGTTGCATGCGGGCGGTTTTGCGGTGGTATTCCGGCAGCTTGGCGTCTTTGTGAATGCCCAGACCGCTGTCCAGTGCGGCTCGCACCGCGCTGCTTTTATTTCCGCTGTTGACCAATGTGTTGACCAGTGGCATTGACGCCATTTTGCCAACCATGTCAGTGCTGGTGATGATATTGTCTCTGAATTTGGTATCACCCTTTTTGAATTTGATGGCTTTCGCTCTCAGCATCAGATGAGGGAAGTCCAGGTTCCACTCGTGGGGCGGCACGTAGGGACATTTTGTTAGATAGCAAAGATCGCAGAGATAGCAATGATCTACGACCTTGGTGTAGTCCGCGGCAGCGACTCCGTCCACTTCCATAGTGTCGCTGTCATCAATAAGGTCAAAGAGGGTTGGAAAAGCATTGCACAAGCTGACGCATCGCCGGCATGTGTGGCAGATGTCATAAACCCGTTCTAGCTCAGTGTTGAGATCATCCTCATCCCAGAACTTTGGATCGTCCTGGTTGAGTGGGTGTCTGGTAGGCGCGTCGAGGCCGCCTTCTCTGCCATGCTCTGCCATGGAAGGTCTCCTGAATGCAAAGACAGTAAATAAAGATTGGCTCCTGCAGGGGAACCTGCAAGAGCCGCAGTAGATCAGTCTTCCAGCGAGTCTAAAGCTTTTTGAAAGCGATTGGCGTGAGAACGTTCAGCTTTTGCGAGAGTTTCCATCCAGTCCGCGATTTCCTCGAAGCCCTCATCGCGTGCGTCCTTGGCCATGCCTGGATACATGTCGGTGTACTCGTGAGTTTCCCCGGCGACGGCTGACTTCAAATTGTCTGCTGTCCCGCCCATAGGCATACCGGTGGCGGGATCGCCGACTTCCTCGAGATATTCTAGATGTCCGTGAGCGTGTCCGGTTTCGCCTTCCGCGGTGGAGCGGAACAAAGCGGATACGTCGTTGTAGCCCTCTACGTCAGCCTTTTGTGCAAAGTAAAGGTAGCGTCGGTTGGCTTGAGACTCGCCAGCGAAGGCGGCCTTGAGGTTTTCTTCGGTCTTGGAACCTTTCAGCGACATGATAAATCTCCCGTCGAGTTGAGTAGTTGCGTTGGTTCTAACGCATCGATTAGTCAGTTGGATTACTGAGACTGGCGCTAAAGTAGGGGTATTTACTTATCAAATCCAATAGATTTAATTGATGTATTGATCGGTTTTATCGATTAGTATTCGGTCTCATGCTGCCGTCTATAAAACAGCTACGCTATATCTGCGCGGTCGCCGAGTACAAACACTTCAGCAAGGCCGCTGAGGCCTGTCATGTCACACAGTCGACACTGAGTGCCGCTATACAGGAGCTTGAATCACAGCTGGGGGTGGTGGTCTTCGAGCGGAACAAAAAGACCGTGCTGATTACGCCGCTGGGCGAAAAGCTGCTGCACCAGGCGCGCCTGATTCTCGGTAACGTGGAGGATTTTGTCGGGCTCGCGAAATCCCATGACGAAGCCCTGACCGGGGAAATACGCCTGGGAGTGATTCCAACCATAGGCCCTTTCATGCTGCCACAGCTGCTTGCGCAGTTGCGGCATCACTATCCGAAGCTCAAACTTTTTCTTAAGGAAGATCTGAGTGCGAACCTGTTGCAGCAATTACAGGAAGGGAAACTCGATCTGGCGATTCTGGCGTTTCCGTACCCGATGCCAGACATGGAGACATTGCCCTTGTTCAGGGATGATTTCGTGCTGTGTCTGCCGCCCGGACACCAGCTTGAGGGCAGCAAACTGGTCAGGCAGCAACAGCTGCAGGGCGAGAGCCTGCTGCTACTCGAGGAGGGCCACTGTCTGCGCGACCACGCGCTCGAGGCATGCAAACTGCAGAGTACAGCGACTGATGTGGTCTATCAGGGCACCAGTCTACACACGCTAGTCCAGATGGTCGCGAATGGCTTGGGCGTGACGTTGCTGCCCGCCATTTCTGTCGCAGCAGATGTGCTGGGGGACACCGATCTGCAGATCAGGGAATTCGGCAACGAGAATGTGTCCAGAAAGATCGGCATGGCTTGGCGAAAATCAGACCCGCGCCGCGAAGAGTATCTGCTGCTGTCTGAATTCATTAAAGCCAACACCTCGGGCGCGATCCCGATCAGCTAGCTGGCCCGCCCGGACAGCCGCTGCGTGGTCACCGGTCAGCTTCGGTTATAACGTTCGTGCCGGGATCTTGCGCATGATAAAAGTGGCGGGCCATGATGAGAGCCGCCAATGACATTCTCTGTCACTCAGGTATAGTCAAATCCCCTATGAAGGTGTTCGCCGTTTCTGATTTGCACGCTGACTACCGAGAGAATCTCGACTGGATCGATAGTCTGGCCCGGGACAGGTACCGAGAAGACGTGCTGCTGCTGGCGGGCGATGTCACTGATGAATTGCGCCTGCTCGGCTCGACATTGCGCGCGCTAAAGTCGCGTTTTGCCGAAATACTGTTCGTGCCCGGCAACCATGAGCTCTGGATTGATGGTGGCGATTTTTCCTGCTCGCTTGAGAAATTTGATGGCGTGATGTCGCTCTGTTCGCATGAAGGGATAAGGACCGGTGTGTACACGCAAGGCTGTGTCAGTATCGTGCCGCTGCTGGGCTGGTATGACTTCAGCTTTGGGCAGTCTGACGCGTTCCTGCAACGAGCATGGCGTAATTTTTGGGCGTGTCGGTGGTCGGCAGAGTTTGATTTAGAGGCGAAGATCTGCGATTTCTTTTTGCGGCAGAACGATCGGTATCTGTCGACGGATGATGCGCATGTGATTAGTTTTTCCCATTTTCTACCCAGGTTCGAAGTGATGCCGACAGCGATTCCCGAAAACCGGCGGAAGGTCTATCCGGTTCTCGGCAGTGCGCGACTTGATCACCAGATCAGGAAACTTCAGTCAGCGATTCATGTTTACAGGCATAGCCACATCAATCAGGCGATCGAGATTGATGGCATACGCTATCTGAATAATGCTTTTGCTTCGCCCAAAGAAGCGCGCATTGCCCGTGAGAAATTGATTTGCATATTTGATACTGAAGCTGTGCTTAGCGTTCTGGCAGGAGAGAATCGTCGTGAATCTGCCTGAGAATGAAATTCACATCTGGCAAGTAGCGCTGTCGGATGTCGATCCCGCTGCGCTGACACAACAAGCGCTGGCCCGGCTGCAGGCGAAAGAAATCGTGCGTTACGAGAGGCTGGTTCAGCAGCGGCATCGCCTCGAATTTCTGCTGGGAAAATGGCTGACACGAATCTGCCTCAGTGAATATACGGGCCTTGCCTTGGGTGACTGGCAGTTCACCTATAATGCCTATGGCAAGCCGCAGCCGCGGGAAGGGCTTGGCGTGCAAGCCCCCTATTTTAATCTTTCGCACAGCCACGGCCGCGCGGTACTGGCGGTAGGCCGGACACCTGAGCTCGGTGTTGATATCGAATTCACCGGCAGGAAGCGGCGAGTGGCCCAAATTGCCCACCGCTACTTTGCGGAGGAAGAAATTCAGGCCCTGCGTGCTCTGCCGCACTCAGATCAGCCGTCGCGTTTTTATGAGCTCTGGTCGCTTAAAGAAGCGTATATCAAGGCCAGAGGATTGGGGCTCGCCATTCCGCTGAGAAGTTTCGCGTATTCATTCTCGCCGGACAGGCTTGAATTGAATGAAATGAGCAGATCGTCTGCAGCGCAATGGCGCTGGCAAACCTGGCAGCTGTACACCGGACAAATGTATGCCCTGGCGCTTGCGGTTCAGTTGCAGGCCGGAGATGCCGACAGAAGGCTCAGAGCCTTCAGGTATCGCAACATGACTCAGCATTCGGAAGAGGCGTTGGCGGTGTTACGGTCCTCTGCTTAGAGCGCTGACCTGGACTGCCGGCTTGTCTTCAGTCAGTAAACGGCAGGTTCTCTTGCTGCGTGGCTTCCCACATCTTAACTGTTCGGAATACATTACCTTTCACCTGAAGAATTTCGGCGTAGTAGCCGTCGAGCTTGACGCCGACGCTAGAGTCAGGAATCGACTGGAGGACCTCCATCAACATCCCGTTCAAAGTGTTGGCTGATTCGCTGTCCAGTTGCCAGGAAAGGCTGCGGTTGATGTCGCGAATGCTCGTACCGCCATCGATCAGATAGCTGCCATCTTCCTGCGCAAAGATATCCCTGTGGCTGTCGGCTAAATCGGTAGTGAATTCACCGACAATCTCTTCCAGAATGTCTTCCAGCGTAACGATTCCTTTGACCGCGCCGAATTCATCGACCACTACCGCCAGTCGCAGTTTTTTACTTTGGAAATTGAACAACTGAGTATGTAATGGCGTGCTGTCCGGAATAAAGTAAGGTTCCGTGGTTTCCTGAATGATGGCTGCCTTGTTGAGGTTCTCGGTTTTGAGCAGCCTGCCGGCACTGCGCATGTGCAGCACGCCAACGATATTGTCGATATCTTTGCGATAAACCGGCAGCCTGGCGTGCTGCGCACTGGCTATCTGCTCGAGCATTTCTTCCATGTCATCTTCTATATCAAGCCCCGTCACTTCATTGCGCGGTACCATAATCTGGTCTACCTGCACTTTTTCGAGGTCGAGGATGTTCAGCAGCATGCCCTGTCGCTTTTTCGGCAGTCGGCTTTCTGATTCGTGCACCACGGTGCGTAGCTCTTCCTGATTAAGTTGTTGGTCGCTGCCATCCGCCCGAGGGTGGAATCCAAGGGCACGCACCAGCATGTTCGACACGAAGTTGACTATCCACACTACTGGGTAAAGCACTTTAAGCAGTACCCCCAGCACAATACTTGAAGGGTAAGCAATCCTTTCCGGATAAAGAGCGGCTATTGTTTTCGGGGTGACTTCAGCAAAAATGAGCACAACAAGGGTAAGCACAATTGCGGTAGCAAAGGGTGCCGGTTCACCCAGTATTAAAATGGCGATGGACGATGCGATTGAGGCAGCGAGAAAATTCACGAAGTTGTTGCCGATCAGAATCACGCCAATCAGTTTGTCTGGCTTTTCCAGCAGTTTGCTGGCGCGCGTAGCGCCTGCATGCTGACTCCGGCGCAGATGGTTCATGCGGTACCTGTTCAGGCTCATCATGCCGGTCTCCGAGCTGGAAAAATAGGCTGAGGCCAAAATCAGAGCCAGAAATGACAGGATCAGGATGCTGAGTGACGCTTTGTCGGCTGCCATGGTTCAGAGCGCATCAAGGTGAGAGAAGTGAAAAGGCTGGTTCACCGCGTGGTCCGGTTAGCTGACCATAAATTCAAGGGCGAATTTGGAGCCATAGAAACCGACCAGCAACAGGGCAAACCCGGACAGTGTGCCGCGGACTGCGGTGGCTCCGCGCCACCCGAGTTGATGGCGACCCCAGAGCAGAATAGCGAACACGATCCAGGCCAGCAAGGAAAAGAAACTTTTATGAATTACGCCGTCACGGCCCCAAATATCACTGATAAACACAAACCCGGCAACAATCCCGAGGGAAAGGAGCAGCTGTCCGACCCAAAGCAATTCGAACAAAAGGACTTCCATATCCTGAAGCGAAGGAAAGCGTTTCAAAAATCCGCCCGCGTGCCCATGCTTGAGCTGGTAGTTCTGGTAGGCGAGAAAGCCGGCTTGCACTGCAGCTATCGTCATGAAGCTGTAGGCAAGAATTGATATCAGCACGTGACTTGCCATGCCGGCACTCAACTCGGTGGGAGGGTAATCGCTGGACACGGTGAGTGACAGAATAATGGCCACTACAGCGAGGGGGAACAGACCCAGAAAGAGGTTGTCCAGCGGCTTGCGCAAACTGCTGGTGAGGACCAGCAGTGAAATCGAAGCGGTGATGAGTGTGCTGATCTCGGCTATTCCGAAGTGGTACCCGGTGCTGGTGTAAATGACACCTGACGCGCTGGCTACATGGGCAAGCACGGCCATTCCGCCGGCCACAAAAACTGGCAGGCGATTGACGGCTACGGGGCCACCGGTTCCGCCGTTTGCCAGTCGGGATAGCTGGAGCGCAAAACCGGTCGAATAAAGCGCGATGGCAAGAATGCCCGCAATAAGAGTCAGTTGCATTCGTAACGTAAGGGCTTTTAACAGACAGAGTGTCGCACATGTACCAGAGTGGTAGAAGCCCTTTTTCACGGTCGCGACGAATAGGGCTATAATCCCGTTTCGGCGGCGACGGCTTGCTGCCGGTTCTGATATGAATGAGCAGGTGATTGTGTGTTTGAGAATTTAACTGAGCGTCTCAGTGGGACTTTTCGTAAGCTGACTGGCAAAGCGACCCTGACGGAAAGCAATATCCAGGAAGCTCTGCGAGAGGTTCGCCGTGCGCTGCTTGAAGCTGATGTTGCCCTACCGGTGGTCAAAGACCTCATTGATCGGGTGAGTGCGGGGGCCGTAGGGCAAGAGGTGTCGAAAAGTCTGACGCCCGGGCAGGCTTTCATCAAACTGGTCCAGGCCGAAATGCAGACGATTATGGGCTCTGCCAATGCAGAGTTGAATCTGAAGTCTGTGCCGCCCGCGGTGGTGCTCATGGCGGGTCTGCAGGGCGCCGGTAAGACCACTACAGCAGCCAAACTCGCCAGGCTGCTCAAGACCAAATCACAGAAAAAGGTCATGCTGGTCAGCGCAGATATCTACCGGCCGGCTGCGATTCAGCAGCTTCAGACGCTGGCGGATGAAATAGACGTCGAGTTTTTCGGGTCTGACGCCAGCCAGGCCCCTCTTACCATCGTCGATGCAGCGCTGCGGGAGGCGAAGAAAAAATTCGTCGACGTGCTGCTAGTCGATACCGCCGGACGTCTGGCCATTGATCAGCAGATGATGGATGAAATCTCTGCGCTGCACCGCCACTTAAATCCTGTGGAGACCCTGTTCGTAGTGGATGCCATGACCGGTCAGGACGCGGCTAACACCGCGAAAGCCTTTAATGAGGCATTGCCACTGACGGGCGTAGTCCTTACCAAGGCAGACGGTGACGCTCGGGGGGGTGCCGCGCTGTCAGTTCGGCATATCACTGGCAAGCCAATCAAATTTATCGGTACCGGGGAAAAAATTGATGGGCTTGAGCCGTTCTATCCGGACCGCATTGCCTCCCGAATTCTTGGTATGGGGGATGTGCTCTCGCTAATTGAAGAAGCCGAGCAGAAAGTTGACAAGAAGCAGGCTGAGCGTCTCGCCCGTAAGATTAAAAAAGGCAAAGGCTTTGACCTGGAAGATTTCAAGGAGCAGCTCAAGCAGATGCAAAATATGGGCGGGGTCGCGAGCATCATGGAAAAGATGCCGGGCATGGGAGCGCTGCCGCGGGGTGCTGCCAGCCAGGTTGACGATTCTCAATTCCGCCGGATGGAGGCGATCATCAACTCGATGACGCCGCGCGAGCGTTTGAATCCCGATCTACTGAATGGTTCCAGAAAACGGCGGATCACGCAGGGCTCAGGCACTCAGATTCAGGATTTGAACCGCTTGCTGAAACAACATAAGCAAATGCAAAAGATGATGAAAAAGATGAAGGGTGGCGGCATGGCGAACATGATGCGGGGGCTCGGAGGCATGCAGGGCAAGATGGGCCCCGGGGGGATGCCCGGAATGCCTCCCGGTGGAAAATTTCCGCGATTTTAAGGGCAGCGCGCGGTGCAAAAGCCCCGAACGGCGGCTGTTTCAGCGCTTCCAATACCCACGCGTTTGGCATAAAATACCGGCCTTTTTATTCAGGGGGCTGTGCGGCCCGGTATTGTTTTCGCTTACCATCTGAATTATTTATCAATTTAACGATTAGGAAAATAGTATGGTCACGATACGACTGGCTCGCGGTGGCGCAAAGAAAAAGCCTTTCTACCATATCACGGTGAGCGACAGTCGCCGCGCCCGCGATGGCCGTTTCATTGAAAGGATCGGATTCTTCAACCCGGTAGCGCGTGGTCAGGAAGTGCGATTGCGCCTTGACCTGGATCGGATGGCCTACTGGCAGTCCCAGGGTGCGCAGGTCAGCGACAGGGTGTCGAGCCTGGCAAAGGATGCCGCTGCCGCATCGGCCTGAGCGCCCTAATTGACTGGCCGTTATGAGCGACCCGAAGGCGGCCAACAAAAAGGTGGTGCTCGGCAAGGTAGGCCGGGTTCACGGCGTAAGCGGTTGGGTCAGGCTGAACTCCTACACCGCGCCACCAGACAATATTCTGGACTACCCGTTGTTGCGCACGGAGCTGAACGGCACGCAGGGTACGTTAGAGATCGACGCCAGTCGGCGTCAGCCCAAGGGGCTGCTGGTCCACTTTGACGGATACGACAGCCCGGAGGTCAGCAGGGCACTGACCGGCAAGGAAGTCTGGGTGAACAGCTCGGAGCTACCTGATCTTGAGTCTGGTACGTTTTACTGGCACGAACTGGTCGGGCTGGAGGTGTCCAATTTGCAGGGTGAGATAATGGGAATAGTTTCGGGTTTGCTGGAGACAGGGGCGAACGACGTCCTTGTGGTGCAGCCCAATGCACAGAGCTGCGACCAGCGAGAGCGACTGATACCTTTTCTGATGGGTGAGGTGGTGAAACAGGTATCGCTGAATGATGCCAGCCTGACTGTAGACTGGGATATCGATTATTTGAGTTGAGTGCGCTGCACGAGACATGAGCTGAACCGCTGGCGGATACGGGAGCTGGCAAGATGCAGGTTGCGGTTGTCACGTTGTTTCCCGAGATGTTCGCAGCGCTGACGGAACACGGAGTCAGCGGCCGCGGTATCGAAAGCGGGTTGCTTGAGTTGTCCTTCTGGAATCCGAGGGACTACTGCACCGATAAGCATCGTAACGTGGATGATAAACCGTTTGGTGGTGGTCCCGGAATGCTGATGAAGACAGAGCCGCTGCTCGCAACCATCGGTGCTGCGCGGGCCGGACTCGCGGAGCAGGAAAGATTGCAGACGCGGTGTATTTATCTCTCGCCTCAAGGGCAGCGGATCAATCATCAGAAGGTGACTGAACTGGCAGCGCTGAAGTCAATAACGTTGGTGTGCGGCCGCTATCAGGGCATTGATGCCCGAGTGATTGAGGCTGAAATTGATGAAGAGCTCTCGCTCGGAGACTTTGTCCTCAGCGGGGGAGAGTTTGCGGCCATGGCCCTG
Source organism: uncultured Pseudohongiella sp. (assembly GCA_902597095.1). Taxonomy (GTDB): domain Bacteria; phylum Pseudomonadota; class Gammaproteobacteria; order Pseudomonadales; family Pseudohongiellaceae; genus UBA9145. The sequence continues at coordinate 24,508 of CACJWK010000006.1, forward strand.
CTGGACGCGATGATCAGGATTCAGCCGGGCGCACTGGGCGATGAGGGTTCAGCGACACAGGACAGTTTGACGGACGGGCTATTGCACGCTCCGGAGTACACCAGGCCTCAGCTGTATGAGGATCGGGCCGTGCCGCCGGTTTTACTGAGCGGAGATCACGCTGCAATTGCGCGCTGGCGCAGCAAACAGCGTTTGGGGGTGACTTGGCTGAAGCGACCGGATCTACTGGACCGACTGGAGCTGAGTCAGGAACAGCAGGCACTATTGGACGAATTTAAACAAGAGTACCGGGCAGACATAGCGTGACCTGTACTTCATTTAGGTCAGGAGTTGAGCAAGATGAGCAAAAACAAGATCATCGAAAAGATCGAAACCGAGCAGATGGGGAAGGAGCTTCCAGAATTCGGCCCCGGAGACACAGTGGTAGTTCAGGTTAAGATCAAGGAAGGCGATCGCGAGCGACTGCAGGCCTTCGAGGGAGTCGTCATCGGCAAGCGTAATCGCGGCCTCAATTCCTCCTTTACTGTTCGTAAGATCTCACACGGTGTGGGTGTAGAGCGAACTTTCCAGACCTTCAGTCCACTGGTAGACAGCGTGACGCTGAAGCGTCGCGGTGATGTGCGCCAGGCAAAGCTGTACTACTTACGCGAACTGACCGGTCGAGCGGCGCGAATTTCTGAAAAACTCGATAAAAAGACCGGCAATCAGGTCTAGCAGGCCGCGCCTCGCTTCGTGAAGCATTATTGTGACCGGTAATAATGAGAAGGTTGTTTCTGCATCCTTCTCATTTTTGTTCCTGGTCCCGCAAAATCTTACACTAGGGCTCTGGCTTGGTAACATACCCGTGCGCACGCAGGCGTTCATCAATCATTGATTTCGCCTGCCGACACCCTGAAGAGTGAGATATCTACTGTGACGTCGGCCGGTACCGGTCAAGAGAGAGAACGCTATGCGAATGACAATCCACAAGGTTCGGTTGCTAGTCGGAGTGCTGTTGAGTCTGATTCTGATCAGCCCGGCATCGGCACAGGGTGATCAGTCTCTTCGCGGTAAACTGGAACAGGCAATCGAAGTGGCCTCTCAGAATCAATTGAAGATTGTGTCGCTGAATCAGACAGCCCTGCCGAATATTTTTGAGGTTGAGCTGAATACAGGCGAAGTACTCTACAGCGATATCTCCGGTGATTATCTGTTCGCGGGCGACATGTATGCGACAAGCCCGGGTGGGCTCACCAATCTGTCGGCGAGTTCGCGGCAGCAGCGCGCTCTGGACAAGATCGCTGCCATTCCCGAAGACGAAATGATCGTGTTCACGCCGGATACTGTGAAGGCAAGCATTACCGTGTTTACCGACGTAGACTGTACCTACTGCCGCGCTCTGCACGGTGATCTGGAAGAGCTGATGGCTTACGGTATTGAAATACGGTACCTGGCTTACCCCCGCGGCGGGCAGGCAGCGACCTCCTACGACAAGATGATCTCGGTCTGGTGTTCGGATGATCGTAAACAGTCCCTGACCCTCGCCAAGGAGGGAGAAGAGCTGCCGGCAGCCGCCTGCGACACGCCGATCCTGGATCACTACCAACTGGGTAACGAGCTTGGTATCAGCGGTACGCCTGCGCTGGTCTTTTCTGATGGTCGCCTGGTCCCCGGGTATATGGATAGCGGAAGACTGGCCGCCATGCTCGGTCTGAACTGATCACGCTTGTACGGAAGAGGTGCTCAGGAGCTGGATCTGAGAGCACGCTGCTGACGCCATCGGTTTTCCGGGTCGGAGCAGGGAAGGCATTTCTGATTACGTTCCGGACTGTCCGTTTTAAACTGCTGAGAATGAGGCGGTGGTTTGGATAAAGAGCACAATAAACGAGCGCTATCTTGAGCGGAAACAACACAGAAATTTTGTCAGTCGGCATCTGCGGTCTCGGTACTGTCGGTGGTGGTACGCTGACGTTGCTGGAGCAGAATGCGGCATTGATCACGGCGCGTGCAGGTTGTCCAATCCGGGTTACTCATGTTGCGACGCGGACACCGAAGCCGGATCTGTGCGGGCAGGTTGCCCGGACCGGGTCAGATCCGCTCGCAATCACGTCAGATCCTGAGGTTGACGTGTTGGTGGAAACCATGGGTGGCTACGATATGGCCTTCGAGGTGATCCAGCGCGCCCTGAGCAACGGCAAACATGTGGTGACAGCGAACAAGGCGCTGATTGCGGAGAGAGGCAGCGAGCTGTTTGCGCTGGCGAGCGCCAATGGAGTCACGCTTGCGTTTGAAAGCGCCGTAGCTGGTGGAATTCCGATAATCAAAGCCTTGCGGGAGGGGTTGGCAGCCAACGACATCGAGTGGCTCGCAGGCATCATCAACGGGACGGGGAATTTTATTCTGTCCGAAATGTCGGCCAAGCAGAGTGAGTTTTCGGAGGCGCTTCAGCAAGCGCAGGAGCTGGGTTACGCCGAAGCAGATCCGACGTTTGATGTGGAGGGCATTGATGCGGCCCACAAGCTGACCATCATGAGCGCTATCGCGTTTGGCATACCGCTACAGTTTGAGAAGACCTACACCGAGGGCATTAGCGGTATCTCACCGGCTGACATCAGCTTCGCCGAAGAGTTGGGATATCGGATCAAGCACCTCGGTATTGCCAGAAAAACGGCCCGTGGAGTGGAGATGCGGGTGCATCCTACGCTGGTTTCCAAAACTCGCCTGCTGGCAAACGTCAACGGCGTCGGTAATGCAGTTATGGTGCAGGGAAATTTCGTCGGGTCGACTCTGTACAGCGGCCCCGGCGCCGGAGCTGAGGCAACAGCGTCGGCGGTGGTCGCTGATCTGATCGACCTGGCCAGAGATCGGCTGGCTGGTGTCAAAGCTCCGGTTCGCCCGGCGCTGGGCTCCACTCAAACAGGCTCTTCGCTGGACGTACTGCCGATCGAGCAGATTGAGGTCGGATATTATTTGAAGATCCCGGTGTTGGATAAGCTTGGGGTCATGGCAAAACTCTCTGCTGTTCTGCAGCAGCGGGGTATCAGTATTGAGGCCCTTATTCAGAAAGAATCTGAAAATTCTGAAACCGTGCCTGTTGTCATTCTTACACAAATAGTCCGGGAACAGGAACTCAATGCCGCGCTGGACGCGCTCGCTGAATTCGATGAGATCACCGGCCCGGTCACCCGTATTCGGATTGAGCCCTTTGATGGAGAGGCGTAGCCTGCCAACACAGTGAAATATATCAGTACCCGTGGCGGCGGTACGCCGCAGTCATTCGAGCAGGTGTTGCTGACCGGTCTGGCCCCGGATGGTGGGTTGTATGTCCCCGCAAAGTTGCCGTCTTTCAGTCCGGAGCAGATTGCCTCGTGGCGTGATCTCAGCTACGTTAATCTGGCCCTTACGGTCATTTCGCCGTTTATCGGAGATGCACTGCAACCCGATGAACTGAAACGGATTATTACCGAAAGCTATGCAGATTTCGGTCATCCGGAAGTGGCACCGCTTACCGCGCTCAGAGAGAATGAATATCTGCTCGAGCTATACCATGGCCCGACCCTCGCATTCAAAGACTTTGCGTTACAGGTGCTCGGGCGATTGCTGGATCATGTCCTGACGAAGAACGATCAGCGGGTGGTGATTCTGGGAGCGACTTCCGGAGATACTGGCTCGGCAGCGCTGGAGGGATGTCGCCACTCAGATCGGGTGGATATCTTCATACTCCATCCGCATCAGAGGGTCTCAGAGGTGCAGCGACGCCAGATGACAACGGTGCCGGGTGGAAATGTCTTCAATCTTGCAGTCGAAGGAAATTTTGATGACTGCCAGCGCATAGTCAAAGCCGCCTTTTCTGATCAATCTTTCCTGCCTGATGATCGTCAGCTTGTTGCCGTCAACTCGATCAACTGGGCGCGCATCCTCATGCAGATCGTCTACTATTTTGCGGCGGCGCTCAGGCTGGGCGCCCCGGACAGGCAAGTATCTTTTTCAGTGCCAACCGGAAATTTCGGAGATATCTATGCTGGCTATCTGGCCAAGCAGATGGGATTGCCGGTCGACCAGCTTGTGGTCGCGACCAATCAGAACGACATCCTGCATCGCTTCATCAGTAACAACGACTACAGCAAGACGCAGTTGAGCAAGACCTATTCGCCCAGTATGGACATTCTGGTTTCCAGTAATTTTGAGCGCTACCTGTTTGATCTGTTCGGTCGCGATTCGGCGAAGCTGACTGACTTTATGCTCAGATCCAGTAAGGAACGCCTCAGCGTCAGTGAATCGCAGTGGCAAGCTGTTCAAGCAATTTTTGACAGTGCCAGCGTCAGCGATGAGACCACCTGCCGGGTCATCAGCGAAACTGCTGCTGAACTTGACACGCTGCTTGATCCCCACACGGCAATCGGCGTGGAATCCGGGCGTTTGACCCGGAAAAGCCCGCAGGTTCCCATGATTACCCTGGCGACAGCGCACCCCGCTAAATTCAGCGAAGCCATTACGGTTGCCGGGCTGAATCTGCCGGAACTGCCTGCTCACCTTGCCGACTTGTTTGAGCGAGAAGAGCGATATTCGGTGATCGCCAATGATCTTGAAGAAGTCTCCGCCTTCATCAGCGCAGCTCTCGGCCAGCAAGTTTAAATGCGACCATGACTCGACTGCAGCGGCGAAGCCCCGACGAAGGCTTAACACTTCCCGCAGCGATGCACCCTCTGCTGCAGCGGGTCTACCGCCAGCGCGGCCTTACCGGCGAGCAAGAACTGGACCTGGCACTGGCGAACCTTATTCCTCCTCATGAATTGCTCGGAATGGCGACTGCCGTCGATTTGCTGGTCGCGGCGCTGGATCATCAGCGCCGCGTTCTAATCGTATCCGACTTCGATGCAGACGGCGCAACCAGCTGTGCGCTCGCAATCTCTGCCTTGCAAGGCTTCGGCTTTCGTCACGTTGACTATATTGTTCCCAATCGTTTCGACTTCGGCTACGGCTTGACGCCTAAAATTGTTGATGAGTTGGCCAAGGAAAAGGAGCCGGATCTAATCATCACCGTAGATAACGGGATTTCGAGTGTTGCCGGTGTGCAGGCGGCCAAACGGATCGGCAGTCAGATTCTGATCACCGATCATCACCTTGCCCCGGAGACGCTGCCAGAGGCTGACGCTATTGTGAATCCTAACCAGCAAGGCTGCTCTTTCAAGAGCAAGGCCATAGCCGGTGTGGGCGTGATTTTTTACGTGATGCTGGCGCTCAGGGGCAGACTGCGCGAACTGGGGCGGTTTGAAAGCGGCCTGTCCGAACCTAACATGGCTGCGCTGCTCGATCTGATCGCATTGGGTACGATCGCTGACGTCGTCCCGCTCGACCATAACAATAGGATCCTGGTTGCGGAGGGGCTGCGCAGGATAAGAGCAGGTAAGGCAAGGCCCGGCATACAGGCACTGTTGCAGGTGGCCGGTAAGAACACGACCGCGCTCACGGCTTCACACCTGGCTTTTGGTGTCGGTCCCCGGCTTAACGCGGCAGGTCGCCTGGATGACATGACCACTGGGATTGAATGCCTGCTGTCTGAGCAAGCCGATACGGCCTACCAACTGGCGCTTCAACTGGATTCGATTAATCAGGACCGAAAGCAGATTGAGGCAGATATGCGTCAGCAGGCGTTCGAGTCTCTGGTGGAATTTGAAGTCAACGAGTCGGACCTGCCCAACTCCTTCTGCTTGTTTGATCAACGTTGGCATCAGGGTGTGGTGGGTATCCTCGCGTCACGTATAAAGGAAAAATATCATCGCCCGGTGATCGCCTTTGCAGCGGTGGAGGGAGGAGAGGAGCTCAAAGGCTCTGCCCGGTCTATCGGCGGCTTTCATATCCGCGATGCGCTTGATGCTGTGGCCACCAAAAATCCGGGGCTTATCACTAAATTCGGGGGCCATGCCATGGCCGCTGGTCTCAGCCTTGCGCCTGATAAGCTGACCGCTTTTCGATCGGCTTTTGAGGCCGAGGCGCGTCTTCGGCTGAGCCGGTCGCAACTACAGGCCGTTATCGAAAGCGATGGCGAGGTTGCGGCAAAGCATCTAACGCTGGAAACTGCACAGCTGATTCAGGCTGCAGGGCCCTGGGGACAGGCGTTTCCCGAGCCTCAGTTTGATGGCTGGTTCCTGCTGCGTGAACAGCGCAGACTCAGTGGCAAGCATTTGAAAATGGTGCTGAGCCCTGAATCCGAACCGGGCAAAAAAGTCGACGCCATCGCGTTCAACGTGCCTGAGGAGAGTTGGCCTGACTCACAGGCTACCCGGATAGAACTGGTCTTCCGTCTGGCAGTGAACGACTTCCGTGATTCGCTGAATTTGCAGCTGATGGTGGAAAAAATACTCCGGAGCCAGTAAGCGGGCGCGATAATATTAAGGCCGGAGCAAGTCCGTTTTTGGGGAAACCGCGTTTTTCTGGATCAGGAGGACGGTTGGCTCAGGCTCACAAACGCTCGGAGAACTGAAGGGTTAGTGCCGGCCGGCCGACAGTTTCATGACAGCGGAGGGCGATTTTGGTACCTTTCGTCCCTGTATAGCAGGTTTCGCGGGTTGGGAACGATTACCCGGTTGCAGGATTTATTTATGGCCTTTTATAAGACCAAGCTATTGATTTTAATTGCGTTTTCTTTTTTTGCGATGACTGTCGGTGCTCAGGTACATCAAACCGATCAGATCGCGGTTGAGCTGGTCTCGGAGACCGTAAATGTCGTGCCCGGCCAGACTACCTGGCTGGCAATCCGCCTTGACCCGATTGAACACTGGCACACCTACTGGAAATTTGGCGGTGACAGTGGCGAAGCGCCGCGCGCGGTGGACTGGCAGCTGCCGACCGGCTCGGCAGTGGGGCAGATCCAGTGGCCGATTCCCGAGTGGACCCCCTTTCTTGGCAGTGATCTGGTGACCTTTACCTACGAGCGCGAGGTCTTCCTGCCGATGGCGCTGACGGTGCCTGAGGACTTTGATGCGGAGGTGTTCCAGGCGAGCACGCGCATCGAGTGGCAGGTGTGCGATGAAATCTGTATTCCGGGTGAAGCAGACTTTGCTATTTCGCTTCCGGTCAGCTCCACCCTGGAAGCGGATCCCCGCTGGGTAGCGGCGTTTGCCGAGACTCGCAGTCTGCTACCGACTCCAGAGGGTCAGCACGAACTGGTCGCTGAATTCAATGATCATGACGGCAAAGTCAATGTCATGATTGCAGGTGAGGAAGCGCTGTTTACCGACATTGATGAGGCGTGGTTTTTTCCGACGGAGCGTCGCATCATGCGTTACGCACCCTATCGAGAGGTCATGCTGGACGGTGGCAGAGTCCAGATATCAACCGAACAGCACCGCCGTTATGATGACGCGCGTAACGAGCTGGAAGGTCTGCTCTCTGTCAGAGACGACAATGGTGAGCTGTGGGCTTTTGAACTCACCGCAACGCGCAGTTCCGCGGCCTGGGATCACAGTATTGAAGTCGAATTGCTGTCCGAGACCACCAATATTGTGCCGGGTGAAACTACCTTGCTGGCGCTCCGGCTCGACCCGGCTGAGCACTGGCACACCTACTGGAAAATGGGGGGTGACAGCGGGGAGCCTACTACCCTGACGGAATGGCAGGCTCCGGAAGGCACCCAAATTGGCGAGCTTAAGTGGCCGGCCCCGCACTGGCTGCCGTTTTATGAGACGGACCTGGTGAACTTTGGTTATGAGCAGGAAGTCGCCCTTCCTGTTGCTGTCACCCTGCCGACAGATTTCAGCGCAGACCAGGTGGAATTGAGCGCGCTGGCTTATTGGAATGTGTGCGATCAGATTTGCATACCCGGTGAGCAGAGGCTGAGTATAAAACTGCCCGTCGGTGAAGTCGCCGAGCTTGATGCTGAAACCCAATCCCTGTTCGCCGACGCGCGCGCACAGCTGCCCGAAGCGGACCACGACATTCGCTCGATCATTGCCGTGGCCGGTGAACGGGTGAGCCTTGGCTTTGAATCCTCTGACGCACTGTTTGACCGATATTCTGATGCCTACTTTTTCCCGGATCAGCGCCGGATAATCAAGCCCGGACCTCTTCGTGATGTGTCTATGCAGGCCAATTTGTTGCAGATTACGCACCAGCAACCCCGGCGCATGCTGCAGGATTTGTCAGAAGTGTTCGGAGTGCTTGTGCTGGAAAATGAATCCGGGGAACGCGTGGCCTTTGATTTCGTCAATCCGGCCGCAGACGCCAGCACCATGACCATCATGCCATTCGCTGCGTCTGCAGAAAGCGGGTCTGACGCAGGCGGAAGTTCCGGATTACTCATGTTTATCGGGTTCGCCTTTCTTGGAGGCATGATTCTCAATCTGATGCCCTGCGTCTTCCCGGTGCTGTCCATCAAGGCGATGAGCTTCGCAAAGAATGTGGGTGAATCCAGTCAGAAGCAACGTATGGACGGCGTGTTCTATACGCTCGGTGTGGTAGTGGCATTCGTCACTCTGGCGTCGGTGCTGATTGCGCTCAGGGCGGGAGGGGAGGCAGTGGGCTGGGCATTCCAGTTTCAGCAACCCTGGTTCCTGGCGTTCATTGTTTATCTGTTTTTCCTGATGGGACTGAGCCTGTCAGGCGTCTTTGAAATAGGGACCAGCCTGATGGGAGCCGGCAGCTCCCTCACAGCCCGAGGTGGCTATCAGGGTTCGTTCTTTACCGGTGTGCTGGCCACTACCGTCGCAACGCCGTGCACGGCACCCTTTATGGGGTCGGCGATCGGTTTTGCGCTGGCGCAATCCTGGCTGGTGGCCATGGCTGTATTTGTCTCGCTGGGAGTGGGTATGGCTTTTCCGATTCTATTGCTGAGTTACTCACCCGCGCTGTTTCGATTTTTACCCAAACCCGGACCGTGGATGGAGACTTTCAAGCAGTTTATGGCCTTTCCGCTGTATGCCTCGGCGCTGTTTTTTCTCTGGGTGCTCGGTAATCAGGTGGGAGTGATGGGGATGTCGCTGGTGTTGGGTATGTGCGTGGTGATGGCGTTTGCCGTCTGGCTCTACCAGCGCCGCTTCACGATGGGGCCATTCCTGCGCACGCTGAATTACGGTACAAGCCTGGCTGCTCTGGTTCTGGCAATTTATCTGGCGCAGACGCCGTTTCTGCAATCCGTGCCGGCGACTTCTGATGCGACAGCAAATGAAGAGGCTGCGTCGCAGGAGTATGAGGTGTTCAGCGCTCAGCGTCTGGAAGAGCTTCAATCCGCCGGCAAACCGGTTTTCGTCAACATGACTGCAGCCTGGTGCATCACCTGCCTGGCTAATGAGCAGACCACGCTTGGTACAGAGCGAGTCAAAGCAGTGATGGTTGATCGGGGCATTACCTATATGAAGGGTGACTGGACTAACGAAGATCCGGAAATCACTGCTGTTCTGGAGCGTTTCAACCGGCCGTCTGTGCCGCTGTATGTGTTGTATCCGGGACAAAAAGACAGAGAGCCCGTCATCCTGCCTCAAATTCTCACGCCGGGAATAGTCGCCGAAGCCTTCGAATCGATCTAGCCTGATTGGGTTCGGGGATTCTAGAAAAATAACGCGTGCTGGCAGTCAGAGCCATCCGATCCGGGCCTTCAGTACGTCAGCCGACCTCGCGACTGCAAGAGGAAGACAGTCAGTCTGCGCAGGCCTGTGCCAGTATTACAGAGATGTTGTCCCGCCCGCCGTGATAATTTGAGGTCTCGATCAGGTTTGTCACGGCTGTCCCGGGGCGGTTTGCATGGTCCCTCAAGATCTCCCTGATCTGCCAGTCGGGGACCATGTCGGTGAGGCCGTCGGAGCAAATCAACAGCAGGTCATCTGGTTGAAGCTCTGCCGTAAGAGCGTCGATCTCGACCTGAACTCACAGTCCGGCAGACCTGGTGAGGATATGAGAAACGCTTGCAGCTCTTTCTTGCTCTTCAGTATACAGGCCCCGGTCGACGAGATCCTGAACAAGACTGTGATCCTTGGTGGGTTTGCTCAGCCTGTCTTGCCTGAAGCCGTAGAGTCTTGAGTCTCCTTCGTACCCGATGTGAATGCGGGGGCCGCTCAGCAAAACCGCGACAACCGTGATTCCAATCCCCTTACACTCGGCGTTGTCTGACGCTGCTTGATAAATGCTCTGGTTGGTTTCGCTGACTGCGAGCCTGATGCCTTCGAGCAACTCGGTGTGTTTTTCTTTTTCTGTCGATTCGGTATCGCCGAGCAGTCGGAGCTTGCCCATGAGCAAGCGTGTTGCCACGTCCGACGCCACTTCACCGGAGCGGCGTCCGCACATGCCGTCTGCCAGTACGATGATGCCCCGGCTTTCATTGACGGCGAAATGATCTTCATTGTTAGGTCTCTTTCTGTCGGGGTGCGACTCGCTAACGATACGTAATTGAAAATGTTGCTCTGGCATGCTGGACAGCTCTTCTTGTCGGTCTTTGTCTGTATCAGGTTCTGGAACAGGTGGTTCGGCCCGCAGCAGGCCATTCTGATGTGTGGTTGATTGCGCGTTTTCTGAAGTAGCGCAGCTTCCGAAGTTAGAACACAATTGCCTGCTGCTGCAGATTCTTACCAGCATGGCTGAGTGTGCTGATCTGTCCGGCTTATCCGGCCTTGCCGCAACCGCTCACTTGCTTTTGAATCACGGTCGCCAGAAGCGGTAAACTTTTACAGCGGGGGAGGCCGCCGGCCTTCAAAAAGATTTTTGGTCTCGGGTTTCGGCTGGCCGGGTTAGCATCCGTCCAGGATTGCTTGCTGTTGCAGACAGCAGCAGAACGGGTAAGTTACGAATGTGGATCAGGGGCCGGCAGTGCCGTCGTGAGAGGAAGACCCACAAAGGCAATGGTCAGGCTGAAATATGCTACACTGACCGAAAAAACTGTATGGTCAGTCCCAAGTCCGTTCAAGCGGCCCTGTTGATCTAGAGAGGGTTCTGGCAGTTCGCCGAATAAGCGTTTCACGCCTCAAGCCCAAGGGAAGCCAGGTCATGAGAATTCTCCAATTTACTGCATCAGCCGTACTGGTCGTTCTAGTATTTTATCTTCTCGTTGTGGGTGAGTCGCTGCTGCTGCCGCTGGTCATTGCCATCGCGCTTTGGTACCTGATCAACACCCTGGCTCAGTCTTTTCATCGGATTGAAGTGGCCGGTTACAGGTTGCCTGTCCTGCTTTGTCGTACGGCTGCAGTGTTCACGTTTCTGTCTCTTATCTGGGCGCTGATAAATTTCTTAAGCGCTTCGGCTGATGAAGTGTTGGAAGTGGCACCTGTTTATCAAGAGAACCTGAGCAAGCGTCTGCAGAATTTGCCCTTTATTGATTTCGCGGCCTTTGAGGGGCGTTCGCTCAGTGCTTTGTTAACCGAATGGATCGATATCCCGTCCTATGCGACATCGGTTGCTTCCTCTTTTGCCGGCATTCTTGCCAGTGGCGGGTTGATACTCATCTATCTGGGTTTCCTTTTTCTCGAGCAGGCCCATTTCAGCAACAAGATTTCTGCCCTGGCCGCAAACCCCGAGAAAGAAACCGAAGTACAGCAAATCATTGCACAAATTCGCGATGACATTCAGAAGTACATGAGCATCAAGCTGTTCACCAGTTTCCTGACTGGTCTGGCCAGTTATCTGTATTTGCTTGCGGTGGGAGTGGATTTTGCCGGCCTGTGGGGGCTGCTTATATTCTTGCTGAATTTTATTCCAACGGTCGGCTCTATCGTAGCTACCCTGTTTCCAGCGCTGATCGCGCTCGCCCAATCGGACGCTTATGGCCTGTTCCTGCTGGTGCTGCTGGGCATTGGCGTGCTGCAAATCTGCATTGGGAATATTCTCGAGCCCCGGCTTATGGGTTCGTCATTCAATCTCAGCCCCGTCGTTATCCTCCTGAATCTTGCGCTTTGGAATGCAATCTGGGGGATTCCGGGAATGTTCCTGTGTGTTCCTTTCCTAATCATAGTCGCGATAGTTCTCAGTCATTTCCCGCAAACCCGCTCGATCGCGATTATGTTGTCCAGTGATGGAAATCTCAGGGTGCCGGAAGATAAGACTATTACCAATTTTAGCCTTAAGCCGAGCGTCTCTGCGCTACTGGTCGACGAGGGTAGAACTGATGGCAACTAGATCATTTCCACCTCTCTGAGCGCTGCTGGATTACCACTTTGCAATCCTTGTGAAGGCCCTTGTGGCAAGAAGCCCCCATTCTTTGGGAGTTTTTTCTGCAACCACAGTGGATATGGCGCTATAATTACCGGTTTATTAGCGGGCGGCCTTTTATCGCTCATTCATTTAACCCAGCGACAGCTAAACCGATGAAATCTGCTGAAATAAGACAAAAATTCCTCGACTACTTTGCGGCGCGCGATCACGAAATCGTGTCAAGCAGCCCCCTGGTTCCTGCCAATGATCCTACTTTGTTGTTCACCAATGCGGGTATGGTTCAGTTCAAGGACGTATTTCTTGGAGAGGAAAAGCGGGAAAGGGTCAGGGCGACCAGTTCCCAGCGATGTGTTAGAGCGGGTGGCAAGCACAACGATCTGGAGAACGTGGGCTATACTGCGCGTCATCACACGTTTTTTGAGATGCTGGGCAATTTTTCGTTCGGTGATTATTTCAAACGAGAGGCTATTCAGTTTGCGTGGGAATTTCTTACTGAAGAGCTTGGATTGCCTGCTGACAGACTCTGGGTCACTGTCTATCAGGATGATGATGAAGCGGCTGACATTTGGCTGAATGAGATGAAAGTCGATTCAGACCGCTTCTCGCGTCTGGGTGAAAAAGACAATTTCTGGGCGATGGGCGATACCGGGCCTTGCGGCCCCTGCTCTGAAATCTTCTATGATCACGGGCCCGATGTGGCAGGAGGTCCGCCGGGCAGTCCTGATGAGGACGGTGATCGCTACATCGAAATCTGGAATCTGGTTTTCATGCAGTTTGAACGGAAAGCTGATGGAAGTATGACGCCACTTCCAAAGCCGTCGGTGGATACCGGTGCGGGCCTTGAGCGCGTTGCTGCGGTTCTTCAGCATGTCCACAGCAACTATGAGATAGATCTGTTCGCCGAACTGATCAGCGACATTGCGCAAATAACCGGAACGGCTGATCTGCAGAACAATTCCCTGCGGGTGATCGCCGACCACATCCGCTCCTGTGCCTTTCTTATCGTTGACGGAGTGACTCCGTCCAATGAAGGTCGCGGATACGTCTTGCGACGGATTATTCGCCGCGCCGTGCGTCATGGTTATCGATTGGGTGTTAAAGAGGTTTTTTTCTACAAAATTGTCTCATCTCTCTCGCGCGTGATGGGGGATGCCTATCCCGAGTTGCTGGAGCGTCAGGCTTACGTCGAGAAGACGCTGAATGAAGAGGAACAGCAGTTTGCCCGGACTCTGGAGAATGGAATGACCATTCTGGAAAAAGCGATCGGCGAGCTGTCAGGTTTTGTTATCGCCGGAGAAACGGTATTCAAACTGTATGATACTTACGGTTTTCCTGTTGATCTGACTGCGGATATTGCGCGTGAACACAATCTGACCCTGGACATGCCCGGTTTCGAGGCTGCCATGGAGATCCAGCGCGATCAGGCTCGGGCAGCCAGCAATTTTTCTGCGGTTGAGAAGCTCGATCTTGATGGTCTGGAAAAAACAGTATTCTCGGGGTATTCCAATCTGCAATCAGAGGCACAGATTGTCGGGATATTTTCTCCGGCCAACGAAAAGCTGGATATTGTTCCTGCCAACAGTGAGGTGCTGATAGTCCTTGATACCACGCCGTTTTATGCTGAATCGGGAGGACAGATTGGTGATGCCGGGTTGTTGGAGAGTGATGAGGCGTGTTTCGAGGTCTCGGACACGCAGAAGCAGTCAGAAATTTTTATTCACAGAGGTAGGCTGACCAGTGGGAAGCTTAAAATCGGGGATTCGGTCATGGCGCTGGTTGCCGGTAACGATCGAGCAGCGATTACTCTGAATCATTCTGCAACTCATTTGATGAATGCGGCCCTGCGCAGCGTGCTCGGTGATCATGTGCTGCAAAAAGGTTCTCTGGTTGAGGCTGACAGACTGCGGTTTGATTTTTCTCATGGTGCCCCTGTGTCGGCTGAAGAAATCCGGCGCATTGAGGAACAGGTTAATGCCGAGGTTCTTGCCAATTCCGAAGTCAGCAAAGAAGTCATGCCAATTGAAGCGGCGAGAAGCAAGGGTGCATTGGCACTGTTCGGAGAAAAATACGGCGAAGAAGTGCGGGTGGTCTCAATGGGAGGAGACTTCTCCGTCGAGTTCTGCGGCGGTTGCCATGTCGACCGGACAGGCGATATCGGTCTGTTCAAGATTGTCAGTGAATCCGGTATTTCGGCCGGCGTTCGACGAATTGAAGCGGTCACCGGGCACGGTGCGCTAGCACTGATCGCGCGGGAGCAGGATGTTCTGCGCGAAGCATCGTCGCTGTTGAAAACGGGAACCGAGGGTTTGCGGGACAAGCTGTCCGGCCTCCTGAACCAGAACAAAGCCCTTGAGAAACAGCTCGCACAGCTGAAAGCACAAATGGCGGCAAGCGCCGGCGATGATCTCGGATCGCGCGCTGTCGAGCTGGCGGGAATTAAGGTGCTGGTTGCCAATCTCGAAGGTTTTAATCCCAAGTCTCTGCGCGATACGGTCGATCAGCTAAAAAACAAGCTGGGCGCCTCGGTAATTGTGCTGGCCTGTGCGGCGGAGGGTAAAGTGAACCTCGTGGCAGGTGTCAGTGCGGCACTTACTGACCGGGTCAAAGCCGGCGAGCTGGTGAACATGGTCGCCGAGCAGGTCGGGGGTAAAGGCGGGGGGCGCCCGGACATGGCGATGGCGGGAGGTAGCCAGCCAGAAAATCTGTCGGTAGCGCTGGAGAGCGTACAGCCGTGGCTGGAGGCTCGTCTCGTCTAAAGACAATCTGCAATGGCATTGATAGTACAAAAATTTGGCGGTACGTCGGTGGGCTCTGTAGAGAGAATAGAGGCCGTCGCAGAAAAGATCATCAGTTTCCGCGATCTCGGAGATGACGTCGTCGTGGTGGTGTCTGCCATGAGCGGCGAGACGAACCGACTCACCGCGCTAGCTCAGGAAATGATGGGGCAACCGACCACGAGGGAAATGGATGTGCTGCTTTCCACGGGCGAACAGGTCACTATTGCGCTGTTGAGCATGGCGCTCGAAAAAAGGGGATACGGGGCGAGATCCTTTACCGGTGGTCAGGTGCGCATTCTCACCGACGATGCTCACACCAAAGCGAGGATCCGCGAGATCGACAGCACGCGCATCATAGCGCAGCTGGAGCAGCAAAATGTGGTGGTGGTGGCCGGTTTTCAGGGGGTTAATGAAGCCGGGTGTATCACAACCCTGGGTCGGGGCGGCAGCGACACGACTGCAGTCGCGCTGGCAGCAGCGCTCAAGGCCGATGAATGTCAGATCTATACCGATGTCAAAGGGGTGTATACCACTGACCCGCGCGTGGTTGAAGAGGCCCGCCTGCTCAAAACCGTAACCTTTGAAGAAATGCTTGAACTGGCGAGTCTGGGTGCCAAGGTGCTGCAGATTCGTTCGGTAGAATTTGCCGGGAAATACAAGGTGCCATTGCGGGTGCTTTCCAGTTTTGAGGAGGGTGAGGGCACCCTGATCAGTTTTGAAGGAGATGAGGCTATGGAAGATCCGAGCATTGCTGGCATTGCGTTTGAGCGCGACGAGGCCAAACTGACCGTGACCGGTGTGCCTGATGTGCCAGGAATCGCCTATAACGTCATCGGGCCGGTGAGCGAAGCAGGCATTGAGGTGGATGTTATCGTTCAGAACGCCGCCGCTGACGGCACGAACGATATTACTTTTACCGTTACGCGGGGCGAAAGTGAGCGCGCAAAATCAATTCTGGACAATATCGCCAGTTCCCTCAAAGCGCGAGCGGTGGATCTGGATACAAAGATCTGCAAAGTCTCTCTGGTGGGTGTGGGTATGAGGTCGCATGCGGGTATTGCCAGCAAAATGTTCAAGGCGCTGGCGCAGGAAGGTATCAATATCCAGATTATTACAACCTCCGAAATTAAGATTTCCGTGGTCATCGAAGAAAAGTATCTCGAATTGGCCGTGCGCGCGTTGCACAGCGCTTTTGAACTGGGCGATCCGGACGGCGAGCACAGCAGCTCCTGATCTGTCAGTAAAGCCTTTCCGGCACAAAGACTGATTTATGGGTTGGAAATCTGCCGAGATAGGCAGATACTAGGCGTTGAGCCCGTGGCATCTCGGAATCCAGTGGTTTTGATCCGAGCAAAACCCCAATAAAGCGCAGAAGCCCTATTACTGAGGCGGGCGAGCAGGAAGGCCCAACGTCCTCAGTGATACCTTGACCTCAGTATGCATTTCTCTTTGCGTCGCTATTCTGCCTGCAGGGACTACACAATGGAATGAGTACTGGAGATAGGAAATGTTGATACTGACGCGCCGCATTGGCGAAACTCTCATGATCGGAGATAACGTTACCGTTACCGTTCTGGGCGTTAAGGGTAATCAGGTCCGGATCGGAGTAAATGCCCCGAAAGATGTCGCCGTTCACCGTGAGGAAATCTACCAGCGAATCCAGACAGAGCAACCCGCTGAAAACTCTAAAGAGAACGAGCACTAGCGCCGGATCTGCTGACTGACTCAAGTCCGCGGGATGTCGCGTGGCCAGGGCCCCGGAGCCGTAAACTGTTCGCGCGGAGAGCTAGGAGAAAACGGTGATCATAGGGAAGACCGCGAGCCCGGCTCCGGCTGGTCATTCAGCGAGCCACCGACCGCCTCTGCACCTTCAAGGCGAACACCACTGGAGACGAGGCGAGGGAGGCCGCCAGTGACGCAGCAATAGACGCCGCTAAAGACCGGAAAAGCTGGGCTTTTTGGGTCTTGGTGCATCACCTAGATTCGTGGCGGAGAGTGAGGGATTCGAACCCTCGATAGGGGTTAACCTATACGCCCTTAGCAGGGGCGCGCCTTCAGCCACTCGGCCAACTCTCCGGAATTCGTGATGTGCCCAAAAGCGCCGCCAGATAATAGCACAAGCCAGCAGGCTGGCGCACCGTCTAGCGCTCAAGATTGGCTGTGCCCTGCATACAGAGCTGGCCGTCCTGATTTGCAATCCACAGAGTGGCATTGCCATCGGAGTTTGGTCTGGTGCCGTGCACACTGAACCGGTGGTCCCCGAAAACCGGCCCTAAAGCTCTGAATTCAAATGTTTTTATCGTTTCTTCCGGAAAATTTGAGCGCAACAGCTCCAGCATCAGAGTGGCCAGCAGTGGTCCGTGGACAATGATTCCTGGGTAGCCCTCTGTGTGCGTGGCATACTGATAATCATAGTGGATTCTGTGTGCATTGAAGGTTAAGGCAGAGTAGCGAAACAACAGCCGTGAATCTGCGGTCAATTCACGGTGGTAATCGCCAGATGATTCTGCAGCAGCGGGCGCGGGCGGCGCAACTCCCGGTTTTGCGGCCTCGCGATAGACCAGGTTCTGTATTTCAGTGAGGGCAGGGCGCTGCTCTGACTCGATTTCATGACGGACTTTGACAAACGTCAGTGCACCGCTGCGTCCGGTAGTTTCCCTGATGTGTTCTATGGTCGACTGACGGGTCAGTGTCTCGCCCAAAGTGATCGGGGAATGAAACTGAATCTGGCTGCCTGCCCACATGCGTCTCGGTAGCTGGACGGGGGGGAGAAACCCTCCCCGCTTGCGGTGGCCGTCAGCAGCAAGTTCCTCCTGCTGAGCCGTCTCGAGAAAATACAGCCAGTGCCAAAGAGGTGGCAGCTTGTCTCCTTCTTTCGGGTCCCAGGCCTGATTGAGGGTGGCGGCCAACGCCTTGCAGGGGACCGGGTTCAGGGTGTCTGACAGTGTCTCTGTTCTGCCTATCCATTCGTGCGCATGCGATTCGTTCATTAAAGGCGCCTAGCGGTTGCTTTTGTCTCGATGCATCAGAATTTAATGGATGCGCCTGTCGGTTGCCACTACAATGTTTGACTCCTTTGCTGACTGATAACGATAACTGAACGTGAGCGGAAAATACTTTGAAGAGCTTGAAGTAGGTGCGCTGTTTCAACATCAACCGGCGCGGACTATCACTGAAACCGATAATCTGCTGTTTACCGCGCTCACTCACAATCTGCAGCCTTTGCATCTGGATGCTGAGTTCGCCAAGCAGTCACAATACGGCCAAATTTTGGTTAACAGTCTGTATACGCTAGGGCTAGTGGTGGGCCTGTCTGTTGCTGACACCACTCTCGGGACCACCATCGGCAATCTCGGTATGGAGCAGACTGAGTTCCCGAACCCAGTTTTCATCGGCGATACGCTGAGCGTTTCGACAGAGATCGTAGACAAGCGGGAATCCAGAACGAAACCTGACCGAGGGATAGTCTGGTTCAAGCACCTTGCACGTAACCAGAGGGGCGAAATTGTGTGTGAATGCTTGCGCAAAGGCATGATGCTTAAATTAAACGCCGCACATTCTGAGAGAAACTGAGCATGGCAGTGGTTCCAACTCCAGGGCCGAAAGGCCCTCGCAGATCACTGCATTTCGTGCCGGGCGGTAATGCACGAATGTTCGAGAAGGCGCTGACGCTGAATGCGGATACTCTGATTCTTGATCTGGAAGATTCAGTCACGCCGGAGAACAAGGAAGCAGCCCGAAGGGCGGTTTGCGAATGGATTGAACAGGCAGACTTTGGCGCGAAAGAATGTCTGGTTCGCATCAATCCGCAGGATTCGCCATGGGGAAGAGATGATGCTGAAGCGATTGCTGCGGCGCGTCCGGATGGGCTGGTGCTTCCCAAAGTGAGCAGTCGGGCCAGTGTGGATGCAGTCGATCAGCTGGTCAGCGCGATTGAGGAGCAAAATAATGTGCAACCTGGCGCAACTTCCCTGGTGCTGATCGGGACCGAACTGTCTGAGGCAGTGTTTTGTCTTGCTGATATGGCGGGCAACGGCAGGGTGGACGGTCTTACCTGGGGAGCCGAGGATCTCGCCGGGGAGTTGGGCGCTCGCGCCAAGCGAAACGCTGAAGGAGTCTATCTTGATGTGTTCCGCTTTGTTCGTTCATCCTGCCTGCTGGCGGCGGTCGCGAATCAGGTGCATCCCATTGATACAGTTTTTGTCGAAATTACAGAGCAGGCCGCGCTGGCTAAAGAATGTGCTGAGGCGGCTGCAATGGGATTTATAGGTAAGCTGACAATTCATCCGACTCAGGTTGACGTGGTGAACAGGGCTTTTACGCCGAGCGAAGGGGAGGTCGCAGCCGCCAGGGAGCTGCTTCTGGCGTTTGCTGAAGCCCAGTCGGAAGGCAAGATGGCGTTCAGCTTCAACGGGCAGATGGTTGATGTGCCGCATCTGAAACGCGCCCGCAAGGTGCTCGCCATTGCTGAGCAAATTGATGTTCAGCTGAAAAGCTGAAGCAACAAAAGACCGCCTGGCCCGCGACTGCGTGCTGTCTGTTCCACTGAGTAAATGGGAATAAATGAGCTGTGGATTTTTCTGAGCCGATTGACCTGAAGCTGATTCGCGAGGCGGTCAGCAATGTGTGTCGGGATTTTCCCGATGAGTATTGGGAAAAGCTAGATCGCGAAGGCCAGTATCCGCAGGAGTTTTATGATGCCATGGCTGAGGCAGGCTGGATCGGTATCGCGATCCCTGAAGCCTATGGCGGCGCCGGCAAGGGCGTGCAGGAAGCCGCTGTGGTGCTGGAGCAGGTAGCAGCATCAGGCGCTGCGATGAATGGTGCAACACCCTTGCATTTGTCCATGTTTGGTATGCATCCGGTCATCAAGCATGGCTCAGAGAGCATGAAAAAGCGTTATTTGCCGGATGTTGCCAGTGGCAAGCTTCAGGTCGCCTTCGGGGTGACTGAGCCTAACGCCGGCAGCGACACGACTTCCATCGAGACCAGAGCCAGTCTGGTGGATGGTCATTATGTCGTGAGCGGCAGGAAAGTGTGGACCACCAAGGCCCTTGAATCGGACAGGGTGCTACTTCTCGTTCGAACACAGAGCAAGCAGGAAGTTGAGCGAAGAACCGACGGGATGACGCTGTTGTTCGCCGAACTCAAACGTCCGGAGGTGGCCATTTCCCCGATTGAAAAACTTGGTCGTAATGCGGTGAGAACCTGTGAGGTGGTTTACGATGAGCTGAAGGTAGTTGAATCCGATCGGGTGGGAGAAGAGGGTAAAGGCTTTCGCTATCTGCTGGACGGATTGAATGCTGAACGAATTCTGATTGCCGCAGAAGCATTAGGAATTGGTCGTGCAGCGCTGGCGCGAGCGGTGTCTTACGCAAATGAGCGGGTGGTGTTCGGCAGACCGATTGGCAAAAATCAGGGGATTGCTTTCCCGCTGGCTGAGGCCAGAATCCGGCTGGATGCTGCCGGTTTGATGGTGCAAAAAGCCGCTTGGAAGCTGGATCAGGGGATGTCATGTGGTACCGAAGCAAACATGGCTAAGTGGCTGGCAGCCGAGGCCGGGTTTTACGCAGCGGACGCGGCCATGCAGACCCACGGGGGGTTTGGCTATGCCCGGGAATATCACGTTGAACGGTACTGGCGGGAGGCCCGTCTGATGAAGCTCGCGCCTATTTCTCAGGAAATGATTTTGAATTTTATCTCGGAGCACGAACTGGGATTGCCGCGTTCCTATTAACAAATCCCAAGTAACAGATCCCAAGCAACAAGTCCCAAGAGTTAACGACGAAATTGAAACAACAAAGAAGACAGCTCATGAAACACCTTATCATCCGAGGCATCGGCATCGCGGCCAGTGTCTTCGCGCTGAATGTTTTTCCTCAGCAAGGTGAACGGGATGATCCCGAACTGCAGTATGTCGAACCGTTTCAGGTATTCGACAATCTCTACTACATTGGCGCAGAGTGGGTAGCTTCCTGGCTGCTGGTGACTGATCAGGGGCTGATCGTGTTCGATGCGCTTTACGATGAGCTCACGGACATGGCTATCAACAACATCAGAAGCCTGGGTTTTGATCCTAATGACATCCGCTACCTGATCGGTTCACACGCACATTATTATCACATCGGTGGTGCGGCCCGATTCCAGCAGGAGTTCAGTGCGGTGGTGATGATGACCGAGGAAGATTGGTTGATGACGGAGGGAGCGGCTCAATTCAGGGAATATCCGCGGCCGGTACGACATTTATCAGCGAGTGATGGCAGCACGCTCACGCTGGGGCGAACGCGCCTGCAGTTTATGAAAACGCCCGGTCACACGCCGGGTGTGCTGTCGACCCGATTCACAGTGTATGACAAGGGTTATCCTCATACGGCCTTTATGTTCGGGGGAGTGGGTCTGAATTTCAACGGCGTAGGGCAGGCTGAGCGTTATGTTGAAAGCGTCAGACGCCTGCAGGCGCTTCAGGGCATTGAAGTCAATATTCCGAACCATGCCCCGGCAGCTGACGTCTTCGCACGTCGCGACCGGCTTGCAGAGCGTGCTGAGGGTGATCCGCACCCGTTTGTCGACCCTGAAGGATGGGACAACTTCCTTGCGCTCTGGCTGGAGCGTGGTGAGCGCTATCTCCAACAGCAGCGGGAACTGGCCAACTGAGTGTCGGTGCTGACAACGACTTTGAGTGCGCAGCGAGACAGATTTCTCTCAACTCTGACGGTGCTCATTGCCCCGCCTGAGTTCTGACTCACTGTTCAGGCGGCCAGGGGAGCTTTACTGGCTCAATTTGCCAGCGGGCGAACAGGCGCCGCGCCGATCTGAGTTCCTCCCTGCTCATGCGCGCTTCAAGACCGGTTAAAACTTCTTCTGCTTCGGGATGCGCTTCCCGTTGAGCGACCTGCGCCCAGGCATGTGCCTGCACGATGTCTTGGTCAATCGGCTCGCCGTTCCGGTACATGGCGGTCAGGGTCATGGCTGCACTGGCGTGGCCGGAGCGGGCCGCGGCCGAGAACCAGTTGATCGCCTGAGCGACATCCTGCGTCACCCCGATGCCTTCTAGATACAGACTGGCCAGATTGGCTTGGGCGTTGATATGTCCCTGCACAGCGGCCGCTTCTGTCCATTGGAAAGCCTGCTCATAATCCTGATCAACGCCTTGTCCGGTAAAGTACAGAATAGCCAGATTGTACTGCGCTAGGTCCAGGCCCTGCTGGGCGGCCAGACTGAACTCGCGAAAGGCAGTGTCGAAGTCGCCGGCAAAAGCCGCGTTCACGCCATCCTCATAGTCCGCAGCGGCTGGC
Source organism: uncultured Pseudohongiella sp. (assembly GCA_902597095.1). Taxonomy (GTDB): domain Bacteria; phylum Pseudomonadota; class Gammaproteobacteria; order Pseudomonadales; family Pseudohongiellaceae; genus UBA9145. The sequence continues at coordinate 46,694 of CACJWK010000006.1, forward strand.
ACTGTGGTGAATGACAGACTGATCGCCGTCAACAGGGTGACCCAGTGGGCCGCTCTGGCGCGGTAGCTTGAATGTCGCATCTTCTCTTCCGGGCTTTCCAAAAATTTTCAGACTTGCTGAGTTGCTCTCGCAGGCTCTCAGGGCTTATCAGAACTTCTCAAGACTTTCTAAAACACCCTCCGGCCCATTCAGTTTTCCAGACGGCTACGGGAACTCGACAGGCAATGGCAGGCTGCATCACTGCTCACACTCCGATAGTTCTGGCCGCCTGGCGGAAGTGTAGCGTATCGCGATTGTTCATCAAATCTCCCTCCGGTCCTTTTTCGGTGATGACTAGGAATAGTCAGGAATTTCGCTATAATACGCGTCCTTCGTCCGGACGTGCCGGACAGTCTTTACGCACCCGTAGCTCAGCTGGATAGAGTACCTGGCTACGAACTAGGGGGTCGCACGTTCGAATCGTGCCGGGTGCGCCATTCTGCCAAAAGTCCGCGATTGCGGGCTTTTTTTGGACCGTGCTCAGGTCTTCGTCAGTCGGTCTTGGTTTGGTTCTCGTCTCCATCGCGCGCAGGCGCTCTCTGTTTGGCGGCCATAAGACGGTCACAAGGCGGTTAGTAAACGATCATGCAGGCGGGGCAGCTTGTTCTTTTGTAACTTGACTCAACGAGGCTATTCTACTCCAATGAGATCGGGGAGGAGCAACCGACGATGTCAACCACAGTCCGTCTTTCTAGCCTACTATTTGTCTTGGTTTTTGCCTGGGCCGGTTCCGCCAACGAGGGCACGCTTGCCTTTGTTGGAGCCACCATTATCGATGGGACTGCCGCCGCACCACTATCCGATGGCGTGCTGGTCATCAGCGATGGGCGGGTTCGCAGCGTAGGTCCTCGTTCAGCAGTCACCCTGCCTGATGATGTAGAAATCATCAGTGTTGAGGGTAAGACGATTATGCCGGGTCTGATAAATGCACACGGTCACGTCGGGGCGACTGTGGGTCTGGACGCAAATGCGGATTCGAGCACTGAGAATTTACTCCGGCAGCTGCGTTTGTATGCCCGCTACGGCATCACTACAGTCAACAGTCTCGGGGGAGATGAGGCAGCCGGGTTTACGCTGCGCGACGAGCAGTACCGGGCCGATCTAGACCGGGCGAGGCTGTTTGTGGCAGGCAGTGTCATAGCCGGAAACGATGCGCAGTCTGTGCGCGATCAGGTGAACCGGAATGCCGACCGAGGCGCCAATTTCATTAAAACGCGCATCGATGACAATCTCGGGGCGACTCCGAAGATGCCGCGCGCGGTGTTCGATGCGCTGGTTGATCAGGCCCACAGTCGGCGACTGCCGGTAGCGGTACATCTGTTCTACCTGGACGATGCCAAGTACATGCTGAAGGCCGATGCGGATCTCATTGCCCACAGTATCAGGGATCTGCCGGTTGATGATGAGTTCATCGACGCTGTGTCAGCCAAACGGGTGTGTTACATCCCCACGCTGACCCGGGAAATCAGCACCTTTGTTTACGGAAGCGTCCCGGAATTCTTTTCAGACCCGTATTTTCTCAAAGAAGCCGATCCGGCTGTGCTGGAAGCGCTCCAGACGCCCGAGAGAATGTCGCGTATGGCCGCAAGCCGGTCAGCACAAGCCTATAAGGCTGGCCTTGAGGTGGCGATGGGCAATGTCGGGGCACTGCACGCGGCCGCAGTTCCCATTGCGATGGGAACAGATACCGGGCCGCCTGCGCGATTTCAGGGGTATTTTGAGCATCTCGAGCTTCAGCTTATGGTTGATGCCGGCATGAGCCCCCTGGATGCTATCCGATCAGCGACAGGTATTGCCGCAGACTGTATCGGCATGTCTGACCTCGGTACCCTGGAGCCGGGCCGGTGGGCAGATTTCAGCGTGCTGTCAGCTGATCCGACCGAAAATATCGCCAACACCAAGACGATTGAGTCGGTGTATATCGCAGGCAATCGGGTGGCTGACTGATCTATTCAGCCTGCATGCGTCAAGGGCAGGGGTTCTCTCCGTCTACCGGAGTGGCTCCCGAAGGCAGGAAACGGCATGGGTCCGCCGCTTCAAGCGTGATTCTGGCTCCGATTCGGATCAGGCTGCTGGTGCTGGGTGCCTGGAAAAATTGATAGCCTTCGCGTTCGGACATCCACGCGGAGGGGCCTCCGAGGAATTTACCCGCGTTCTCGGTCTCTTCCTTGATACGCGCTACCAGACTTTCGTAGTCCTGCTCTCCCTGGCGCTTGCCACTGAAGCTGCCAAGATCTCCGCTGGCGACGAATACCCCGTCCACGCCTGCCACGGAAGCAATCTTGTCAGCCTCGGCAGTGCCTTCCAGGGTTTCGATCATGGCAATGATCAGCACATTGTCATTCCAGGTTTGTCGATAATCACGCCCCCATAATCGCCCGTATTGTCCTCCGCCCTGACTGCGGCGTCCCTGTGGTGGATATTTGGCATACCGCACGGCATCAGCCATTTTCTCCGCACTGTCGACCATCGGCACAATAATGCCTAACGCGCCGATATCTGTGGCCTTCTGGATCGTTCCTTCGCTGGCATCGGGGACTCTGACAAACGGTATGGCAGGTGCATCCCGGCAGGCCCAGATCATTCGTGCTGCCTCGCTGAAGGAGAGGGGGCTGTGCTGCATTTCAATCCAGATAAAATCAAAGCCTGCATTGGCCATGGCGCAGTAGATCTCCGGATCCGCGGTATCGACGGTTCCGCCCACGACCTGCTGCCCCGCGATGAGTTTGCTTTTAACGGTGTTGTAAATTCGAACCTCCTGAGCAGTCGCGGAAGACCAGGCGTGGAGCCATGCTGTGGTGAGGACGAGGGCGGAGAAGAGTCCTGTTGTTTTCATGATGCGCTCGCTTCAGGGCGTTAAGGGTTTAAGGATAAGATCAGGGCATCGGGATTTGCTGTTTTGGGTTGGTTTTTTTCATGGCACGCTGTTTAGCGCGGCGCGCTTCTCCGGCTGCAGCCAGGGCCGCACGATTGGCATCGGTTACTCTTGAGTAGTCGTCCCGCCAGCCAGCGTCCCCTTGCCAGGAAAACGGCGAGCGACTCACCGTATTGGCCTGAGAGGCTTTGTCCAGCAGATCCAGTGCCATGTCGACGTGTTGTCGTTGCATTTCGCGGTCATAGGGAGTACCCAACGGATTTCCCAGAGGGAAATCTGTATGCAGATAGCGTGGAACTCCGACATGCTCAATAATGTCCAGCGCGCTGCCGACGACGACTGTCGGAATGCCGCTGTTTTCCAGATAACGGGCAACCAGACTCACGGTCTGGTGGCAGACAGGTCACAAGGGAACGAGGATTGCGACATCCACCTCGTCTTTGTTCATGAGGTCAACAATGGCGGGCGCGTCTTCTTCAATGGTTTGTCGCTGACTGTAGGCGGTGGGGACTGATTGATAATGTGAAGCCAAACTGCCGATACCTCCCTCGGACTCAATTGTGAGCAGAGCTTCGATCGGCAGAAAGCTGCCTACATCACGCGTGTGAGTCACCGTATCGTGCCAGGACAGGCCCAGTGTGAACATGGAATCCGGGACCGGCCTTGAGGGGGTTGAATAAAGTTTGCGTTCGGCACGTCCCTGTTCAGTGTCTGGCATGGCCGTCGTGACCAGGCCCACCCGTGATTGAGGCAGCGATTTAGTCAACTGGCTGAAGGGGGTGTCGTCGTGGTGCGCCCAATGATATGGAGTGGTGTATCCCTGAGCTTCGTAATATAGGCGGGTGCGCTCCATGTAGGGCACGTCGTAGGGGGTCGTCACGTCGCTGGCGCTCCTGTTTTTTGTTGCAAGAATAGCGACAAATCCGGCGAATAAAAAGAGGTAGGGCAGGGTCGGTAGCCCGATAGTTAGAGCAGTCCTCCGCTAGGGCAACGGTAATGCGCTGTGCAATTTCGCCCCCGGTCGTGTCCGGAGCGCCTGTTTGAATATAGAATCGTGGGCGTGATAGCTTTGCTTACCGCCCCAATTTTGGATTAACGAGCCATGACCTTCATGACCTTACTGACTCCACCCAAGTACAGCCTTCCGGTGATTTTGCTTGGCTGCCTGATTGCTTTTTCTGTGTTTTTGTCTTCTCCGCTCGCTGCACAAGGGAGTTCTGCTATGACCGAGCCATCGCCTGTTTCAGGTGTAAATTTCAGACAGATTACGGCCAACGGTTTGAATTTCAGGATTGCTGTGGCAGGCGATTCGGGGCCGTTGCTGCTGTTGGCGCATGGCTGGCCTGAATCGTGGTACAACTGGCGCCATCAGCTACAGTATTTTTCTCAGAGAGGTTATCGTGTGGTAGCTCCGGATATGCGTGGCTACGGTTCAACTGATGCCCCTGATGCGGTTGAAGCCTACGACATCAAAACTCTGGCTGCCGATATGGTGGGGGTTCTCGATGCCCTTGGTGAAGAGCGCGCGATTATGGTCGGGCACGACTGGGGGTCGATAGTTGCATGGAATACCGTGCTCATGTATCCCCATCGATTCTCCGGGCTGATTGCCATGAGCGTACCGTACAGTGGCAGACCGGAGCAGTCGCCGCTGGTTTCATGGAGAGAAGCCTTTGCTGATAACTTTTACTACATTCTTTATCACAATGAGCCTGAAGGCGTCGCTGAGGCGGAGTATGACAGCAATCCCTATGGTCTCATCAGCAGATTATACTTGTCTCCTGATTCGCCGCGGCATGCACCTGAAGTGACTGATCCGCGGCGAGCTGCCGGAGGCTGGATACCGCGACTCGGGGAGCCACTGGGTCTGCCGGACTGGTTGGATCAGTCTGATCTCGATTACGTAGTCAGTGAATTCGAACGGTCCGGTTTTCGGGGAGGCGTGAATTACTACCGAAACTTTCACCGGAACTGGGAAATTACCGCCGATTTACAGGATGCACGCATCACGGTTCCGACGCTTTTTATCGCCGGCGAACAGGATGTGGTCATTGCCGGCGCCAATCGTGGTCGTCTGCAGGGTGCTATGGCGCGGGTGGTTGATGATCTGAGGGAGGTTATTCTGTTGCCCGGTATCGGACACTGGGTTCAACAGGAGGCTCCATCAGAAACCAACCGGGCCGTGTTGGAGTTTCTTGAGAGCTTGTAGGGCCGATGAATCGTCAAGATTGGTGAACCCAGCTTGATTGCGCAGCTGACCCGAAAAGCGAAATCAGGCCAGCAGCGCTTTCATGCCCTCAATGGCCCGATCAATATGCTCGTTGGTGTTGTATATCGTCGGGCACAATCGCAGGCCTCCGGTAGGAGCGGCGGCAATGCCATGGTCTGAATAGAGTTTGTTGCTGATCTCGCCACCCCGGTTGCCAGCGACCCGGGTAATACAGACGCCATGACTGAGCCGTTCTGCCTGCGGGGTCACCAGTTCCAGATTGGCCTGCACAAGCCCCTGCTTGAGGCGCTGCGCGAGAAATCTTATGCGCGCTTCGATTCGCCCCGGTCCGATTTGATCGTGAAGCTCTGCGGCGGTGCCGAGTGCCGCCAGCGCCGCATCGTCCCGTTGACCGAGCGATTCAAATTTCCTCGCGCCAATCAGATCGGTTTCGCTGTCACTGCCCCATCCGGGGGCGATAACGCTTGGCCAGATTTTTGCGATGTGCTCTGATTTGACGAAGAGCAATCCAACCTCTCTTGGTCCCATGTACCACTTGTGCGCACTCGCGCTGAACGAATCGACACCCAGGGCCGTAAGATCTAGATTCAGCGCTCCCCAGGACTGAGCGCCGTCCACATGAACGTGAATTCCGCGATCATGTGCTGCTGAGACCAGTTCGGCGACAGGTAAGCGGATACCGCTGACATTGGAAATCTGCGTGATCGCCAGCACCCGTGTGTTGGGTCCAAACTCCCGGGTAAAAGCCTCCAGCAACTCCTGCTCGCCCGAGGGCGCGGCCGGGGTACTGACCCTCTTGATGGAAAGTCCGAAGCGCTCGGCGCGCACATCCCAGGCCACGTTGTTGGTGGGGTGATTTTGATCCCAGAGCAATACCTCGTCGCCGGCCTCCAGCGGCAGCCCGTTATTGATCATGTTGTTGGCCTCACTGGTATTTCTCACCAGAGCGATTTCGTCAGCGGAGACATTCAGTTGGGAGGCGATTCTGCTGCGGCAGCGTTCAAGTAATTCGCTGTACTTGGCTCTGTTGTTGAAAGAGCAGTCCCGGTCAATGTCGGCAGTAAAATGCTCGACGCTATCGGTGACGGTGCGAAAGGACGGACAAAGGTTCGCTGCGTTCATGGGTACTGCGTTTTCTGTAAAGGCGAACTGGCTGCGAACCTGAAGCCAGAATGCTTCCTCGTCCATTGTTTGTGCGTTCAGCGCCCTGGGAGTAGCTCCCATGGCGGCCACAACTGCCGAGCCTTTCTTCAGAAAGTCCCGGCGGCTGCTTTTGCGATTCGGTTTCAGCATGGTGTTCTCCAGATCAGTCTGTCCAGCCCGCCAGAAGTAGCGCCGACTGAGGGCTGCATGAGTCTGTTGTCAGACGATTCTCTGGGCGTGGAAATCTGCGATTTCGGTCTCAGTGTAGCCCAGATCCTGCAAAATGGCTTCAGTATGTTCGCCGAGGGTCGGAGCCCGATGGCGTATTTCACCGGGGGTGTCCGAAAGCTCCACAGGCGTCTGCATGATTGGGGCAGCGTTGGGCAGGCCAGGAAATTCAACTGGCTGAAACAGACCCTTGGCGGCAATATGAGGGTCATTCAGAACATCTTGAGGTGAGAGTATCGGTCCTGCGGGGATTCTGGCGGTTTCCATTTCCTGAAGCACCTCGTCAGTTGTGCGCTCAGCACACCACGAGGCCAGCCTGTTGCTGATGATTTCGCCGTTATCCCCGCGTCTGATGTCGTCTTTAAACCGGGGGTCTTCCAGCCAATGGTCTTCTCCCATCAGTTCCGCCCAGCGTTTGAACAGCGGGCCACCCACAGTCTGTACCAGAACCCACCCGTCTTTTGTCTGGAAAGTATCAGCCGGGGCCGAGGTTTGGGAGCGATTAAGGGTCGCCGTCCGGTTAACCTGAAGCGCCTGCTGTTCGATCGCAGTCGCGTTCATCATCGTCAGGGCAGTGTTGAACAGCGCCCCTTCCACAATCTGACCCTTGCCGGTCTTCTGTCGCTCATAAAGCGCTGCGAGCGTGCCGAAGGCAGACAGACTGGCAGTACCAAAATCGATGAACGGCGCGTAGGCTTTGATCGGCTGTTCGGGTGTGCCTGACATATACATATTCCCCGACATGGCCTGTCCGAGACCGTCGAAACCGACCCGATTCGAGTAAGGGCCGCCGCGGCCAAAAGCGGAAATCATGGTCAGGATAATGTCGGGTTTGATCTGGGTCAGACTTTCATAGTCCAGCCCCATAGCACTCAGAGTGTCAGGCGGCAGATTGGCAACGACCACATCGGCTGTCGCAACCAATTTCTTCACAATTTCGCGCCCCTCAGGTTTCATCGGGTTTAGCGTCAGGCCTCGCTTGTTGCGCCCGAGCTGCAGAAACATGGCGCCATCGCCGGTTTCAGTGACCGGAGAGACGAAGCGGTCTTCCGAGCCGTCAACTTTTTCGATGCGGATGACGTCGGCACCAAGATCTGCCAGGAGTGTCGCGCAGTAAGGGCCCGCGATATAGCGCCCAAAGTCTAACACCCTGATGCCTTCTAACACTTTGCTCATGTGCTTATTTCCTGTTGAAAAACTGAAGCAACGGACAACTGGTAATCCGCCGGGAGTCCTGAGTCTACCACAAGAGCCTGTTCAGCCTGACCTGCGCGAGTTGCCAGCGATGATCCAGCTTAGCGTCCTGTTGATAAGGGGTTGGTGCGGGTTCTTGAGCCCCGCCGTGGTGCGGTATACTCTGGGTGAAGCGCCATCCGGTACTTCCACGAACGCCGCTGTCATCGCGTCAGTAACACATGGGAAGCACGGGCAAAGGTCCGAGTGAATCACCGGCTGTCCGCTGACGGGGCGACACATGCCGCGGGCTCTGTGACTCAAACAATTCGAGACCATTCAATGACTCAGTATTATTCACGCGTTTGCACAATTTCCTTCCTATTGGCTTCAGTGACTTGGTGCTTGTTGGCCAGTCCGGCGCTTGCTCAGGACATTCTCCATCCGGGCTATGAAGTTGCCCCCGAACGCAGAACGACCGGCATCGGTAAGTTTTACATGGGGCGGGAGATTTCATTCGTCATGGGGCATCAGGCTGCGCAGTGGCTGAACCGGCCGAGCCGGATTCAGGAGGAAATGCCGGATCAGGTTGTGGCGAACATGGGGCTTGCAGCCGACGATGTGGTTGCTGACATCGGCGCCGGGTCCGGCTACTTTTCATTTCGCATTGCGGCTCTGGTACCGGAGGGTAAGGTGCTGTCGGTAGACATCCAGCCAGAAATGCTGCAGCTCATCGAGCAGCAGAAAGCGCAAAACCGCATCGAGAACGTTGAGGGGGTGCTCGGTGAGATCGATGATCCTAATTTGCCGGCTGAATCCATCGACGCAGCAATCATGGTTGATGCCTACCACGAATTTTCCCATCCCTTTGAAATGATCAATGGCATTTATCAGGCGCTGCGTCCGGGTGGCCGGATTTTCCTCCTCGAATATCGGGGCGAGGACCCCTCCGTGCCGATCCGTCCTTTGCATAAGATGACCGAAGAGCAGGTTGTCAAAGAAATGAGTGTCTTCGGTCTGGAATGGACGGAGACTCTCGGTTTTTTGCCCTGGCAGCACATGATGATCTTCACCAAGCGCGGGTAAGCTATTCCCTGGGTGTTCCGTAGCCCTGTGTTCTTCCGGCTGTCCGTTTTGCTGAAAATCGTCACGGGCTTGTTCCTTGAGCGTCGGATGCAGCTGCGTTGGCCAGACCCATACCCCGGTCCGAAACTTCAGGCGTCGTTTGCGGGCAATTCCTGAAAAAGGGATAATTGTCCGTGAAACGGCAGCGGCCCGGCCGGGGTGTTCTGATGAATGCTACCGGTCACTGCCCGTCTGAAGTATTCCCAAAGTGCGATTGAGGAACATTATGCAACGTGAATCAATGGAAGTTGACGTAGTCATTGTAGGGGCCGGTCCGGCAGGTCTTGCGACTGCCTGTAAATTGCTGCAGCTGGCGCAGGCCGATGAACGTGAGGTAACGGTTTGTGTGCTGGAAAAAGGCTCAGAAATTGGCGCTCATATCCTCTCCGGAGCAGTTTTCGAGCCCAGCGCGCTGACGGAGTTGTTTCCGGATTGGAAAGAGCGGGGCGCTCCCCTGCAAACAGCCGTCACCAAGGATGAGATCTATTACCTCGGCGGCAGCGAATCGTCCTTTAAGTTTCCGGGTCCACTGGTTCCCCGAACCATGGACAACCATGGCAACTACATCATCTCCCTGGGAAATTTGTGTGCCTGGCTGGGTGAGCAGGCGATGGAGCTGGGCGCTGAGGTGTTTCCGGGTTTTGCGGCCGCTGAAATCCTCTACCATGAAGACGGAAGCGTCAAAGGGGTTGCCACGGGCGATATGGGAGTTTCTGCCGACGGTGAGCAGAAAGCGTCCTTCGAGCCCGGGTTTGAATTCCATGCCAAGTACACCATTTTTGCCGAAGGTTGCCGGGGGCATCTGGGTAAAGAGCTCATTGCGCGCTACCGCCTTGATGCGCACTCAGATCCACAACACTACGGTATCGGTATTAAAGAGGTGTGGGAAATATCGGAAGAGAAGCACGAAGAGGGGTTAGTGGTCCACACCGCCGGTTATCCGATGATCGGTGATTCCTATGCCGGGAGCAGCGGCGGATTCTTGTATCACGCACAAGGCAATCAGGTATCGCTCGGGCTTATTGTCGATCTGGGCTACAGCAACCCGCATATCAGCCCATTCGATGAGTTTCAGAAGTACAAACAGCATCCGGTGATCAGGCAGTATCTCGAAGGCGGTAAGCGCCTGAGCTACGGCGCGCGGGCGGTCATCAAAGGCGGCTTGAATTCACTGCCGAAGATGACTTTCCCGGGCGGCCTGCTGATCGGTTGCGACGCCGGCACTCTGAATGCCGCTAAAATCAAAGGCAGTCATACCGCCATGTGGTCGGGTATATTGGCGGCTGAATCCCTGTTTGAGGCGTTGGGGTCAGAAGGTTCTGCTGCTGAAATCAGTGAATATACAGCCAGATTCAAAGACTCCGATCTGTACCGCGAATTACACCAGACCCGGAATTTCAGCGCAGGATTTCACAAGTTCGGATTCTGGCTGGGAAGTGCCCTTGCCTTTGTTGAGCAGAATGTCTTCTTCGGTAAGTTTCCTTTCACGGTGCGTGACAGAACGGAAGACCACGCGCAACTCAAATTGGCGTCAGACAGTCCCCGCATTGACTATCCGAAACCAGATGGAGTGATCACCTTTGACAAGCTGTCATCGGTGTTTCTGTCCAATACGAATCACGCGGAGGATCAGCCCTGTCATTTGCGCCTCGCGGATGTCTCCGTCCCGCTGGAGGTGAACCTACCGAAATACGATGAGCCTGCACAGCGTTACTGCCCAGCCGGCGTCTACGAGGTAGTTGAAGAAGCGGAAGGTGGCAAACGCTTTCAGATCAATTCTCAGAATTGTGTTCACTGCAAAACCTGTGACATCAAGGACCCTTCCCAGAATATTACCTGGATTGTGCCTGAAGGCGGGGGTGGCCCCAGTTACCCCGGGATGTGATTTGTCACGCCGGGCATGAACGTAGCAACATGAGCAGAATCAGTTCGCGACTGAGGTTGGTTTCTTGAAGAGCCACTACATGATTGTTCCTTACAAGCATTTCGCTCAGCTGACCGTCAAGGCTTCTACTGGCGCTGTTCGGGCACAGCGCTTTCGCCTTGTGCCGTTCAGGGCGCTGGGCAGATTTAAGGTGCAGATGGCAACTCGCGGTTTTCAACGACTGTTCTGGCTTTTTGTTGTTGGCATGCTTTCGACGGCCTGTTCGAGCATTGATCTCGAAACTGGATTTGTCAGGGACTTGCGCCTGGAAGCCGGGATAATTTCCCAGAACACTGATACCTATCCTGAGATTGATCCCCTCTACATCAGTGCTGACATCACAGGGATGCTCGATAGGCTGATCGCAACGAATGACAGCCTCGCGCTGCGCATTGCCAAGATTCAGACCCTATTGTTCAACGAGCGTTATCTGAATCTTCAGTACTCCGAATCCCAGACTCTCACAGCCGATGAGGTGTTCAGATACCGCCGGGGAAATTGTCTTGCGGTGATGAATTTGTATATCGCCATGGCGCGCTATGCGGGCATCGATGCGGCGTTTCAAACGGTCGCAGTCAGGCCTGAATGGGATAAGCGAGGTGAGCTGCTGATTCTGAGTCGGCATATCAATGCCTCAGGCAGTCTGGGTTACAAACGTAAGTACATCGTGGATTTCACGCCTGAAATTCAACTCCAACAGCTGACTTCTAAAACTGTCAGTGATCTTCACGCGCGGGCGCTGTTCTTCAACAATCTGGGCGCTGAAGCGCTGGTGTCTGAAGAGTTGGAGACAGCGCTGGAATATTTTAAAAATGCGCTGTTTCTGCAGCCCGACCTGGCCATTGCCTGGAATAACATCGGAGCTGCCTACAATCGCGCAGGAGAGACTGAGCTGGCTGAATACAGCTACCACATGGCCTTCTGGCACGAAAACGATAATGCCACGGCGGTAAATAATCTGGCCAAGCACTATCGAAATGCTGGCGCGCTGGATACAGCGGAGCAATACGAGCTGGCTATCCGGCAATTCAATGAGCGAAATCCTTATTACCATTTTGGAAGGGGACAGATGGCCCTCGAAGCAAAGGATTTCGTGCTCGCGCGAGATTCATTTTTGAATGCCCTGCGGCTGAAAGAAACTGAACCGGATTTTTACAGTGCGCTGGCCCAGGTGCATGCCGAAATGGGTGAAGAGCTGAGAGCCGCAGAGCTGCGGCAAAGAGCCGAAGCTGTGCTGGTAAGCGATGCAGCGATCTATCAGCCGAGTTCAGAAAAGCTGCGTTTGATTGATTCTTCAGGGATTATCGGGGAAGGCCGGGCCGGAAGCACGATCAGGCTGGATCAGTTCAACAATCAGCCCTGGTGAGCGCCTGTAGGCATTTCCGACAGGCCCTGGCTCAGGAGCCCGCGTTGAGTTGCGGGTCACGCCAGTATCGCGTGCCTTTGATGGTCGCCTGTAAGGCCAGGCCAGACTGCGTCATCTGATAAACTGTAACATTGTCTACGATAGCTTCGCCGCCAACTGCGGCCCCCAGATCGCCTGCTTTTGCCGCGGCGTCAGCTTGTCCACCAATTGAGATGCCGACGTCCAGAAAGCGCTCGAGTGCTGCGCGGTCATGGAATACAAAAACCGCTCTGAAATCCTTGATGCCTGCGCCCAGACCAATCCCGACTTCGCCCATTCGCATGAAAGTTTCTACACCGGTTTCATTGTTCCTGACGACGCCCAGTCCGCCGCCGAAACTCGCTAGGACCAGATTGACGTTAGCGTTGGTGAACACGGCGTAACCTGCAGCGCTGTCGATCTGCACTCTGGTATCAGGCTTGAGTCCGTAGAGCTCAGCCAGCACCTCTTGACGCATAGTAAGCACATTTTGACGGCGCTGTTCGAGGCTCGCGTCTCCGAGGCCCGTAGCCGTGCAGTTGATCAGGGTCGCGATTAAGGGCAATAAGAGGCTGTGTTTGAGGCGAGTCATGAGAAGTGTCCTTTGTTCAACAGTCTGACGCATGATGTCCTGGGTTTTATCAGCTGCTTCGCCGTAGGGCGAACTCGACCATCTGAACGAGCGTCTCGCGATACTGGGAATCTGGCAAGAAGGACAAGCAAGCTTTGGCCTGTGTCGCCTGTTGTTCGGCCCTGTCCAACGCATAGGCAATGCCCCCTGACCTGAGTACGATCTCAATCACTTGGCGCAGTTGTTCAGCGTCAGGTGATTCTGCAGCCAGGCATGCCTGGATGAGCGCTTGTTCGTCAGCCGGGCAGTGGGTCATCGCAAACAGCAGTGGCAGGGTCGATTTTCCCTCGGCGAGATCATCTCCCAGGTTTTTGCCCATGGCTTCAACTTCACCTTGATAATCGAGGACGTCATCGATCAGTTGAAAGGCCGTGCCGATATGCATCCCGAATCGACCCAAAGCTTCGGCGGTCGCTGCCTCTGCGTTGGCTAGTATCGCGCCACATTCAGCGGCTGCTTTAAACAGAATAGCGGTTTTGTTTTCAATGACGCGCATGTAATCACGCTCAGTAGGCTGAGGGTTGGATTTCGCCAGCAATTGCAGAACCTCACCTTCAGCAATTTTGTTGGTGGTGTTGGCCATGATTTTCATGATGCTCAGATTGCCAATGCTGACCAGCACCTGAAATGCCCGTGAGTAGATAAAATCTCCGACAAGAACGCTAGAAGGATTGTTCCAGGCGGCATTAACGGTTGGTCTGCCGCGGCGCAGGGTGGACATATCCACGACGTCATCGTGCAGGAGCGTTGCGGTGTGGATGAATTCGATCACCGCAGCCATCGGAATGTGCTGGTTTGTCTTTATTCCGCAGGCTTTTGCAGTCAACAGCACCAACAGGGGGCGCAGTCGTTTCCCCCCTGCATCGACTATATAGTGGCCGATGCTCTCAACCAGTTCGACTTCGGAGTAGAGTTGGTCGATAACAAACTGGTTGACGGCACTAAAATCGGCCGAGACGACTGATCGGAGTTGTTCGGACATGGCGCGTTTCAAAGAGCAAATGAGGTCAAACGGTTGGCTTGAAGAATCCGGTGCATGCTAGGGAGCCTGAGGATGACTGTCAAGGCAGTCATCGCCGCTGTAAGTCGAGCAATTTCGCGGGCTCTGAGGCAGCTCAGGGCAGGCAAATAGCATGCGATAGCGCTTGCCTCTGGCAGGGGTATCCCGTAGAATGCGGGCCCCTACGGAAATGGGTGAGTCCGTTCTCGACAGGTATCGGAGAAAGTTATGTACGCGGTAATTGAAAGCGGTGGCAAACAGCACCGAGTGATGGAAGGCGAGATACTCCAGCTTGAGAAGCTGGACGCTGGTGCCGGTGATAAAGTCACCTTCGACCGGATTCTGATGGTCGGCGAAGGGGAGTCGGTAAAAATTGGCACGCCTTACGTTGAAGGTGGGCATGTGACAGCTGAAGTACTGAAACAGGGCCGCGGCAGCAAGGTAAAGATCGTCAAATTCAACCGGCGTAAGCATTTTCAGAAAACTCAGGGCCACCGCCAGAGTTTTACCGAAGTGAAAATCACTGGCATCAAAGGCTAGGCTGACACGGGGCCAGGAGTGAACCATGGCACATAAAAAGGCAGGCGGTAGTACCAATAATGGTCGCGATTCCATATCCAAACGCTTGGGCGTCAAGCTTTTTGGCGGGCAGGAAGTGAAAGCCGGGAACATTATCGTTCGACAGCGGGGCACCAAATTTCACCCGGGTGAAAACGTGGGCTGCGGCAAGGATCACACACTCTTTGCCAAGGCGAACGGCGTGGTTCGATTCGCTGAGAAGGGCCCGCACAACCGGAAGTTTGTCAGCGTCGAGACGGCTTAAAACGTCACCAGTTTCCGAAAAGCCCCGTCAGTCGACGGGGCTTTTTTGTTTGTGCTGAACTCATCTGTAGTCGGCCGGGATTCGTTTTATGAAATTTGTTGACGAGGCAGAAATCAAGGTCGAGGCTGGGAAAGGAGGAAATGGCTGTCTCAGCTTTCGGCGTGAAAAGTATATCGAGAAAGGCGGCCCCGACGGCGGCGACGGCGGGGACGGAGGCAGTGTCTTTCTGCAGGCCGATGCGTCCCTGAATACTCTGGTCGACTTTAGATTCCAGCCGCGTTACCGGGCGCAACCCGGCCAGTCTGGCCAGGGCCGTAACTGCACCGGGAGGGGGGGTGAAGATCTGCTGGTCAAGGTGCCGGTTGGCACCAGCGTTATCGATATCGACACCGAGGAGCTGATCGCAGATCTGGAAATGGCCGACCAACGGGTAATGGTAGCGAAAGGTGGTTTCCACGGCCTCGGGAACACCCGCTTTAAATCAAGCACCAACAGGGCTCCGCGGCAAACGACTGAAGGTACAGCAGGTGAAACGCGTACCCTGCAGTTGCAGCTTCGGCTGGTGGCAGATGTCGGCTTGCTGGGCTTGCCTAACGCTGGCAAGTCGACGCTTATTCGCTCCGTATCTGCCGCCCGGCCGAAAGTCGCTGACTATCCGTTTACCACTCTGGTGCCGAATCTCGGGGTGGTAAGTCTGGGTCTTGAGCGCAGTTTTGTCATGGCGGATATCCCCGGCTTGATCGAGGGCGCCTCTGCGGGGGCCGGTTTGGGCTTTCGCTTCCTAAAGCATCTGTCCCGCACGCGACTTTTGCTGCATCTGATTGATGCGCTTCCTGTCGATGGCAGTGATCCGGTAAGCAATGCTGCGGCCATTGTCGAAGAGCTTCAGAACTTCAGTCCGACGCTGGCCCAGAAAGAGCGATGGCTAGTTGTTAACAAAATTGACCTGTTGCAGCCGTCTGACCGAGAAGCGCTGATCCGCGAACTCTGTGACAGGCTGAGCTGGGATGGGGAGATTCTGGCGATTTCTGCTTTGAACAGCGAGGGCTGCGATCAACTTTGCGCCCAACTTATGGATTCTATCGAAGCCCACCGGGCGAGAATAAAGGCGGATGAAGCCTATTGTGAGCTTCACCGGGAGCGCGAACAGGCGATGGCGTTTGAGATAAGACGCAGTATTGAGAACTCCCGTGCCGGCCGTCGCGGCAAGTCTGAAGAGAAACTTGAATTGGACGACTGGTATGACATGGAGTGAGCGCATGCGCAGTCATAGTCACAGAACACAAAGGCCATGAACAGGGATAAATTCACTCAGGGCAAGCGCTGGGTTGTCAAAGTCGGAAGCTCTCTGGTTACCAATGACGGGCTGGGGCTGGACCGTATGGCTATTGCAGATTGGGCAAGACAGCTGGTCTGCCTCAAGGCGTCCGGTATGCAACTTGTACTCGTGTCTAGTGGCGCGGTTGCAGAAGGCGTCAGCCGTCTGGGTCTGACTGAGCGCCCTCGCGAAATACATTTGCAGCAGGCTGCTGCCGCGGTGGGCCAGATGGGGGTTATTCAGGCCTATGAAAGCTGCTTCATGGAGCAGAAAGTGCGTGCAGCTCAGATCTTGCTCAGTCACGAGGATCTGTCTGATCGTACCCGTTATCTCAACGCCCGTAGCACTCTGCAAACGCTATTGGAACTGGGTGCGATGCCGGTGGTTAATGAAAACGACACGGTCGCTACGGCAGAGCTGTGCTTCGGTGATAACGACACGCTAGCGGCGCTTGTGGCGAATCTGATTAATGCTGATGGTCTGGTTATTCTCACCGATCAGGAGGGCTTGTTTACAGCAGATCCTCGCCTGGTTGCTGATGCGCGCCTCGTTCCGAGTGCTGCGTCGAACGATCCAAGTCTGGCCGACATGGCGGGAGCCGGCGGCATTTTGGGTCGGGGTGGCATGCAGTCAAAACTGAATGCTGCGAAACTGGCAGCCCGGTCCGGTACCGATACAGTGATAGCCAGAGGCAGGTTAACCGATGTCCTGATGCGTCTTGCGACGGGCGAGGAGCTGGGCACGCTTCTGTACGCTGACAGCGAGCCTATGACGGCCCGAGAGCAATGGTTGGCGGGTCAACTGAGCCTGGCAGGAATATTGATTCTCGACGCCGGAGCTGTCGAGGTGCTGCAGCATTCGGGTCGGAGTCTGTTAGCGGTCGGAATTCAGAGTATCTCCGGCAGTTTTCTCCGCGGCGATGTGGTGGCCTGTCACGATCACCAGGGCGTGGAGATAGCGCGCGGGTTGGTGAATTATGACGCGGTGGAAGTCGCCCGTCTCTGTGGTAAGAACAGTGATCAGATCGAGAGCCTGCTGGGCTATGTTGGTGAGGAAGAGATCATTCATCGCGACAACCTGATCCTACTCTGACGGGCAAAAAAAACCGGCGTAGGCCGGTTTTTCTTCTGATGCTGCTTACTGCATGCCTTTCACTGCGGCATTAAGTCGGCTTTTGTGCCGCGCAGCCTTATTTTTGTGAATAATGCCCTTGTCCGCCATGCGATCAATGACCGGAACCGCTTCGCTGTAGGCAGTCGCCGCAGCGCTCTGGTCGCCGCCGGCGATGGCCGCGTCAACTTTTTTGATGTAGGTGCGCACCATCGAACGGAAGGATGCATTGTGTCGACGTCGCGATTCCCCCTGACGGGCTCTTTTGCGGGCTTGTGGAGAGTTGGCCAATTGTAGCTCCTTGTTACTGTCTTCCGAATCTGCCCCGATTGAGCGGATCTAAACTGGTGGTTCAGCGCGGCACAGTTGCACGCCGCGTTAAAGGGGCGACACTATGCCGTTTTCAGCTTTTGATGTCAATATTTCGGATACGCTGAGTGGCTTTTCTCAATTGGTAAAATATAGAATAAAATCAACAATTAACCAGTTTAACTTAACCGAGCATACAGTCTTTAGGATCTGCAGAGAGGCGATTCATGCGTCGAACCAATTCCGCTTATGAGCAGTGACCAGCCAGCCACCGGACCATCGGAGTCCCCCGGACAGACTTCCAGTGAAGGCTTGCTCCGTTCAAGCGGGGTAACGGGTTCCATGACTCTGATTTCCCGGGTCCTCGGACTGGTCCGGGATATCGTCATTGCCCGGCTGTTTGGCACTTCCGATGCGACGGATGCGTTTTTTCTGGCAAATAAAATTCCGAACTTCATGCGAAGGTTGTTCGCCGAGGGCGCATTCAGCCAGGCCTTCGTGCCGATCTTGTCGGAATATCGAAGTCAGAAGCCACTCGAAGCCGTTCAGAACCTGATCGGCGCGACCGCTGCGAGTCTCGGTGGTTTTCTATTCATCATCACGATGGTGGTTGTGATCGGAGCGCCCTATGTGGCGGTTCCGATAGCGTACGGATTTACGGATGAACCGGAAAAATTTTCCCTCTTCGTGCAGATGCTGCGAATAACCTTTCCCTATTTATTGCTGATCTCTCTGACCGCTTTGTGCAGTGCCATACTCAACAGTTACGGCCGGTTCGCTGTGTCGGCCCTGACTCCGGCGCTCCTGAATGTCTCGCTGATCGGCTGCTCTTTGCTGCTGGCCCCCTATCTGCGGCAGCCGGAGCTGGCCCTGGCTTGGGCTGTCCTGATCGCAGGATTTGCTCAGTTACTGTTTCAGCTGCCTTTTCTGGCACGTTTGCGCCTGGTCCCGGTGCCCCGGCCTAACCGAGACAAAGAGGGCGTGTCGCGCATCAAGCAGCTGATGCTGCCGGCGTTGTTCGGAGTTTCCGTCAGTCAGATCAATTTACTGCTGGATACCGTGATCGCATCCTTGCTGGTCACCGGCAGCGTTTCCTGGCTATACTATTCGGACCGCCTGATGGAGTTGCCACTGGGCACTTTTGGTATTGCCATTGCGATCGTTGTTCTGCCGAGCCTGTCGCGGCATCACGCCGAATCTTCTTCTCAAGCGTTTTCTGAAACCCTTGACTGGGCGTTGAGGCTGGTAGTCCTGATTGCCGTGCCGGCAACCATTGGACTCTTGGTACTGGCAGAGCCACTGCTGATCACCCTGTTCCAGAATCAGAATTTCCCGGTCGAGGATGTAGTCAGTTCGGCCGGGAGCCTGCGGGCATATGCTGTTGGTTTGCTGGCTTTCATGGGGGTGAAGATTTTTGCCCCGGGCTTTTACGCGAGGCAGGACACGACAACGCCTGTGCGCATTGGGGTGATTGCGATGTCAGCTAACATGGTCCTCAACCTGCTGTTTTACCTTGGTGGCTGGGCCCATGTCGGTCTGGCGCTTGCCACGAGTCTTGCCGCGTACCTTAACGCCGGAGGGCTGTTGTTGATGCTGAAGCGCTCAGACATCTTCCGGTTGCATCCAGGCTGGCCTCGCTTTCTTTTCCAGGTGTTGCTGGCAAATGTGACCATGATGATTTTTATTTTCTATGGTTCGGGTTCCTGGTCTGAGTGGCTGGAGTGGTCTGTCTTGGAACAGGTTGTCAGGCTGGTTTTTCTTGTGCTTGCTGGAATCGTGATTTATCTCGCTGTTCTGTTTGCAACGGGTATGCGTTGGTCACAGTTCAATCGCTAGAGATAATAAGAAATCCTTCGCCTGTGATTTATCGAACCAGGTTGTAATACAGGGCAGATGATCTACAAACTAAGACAGAGAACCCGTGATAAAATGTTTAGCCATAGCACCCCGGAGCAGAGTGCCTGTCAGGTGAAAAAAATTTACTCAAACAACAATATCGCTCTGGTCTGGCATGTGAAAAATATGCTGGAGCAACAGGGCATTGAAGTAGAAATGAGAAACCACCGCCTGTATTCCGTGGTCGGGGAGTTGCCGGTAACCGAATGTATGGGTGAGGTGTGGGTGGTCAGCGCGCTCTATTACCAGGCCGCTGAGCGACTGGTCAGCGAAATGGAGTTAGCCAGCCTGCCCGAATTCGATGCCTGGGTCTGTCATGCGTGTCACGAAAAAGTTGATGGCACTTTTGCGGTTTGCTGGAACTGTCAGGCTGCGCCAGCAGATCTTGCTGTCGGTGCATCGGAGTAAATTAGAAATCACTGTCATCGGCTCCATGTCGAGGGCGAGGTCTGATTCAGACGGCGGATGGTAAAAGTCTGTTTATGCCAGTCATCAGGTCCTTGACATAAATTTACCGGTGGCAGTGTTCACTTTAACTGTTTCACCCGGCGCTAAATATTCGGGGACCTGAATTTCAAGACCGGTTGACAGAATTGCCGTCTTGCTCCGGTTGGTCGCTGAGGAGCCGGTTACCGCCGGTGGCGTGTCGATAACTTCAAGATTCACTGACTGAGGCAGCTCAACGGCAACCAGGTTGCCATCAACAATGAGGGCGATAATGTCTTCCTGCTGTTCGACGAGATATGGAATTTGCTCATCTATCTGGCTGGCTCCCAGAGCATATTGAGTGAAATCTTCCATATCCATAAAGTAATAGATTTCGCCGTCGCGATAGGAGTACTGGACGGCTATTCTTGCGCAGTCTGCTTCTTTAAGAATATCTTCACCTTTGAAAGAGCTGTCCAGCTTCTGGCCCGTCTTCAGATTGTTAAAGCGGACCTTATAGAGAGTGGAAGCGCCCCTTGAGGACGGCGATTTAGCTTCCAACGTCTTTACGATATGTGGAAATCCATCGATTTCCACTATCATGCCTTTTTTCAGTTCACTTGCTTTGGGCATGGCCTATTCCTCTTCTGATGCCAGTGCGTCAGGCCATAAATACTGTCGAACTCTCGTTGGCCCTGAGCAGGGCGAACGTTAAAGTAAAGCCTGCTGATGTACAATGACATCGGAATGAATCCGGATTTTCTTTGAGTTGGTTCCTGATTTACCCCATAATTCCCGCCTTCCCGATATCGGAGTAACTATGGCTAACGCAGAGAGCAATGAGGTTCATAACCTGCATATCACAGGGTTTGAACACCTGCCCACGCCCGATCAATTGCGGCAGGAGTTTGCGCTGGAGGGCGAGGCTTTGGCGACAGTCCGAGAGGGTCATCGGGCAGTAAAAGGCGTTCTGGAGCGCACCGATCCGCGCCTGATCGTAGTCGTTGGGCCGTGCTCGATCCACAATCCGGATGAGGCAATGCAGTACGCCCGCTTACTGAAGCCGCTGGCGGGCGAGCTGTCTGATGAGTTGTTAATCCTGATGCGGGTGTATTTCGAAAAGCCGAGAACGTCGGTCGGCTGGGAAGGTTTAATTTACGATCCGTTTCTCGATGGCAGTCACAGGATTGATCAGGGACTGCGTATCGGTCGAAAACTCATGTTGGAGATCGCTGAGCTGGGCCTGCCGATCGCGATTGAAGCACTCGATCTGATATCACCTCAGTACCTGCAGGATCTTGTGAGCTGGACAGCAATCGGTGCCCGGACAACGGAGTCGCCCACCCATCGCAAGCTGGCCAGCGGTATCTCCTCGGCTATCGGCTTTAAGAATAACGTAGACGGTGATCTTTCGGTCGCGATCAACGGCATTCGATCAGCATCAGCAAACCACAGTTTTATCAGCGTCACCGGTGAGGGACGCGTGGCAGTATTCCGCACAGAAGGCAATCCGCATTGCCATGTCATTCTGCGCGGTGGAAAGGTCCCGAACTATCAGCCGGAGTTTGTGGCGCAATGTGGGGCTGAGCTGCGCAAAGCCGGTCACGCTGAAAATCTCATGATCGATTGTAGTCACGGGAACTCACAGAAAGACCCGGCCAGGCAGCGGGAGGTGCTCGACTCTGTTGCAGAGCAGATCGGCCAGGGCAACCGTTCCATCATCGGCGTGATGCTTGAAAGCAATTTGGAAGAGGGCAATCAGCCTATCCCTGATGATCTGGCAGAAATCCGCCCGGGCGTCTCAGTTACCGACGCCTGCATCAGCTGGACGACGACTGAGACGGTCCTGCGGGCATTTGCCGAAGCCATCCGAAGCCCGCTACAGTTGCGAGCAGGCTGACTGCGCTGGCGATTGCGTCCGGCCTCAACGAACGGTTGAGCGCTCAGCCATCCTGGTTGCCACAGATGTTCTGAAACCGGGTCAGCGACTCAGAGAACCGCTTTTACGCTTTTAACCAGATAGTCAATGTTATCGTCATTAATGCTGGCAATGTTGATCCGGCTGGAACCTACCAGGTAGATACTGTAATGTCGGATCAAAGTCTGGATCTGGTCTTTGTTGACGCCCAGAAATGAGAACATGCCTTTCTCTTGCTCGATGAAGCTGAAGTCCCGGTCAACTCCGGCGCTCTGGAGTCTTGCAACCAGCAGCGCGCGCAGGCTGTTGATCCGGTCGCGTATTTCCTTGAGTTCCGCATCCCAGTCGCTGCTGAGTTCAGGGCATTCCATGATGGTCTGCACGATGGCTGCCCCATGATCCGGTGGCATGGAGTAATTGGCGCGCGCCGCTGCTGCCAGCAGGGTGGTTGCTGCGGCAGTCGCTTCAGCGGTCTCGCAGATAAGCGTGAGCGCTCCGGTGCGTTCGCGATAAAGACCAAAGTTTTTAGAGCAAGAACTCACGACGATCAGTTCTGGCAAAGACTCTGCGAGTAGCCTGACGCCATATACATCCGCATCGAGGCCATCCCCCAGACCCTGATAGGCCAGATCGATGAAAACCGTAAAACCCTGAGCCAGTGCCGCTTCCTTCACCGCCTGCCACTGCTCGATGGTCAGGTCAGCTCCGCTTGGATTGTGACAACACCCGTGCAGCAACACCAGATGACCTTTCGGTATCTGACGCAGGCACTCTAGCATTTCGTCAAACTTAACAGCATGGGTGTCATAGTCATAATACGGATATTGCTTGAATTGAAGTCCGGCTGAGCCAAGTAGAGGGATGTGGTTCGCCCAGGTCGGATCACTCACCCAGACAGTTGCATTCGGATTGGCCTGAAGAATAAACTCGGCGGCAATGCGAAGTCCGCCGCAGCCGCCGGGAGTTTGTACGGTGACCCGGCGATCGGCGAGCGATTGCTTTAGCGTGTTACCCAGCAGCAGGCTGGCAACGATCTCATTGTACCCGGCAGCACCAGTAGGGGCGACATAGGCCTTGCTGTCCTGCGAGGCAACCAGAATTTCTTCCGCTCTTTTCACCGCGCGCATCACCGGTGTCCTGCCGTTGGCATCTTTATAGATGCCAACGCCCAGGTCGACTTTAGAAGGGTTAGCGTCGGCGCGGTAAGCAGCTGACAGGCCAAGAATAGGATCCGGTGGAAGCGACTGGAGTGATTGGAACATGCTGGAGTCTCTATCTGCGTTGGTAGGCTTTGAGGGTGTTCTGAAGTAAGGAGGCACGAGTCATCGGGCCGACACCTCCGGTAACAAAGGTGATATACGAACATTTGTCCTTAACCTGTTCAAAGTCGACATCACCGACATTGCGGAACCCGGATTTGCGTGTGTTGTCCGGTACCCGGGTCTGGCCCACGTCGATCACGACTGCGCCGTCCTTGACCATATCGGCAGTGAGAAATTCAGTTCTGCCGATGGCCACAATCAGGATGTCTGCGCTGGCACACAGAGCCTTGAGGTTTTTCGTCCTGCTGTGCGCAAGGGTGACCGTTGCGTTACCGGGGTTGGTGTTGCGCGACATCAGCACTGCGATAGGCGTGCCGACGATGTTGCTGCGGCCCAGCACCACACAGTGCTTTCCTTCGGTTTCAATCTCGTAGCGTCTGAGTAGTTCCATGATGCCGTTGGGTGTGGCCGGGACAAACGTTGGCAGCCCGAGGCTGAGGTTGCCGACATTTTCCGGGCAGAACCCATCGACGTCCTTCTTTGGATCGATCGCCAGGATCACGTTATTTTCGTTAATCTGTGAGGGCAGTGGCAGTTGAACAATAAACCCGTCAATTGCGTCATTGCTGTTGAGTTCGTCGATTTTTGCCAGTAACTCCGCCTCGGTTGTACTCGCCTTCATCCTGACCATTGTTGAGCCAAAACCCACTTCCTCGCAATCGCGGACTTTCATGCCAACATAGTTCTGACTGGCGCCATCATCACCGACGAGTACAGCCGCTAGATGAGGAGGCCGCTTGCCGGCAGCTACGATGGCTTCGACCTCCAGGGCGATCTCCTGGCGTATTTTTTGAGAACAGGCGGTTCCGTTGAGTAGCTGCATCGTGGTCAATCCCAGCGAGGTTATGGGGTCTGGCCGCCCGGTAGACGCGCAAAGAGAAGCGTAAGTCGGTAAGCTTGTAACGGGCGGGTATGTTAAATGACGCGCTGGTGCAGCTCAAGCCGGCTATCACCAGTGCCCTAAGTTTTCCATGGACAGCCAGGGTTCAGCAGGGGACAGAGGTTCTCCCTGCTGCAGTAATTCAATGGAGATATTGTCGGGGGATCTGACAAATGCCATGCGACCGTCGCGAGGAGGACGATTGATCGTGACGCCGTGGTCCAAGAGACGCTGACAGAGTGCGTAAATGTCTTCCACAGCATAGGCCAGATGGCCGAAATTCCGGCCTTCCCCATAGTCTTCAGGATCCCAGTTGTAAGTCAGTTCTACCTGAGCTGTTTCATCACCGGGCGCTGCGAGAAAAACCAAAGTAAAACGCCCCTGCTCACTGTCATATCGACGCAGCTCTTTTAGGCCAAGCGTTTTGCAGTAAAAATCCAGTGAGCTGTCCAGGTCACTCACTCTGACCATCGTGTGTAGATATTTCATCAAACTGTCCTTCTGCTGTTGTGACTTTAGCGTGTTGCAAAGCTAGTAAATCACCACTGACCGGGCGCTCTCGCCAGCATGCATCAGATCAAACGCCTCTGGCTTTGATTTCGACCAGCACCTCGCCGGCTTTAGGCCCTTCCAGATCCACTTTTGCTATTTCCAGAGCGTCTCCTGCAGCAAATGCGATAGCGGCACGGGTTTTCATGGGGCACGTCGTCTGAGCGATCCGGTTGCTGGTGCTTGAATCATGGGCGCGGCTCACCCGGTGAGCGAGCGCCTCAGTGGTTGATTGTAATTGAGTCTGCGCAGCTGGCCAATGCCTGGCCGGCTGTGTTGAGAGATTCTCTCAGCCCGTAATGCTGGAGCCCGCAGTCAAGGGCGGTTATCATCCGCCGCGTCGAATCGACTGTGAATACTGATGTCAGGTAACTAAGTGGAACTCTTAACTGCTGTACTGGTGATTTTTGTCGGCTCTTATGTGCAGAGCTCCATTGGCTTCGGTTTAGCGATTATTGCTGCGCCGCTGTTGTACTTCATTGATCCTCTGTACGTGCCTGCGCCGATCACAATTTGCGCCTTAACTCTGTCTGTTGCCAATGCAGCGAAATTCTGGAAATCCATATCGTTTGCCGGTTTGAAATTTGCCATCCTCGGTCGCATTCCGGGGACAGTAGCCGGGGGTTTTCTGTTGCTGTGGATTGACCAGCGCTCGCTTGCTCTGTGGTTGGGGCTTTCGGTGATTGTTGCTGTCGGTCTCAGCCTGGCGAATATCATGTTGCGACCAACTGCGCCCGCGATGTTTTCTGCCGGATTCCTTTCGGGATTTATGGGGACCAGCTCCTCAATTGGCGGGCCGCCGATGGCGCTGGTGCTGCAGCACGAGGAAAACGACTTTATCCGGGCGAACCTTGCGGCTTTTTTCATCGTCAGCTGTCTGATGTCGCTGGCGATGCTGTCAATCGTTGATCGCTTCGCTTGGCCGCACATTCAGATTTCATTGCCTTTAATTCCGGCAACCTTGTTGGGTTACTGGGTCGCCATGAAAACTTTGCGCCTGATTTCTCATCAGCGACTGAGGACCGCTTCCCTGGTTCTGTGCGGGATTGCAGGATGCAGCGCCGTGGTGTCCTACTGGTTATGAGTGATGCAGTCTAAGCGGGTAATTATTTGTTTGACGGCTCGGTTGATTCCTCAGATCAGCTTTCAAGCTTCAGGGCCGGCTTGATAAAACTGAAAGTGGCCGCCTGTAGAAAATCGAAGATGGAGTAAAGATGGCAGACTGGCCGCAGGAAACCACCATAGCCGCATTCAAAAGAGCATGGACCCTCGAAGGTGAAGCTTTCTGGGCGACTGTGTTTTCGATGCATCAGGAAAAAATGCAAATCAAAAGCCCTAAAGTCGCGGTTGCCAATCTGCAAAAAATCTTTGAAGCCACTTTCAGGCTGGCGAATTCGAAAGGTTTTCAGGCAATGAGTTTGCGAGATCTCAGTCGGGAAACAGGGATCAGCATGGGAGGGCTGTACGCTTACATTGGCAGCAAAAACGAGTTAGCTTCGGTCATTGAAGGGGTATTGCGCACCTACATTGATCAGGTTATCGGCGAGCTGGTCAATGAAGACCTTGATCCGATCGCCCGCCTGCGCGCGATCATTTGCGGTGAGGTGTTCATGATTCAGATTCTGAATCCCTGGTACTACTTTTGTTATATGGAACTGAAAGGGCTTGATCGGGAGCAGCAACAGCAGGCACTTGATCTTGAGTTGAGATTTGACAGCCTTTTAGTGGATGCCATCCTAGCCGGCATGAAACAGGGCCAGTTTTCCTGCGAAAAGCCGGAACTGCTCGCGGCATCGATTACCGCTCAGCTTCAGCAATGGCACTTGAAGCAATGGAAATTTAAGCTTCAGGAAGTCAGCATGGAAGAGTACGCAGACCACATTTTTGAGAATCTGCTACTGTGCCTGAATCATCGTCGCTAAATCGGCCTTAATCAGCTGTTTTTTGCGATTAAGCCGGTTTTATTGGCGTAGAACGCTCTGATTTCTGCCATGTCCTTGTCGAAGTCTCCGCTTGGCGTATAGAAATCTGCAAACCCGGCCTCTTTCTTGCTGGCATCGACATAGCCCAGCAGAATCGGAACCTTTGCATTATTGGCTATGTGATAGAAACCACTTTTCCACTGCTTGACCTTGCTGCGTGTTCCTTCCGGTGGAATCAGCACAACCAGTTCATCGTTTTCCGCATATTGGCGGACGGTTTCGCTAACCATGTTATGGGAAGCGGAGCGGTCGATGGGAATACCTCCGAGCCATTTCATAAGCCATCCAAACGGGAAATGGAACAGGGTGTGCTTGCCCATCCAGAATACTCTCAGCTCGAGTTTGAGTACCACCATCAGCATCAGGGGAAAGTCCCAGTTACTGGTATGAGGAGCGCCGATTAATACGCAGCGCTGGTGGGGCACGGGTTCGCCGCGAGTCGACCAGCCGATCAACTTGAGAATGATCTGAGACAGCAGTCTGAGAAAAGGGGTCAGTACGGGGGTTGCAAAGACCGTGGTGCGCATGGCTTATTCACCCTCCCCGAACAGTTTTTTAAGCTCAGCCAGCGCCCGATCCGCTTCCGTCTGAGCCGTCAGGCTGGAATCCACGTCGTCGGCCGGGAGGTCTTCTCCGAACATTTCAGCCAGTGCCGCCCGGGCTTTTTGGGCGGCGGCAGTGTCCTGGGGTTTGTAGGCTTTCGTGTGCACCGTGAAGAAGTCGCAAAAGTTCGCCTTATCTTTATCGAGGGTGAAATCGGCCTTGTCTTCGCGGCAGGCGTCCGCCGCCGTGGGGTCATAATGCCGGCAGCCAAGGCATGCGTGTAGGTCAGCGCGGCACTTGCTGCATTCTTCATATCTGGAAAATGGCAGTAGCAGATTTTTCAGTTCTGCGCCGCATTTCCAGCATTGCATGTCGACACTGCGGCTAGCCATCCTGACCCCATTCGCTAACAAGGTCAGAGTAGCTGGTGTCCGGCCGCGGCTTCTCCGGACCGGTTTTGTTACCAAGGTAGAGGAACCCGACGATTTTCTCACTTTCTTCCAGCCCTAGCCCGCGCATGACAACGCTTTGGTATGCAGGCGAGCCAGTTCTCCACATCACGCCCAGATCCAGAGCGAAGGCGGCATTAATCATATTTTGGGTCGCTGCCGCCGCTGACAGAGTCTGCTCGAATTCCGGGACTTTCGGATGTTGTTTCGGGCTAGCAACAGTCACGACGATGAGCGGCGCGCGGAGCGGCTTGGCCGCGAGCTTGTCAGCCTGAGCGGCGCTGATCTCTGGGTGTTCCTGCCTGGCTGCGGCAACCAACAGATCGCCCAACCGACTGCGGGCCTGTCCTCGGATGATCAGAAAGCGCCAGGGCCGGAGCAGACCGTGATCGGCTGCCCTGACTGCTGACCTGAACAGATGGTCTAATTGATCCGAGGTCGGTTCGGGATCTATAAGTCGCGGTGATGACGTACGGTACTGTAGAGCCTCTAGCGCATTCACGTGGTTTCTCCGGTGGGGCAGTCTGCTGAGACGGGTCGGGCTGGTTCTGGCCAAGAGGATATAGGAAAGCGACAGAGAGAGGAAACAAGGCGCTGATCGGGGTTTCCAACTCTGCGAAATGTAAAGGAAATGGGTCGCTCGCCGTCATGCGGCTGACATACAAACGATGGTATACTCTCCGGCTTTGCCGCCGATAAGATGCGTGTCGGCGACCGTTTCGCCGGATAAACAGCAGCGTAGTCCCAATCCGTCGGCGCGATGCCCCTAATCCGCAGCAGGTTCGCAGTATGAATTCAAAAGTTGACGTCATCGCAGTAAGCTCCGAACGGTTGCCGTATCCGCAGGATCGGTCACGGTATTTCGGCTCTGTTAAGAAGGAGACGCTTCGACTGGTATTCTCCTTCTACTCACCGGATGGCAACGAAATCGCCATGCCGATTGCGAGTATGTCAGCCTACCTGAAGCAGGAGTTCCCCTGGGTGGAGGTGCTTCTCGAACCGGTATTAATACTCAGGGATGCTGAGCAATACTCTCCGGAAAATTACGCGAAAACCATTAAAGCACTGGACGCGGATCTGATGGCGTTCTCCATCATGAGCCCCCACTGGTATCCGATGGAGCCTTATTTCGAGGAGATCAAGAAGCTGATGCCGGACCTGCCGATCTGCATTGGTGGTTACCAGGCCATGCTGTCGCAGGAACAGACGATTGCAAACCCGAACGTTGACTACATCTGTGTCGGTGACGGTGAGTACGCGATCGGTAGCATTGTGCAGCATCTGCGGGGGCTCAAAGACGGCCCCGCGGACGGTATGTGGGAAAAACTGGTGGATGGCGAAATCTATCAGACGGAAGCGCATCAGATCGGCGATCTCAAGGCGCTGCCTTTTCCGGATTACGATGTATTTTCCAAAGAAGACGGGTTCAAGGATGTGAATTCTTCCATTTTTGGTCCTAAGGGGAAACTGGTGTTGCCGGTTATGACCGGTCGTGGCTGCCCCTATCGCTGCACGTACTGCTGCAATACGCCAATTCTGGAAGGGTGGCGCTCTAAGAAAGAATTTCTGCGCAAGTATGAGCCGGAGGCCATGGTGTCAGAGCTCGAGCGTCTGCGCGATGAATACGATGTCGGCTATTTCGAATTCTGGGATGAGCTGTTTTTGTCGAATTTGAAATTCGTCAGGGCGTTCCTCGAAATTTACAAAGAGCGCATCGGTCTTCCGTTTTCTATCAACTCCCGCGTGGAGGTGATGAACGAGGAGTTTTGCCAGACTGCTGCCGAGGCCGGGTGTCACACGATCTGGTTTGGTATCGAGAGCGGTGATGAAGAGTATCGGGCCAACATGCTCGGTCGGAAAATGAAAAATCAGCAAATCATCGATGCGGCGGACAACTGTAAGAAAGCCGGCATCAACAGGCTGACCTTTAACATCGTCGGTGCCCCGCTTGAAACGGCTGCCAACATGCGCGAAACCCTCAAGCTCAACCAGCGCATCGCGCCAGAGCATTTTTTCTTTTTTCCGTACATTCCGCTGCGCGGGACGCCCCTGTATAACATTGCCAAAAAAGAAGGGTTGTTGCTGGAAACCAAAAAGAATCTGCACTACCTTTCAGCGGCAAACGACAGGCAGTTCACGCTTAACATGAAAGAGTGCCCTGAACTCCTCACCGCCGATGAGTACAACGAAATCTGTATGGAAATGTTAGCGTTTCAGGAAAAGAATAATCGCCTGACATACTCCGACTCCGAAGGCGAACAGGGTGAAGTGAGCGTTGAGGACAAGAGTTTCTCTCTCGTTGAAGAGAACTCGGTGTCCGAAGAAGAGCCTCTGCCGGTGGACATGCCGCCGGCGACCCAGTCGGAGGGTTTTGTCAAAACCGTTATCAACTTTTTTGGCAGATAGTTCAGGTCGGAGAGCCGGCGCCCTGTAGCCGCTGCTCTGACGCGAGAACCCGATTGAAAGTCTGCCATGAGATAGCGGCCATCATCAAATTGCCGATGACCGCTCCCGCAAAGAACCCCTCCAATCCGAAGTATCGGCTGCCGGCCCAGGCTAAGGGCACATAGAAGACAAAGAACCGCGCCACACTGAGATACAGCGCAGAGGCGGGTTTATGCAGGGCATTAAGACTTGAATTGGTCAGAATGATGATGCCTTGCAGGCCGTATCCGAGCGGCAGAATCCACAAAAAAAGAGTGATGGCTCCGATTAACTCGTTATCCTGAGAAAAAACAGAAGCAAGCAGTGGCGCGGTGAAGGCCAAAAGCAGGTAGATCCCCAGCTGCCACAAGCAGATGAAGCGGGTCGCCAGATCGTACGCTTCCCTGACCCTGTCCAGGCGCCTGGCGCCGTAATTCTGACTGATGAGCGGCGGCAGCGATGAAGACATGGCCAAAACCAGCAGGGTTGCCATGGGTTCAAGACGCGCGCCAACGCCGTAGGCGGCTACTGCATTGCCACCGAAGCCTGCCGCGATTGCTGTCATGACGCCACTTGCCAGTGGCGTCATCATGTTGGCACCGGCAGCAGGAATACCGATTCGGAGCATATCGCGGCCAGATAGCCGGAAGGCCTCCAGAGAGGGCAAGCTGGCGGAAACCAGCTCCCGCTGGATGACGAGAAGGTGCATCAGGTAAACGAAGCCAACCGACCATGCAATCACCGTCGCCCAGGCTGCGCCGGCGATACCCAGTTCAGGAAATGGGCCCAGTCCAAATATCAGAAAGGGATCAAGCACGGCATTCAGTAGCCCGGCAGCCGCCATCAGTATGCTGGGGGTTTTGGTGTCTCCGCAGGCCCGCAAGACACTGTTGCCGGACATTATGCAGACAACGAGGACGCTGCCGGGGAACCAGATGTTCATGTAAGCGCTGATTGCACTGAACAGCGCCGGATCGGCACCCATGAGTCCGAAAATGGGCTCCATGAACCACCACAGGCAGGTAGCAAGTACGGCAGCCAGCCCGAAAGAGAGGTAATTGATTACTGTGGCCGCCTGTTTTGCAGCTTCAATCGCTGAACTGCCGAGGCACTTGCCGACAACCGCGGCGGCGCCGATCCCCAGACCGATCGCCAGACTGGTCACCGTAAATGTGACCGGAAAGGTAAAGCTGATTGCGGTGAGTGAGTCAGTGCCGAGGAAGCTGATGAACCAGGTGTCGACCAGGCTGAAGGTAAACAGCATGAACATGCCGACGATCATGGGCAGCGTCATCCGGATAAGGGACTGCCGAATAGAACCTTCGACCAGATTGTTGCGGCTGTCGGAATTCTGCTTCATTAAATAGCGCGCATTTTCTTGAGGTGGCAGATCTCGGATGATCTGATCCTGCTGACAAGCATACACGGATTTGCTGCCGTGCAGGCGACTGATATGCCGCTTTGCCGAGAGTCTGCCGGGTTGCGGTCGCGTTTTGGTTCAGGGGTGCAGCGCGATCAGGTAAATTGGCTGCGCAGTTTCACCAGCTGCTTCAGCATTTTTGGATTCGCGAACAGCAATTCATCGTCTGTACCCGGCGAAGGTCTGCCGGTATGTGTGCCAGCGAGTCCTCCGGCTTCCTGGAGAACGAGCAGGGCCGCTTGCAGTCCCGGTCCGGAAGAGGCTCTGCCCCAGCCACCACTGTAGCGGCCTGCAGCGACCTGCAGCATGTCGAGGGTGGTATCCCCCAGCGACCGGAATTGCCCTTCTTTGCCGATTAATTCTCGAATCAGAGCAGTGAGCAGGGCAGCATCGAGATCCGCGGGGTTTACGCCGATCAGCGCGTTCTTCAATTCATCTCCGGTCCGGACACGTAGTCGTCTGGCGTTCAATTGAGCGCCGCTGCCCCTGCTCGCGGTGAATTCTTCCTGAAGGACAGGGAAAAGTACCGTGGCATGGTTTATCTTATTGTTAATCTCGATGGCCATTGCAACCCCGAACGCCGGGAAACCGTATAACAAGTTGTCCATGCCGATGGCTGGATCCAGATGCCAGGTTGGTTCTCCGGGCTTGCCGGGGTGCTCTCCGGAGATGCGGGAGTTGACGTGGTGATTCGGGTATGCAGCGCGGATGTGGTAGAGCAACGATTTGTCTGCGTCAACCTCCACTGAGGTGACTTGCTGATCTGCTTCAGTTTCGACCACGCGGATGCGATCCAAGCGCTCGCTTTGCTGCGCAAGTACACCCGCTGCGTCGCGACCTGCGCGGAGGGCAATGTTTACGAGTGGATGCATGGAAATTCCTGCTGTCGCGTTCTTGAGTTAAGGCCAAGACCCCGTGAGGCGCGGGATGATAGCAGGTTATCGATTCGCGGTGTTAATCCCCGTTGCTGCTATACTTTGGCCTCTTTGTAGACACTGAAGCCTCATGAATACACTCCCTCACATCAAAATTGTTCTGGTCAATACCTCACATCCCGGCAATATCGGCGGAACGGCGCGCGCGATGAAGAACATGGGTTTAAGCCGCCTGGCTCTGGTTAATCCGGTGGAGTTTCCCAGTGGCGTCGCGGTGGGCAGAGCTGCATCCGCGCTTGATGTACTGGAGCAGGCAGAGGTGGTGAATACTTTGGGCGAGGCGATTGCCGATTGCGCGTTGGTGATCGGCAGTAGTGCCAGGTCCAGAAGTCTGCCGTGGCCTATGCTGACACCGGAGCAAAGCGCGGCGAAACTCGTTAAGGAGAGTCGGTCTGCACAGGTGGCGCTGGTGTTTGGCAGAGAAGACTCCGGGCTCAATAACGAGGAGCTACAGCTTTGCCATTTTCATGTACAGATCCCTGCGAGCCCCGAATACAGCTCCCTGAATCTGGCAGCCGCGGTGATGGTGCTCTGCTATGAAATCAGAAGAGCGGTGCTCAGGGATGATGAGGCTGACGATAAGGCAGAGGACGAGTACTGGGATCAGGAGAGAGCCACGGTCGAGCAGGTGGAATATTTCTATGAACACCTTGAGCGGGTGCTGGTAGAGATAGACTTTCATGATCCGGACAACCCGCGCCAGCTCATGCAGCGGATGCGCAGACTGTTCGGCAGGGTCCGGATTGATGCGATGGAAATGAATATTCTTCGCGGAGTTCTCACTAATATTGAGCACAAGATAAAAGGCCGGCGGGACTGAATAGCCCGCTGAGAAGCGCCTCGGGGTTACGCCCGGCAATGAGTCATTCATGAAACAGGCCAAAGGCCAAGAGGTCCGAAGCTGCAGCTCAGGAATAGGCAGCGTTGCGGGCGATTTGTTGCGCTGATGACGCCCGCTAGCGGCGACGGCGGGCCGGTGCCTTCGCTCTGGGTTTCTTAGCCGGCGGAATAAGACTGTTTTTTCCTGTGCCGATCAATTCTTCTCTTCCGAGCCGTTTAAGTGATTCTCGTAACAGCGGCCAGTTTTTCTCATCGTGATAACGCAGGTAGGCTTTTTGTAGCCGCCGCTGCTCAATGTCTTTGCTGACGCTGAGTTTTTCGCCCTTGTAGCGAAGTTTCTGCAGTGGGTTTCTCTCCGAGTAGTACATGGCAGTAGCGAGCGCCATGGGAGAAGGATAGAAAGTCTGAACCTGGTCCGGCTTGAAATTATGGTTCTTCAGCCACAGGCTCAAGTTCAGCATGTCCTCTTCATCGCACCCCGGGTGGGCGGCGATGAAATAGGGAATCAGGTATTGCTTCTTGCCGGCCTTTTTTGAATAGAGGTCAAACAGGCGCTTGAATTCATCGTAGGCAGAAATGCCCGGTTTCATCATCTTCGAGAGTGTTTTGTCCTCGCTGTGCTCTGGCGCGATCTTGAGATAGCCGCCCACATGATGAGTCACCAGTTCCTGAATATATTCCGGATCTCTAAGCGCAAGGTCATATCGCAGACCTGAAGCAATCGCGATACGCTTCACGCCATCAATCGCCCGAGCTTTTCGGTAGAGTTGAGTGGTCGGGCTGTGATCCGTATTGAGATGCTTGCAGATGTTCGGATAAACACATGACAGCCTCTTGCAGCTTCTCTGGATCGCAAGGGACTTGCAGTTGAGCTTGTACATGTTCGCGGTGGGGCCGCCGAGGTCAGAAATCGTCCCCGTAAAGCCCGGTACCTGGTCTCTGATTTTCTCGATCTCCCTGAGGATACTGTCTTCTGAACGACTCTGAATGATTCTGCCTTCGTGTTCAGTAATTGAGCAGAAAGTACAGCCGCCAAAGCAACCTCGCATGATATTCACGGAGGTTTTGATCATGTCGTAAGCTGGAATTCTTGCGTCGCCGTAACTCGGATGGGGGCGCCGCTGAAACGGCAAGTCAAACACCCAGTCCATCTCCTCAGTTTCCAGCGGAATGGGAGGAGGGTTGACCCAGATATCCTTGGTTCCATGTTTTTGCACCAGGGGTCGGGCATTGTATGGATTAGCTTCCTGATGAAGCACTCTGGATGCATGAGCATAGAGTACAGGGTCATTTGTCACTTTATTGAATGAAGGCAGTCTGATGTAGCTGGTGGACTTGTCGAATTCAGTCTGGCGCTGCAGAGGTAGAGGAATAATCTTGACGAGTGCTGCCTCTTCGCGATCGCTTTGCGTCCTGTGCTCGTCGTTCAGTTCCTGCTTGCTGTGCTGGTACTCGTAGGGGTTGGGTAGTTTGTCGATCTTAGCCGGCCAGTCGATTCGCGTTGAATCTATCTCGGTCCATCCTTCAGGTGGACGGTCGCAGACCCTTGCAGTGCCGCGCACGTCCCAGCAATCCTCGATTGATTTTCCAGCGGCCAACTCTGTTGCCAGATCGACAAGTGCTCTCTCTGCATTGCCATACAGTAGGATGTCAGCATTGGAGTCAATGAGGATCGAGCGCCGGACCTTGTCGCTCCAGTAGTCGTACTGCGCAATGCGTCGGAGGCTTGCTTCGATGCCGCCGATGACGATGGGCGTCTCATAATAGGCCTCGCGGCACCTCTGGCTGTAAACGATCACCGAGCGATCTGGCCTTTTGCCGGCCTCCGCATTGGGGGTATAGGCGTCATCACTGCGGATTCTGAGTTCTGCGGTATAGCGGTTGATCAGTGAATCCATGTTGCCACCGGTGACGCCGAAGAAAAAATTCGGTTTGCCCAGTTGTTTGAAAGGCTCGGCTGTATCCCACTCAGGTTGGGCGATGATGCCGACCCGGAAGCCCTGGGCTTCCAGCAGACGTCCGACGACTGCCATCCCGAAGCTGGGGTGATCAACGTAAGCGTCTGCGGTGACAATGATGATGTCGCAGCTGTCCCAGCCCAGTTCATCCATCTCATTTTTGGACATGGGAAGGAATGGCGCCGGGCCAAAACACTCTGCCCAGTATTTCGGGTAGTTGAAGATGGCCTGGGGTTCCGCCTCGTAGCGGCGTGGAGCCAGCGGGTTGGTGTGTGACATAGAGGACTTCCTTTGGCCGGCAGTATAACAGACCTGTGTCGCTGTTCTGAATCCTGCCCGGCGGCTGACTGTGGCTCCCAGCCTAGCAGGCGCCTGATACGTATCCGAGGCTACGATCGCCGTCTCGACATCCGATTTTCTGAGCGGTGCAAGGTTCTCCGCAGAGCAGAGCGCCAGTGTTCAGACAACTGCCTGTCAGTCGGTGATAGCGGATACTTTATAGGCGCAGCGGCGCGCACCGTCCAGCAGATAATCCGTTCGTTCAACAGTGGCCCGGCCGGCAAGCAGTGTTGTTAAGAGGCGTAGTTCGCTGTGGCAATAGTGCTGGCTGGATTGTGCGGCATTGTAAATAGGGCAGTGGTTCTGGATAAACAGCCAGCCGTTCGGTATCAAGCGAACCTCGGCCATGAAGCCCTCCTCTGAGCGAAGTTCGGCCAGCATGCTGAGTTGGGAGGCTAGGTCACTATCTGTCTGTTCCAGTGCTTTTTGATACCGGTTCAGATCAGCATTCTGATTGCCGCGGATGATTTCCTGCAAAGCCTCGTCACCAAACTGATCGCGGATGCGGGTGATCAATGTCACGCAGGCTTCGGCGTGGGAATCCGGAAATTGCCGGTGGCCCGTGTCAGTCAGCTGCCAGTAATGCGCTGGACGGCCCCTGGTCTGGTGATTCTCGCCTGTTGTGGTCACCAGGCCCCGCGTTGCAAGTTCGTTGAGATGCTGGCGGACACCCATGGTGGTGATATCCAGCTGCTTGGAGAGTATCTTGACTGACTGAGGCCCCCGCGTTTTTAAGCGCTGTAGCAGGATCTGCTGGGTTTTCGGATGGGGCATGGGGGCTGCTCGTGTGTTTAATGACTTAGTGATCGGCAAGAATAGTAATAAATTTACTTTGTTATCGATAATCGATCATATTACAAATATAAAAATTTACTAAATAGGTTGGCGATCCATGTCAGCTAAAAATCCGGTGCGTTCTTTGGGTATACGGGTGAAGTGTCACCGAACCTACGGGTACTTGGTCCCGCAGGACAGGGAAATTACAGTAAACTAGTTGCCACTGATCAAGCCTACCTAACGAGCCTGTGCATGGAATTTGATGCCCCTTTGTTGGTCACTTTTGTTGCTTATCTACTACTGATTCTTTTTCTGGGCATCAGAGCCTATCGCCAGACCCATGATCTCGGGGACTACATCCTTGGAGGGCGGAAACTGGGTGCGGTGGTTACAGCGCTCAGTGTGGGCGCCTCTGACATGAGCGGCTGGCTGTTGCTGGGGTTGCCGGGTGCCATTTACCTGTCCGGACTCGGTGAGGTGTGGATTGGCATCGGGCTGACCCTTGGTGCGTATCTGAACTGGCTGTTTGTGGCGAAGCGACTTCGACTTTACAGTCAGCATGCCGGCAACGCCCTTACCCTGCCTGATTATTTCGAAAACCGGTTTCAGGATACTACCCGCATTCTGCGCATCCTGTCGGCCAGCGTGATTCTGCTATTTTTTACTTTTTATACAGCGTCTGGTCTGGTGGGCGGGGCGATCCTGTTTGAGAACAGTTTCGGCCTGGAGTACTCCACTGCGCTGCTGGCGGGTGGCTTAATTATCGTGTCATACACCTTCATCGGCGGGTTCCTCGCTGTGGCCTGGACTGATGCCATTCAGGCTGTTCTGATGCTGCTGGCACTGCTGATTGCCCCTGTGGCAGTGGTTATAGGGTCAGGTGGCCTCTCTACCGTATCCGGCCAATTGCAACACATCAATCCGGCTAGCATGTCCCTGTTTGCAGACATTGGAGTGCTGGCTTTTCTGTCTCTGGTCTCCTGGGGTCTGGGCTATGCTGGACAACCCCATATCCTCGCGCGCTTCATGGCAGCAGGAAATCCTGAAAAGCTGCTGCCGGCGCGCCGCCTCGCCATGGCGTGGATGGTTGTCGTGCTCTTTGGTTCGGTAACCACGGGCTTGGCCGGCATCGCTTACTTTGCAGAAACTCCTCTGGTGAATCCGGAAACGGTATTCATTGAGCTCAGCCAGAGTCTCTTTAATCCCTGGGTTGCAGGTATCATTACTGCGGCTATCCTTTCGGCTATTATGTCCACCATTGATTCCCAGTTGCTGGTGTCTTCGAGCGTGATCAGCGAAGACATCTATCGGGTTTTTATCAGGCCGCAGGCCAGCGAGCGAGAGCTATTGGCCGTGAGTCGCGCAGCTGTCATCGTTATCGCGATTCTGGCTTTGATCATTGCCAGTGATCGACAGAGCCGGGTGCTGGATCTTGTCAGCTATGCCTGGGCCGGTTTCGGTGCCGCTTTCGGCCCGATCATCGTATTTTCACTCTTCTGGCGGGCGATGACCGCGCGCGCAGCCATTGCCGGCATGCTGACCGGGGCGTTGACGGTAGTTATCTGGTCAAACCTTCACGGCGGAATTTTTGATCTGTATGAGATCGTGCCGGGCTTCGTGTTTGCCTCGCTAGCGATTGTGGGAATCAGTGCTATTAAACCAGAGCAGAATAAGCTTGTGCTTGCTGAGTTTGAGGCGGTTAAGCGCCTGCAGCGGGCTGATTGAGCTCAGTTGCGCACCATTTTGATGTGGGCGATCTCGTCTTCCAAATACGGTGAGCTGGCCGTGACAAACCCAAGCTGCTGATAGAAACCTTCCAGATACTGCTGGGCGGAAATGGTGATTCCGAGCTCTGGCCACAGATCCTCGCACTGCTGGATCGCGAAGCTCATAAGCGCCTTTCCGTAGCCTCGGCGGCGCTTAGCCCGGTTCGCAACCACCCGGCCGATGGCCGCGGTCCGGTATTTGGTGTCTGGTGCCAGCAGTCGCGCGTAACAGGTGATCTCGCCCCCGATCAGGCCCATGACATGATGGGCTGCCTGATCAAAATTATCGACATCCTGATAGACGCACTGCTGTTCGACCACGAAGACTGCCGAGCGCAATCGAAGGATCTCATACAGTTCATCGCGGCTGAGCTGATCAAAGGTTTT
The DNA here is from genome assembly GCA_902597095.1 of uncultured Pseudohongiella sp. Lineage (GTDB taxonomy): Bacteria > Pseudomonadota > Gammaproteobacteria > Pseudomonadales > Pseudohongiellaceae > UBA9145. The sequence continues at coordinate 84,817 of CACJWK010000006.1, forward strand.
GCACGTCCAGGTGAACGCTGACATGGCACGTTTTCCGTGATTCCAGTGATGTCGAGACTTTAGGGGGTCTGCCTTATCACTGCAAGTCAGGTCACTGTTAGGGCCGCTCCCGGATTCAGTGCAGGCTCTGCGGCAGAACAAAAATCGGCTATTTATCTTGCTTGCGGTATACTTGGCGACAAGTCCCCGTGGCACAACTGGATAGCGCGACGCCCTCCTAAGGCGTAGGTTGCAGGTTCGACCCCTGCCGGGGACACCAACTTACAGTAACCTTCCGACACTCCACGTAGCAAAAACTCTATAAATATCAGCATAAAACGCTTCAGCTCGGTGTAGTTGCGTAACTCTGCGTTTCCGCCAAAAAACATAATTTCGGGTGGAAAAGATGGTGGAAAAATACGTTGAAAGTCGTTAAACCGCTGACGGAACTTTAAGTAAAAAACTTGAAGCCACTGGTGATGTCTGCCGGCAAGAATTTGAGAAGTATCTGGACGGCAGAATATCTTGGACTGACGCGCAAGAAGTTCCAAAAAAAACTGAAACAAGCGTGACAGACGAGCCTTAAGAGTCATTTGTGAACACGTTTGATGCACATCAAGAACATATAAGTGAAGCAGAGCATTTGCATTACACATGATGCTTACAGGCTGTTTTTTGATGGCTGTAACACTTGGTGCACTTTATTTTCAAAAAGGAGAAACACATGAAGTTTAAGTCTGAGCTTTTCGGCGGCCAAAAGCAGGAGCCAGTAAGGGAACCATCACAGCCCAAAGCGACTTCAGCGTTACGGGATTTCTACGAAGAACTGCTGCGGCAGGAACGTGGCCCGTTCGGTAAGCCGATATATCCGAACCCGTTGGCTGGTGAACCCAAGAAGAGTGAGTCTGAATAGGCGCCTATCGGTAGGCGTAAGTGTTTATGCGTAACCGTTTATGCGTGGATTTAATCTATTTATTGGACATGACACATCATGAGTAAAACACCCGCCAAACGTGGCAGGCCAGCAGGAATGCGGGCTAGACAAGTTGAGCTGAAGCAAACGCTTTTGGAGCATCCAGACGTCCCTAAGGTCTTAGAGACTGTCATACGCACAGCCTTGGGCGATAATCATAAGAACCAAACTGCGGCTCAAAAGATCCTGATGGACCGTATGCTGCCTATCAGTACCTTTGAAAAAGCAGTGGATAACCGCGAGGAGATAAATATTGTGATTAATACTATACGGCCTGAGAAAGAGCCTGTTAAAGAGGAGGTAATTGAGTAATGAGGAAGATAGATATACAAGACCTGATTCAGCTACTAGGCATGGTAGGGATAATTGGTTCACTCATATTCGTCGGTTTGGAAATGAGACAATCTCAAAGAATCGCCATGGCGGGTCAGCAGATGGACAGAACAGCGATTGCGACAAGTTTTTTTGGGGCGTTCAATGAAGCTGGGCTAGATTGGCATTCGGTCGCGCTCTTGAACCGGCCTGAATTAGCAGAGCAATATACTCCTGGAATAGCAGCTGGACGAAATAATTTTCACCAAACTCTTTTTGTATATGAAAACGATTATTTTCAGTTTGAACAGGGCTTAATGCCAGAAAACGTTTGGCAAGCCAAGTTAGACGGACTCGCATTTTTCAATAACCAATGTAACTATCGAGACCTTATGACAATCCGGAAATCTTTCTTTCCATTGGGCTTAGTTGAAGTCATTGACTCATTACCAGATGAGTGTGAGGGGTGAAACATGAAGAAAGTTAGCTTAGATACATGGATTCAACTATCGGGAATGATTGGGCTATTGGGTGGTCTGATTTTTGTTGGTCTAGAAATGAGACAATCACACACTATTGCACTTGCAGCGCAGCAGCAGGCAAGAACACAAGTAATTACGGATTCATATAATACTATGACGGAAGCCGGTTTGAGCTTTGATGATATGTCGATGAAAATGAACGGTGAGCGCATGGGCGTTAGACCAAAAAACGACGGTCTACAAGATCTTTCCTTAGAAGAAAGAGCAGCAGCCAAAAATTGGACTTACTGGTATTGGCAGATAGCCGAAAATGACTTCTTGCAGTATGACTCCGGGCTTATGGACGAAGATATTTGGAAAGCCAAATTGGCTGGTTGGGAATTTAATTATAATACTTGCGACACTCGACATATTTTTGAGTTCATGAAGCTATTTTTCAGTGCGAAATTTACAGCAATATTTTCCGACTTCGATGACGAATGCACGGAGTAAATCATGAAAAAAGTTAGCTTAGATACATGGATTCAGTTGCTGGGTATGCTTGGGGTGCTTGGTGGTTTGGTTTTTGTGGGTCTGGAAATGCAACAATCTCAAAGAATAGCTATGGCGAACACATATCAAGACAGAATATCAACTACGATGTCTTTTATTACCGCATACGCAGAAACGAATTTAGATTGGTGGTCAGCGATTAGTTACTCTCTAGAAGAAGCTGAGGGATTAAGCGATTTGGAAATAGCTGAACGCAACGCCCATAATGGGCTGTGGTCTATTTATGAAAGTGATTTTGTTCAGTACACCCAAGGCTTAATGACAGAAGATGCGTGGCAAGCAAAACTACGGGGCATAGAACTTTTTTTAGCGAACTCTCCTTGTCATCTCCAAGAAATATTTGCGACGCGACTAGCCACTGTCGAAGAAGGTTTTCGAGAGATAGTTCGAGGCTTCCCCAGAAATTGCGGTGTAAATTAATTAACATAATGCATGGAACCAATCTGAATAAAGTGGAGGCACCCTCAGGGGGCGATGCCAACTAGTCCGTTTTCAGCACTCTGTATTAGAAATAACTTCCAGCCGCGTTTGGTTTCCTTAAAAAAATTATAAGAAGTACCCTCAAATAAGACTTCATCCGCATCGTTGTGTCTGGTAAATGTGTTCGTTACGCAATAGATTTTATTTGTAACTTGAGTAATTTCTAGGCTGCTTTTGCTATATGCGTAGCCATTCTGAATATTTGTTCTTGCGGCACGATAGGCGTCTTTAATTGCATCTTCATCTAGCCGTACTTGTGTCGAAGCACCAATAACCATTGTGGGGGTAGTAAAATGAGATGCTATACCTTCCAAATCGAAAGCCATAAAGTCATCTAAATAAGCTTTATATTCATTTTCTATCAGCGTCTCTTGCGCTGCGAGAGTGATTGGAAAAAAGAGGAGTGCTGTAAGGACTATCTTTAAATGCATTGTCTCATTCTCTTCCATTAGAAAGGCTAATTCGAGGGAGCAATAATCAGGCAATCATATCCTCTTTATCTGGGGGTTAGTCTTTCTCAGCTTTCCCTGCCTTGCTCAAATATTAGCCACCTAAATAGCGTGTGCACAAAAATACTAAAGTATAGCCTGAACTTTGAAAAAATCTGACAGATACATGGCTCGCATCCAAACTAGACCCAGATAATTACGGAGCGAACTCCAAGACCAAATCAGAGACAGACCTGAATCAGATGTATCTGGAAGCCTTGCAGCAACTGTGTGATTAGTCTATTTCTACTTGCAAAGGCCCGTCGCTAAAACTCCCGCTAATTGTTCCGCAGCGGAGACCATCAGATTCACAAATCGCTATCCGCAGCACATCGAGAGGCTCTCGGGGAGGAAAAACGTATTGGGCATGAGCAGTCGGGAACATCCCAATCTGATTGATAGTTTGAAGTGTTAGATTAACTGCAATAATTCCAAGCAAGATTTTCAAGGACTTATCGTTCAATGTTAGTACTCCAATTCAATTTGTTTACAATTAGGCTCGCCTTCTTCATCAACAGAGCAAAAGACTATAATTTCGTCGTTTCTATACCAGACTGAGCCGACAGTCGATAACTAAGTATCAATATGAGGACTACAATAACAGGAGACTAGTCTAATTTCACAGGAACTAAAAATGTCAGTACCAAGTAACGTGTCAATCTCAAATATAATTAATTTTACGGGTGTCCTCGGATTGTTAGTCTCTTTGTGGTTCGTTAACGAAGAGATCGAGCAAAGTCGTCTTCTGGCTGAAGCAGAGTTAATTCAGAATAGAAACCACTCCTTGATGGCCTTTTACTCGGCTCCACTGAAGGGGAGTAATCTGGCAGCGCAGATGATGAAATCGGGAGCTGAGATAGAAATAGACTGGTCAGATGCCGAAGAGAGCGCGATCTATACTGCAATAGCTAGAGTGAGAATTTTAAGTCTATTAAACGCTTATAATATCTACAAATAATTAGGAGTTGACGAGCAAGCTGTTGATTATACCTACCTAGTTGCAGCACGGATCTATGATAATTACCCATTGAGAGATGTTTTTTATACAAAGGGTAACCGAAGAATTTTTGCTTGAAGTACAAAAACGTTCCGCTAATAATTGTGCTCTTTAAGAATAGCAACAGATACGAGACCGAGAGGTAATGCTCGCCGACATGGGTTTCCTCTCGGTACTTGCCAACAAGCTAACTGCCTACTACTCTGATTCGCGGGATTTTTTTGGTCACGGCTATCTTCCTTGATTTTTTTTTATTTAGATGGCCCACCGCCCTGTTAGCACCGATTCTGCAAAGCACACTTTATAAAGAACTAAGAGAACAATTATGAAAACTCTAGCAAAACTAGTCATAGTACTTACATCACCGATTCTTCTGCTGTCGTGCATGGATAGCCAAGACAATTACTTAACTGCCAATCAAAATTCCGATGAGTGTGCTTCAGACGGAGAAACCACTTACATATGTGGGCTAATGAATGCAGAAGATCTGATAAGCGTTGCTGGGACTGATCTTATTATAACAACTGGCATGGCAAGCTCGGCACTAACAGATGATGAAGAGGTGAATGGTCATATTTATCTAATAAATACTGAGGACGACAGCTGGGAAGACCTTGTTTCCAAGCCGAGCTTTTCTCAAGAGCTTAATGGTGCACTTTATCCTGAATGCCCAGGGCCTCTGAACGTCCAAAACTACTCTGCACACGGTTTATCACTTAAAACAAAAAGTGCCCAAGTCTATGACTTGTTTATAACAAGTCATGGCGCTAGAGAGGCGATAGAAATGTTCGAACTGGACTTATCTTCAGGCTCAGCCAGTTTAAAATGGACGGGATGCGTGCCTTTGGATGAATCAATTATGCACAATAGCGTTGCTATCTTGAATGATGGGGGTTTTGTAACTACGCAATTCATGACTTGGTCTGGGGGCCTCGAGTCAGTAGTTTCTGGGCAGGCCAGAGGGAGCGTTGTTGAGTGGCATCCTGCTGGAGCACCTTCGATTATGGATGGGACCGAACTATCGGGACCAAACGGCATTGCAGTTTCAGATGACGAGAAATATATGTATGTCGCTGCGATTGGCACAAGAACTATTACGCGGTTTGACCTAACTCAAGGAAATGAACGTGCAGTTTCTGGGGTTCTCGATAGCAACCCAGATAATCTTCGTTGGGGAAGTGCCGGAAAATTACTGACCGCGGGTGCTAACGCGACCGGCGACGGTTGGTCTGTTGTTGAAATAGACTCAGAAACACTCGAGTTCAACACAATTGGCGGTATGAGTAGCGTTGCTGCGCTGCAAAACGCAAGTACAGCCATAGAAATAAACGATGAAATTTGGGTTGGCACATACAACGGTAATAGAGTGGGTTACTTTTCAAGAAATTAAGTCAGGCAAAACGTCAGCCTCTTCTGGTCTTTCTTTTCGACTAAGCAAGATAATCCCGTTGGAATGGACCAAAGACTTTGTTTGACGGAGCTCATTACTCTGGATGAGTGAGCGAGCTAGTCCCTGAATATTAAAAATAACTTAAAAACAAGCCATGCTCGAGTTTCCGATAAAAAGCGGGTGTAAATCTTGATGGACATACGGCATGTAGAAGTCCAAAACTCGCCTATTTTTACACGAGCTGTAAACAGATTGAATCCCTTGAAGTTTAGCTTCCCAAACAGGTCTCTCCATTAGTCCTGCTCTATATTGAACAAAATCTGACTCAAATATTAAGATTCGCTGAAAGAGCCAATTGTGAGCAGCCAGTTCGTAATTATCGTCATAGGATTCTGAGTTCAGCAGATCATTCATCATTTCAAACATACTCAATCCCCTTTCGGTGTAAACATTAGTCATTTCCGACCATACTTCAAGCCTCGATTGTTGTTGCGCCGCAAGAGCAATGCGTTGCGACTGTCTCATTTCAAGGCCGACAAAAAGCAGAGAACCGATGATACCCAAAATGCCGAATAGTTGAATGAAGGCGTTCATTCTAGCTTTTCCCATTATTTTATCTCCTAAATTTTTTCCCATCTTGATAGTTGGCTATTTTTAGAGCAGTAATTCAAAACGACATTTTCAATGGCTGATCGTTCATTGTGAATCCTTTAATATAACAAGCGTAGTTCATTTCCGAAAAGCAGTGGATAACCGCGTAAAGATAAAAGCCTTAATCTGTTATAGACAGTCTAAGGAAAAGCTGTTCGAGTGGAGGTAATTGAGTAATGAAGAAGATAGATGTACAAGACTTAATTCAGCTATTGGGCATGGGAGGGATCATTGGCTCACTCGTATTTGTTGGCTTGGAAATGAAGCAATTTCAAAGTATCGCCCTTGCGGGACAGCAAGCATTGAGAACTCAGTTCTTTTTTGACGGGGCAGACGCGTTATCAGAACCATAGAAGAGCAACCAAACATTAGTGGAGATATGAATGGCGATATACCGGTCACTGAGGACTATGAATGGGTGGTTGAAAACAGTATGCATCGGCTTTGGTGGATATATGAGAATGATTTTGTTCAGTACAGCCTTGGATTAATGGATGAAAATATCTGGCAGACAAAATTAAACGCTATGGAATTTGTCTACAACAGTTGCCTATCTCGGCCTGTGTTTGACTTTAGGAAGAGTCTCCTTGATGCCCGATTAGTTTCCCTAATCGAAGATTTTCCAGATGCTTGCACTAATTGATTATGCTACGACGATACCTAGAACAGCGTCACACTGACCTAGACAGCGGGCGCAGTTGTTTAGCTTTGGAACGTGAATACTGGTAAGCACTCGAAGTCCTGGCCGATGAAGACGGCTGGAACAACTGGCGTGATTACTCCTATGTACGGCTACTACCATACAAGCCTGAAGACATATCTTTAGCCAGTCATGTGCGGAAGATGGGGATTGTGTACTGTTTGATGAGTGGAGGTCGGGTGATTGTGGTGACAGGTGTTTGGCCAAGCTTCACCTAAGCGAGACGTACTTTCATGGTTTCCGCCAAACATCTCGCTCGTTATAACACTCAAACTCTTCTATTTAGATACAAAACTTACGATAAAATCTCGGTTTAAACTGCTAGTTTCATACTATTGCGTTTTGCCCCTAAAGTCTTACAGCTATTCGCTAGTCCGAAAATATTTGGGAAAGCTTTAAATCCACGCTAGGAAGAACAGCATCGTAGGAGAGTTCGTAAGTTTTTATTGCAGAGTAAAACGAATCCAAACTTATTGAAAATACTTCCAAAAATTTAGCTTTCCAATTATCTACGTTTGGACTTGCCAGGAAAAACTCCTGGAATATTTTCCTGTAAGCTTCAGTCTCGCTCAATCCTAGCTTTTGCAGCTCTGCACTAAGAACTAATGTCATGAATACCGAGCCGGAGTAATTAATGTCTGCCTCGCCACCAGAAGCAGTATAAGACTCGTACGAAGCAGTATTTTCTCTAACCTGTTCAGAAAGACTTGGTCCCTGGGCCGAAGAGAAATAATCAATGCCATAATGCTCTTGCACATAAATTGATTCAAGCGTTGCAGCTGGCCCCTCCATTAGCCATTTGATTCCAAAATTGTTGGCATGGCTAAGTTGATATACGTGAAAATATTCATGGGGTATTATGCTGTAACGATGTATTTGGTTGTATTCGAATTCTGACGCGGGAATTTCGAGGCTCATCCAGCGAAAATGGCCGCCTTCTCCTCCTCCGCAAATACATCCGCCACTTACAAAAGGCAGTGGCCGTCCGGCATCACTTTTCCATGCGAATATCGGCATACTATACCAATCAGATTTAGCATAAATGGGAATGTCTCTCTGAAGATTATTCATTATTTGTTCAAATTCGTTCCGCCATTCGCTGGGGAGGGAATCATCTAAAACATATCTAAATTTGTAGTCCGCAATGCCCGCAGCAATTGACTCAGAGAAACCAACACCCGAGACAGCGTCTATCTTGAGTACTACATCGTTGAGCTCGATTGAAGCATCTGGCGTTCTAATATAAGAGATTTTTAATTCTTGAGCTGCCATATCATAGAAGTCGACTTCTGCCGGCCAAGGCGATGGATGAATGTATGGAGGCCAAGCTTTTCCCAGAGAGAGTATTGCACCCGGGGTAATTTGCACATTCGTGGCATAGATAGATTCGGTTTTACTAGACCCATCTCCAGCAAGGACATGGGATAAAGTTATTGTGCCGGTAGCTGGGTCATAAACAGCATCAGCATACGCAGAAGCTATGAACCAAAAATGCAAAACAACATAAATGGATTTTTTTAATAAGTTAGCGTTCATTTCTGTGCTCTTTATCTGGTGATTTAGCCAACAGCAGTATATTCGATATCTACTTTAGTTCTTCTTTTCTGGGCTCAAACTCGTCTTTAGGTTGCCATCCATTCTCAATAGATGTCAAAGCATTTTCAAAATCAGCGAAGAAATCTTAGCGAATCTAAGAGAAGAAGAGATTTAATAGAGGATAGAAGCACTAACTGATGCTCAGACGATACCTAAAACAGCGTCACATCTACTTAAAAGGCGGGTTAACCTGTTTAGCTTTGGAGCGTGAATACTGGCAAGCACTTGAAGTCCTGGCCTATGAAGACGGCTGGAACAACTGGCGTGATTTCTTCTACATGCGGGTGCTACCAGACAAACCTGAAGGCATATCTTTGGCCAGTCATGTGCGACGCCTTGATTCGGGAACTTCTTTCTGCTTTCTTTTGATGGGAGAAAATGAGGTTTCGTCAGTATAACCAACCTATCCGATCAGGTACTCAACTCCAGTGCTTGACAACCCTACCAAGTCAATGTTCGTGGTGTTTATCTCATTATCGGCAACGAGCTTGGCTAAACCTGCCGCAGACAGCTCTCCGCTATCTACCAGCCCGGCATATTGAGAGACTATTTCGATTGGCGCTACGCCACCTACTAAAGTGTTATAGAAATGTGAGACAAGCTCTGTGCCTGTAGGGTTTTCTCCAAAGACTTCAGTAACTGCAGCTTGCAGTAGCTCATCATAGCTCATCCCACCATCCAAGAGGTTAAGAACAAAGCCAACTAAGTTTGCGTCAGTTGCAAATTCTGCGCCTAAAAATGCACCAAGTGTTTTAACAGCGATTCCTGCATTACCATCTAAGTCGATTGCTAAGTTGACGTCTTCAAAAATAGCTCTCTCTATATTCCGGAGCGTAGATTTTTCAGTCTCGCTTTCAAATGTCCAAGCTGTGCGAAGTGCAATTTCACCAGATTGGTCATAGTCAATAAAAGTACTAATCGTGTAGTCAATAGCAGGTACAGTAAAAATAGCGAAATCTATCCCTTCTTTACCATCAATGACATTCGTACCAGCAAGCCCCCAAATTCGGTTAGATAATGAATTTCCTGTTAACGCATCTGAAAACTCAGACCCTTTAAGGTTCTCTATTTCAGTGCCGAAATTGACTGTAATTTGCCCTGGCGCCGTTATTAATTCCGCTTTCTTAGTAAGCCCTTTAAACCCATGGTATCCAGGCTCCAAGAATATTGTAACTGATTCAGGCGAAGCCGAAGCATCTATCATATCTGTACCTCCACCATCCCAGACGAAGTTTGCCTCGTGAGTTCTGAATGTGTAGGTATCATTAGCAGTTCGCGCTTTTTTGCTTGGCCCGTAAATGTACTGAAGAGCCGCTATATCAAGGGGAGAGAACGCAAGCACATACTCTTCGGCGCTGCTGTTGTAGCTCATTTGGGTCCATCTGCTGATATCCTCTGCATCGCTGAGATATGGAGGAGGAGCTACTTCACCGCTCCCTGTAGACGGGGTATCAGAAACATGCCTCAACCCAAGGGCATGACCAAATTCATGAGAAAATAGATGAGCGTTGTAACTGCCAGTGACAATATCCTTGTTGGTGCTGTCAATCCGAATATCGCTACCTGCAAAATCACTCCAAGGAAACTGAGCATTACCTCCAACGCCTGCGGGCAGGTCAGTTGCCCATATTGCGATATGGTTTCGTTCGGACGCCTGTTCCGAAAGTTGAAAAGTGACATCAATCAGATTTTCGACCTCAGCAAAAAAACTGCTAATATTGGCTTTGGATAATTCACTGAATGATTGAAAGTTCCTATTAAATTCAGCGTCTTCATAATAACCTGGTAGTTGGGTGGGAAATGAGTAAGTAAACTTCTTGCCTGAGCCAAGAAAACCACTGAATGCGCCAGCATTTTCATCTACCACTGAAGCTATCCAGTATGGAGCTGGAAGCACGCTTGTTGAATACTCTAATCTCTCGATGCTTTGAGGCAAGATTGCGAAATCGACATTAATGACTGCTGTATCGTTTCCAGCTTCGTCATAAATCTCAAAATATCTTGTATTGATTACATAGGTATCGTCTCCAAGACCTCCTACCAAGTAATCGAAACCCTCTTCGGCGTACAAAACATCCTCGCCCTCCTGACCATATAGCCAATCATCCCCGCTCCCACCTCGAAGCTCATCGTCCCCAGCACGACCAACCAGAAAGTCATTTCCGTCACCGCCACTTAATGTGTCATTACCAGTCCCGCCAAATATTTCATCGTTACCCGCTTGCCCATACGCAGTATTGGCACCATCTGAATCAAAATATATCCATTGGGAAATGCGACCAACATCGGACTGTTCGGTCACATATCCATTAATATTATCGTTGCCTTCTTCTCCATAAGCGGTGTCATTACCAGGTCCAAAGCGAAAAAAATCATCGCCTTGTCCACCATACAAAGTGTCGTCGCCTTCTCTGCCTGACAGTAAATCAGCACCTACGCCACCGTATATAACATCAGCACCTTCGGAACCAATTAGGGCATCATCACCACTCTGCCCGTAAATCAGATCTCCTGATTGACCACCAATTACAAAATCATTGCCGCCGCCTGCGTATATCGTGAGGGACTCAGCGGAATACCAGTATGACCAAGAAAGACTCGCAGTGTAGTCTGACAAGTTACTATCTTTTGGGTCTCCATTTATCCAATCATCTCCATCGCCAGCTACAACGATGTCAATACCACCATTTGTTTTTATAAAATCGGAACCGTCCGTACCATTAAGGATTTCGCTGGCCGCTGTTCCGTTTATGTTTGGCATGGCTTTTTCTCGTCAGACTTTTTAGTTTGTAAGCTCGAGTTTGCAATATACTGCTAGCTTTGTGCATGTCTTTGTAAGATTTAGTACCGCCAGTCTTGTCGTATGCGTCCCAACATAAAACCCACTTCTTTTTTCAAAATCGGCTCAAGCAAGTCTAGGAAGATGCTATAACTAATTCAGTAGGCGAATCTGACTCCCGCCCCCTATTCATCATAGCGGGGTCTATATAAAACTTGGGGGGCTAAACTGGTCAAAAAGTGACCAAAATTGCCGGCTGTGGCGTGTTATTGGTGGGACAGTTGGTGTGATATACGCTGAATGCCTCTGAAAGGCCCATATTTACCGAACTGTCAGTGTCTGCCGCGGACACCATTCTTTGGGGCAACACGAAGCCGGTTCTGGGCAGAATACACAGTGAACTCTTGCGGCTGGATTTCGACTGAGATCAGTCGAGCCAGATGCGGTAGTCAACCAACCCTAAGCGATAGGTAAACGACGATGAATGACTCCGTTACAGACTGGGACGCTCTGATACCAATGCTGCTCGCAGACTGGTGGAGCGTGTCAGAGGCTATGTGGTTGTTCGCCGGATTCAGACTTGTGCGGGATTCGGGGCGCCTGGTTTGTTTGCGAACCGGAGAGTCCTACCCGGAGCATCATCAGTCTGCCGAACTGGCGGCTGCTCGGGTCAATAATCTGAACTATCAGCAAATTTGGACGGCGTCCTCTCACCCGCTGGACGCCGGGATCTGCCGCGGAATCAATTATGCCAACGCGCTGGAGGTTGAATACAGCAAGTACTACTTCTTGCACTGGTCCAAGAAACTCAGGGTGATTCCGGAGCTGATGACGCTGGAATGGCTGGGCTGGGCCAACGAGCAAGGCTATTTATCCAATGCGGACGAGCAGCGCATGGATGAATTGTTGAACAGCAAAGTGGTGTCGATTCACGTTGAGTCTGAACTAATGCACTCTTCAGACCTGTTGCGCCTTATTGGCTTGCTGGAAGAACTGCTTGTTGATGACGCAGCGCACTCTGCTGCCGAACAATCTGCCAGAGGCTTTTTGAAAACGACTGAGCTGGTGAAAACCCTTGTGCAGGAAGCCGAAACTACAATGTGCCGGGTTGACCACGGCTTGAATCAGTCAAGCCTCAAACAAACCTTTGCACAGGCAAGAAGTCTTCTGAGAAAAACGCGGGAATGAAACGCCGATTTGATTTTGTTCACGGCAGCAAAGCTAAATCCGGTCTCCGGGAGTTCCATTAAGAATGCCATTTCAGCGACCAACGCTAAGCTTAGCGGAACCGGTGGCTTAATAGGGCAATCGGATGGCTGGGACATGAAAAACCGTCGGGCGTGAATTATGGGGTTGCTGATCAATAGGTTCGGGGGCGAGCAACTGGGCGCCGTTCGCGCGGCTTATAGCAGATCGTTGACATGGTTTATATATCGTAGCTGCGGCGTGATCATCAGAAGACAGCGGACTCCAGCTCTCTGGGAATGCTGTCACCCACTTGTCTCAAGAAGCCTCTTACCCATCGACATCGTTCTGTCCTACTTTAACGAGTCGTCTATTTTTAAACCATTCTGGAAGTTTTGGCTGCAATGCTTGCAGTTGACGGTGCCATGTCGTCCTCAGACGATTCATCCACTAACTTCTCATGTGTCGATAATCGGGTGGCGCCTTCTGATAGAGATGTGAATTTCTTCGGCAGACTTACTTCAGCAAGCTGATAAGGGAATTTTAATGCGGGTCGGCTGCACTCAAACTGTTCGGCAAAGGATGCTATGAAGTAAGCAGTGCATTGGGTCGGCTTCACTCTATACTGAGTTGAGGCGTTGATGAAACTTGTGTTTCGATTTTCAGTCGGTTTGCCGGGCAGGCAAGAACCGGAGTGGTCCCTTCACGCGCATAAGTAGAAGCTTTGGGTGTTGCCTGCTGGAGCGGTACAGCTATCCTGGCACCGCCTTGGCGCAGTGAGCCAGCCGCAACTTGGGCTAAGACCAGTCAGTGGTTTGGCCTTTACCGCGACTGGCGCATCGGATACGGTTATCTGAACCCAGCTTCGTTCGAGGGCCAGCGATTGAACCCGGATGCGTTATTCTCAGCCACTACGCCAATCCCTTTCCATGCGTTGAGTGCTACAGCCGCGATCGGGTTGGGGACCGCTCAGCTGACCATGCGCAAAGGAGGCAGCATGCACCGCTTGATGGGGCGCCTGTGGTTGGGCCTGATGGCGCTGGTGGCGACGTCGTCTTTCTTCATTCACGAACTCAACCTGTGGGGGCGGTACAGTCCGATCCACCTGCTCAGCCTTTGGACGCTGATTTCGATCGGGCTGACGGTTCATTATGCCCGCTCTGGCAACATTAAAAGACACAGACAATCCGCTACAGCTTTTTACTGGTTGGCGCTGATCCTGACCGGATTTTTTACCCTGTTGCCTGGCCGGATCATGTATGAAGTGCTCCTGGCCGGCGGTTAAAGCGAACTGCCGAAGTCGTAAGTTTCTTACCGTTCGAGCCGCGCTATTTGTTTTTGCTCTTGTACTGAGTGGGGCAGTAAGCCCGGAGAACGTCCTTCGGGCGCAACTTCTGGTGTTTGGTTGCCCGGCCGGATGTGCGCTGGCGCCAGAGTCGGAACGACCTGTCCTTGAGTGATTTTCTCATGAGCTTAATCACCTCTGTTTCCGACAAACTGAACTGAGCCTCGATCGCTTCGAAAGGGGTTCGGTCTTCCCAGGCCATCTCAATGACGCGGGACAGTTCAGCCGCGCTGAAGGCCTGTTGGTTTTCGTTGCTAGCGGTCATGATGCATTGTGGGTTGCTGTATTCGGCGTTTCGCTGTGTTTTTCATCTGCAGCGCCATCTTTCGTGTCATCTACAGTGTCGCTGCGCTTGGCGATTTCTTTGCGCAACCAATACAGATTCTTGGCATATTTCCGCCGCGTGTTCGGTTTAATCTTCATGGTGTAGGGCCATTTAGTGATCATGGGTGACGAAGACCTTTAATTACTGAAATGAGTTGCTTCAGGGAGTCGTTTGACAGTGCCGACGAAGTTCGCGAAGCTTCTAACACTGACGGTACTCACAATATCGACAATGCCCCCAATGATCATGATGTTCACAGCGGTCGCGCTGCCACGGTTCTTACTGGGTTGCTGTGTGCCGTTCCCTCGAGCCTGCCTGGGGGCGGGCGGTGGCCAGGCAGATAGCGGCAGATTAAGTATAGCTCAATGCGCTGACAGTCAATCCCACTTTCGGGTCCTGCTCGAGCAGCAATGATTGTTCGCAATTCGAGCAGGTTGTGGGCAGTATGACCAGCATGGCGACCGAATCACCGGGGCCACAAGAGCGATGCACGACCTGAGCTTTAATCTGCTGGTCCTGTTGTACTAGCGCAATGTCCGCCCCGTCATTGAGTGCGTCTGACGGGCCGTCAGCCAGTAGCAAGAACAGGCGCTTTTTTGCTTCAGCCCGGTAATGCATCCGGGCAACCACCTCCTGTCCGGTGTAGCATCCCTTCTGGAAGTTAACGACGCCGGAGAGATCGTAGTTCAACAGCTGTGGCGTGAAAGCTTCGCTGTGCTGCGCGCTGACGTGAGCCCGGCCGGCAAGTGTCTCTGCGTAATCGTAGTGCCGGGAATCTGCCAGAGTCTGCTGGTCAGTCAGCCTCCGAAGACTTTCAGCCACCAAGTCTGCGTTTTCAGCGTTCCAGACCCACACTTGAAACCTGTCCGGGGTGCCGGCCAGTTTAATCATCGTGGCAGAGTTCGAAGTCGCCGTCTGATAGGAAAGAGTGGGAGGGGCGGGCAGCAGTTCGTTCAGTAAGAGGCGTTCATTAGCAACGATGCCAAAGGTGCGGCAGGGCCCGCTTTGGATTGCAACCTCTACTTTGGAAAATACTGCGTACTTGGAAAGTGTCTCGGCGATTTTCTGCCCATTGCCCTCGGAAATCTGCAGCAGACAGCCTTCCGCGGAACGAACGCACAGGAAGTCTCCGATGACGCGCCCCTTCAGATTGCACAGCGCACCGGCCAGGCACTGTTCATTGGTCAGTTGTGTCATGTCGCAGGTGACCTGTCCCTGTAAAAAAGGAATCGAGTCGGGTCCGGCGATCAGGACGTATTCATACTGTCTCAGTTCACACACTTGCATGTTGATTCTCTGGATTTGCCCCTAGGTCAGTATTCGGCAGTTGAGTCTGCTAGAACGTGAAGCGGTATTGTCGCATAATGCGCCGCCTGCGGTTGGCCAATAGGTGCGCTCTGCGTACGTGATTATATGACTGAATTGAACAAGCAAAAAATTTTCTGGCACAGTCGTCGCGGCATGCTGGAGCTGGATTTGCTGCTGGTTCCGTTCGCGCAGGAGGTCTTTGAAACACTGGCTCCGGATCAGCAACAGCTTTATGAAGAGTTGCTTCAGGAGGAAGATCAGGACCTTTGGAACTGGTTTCTCGACAGAGCGGAGCCCCCTCAACCCAAATTCAAGCCGTTGATCGCCCAGATACTCGCCCACAAGGCTGCTCAGGTCTAGACTGAAGAGTCACCTCAGCATTTGGCGCTGAATCATGTTTGTTCTGGATATTTTGTCTTCGAGAGTGGCGCTCGTTGTGCTGTATGCTGTCCACGGTATGGTAGTGCTGGTGCTGTGTGTTGCCGAGCTTCCTGTCTGGCTGGTCGCAGGGTTCCTTGTGGTGATGTTGCTGACCGGCAAACGCCGAATCAGTGAAGAGCTCGCTGTTTCTCCCAGGCGGTTTTGGCGGTGCCTCGCGGGTGAAACGCGCTGGCACCTGGAGAATGCGGCGGGCAGGGTCACCGTTTTGCCTCCCCGGCCGATTTTCATCAGCGAATTGCTTATTGTTCTGGAATTTCGCATCTGCCCTGACGCACAAATTGAGGGTCCGAACAAGCTTTGCCTGTGTCTGTTTTTTGACAGTCTGTCGCCGAGCCAATCCAGCTGGTTGCGATGCTTTCTGCGATTTCCGGATCAGGTGGTCCCGGAGAGTTAATGGGTTTCAGGTGAGAGGATCGTGTCTCTGGCGTGAGCCAAAGTGTCAGGGAAATCAAGCGTGAAGTGCAAGCCGCGACTCTCTTGTCTCTGCAAAGCGCTGTTAATGATCAGTTCTGCGACCAGCGCCAAGTTGCGAAGCTCAAGATTGTCGTTGGTCACCCGGTGCTTTATGTAATAGTCCCGAACTTCCTCTCGAATGACGCTGATGCGACTGCGGGCTCTCTGCAGCCGCTTGCTTGTGCGTACGATGCCGACAAAGTCCCACATGAAGCGGCGTATTTCATCCCAGTCATGGGATACCAGAATTTCGTCGTCTGAATCGGTCACCCGGCTTTCGTCCCATTGAATGATGTGATCCACCAGTGCAGTCTGCTCAAAGCGTGATTTGATGCTATCGGCTGCGCCGAATGCAATCACGAAACATTCGAGCAGGGAGTTGCTTGCCATCCGGTTGGCACCGTGCAGACCACTGAAACTGGTCTCCCCGATCGCGTAGAGGTTGCTGACATCCGTTTCGCCCTTAGTGTTTACCATGACGCCGCCACAGGTGTAATGGGCGGCTGGTACCACCGGAATCCGATCACGGGTGATGTCGATCCCGAAGCTCAGACAGCGCTCGTAAATGGTGGGGAAGTGCGCTTTGATGAACTCCGGTGGCTTGTGCGTGATGTTGAGATATACGCAGTCGCAGCCTAGGCGCTTCATTTCATGATCGATGGCGCGGGCCACTATGTCCCGCGGAGCCAGTTCAGCCAATTCGTTAAAATCTGGCATGAAGCGCGTCCCGTCGGGCAGTTCTAAGAGAGCACCTTCTCCACGCAGTGCCTCAGTAATCAGAAACGATTTCGCATGCGGGTGATACAGACAGGTGGGATGGAATTGATTGAACTCGAGATTCGCAACCCGACAGCCTGCGCGCCAGGCCATGGCGATGCCGTCGCCGCTCGCTCCGTCAGGGTTGCTGGTGAAAAGATAGGCTTTACTGGCGCCGCCAGTGGCCAGAGCGACAAAGCGTGAGCGAATCGCTTCGACGCGGCCGCTCGCCTGAACAAGTACGTAAACCCCGACACAGGTGCGCCCGATTCCGTCTGCGCTCGGTTTCGTCACCAGGTCGACGGCAGTGCAGCCTTCTAAAAGTGTGATGTTGGTGTGTTCTCTGGCTCGCTGCTGCAGAGTCTGAAAAACGGCCTTTCCCGTCGCATCTGTCGCGTGGATGATGCGTCGGTGGCTGTGTCCTCCTTCCTGAGTCA
>CACJWK010000007.1 GCA_902597095.1 uncultured Pseudohongiella sp.
GGCCTTCGGGTTCAGACCGCGGAAGTCCCGGATGCGCGGGATAGAAATGTCGACCAGACGCTCCAGAAACTCATACATTCGCTCACCACGGAGGGTAACCTTGCAGCCGATTGGCCAACCTTCCCTGATCTTGAAGCCGGCAATACTCTTCCGAGCCTTGGTCACTACAACCTTCTGACCACTAATCTTTTCAAGATCCGCGGTGGCGGCCTCTAGAATCTTCTTATCCGCCACCGCTTCGCCAAGACCCATGTTCAGTGTGACCTTGGTAATTTTTGGGACCCGCATCGGGTTATCGAAGCTGAACTGCTGTATCAAGGCAGGGACAACTTCTTTTTGATAATACGCTTTCAACTGAGCCATGATTCGTAACCTAGTCTATATCCTGACCATTCGACTTAAACACACGCTTCTTAGCGCCGTCTTCGAGGATTTCGATACCAACTCGGTCAGCCTTGTTGGTCTCTGAATTAAAGATCGCCACATTAGAGATATGCAAGGACGCTTCGCGCTCCACGATACCGCCGGGCTGGCCCAGATTCGGATTTGGCTTGGTGTGACGCTTCACCATGTTGACCCCGGCCACAATGACGCGATCATCACCGACCAGTTGTGTGATTGTTCCGCGCTTGCCCTTGTCTTTGCCGGCAACAACAATGACTTCATCTTCTCTCTTTAACTTGTTCATCCTAAGATTCTCTCTAAGCCGGCTGTCAAAGCACTTCAGGAGCCAGCGATATAATGCGCATGAATTTTTCATTCCGGAGTTCGCGGGTGACCGGACCAAAAACGCGAGTACCGATGGGTGCCTCCTGATTGTTCAGCAGAATCGCAGCATTATCATCAAACCGGATCAGAGAGCCGTCACCGCGACGAACACCCTTTTTAGTCCGGACAACGAGCGCGGTAAGCACCTGGCCTTTCTTTACCTTGCCGCGAGGAATCGCTTCCTTCACGGTGACTTTGATGATGTCACCAATACGTGCGTAGCGGCGGTGAGAGCCCCCGAGCACCTTGATACACATAACACGGCGCGCGCCGCTGTTATCTGCAACATCTAAGTAAGACTGAACTTGAATCATCGATTCGCTCCATCACGCAACCCTTATACGAGTGCCGACTGTAAATTCCTTCGTTATGCGCCTATCCCGGCATGCCCTGCGAAGCCCGGAATCTAGGCCTATATTTGTGTTGCCCGCTCATCAATAGACACAAGTGTCCATGACTTAGTCTTGGAAATTGGGCGAACTTCCCTGATCGTCACTGCGTCGCCGACACCGCAGTCGTTGTTGGCATCATGCGCATGAATTTTGGTTGATCTCTTAATGATCTTGCCATACACAGGGTGCTTCACACGGCGCTCGATAAGCACAACGATGGACTTATCCATCTTATTGCTGACCACTCTGCCAGCAGCAGTACGTGCTGTTTTGTCCCTAGCCTCCTGGCCGCTTTGCATCTCAGTTTCCGCCATAACTTGTTTCGCTCTTTCCGTTTCTGCGCCAAGGGAGCGCGCAAAATGACTTGAATTCCTTACGCCTGCTTCTGCTTTTCAGCGATAATCGTTTTTACCCGGGCGATATCTCGTCTAACTGCCTTCAACAGATGAATCTGACCGAGCTGACCTGTCGCACTCTGCATGCGATTGTTGAACTGATCTTTATACAAATCCTGCAGGTGGGCCCGCAGCTCCTCCACAGATTTGCCTCTTAACTCACTCGCTTTCATCACTCTACCCTTACAATTCTCGTTGTTTGCCGAGCAAGGCTGCTTACATCACCGTCCGCTTCACAAAACTTGTGTCGAACGGCAACTTGGCGGATGCAAGGCCGAACGCCTCACGCGCAAGCTCTTCATCAACTCCTTCAATTTCGAACATAATGCGGCCGGGCTGAATCTGAGCGACCCAGTATTCTACCGAGCCCTTGCCCTTACCCTGTCGCACTTCCAGCGGCTTTTGTGTGATTGGCTTGTCAGGAAACACCCGGATCCAGATCTTCGCGCCACGCTTTACTTTACGCGTCATTGCACGACGAGCAGCCTCAATCTGGCGGGCAGTCAAGCGACCACGGGATACGGCCTTAAGACCAAATTCACCGAAATCGACCTTGCTCCCACGATGCGACAGGCCGCGGTTTCGACCTTTCATCATCTTGCGATACTTTGTGCGTTTGGGTTGTAACACTTCACTAGTCCTCTAACACCAATTGCCTAGTTGCCGGCTGACGCCTGCTGCTTGGGCACGATAGCTTCGTCCAGATCAAGGACCTCACCTTTGAAGATCCATACCTTCACACCGATAATGCCGTATGTAGTGCTGGCTTCCGATGTGGCGTAATCAATGTCGGCCCGCAAGGTATGCAAAGGCACACGACCTTCCCGATACCACTCACTGCGCGCGATTTCAGCCCCACCCAGTCGACCGCCTACCTGCACTTTGATGCCCTCAGCGCCCTGGCGCATCGCGTTTTGAACGGCGCGCTTCATGGCACGGCGAAACATGACACGTCGCTCCAGTTGTTGAGCCACACTGTCCGCAACCAGCTGCGCGTCCAGGTCAGGCTTGCGAATTTCTTCAATATTGATTTGCACGGGAACGCCCATCTTGGCCGAAAGAACTCCGCGCAGGGCTTCAACGTCTTCACCTTTTTTCCCGATAACGATACCCGGCCGTGCCGTATAAATTGTTATCTTCGCGGTCTGTGCAGGTCGCTCAATATCGACGCGGGAGACCGAGGCGTTCGCCAGACGTTTCTTAACAAATTCTCTGACCTGCAGGTCAACCAGCAGGTTATCTGCGTATTCCTGCCCTTCAGCAAACCATGTAGAGGTATGCTTCTTAACAATGCCGAGGCGAATACCTGTGGGATGTACTTTCTGACCCATCCAAATCTCCTAGCTGTCAGCGACTGTAATTGTGATGTGGCAAGAACGCTTGAGGATGCGATCAGCGCGCCCTTTCGCCCGTGGCATGATGCGCTTCATGGTCATACCCTCGTCCACACAGATGGTCGAAACTTTCAATTCATCCACGTCAGCGCCTTCGTTGTGCTCAGCGTTGGCGATCGCAGAATTCAAAACCTTCTTGATGACTGCAGCACCCTTCTTGGTGCTGTAGGTAAGCAGTTCAAGCGCCTCTTCGACGCCTTTACCACGAATCTGATCAGCTACCAGACGAGCCTTCTGAGCTGAGAGCCTGGCGCCTTTTAGTCTTGCCGAAACTTGCATCTTAATCTCCTAGCGCGCCTTCTTGTCGGCAACGTGGCCCTTATACGTTCGGGTCAGCGCAAACTCACCGAGCTTATGGCCGACCATATCTTCGCTGACGAAAACCGGGACATGCTGGCGGCCATTATGTACAGCAATCGTGAGGCCGATCATTTCTGGCGAAATCATGGATCGCCGCGACCAGGTCTTGATTGGACGTTTGTCGTTGTTATCAACTGCGGTCTGAACTTTCTTCATCAGGTGAAGATCAATGAACGGACCTTTTTTCAGTGAACGTGGCACGAGTCTAATCCTCTATCACTTGCCTTTACGGGCTGAATTTCTGCGACGTACGATCATGTCGTCGGTTCGCTTATTGGTTCGGGTCTTGTAGCCCTTGGTAGGAGTACCCCACGGAGACACCGGGTGACGGCCACCGGACGTACGTCCTTCACCACCACCATGCGGATGATCAACCGGATTCATTGCCACACCGCGGACGGTGGGACGAACACCGCGCCAGCGCTTCGCACCGGCTTTGCCGAGCGAGCGTAGCGCGTGCTCAGAATTGGATACTTCTCCGAGGGTTGCCCGGCAGTCGCTCAGCACCTTGCGCATCTCACCGGAACGCAGACGCAACGTCGCATAGTCGCCTTCGCGGGCCACTAGCTGCAGGGAAGTACCCGCGCTACGCGCGATTTGCGCTCCCTTACCGGGCTTCATCTCAACACAGTGAACTGTGCTACCCAGGGGGATGTTGCGCAAAGGCAAGGTATTGCCAATCTTGATCGGCGCATCCTCACCAGAGACGACGACGTCGCCCGCACTGACTTTGGCAGGCGCAATGATGTAGCGCCTCTCACCATCAGCATACAGCAGCAGAGCGATATTGGCTGACCGATTCGGATCGTACTCCAGACGCTCGACCTTCGCCTCGATACCATCTTTACTGCGACGGAAATCGATAACGCGATATTTCTGCTTGTGACCACCCCCCTGGTGACGGCGGGTGATGCGGCCCTTGTTATTACGACCACCAGACTTTGACTTAGCTGCAGTGAGCGGCGAAAAAGGTTCGCCCTTGTGCAGATCGGGGTTCACTACTTTGACGACAAAGCGGCGTCCTGGTGATGTCGGTTTACATTTGACTACTGGCATGACTTAACCCCCTACTCCCGATCAACCAATATCCGCGAAGTCGATCTCATGACCGACTTCCAGACGCACATAGGCTTTTTTCCAGTCGCTCTTGCGACGGATTCTGCCGCGAGCCGAGCGCTTGGTCTTACCCTTTACGTTCAGCACCTGAAGATCTGAAACCACCACTTTAAAAATGGCTTCTATGGCTTCTTTAATTTCCGGCTTGGACGCATCAACCGCAACCTTGAACGCGTACTGGTTGTTACCCTCAGTCATCATTGCTGCTTTCTCAGAAACGTGAGGCCCCTGAATGACTTGATACATACGCTCTGAATTCATGACAGCATCTCCTCGGCCTTTTTAAGCG
The DNA here is from genome assembly GCA_902597095.1 of uncultured Pseudohongiella sp. GTDB lineage: Bacteria > Pseudomonadota > Gammaproteobacteria > Pseudomonadales > Pseudohongiellaceae > UBA9145. The sequence goes on from CACJWK010000007.1 coordinate 4,715, forward strand.
CAGGCACGGTAATCAGCACCTTGTCGAAGCCGATCAGGCTAACTGGATCCAGACCAGACACGTCCAGCACATCAACCTTGTGCAGGTTACGTGCCGCGAGGTGAAGATTTTCTTCAATTTGATCGGAAACGATCAGGACGTTATCTAGGTCATAGTCTTTAAGCTTGGTGACCAAGTCTTTTGTTTTGTGGGATTCGACTGCAAATTCATTGACGGCAATCAGTCGGTCTTGTCGGATAAGCTCGGAGAGTATGCATTGCATGGCTCCGCGGTACATCTTTTTATTCAGCTTTTTACTGAAGTCTTGGGGTCTGGCAGCGAAGGTGACGCCACCGGAGCGCCAGATCGGGCTGCGGATAGTCCCGGAGCGCGCCCGGCCGGTGCCTTTCTGGCGCCAGGGCTTACGCCCGCCGCCCCGCACTTCAGAGCGAGTCTTTTGCTGAACCGAGCCCTGACGGGCTCCGGCCAAATAAGTCACGACGGACTGATGCACGAGTGGCTCGTTGTACTCGCGACCAAAAGTCTCGTCAGACAATGAAATCTTCTCGCCCGTTTCGTTACCAGGCAGAGCAAGTGCTAGTTCCATGACTTACTTACCTCTTAACCTTGATCGTTGGACGGACAATGACGCTTGACCCGGTGGCTCCCGGTACCGCGCCCTTGATGAGCAGCAGGTTGTTCTCAGCATCGACCCTAACCACCTCGAGGCTCTGAGTGGTCTTGCGTTCAGACCCCATCTGACCGGCCATCTTCTTACCCTTGAACACTCGGCCCGGTGTCTGACACTGACCGATAGAGCCGGGAGCTCGGTGCGAGATCGAATTACCGTGAGTGGCATCCTGCATGCGGAAGTTGTGTCGCTTCACGCCGCCCTGAAAGCCTTTACCTTTGGAAGTCCCGGTCACATCGACCTTCTGACCAGCTTCAAACAGATCGACCTTGATCTCGCCACCGACTTCAATCTCGGCCAGATCCTCTGTGCGAAACTCCCACAAGCCTTCGCCAGCCTCTGTGTTGGCCTTGGCATAGTGACCGGCCATCGCCTTGCTGACCCGTGACGCACGACGGGAACCCATGGTTACCTGAATCGCGCTGTATCCATCTGTCTCAGGCGTTTTTATTTGTGTCACGCGGTTGGGTTGTACCTCCACCACAGTGACAGGCACAGAATTGCCTTCTTCAGTGAAAACGCGGGTCATCCCGCTCTTTCGACCGACTAATCCAATCGACATTGTTTAGACCTCGTTGTGCAAGGGGCTAAAACCCGCTCTGGCCGCTGACGCGTTACACGAAACTTGCTCCCGCAGGGGGAGGCAGAACATTCAGTGCGCCAAAACTTTTAAAACAGCTGGTTAAAAGGGTAGCGAGGACTGATAGCTCGCTACCTGGTTATGTCATCCTCCGGGTTAGCCCAGAGAGATTTGCACCTCAACGCCAGCGGCTAGATCCAGCTTCATCAACGCATCGACCGTCTTTTCAGTCGGCTCTACGATATCCAGCAGGCGTTTGTGGGTGCGTATTTCATACTGGTCTCGCGCGTCCTTATTGACATGCGGAGAGATCAGCACGGTAAATTTTTCTTTGTTCGTTGGCAGAGGAATCGGGCCTTTGACCTGAGCTCCTGTGCGCTTGGCAGTATCTACGATTTCTTGAGTAGACTGATCAATCAGGCGGTGATCGAAGGCTTTAAGCCGAATTCTGATGCGCTGATTTTGCATCTACGTGTATCTCCAAAAAATCGATGTAAAAGAACGGGTTACTGCCCCTTCTTTGACGCGACCATGCAAGACGCCAAAAAAGGATGCGCATTGTAAGTGAGCCCCCAGCCCAAGTCAACACATTATCAGGCCGAAAGGCGCAACATCCGTGGGCTAGAGCCCTTGGAGCGATACTGACGAGGCGAGCCCGTTTTTACCGAATTTAGTCGGTCAAAAGGGCATACTTTCCGAAGATTCTTCTGCTGGGCAGGGCAGCCCACGATTGCGACCCTGATGACAACTCCTGATCAAGGGCTGTGTGGCGGTCAGACAGCGAGCAAAGCCAACACAGTTAATCGCTCCAGCTGACCATGGCCCTAAAAGGAAAAAAGGCCGGCCCACATGCGCAGGCCGGCCTTTCCAGTCCGAGCACAGTCAGATTACTCGATAATCTTGGCGACGACGCCGGCACCGACAGTTCGGCCCCCTTCACGGATCGCAAAGCGCAGACCTTCATCCATCGCAATCGGCGCAATCAGCTCTACCGTCATCTTGATGTTGTCACCAGGCATAACCATCTCAACACTTTCAGGCAGCTCAACATTGCCAGTCACGTCCGTCGTACGGAAGTAAAACTGGGGACGATAGCCCTTGAAGAATGGCGTGTGGCGACCACCCTCGTCCTTAGACAGAATGTACACCTCCGCTTCAAACTTAGTGTGAGGCGTAATCGTGCCCGGCGCAGCCAGAACCTGGCCTCGCTCTACCTCATCTCGCTTGGTACCGCGCAGCAGTACACCAACGTTCTCACCAGCGCGACCTTCGTCAAGCAGCTTGCGGAACATCTCAACACCCGTACAGGTAGTCGTCTCAGTATCCTTGATACCAACGATCTCAATCTCTTCGCCTACCTTGATGATGCCGCGCTCAACACGACCCGTCACAACAGTGCCCCGACCAGAAATCGAGAAAACATCCTCAATCGGCATCAGAAACGGCTTCTCAACATCACGCTCCGGCTCAGGAATGTACTCATCCAGAGTCTCAACCAGCTTCTGGACCGCAGGCGCACCAATATCAGAAGTGTCACCTTCAAGGGCCTTCAGCGCAGATCCCACAATAATGGGCGTGTCATCACCAGGAAATTCATACTGATCGAGCAGCTCTCGAATCTCCATCTCAACCAGCTCAAGCAGCTCCTCATCGTCAACCATGTCCGCCTTGTTCATGAACACAACAATGTAAGGAACACCAACTTGACGGGACAGCAGAATATGCTCTCGGGTCTGAGGCATGGGGCCATCCGCCGCTGAGCAAACCAGAATCGCTCCGTCCATCTGGGCAGCACCCGTAATCATGTTCTTGACGTAGTCAGCGTGGCCCGGACAGTCAACGTGGGCATAGTGACGATTCGGCGAATCATACTCAACGTGCGAAGTCGCAATCGTAATACCGCGCTCACGCTCTTCTGGCGCATTATCAATCTCGTCGAAGGCCTTAAGGTCACCCCCGTACGCTTCCGCACAAACCTTCGTCAGCGCAGCAGTCAGCGTCGTCTTACCATGGTCAACGTGACCAATCGTACCTACGTTTACGTGTACCTTATTTCTCTCGAATTTTTCCTTTGCCACAATAGCACCTCATCTAAATTCAATTGCAATTAACTAAAACAGAATTTTCTATTCTTACTTATTCAGCCGGCGGTCCTGTCAATGATGCTCTCTGCAATATTGGCCGGCACTTCGGCATATTTTAGAAATTCCATGGTATAGGTAGCGCGGCCCTGAGTCGCAGAACGCAGATCTGTCGCGTAACCAAACATCTCTGACAGAGGCACCTCAGCGTTGATAATTTTGCCGGATGAACTGTCTTCCATCCCGCCAACCATGCCACGGCGGCGGTTCAGATCCCCCATCACGTCGCCCATATACTCTTCGGGCGTGACGACCTCTACCGCCATCATCGGCTCCAACAGCGCTGGATCAGCCTCGCGCGCACCTTTTCTGAGCGCCAGTGAACCTGCGATTTTGAATGCCATTTCACTGGAGTCTACGTCATGAAACGAACCATCGAATAAGGTGACCTTCATAGCCAGTAAAGGATATCCAGCAAGACATCCGTTCTGCATTTGCTCCTGAACGCCCTTGTCGACTGCGGGGATATATTCACGCGGAACAACGCCGCCAACGATCTCATTCACGAATTCATATTCTGCGTCCGGGTCAACCGGCTCCAGCCTCAGAACCACATGGCCGTACTGTCCTCTGCCACCCGATTGTTTAACGTGTTTACCTTCCACCTCGACTGCTTTACGAATTGTTTCGCGATAGGCCACCTGCGGCTTGCCAATATTCGCCTCAACAGAAAACTCCCGGCGCATCCGATCAACCAGAACATCGAGGTGTAACTCACCCATGCCGGATATAATGGTCTGTCCGGACTCTTCATCAGACTCAACGCGAAACGAAGGATCTTCCTGGGCTAGCTTACCCAGCGCAATGCTCATTTTTTCCTGATCAGCCTGAGATTTGGGCTCAACCGCGACTGATATGACCGGATCGGGAAAATCCATTTTTTCGAGAGTAACGACCTTATCCGGGGCACATAGCGTTTCACCCGTGGTCACATCCTTCAATCCAATTGCAGCAGCAATATCGCCTGCCAGGACTTCTTTTATCTCTTCACGTGAGTTTGAGTGCATCTGCACCATACGGCCGACGCGCTCTTTTTTGTGCTTTAAAGGGTTGTAGACGGTATCCCCGCTGTTAAGCGTTCCAGAGTACACCCTGAAGAACGTCAGTGTCCCGACGTAAGGATCTGTCGCAATTTTGAAGGCAAGGGAAGCAAAGGGGGCATCATCGTTGACTTCGCAGGTGTTAGCCGTTCCGTCTTCCAGCGTTCCTTCGATAGCCTTTACTTCCGTGGGTGAGGGCATATAGTCTACTACCGCATCCAGCACGGCCTGAACACCCTTGTTCTTGAAGGCGGATCCACACAAAACCGGCACGATTTCATTCACAAGGGTCCGCTGACGGATTGCCGACTTTAGCTCTTCTTCGCCCAGGTCACCTTCTTCCAGGTACTTATCCATGACCTCTTCGTTCGCCTCTGCTGCAGCTTCCAGCATTCGCTCACGCCATTCAACGCAAAGCGCTGTCATGTCATCAGGAATTTCTGCGTACTCGAAAGTCGTTCCCTGATCCTCTTCATTCCAGAGGATTGATTTCATCTTGACCAGATCAATGACGCCTTTGAATTCATCTTCGGCCCCGATGGGCAGCTGTAGCGGCACTGCATTGGCGCCGAGGCGGTCTTCCATCTGCTCAACCACTTTCAGAAAATCAGCACCCGCCCGGTCCATCTTATTGACGAAAACTATCCGGGGCACTTCATACCGATTGGCCTGCCGCCACACAGTTTCAGTTTGCGGCTGCACGCCAGAGGAGGCACAGAGAACCACGACAGCTCCATCAAGAACGCGCAGTGAACGCTCAACTTCAATGGTGAAATCCACGTGGCCAGGAGTATCAATGATGTTGATACGGTGCTCGTCGTACTGACTGTCCATGCCATTCCAGAAGCAGGTGGTGGCAGCCGACGTAATGGTGATACCGCGCTCCTGCTCCTGCTCCATCCAGTCCATCACCGCAGCGCCGTCATGCACTTCACCAATTTTGTGGGAGATGCCGGTATAGAAAAGCACACGTTCTGTGGTCGTGGTCTTTCCTGCATCGACGTGTGCAGCAATCCCTATATTGCGATAGCGACTTAATGGATGTTTCCGAGCCACGGTCTTATCCTGATGGATTCAGAGGAAACGGCAATGACACTCAGAAGCGGAAGTGCGAGAACGCTCGGTTCGCTTCGGCCATTCTGTGGACGTCTTCTCGCTTCTTGACGGCACTACCGCGACCTTCAGCTGCGTCAGTGATTTCGCCCGCTAGGCGCAAAACCATGGATTTTTCGCCGCGCGCGCGGGAATGCTCCACCAACCATCGCATGGCCAGCGCGCTCCGCCGTTCGGCCCGCACTTCAACGGGCACCTGATAGGTGGCGCCGCCGACACGACGAGACTTCACCTCCACCATCGGAGCGATGGCTTCGAGCGCCGCTTCAAAGACTTCAAGTGGATCAGAGCCGGAACGCTCTGAGACTATATCAAGTGCGCCATAGACGATTTTCTCGGCGATTGACTTCTTGCCATCGACCATGACGTGGTTCATGAACTTAGCTAGGATTTTCGATCCGAATTTCGGATCAGGCAGAACTTCACGTTTTGCCACTACTCTTCTTCTGGGCATAATCGACCTCGATGTTTATTCAGGTTAACCCGGGACCTCACAGCGCTCCTCTTAAGAGTAACTGTCACCCGGCCTTACTCATTCTCGCTACCTTTTTTTAGAGCCGCAGCGAGACACGCGTTCCGTGCGCTTGTCTTCCGCTCTTATGTATTTTGGGAGCTCCCGCCAGCTGTACTGTACGACAGCCAGACCAGTCTTACCCTTTAGGCCTCTTCGCTCCGTACTTGGATCGACCCTGCTTCCTGTCAGCCACACCCGACGTGTCGAGCGTGCCGCGAACTGTGTGGTAACGCACACCAGGAAGGTCTTTCACACGACCACCACGAATCAGAACCACCGAGTGCTCCTGCAAATTGTGGCCCTCACCTCCTATATAGGAAGTCACCTCATAGCCATTGACCAGACGAACACGACAGACCTTGCGCAGTGCAGAATTCGGCTTTTTAGGAGTCGTCGTATAAACCCTCGTACAAACCCCCCGTTTCTGCGGCGAGCTTTGCAGAGCAGGCACATCGCTCTTAGACACCTTACTCTTGCGGGGTTTGCGCACTAACTGATTAATTGTAGCCATCTTTGTCTCTGGGTTCCTTTATCTTCTGTCTTTGTCGATTCTTGCCGTGGCGCCGTTATTCGCAAAATACCAGTCGAATGGGTGTCAACGGTTCCGTAGAAACGGGGCGGCGGACAAAAAGAGGGCCGAAGTGTAATGACAGGCCCGTTTTGAGTCAACTTTTGCGCGACCCGGGATTTCGACCAGAATTGACCGAAATCCCGATTCCGAGCCGATTACTCAGCTGCAGGGGCCGCATCAGCGCCCGTATCCAAACCCTCCGAGCTCAATGCCTCGGACAACGCCGCTTCAACATCGCTCGCACTGACCGTTTCGCTGTCTGCTTCCTCAAGCGCCTGCTTCTTACGTGCCTCATGATAGGCCAGCCCGGTTCCGGCAGGAATCAGCCGCCCAACAACGACGTTTTCCTTGAGGCCGCGAAGGAAATCGCGCTTTCCGGTAACCGCGGCTTCGGTAAGAACACGCGTGGTCTCCTGAAAAGATGCCGCAGAAATGAAAGATTCCGTCGCCAATGACGCCTTCGTTATGCCAAGCAGCTGGCGGTCATAGCGAGCTGGCTGCTTGTCTTCAGACTCGAGCTGTTCGTTGATTTCAAGGATCTCAGTATAGGTGAGCTGCTCGCCTTTAATGAGGTTTGAGTCGCCGGAGTTGGTGATTTCAACTTTCCGCAACATCTGGCGGACGATCACTTCAATGTGCTTATCGTTGATCCGAACACCCTGAAGTCGATAGACATCTTGCACTTCGTTAACGATATATTGAGCCAGCGCCTCTACGCCTTTCAAACGCAAAATATCGTGCGGCGCAGGAGGCCCCTCGGAAACTACTTCGCCTTTTTCAATTGACTCGCCCTCAAAAACGGTCATGGTTCGCCATTTTGGAATAAGAGTTTCGTAATGACTGGAGCCATCGATAGGGTTCACTCCGTCCGTCGGAGTAATCACCAAACGTCGCTTACCTTTTGTTTCTTTGCCGAAGCTAACAGTACCTGATATCTCAGCAAGAATCGCCGGTTCCTTCGGCTTACGCGCCTCAAACAGATCCGCCACTCTGGGCAGACCCCCGGTGATATCGCGAGTCTTGGAACCCTCCTGAGGAATACGGGCGATAAAATCACCAATATTCATATCCGCACCGTCTTTGAGGCTAATAATGGCATTAGCCGGCAAGAAGTAGTGAGCAGGCACCGTGGTTCCCGGTAAACAAACTTCTTTTCCCTTCTTATCCACAACCGTGACCGCTGGTCTCAGCTCTTTCGCTGAAGACGCGCGCTCGGCGGGGTCAATTACCGACATACTGGTAAGTCCGGTGATTTCATCGGTTTGCTCGCGAACCGTAATACCCTCTTCCATCGACGCGAATTTAACCTTACCTGCCACTTCAGACACAATTGGGTGCGTGTGCGGATCCCAGGTCGCGACGATCTGGCCGGCTTCAACATCGCGGTTCTTACCGGCCGTTACCACAGCACCATATGGCAGCTTATAGCGCTCACGCTCACGACCATTAGTGTCATTAACGACCAGCTCACCGGAACGGGAGACAACGACCAGCTCCCCTTTCACATTTTCAACGGTCTTCATGTTGCTCAGGTGAATCGTACCGCTGTTCTTGACCTGCACGCTGTCTGAAGCTGTTGCCCTTGAAGCTGCGCCACCAATGTGGAAAGTCCGCATAGTGAGCTGGGTACCCGGTTCGCCGATGGATTGCGCAGCGATCACGCCGACAGCCTCACCGACATTAGCCAAATGGCCACGGGCCAGATCACGTCCATAACACTGGCTGCAGATACCGAACCGTGTTTCACAGGTAATTGGAGATCTTACATAGACCTGATCGACACCATTTCTTTCTAGGCGGTCGACCATACGCTCACCGATCAGAGTGCCCTTTTCGGCAATCACGTCACCGGATTCCTCATGGATCACATCAGCGGCCAAAACTCGCCCGAGCACGCGATCACCCAGTGGAGCGATGATGTCACCACCTTCGATGATAGGCGCCATGGTCAGGCCTTCTTCTGTACCACAATCCTCTTCCGTAATTACCAGATCTTGGGAAATGTCTACCAGCCGTCTGGTCAGATAACCCGAGTTCGCCGTCTTCAGTGCAGTATCGGCAAGACCCTTACGCGCGCCGTGAGTCGAGGTGAAATACTGCGATACGTTCAGACCCTCGCGAAAGTTGGCGGTAATCGGAGTTTCAATAATCGAACCGTCCGGACGCGCCATCAGGCCACGCATCCCTGCAAGTTGGCGAATCTGTGCTGGCGAGCCTCGCGCGCCTGAGTCAGCATAGACGTAAACCGAATTGAAAGACTCTTGCTCTTCCTCCTTGCCTTCACGGTTAACGACCGTCTCGGTCGAGAGGCCTTCCATCATCGACTTAGCAACAATATCGTTGGCCCGCGACCAGATATCGATCACCTTGTTGTACTTTTCGCCCTGCGTAACGAGACCTGATGCAAACTGAGATTCAATCTCAGCGACTTCCGAATTGGCCTGATCGATAATCTTGGCTTTTTCGTCCGGAATCTCAAAGTCATTGACCCCGATAGAAGATCCGCTGCGCGTAGAATATTTATAGCCCGTGTACATCAGTTGGTCAGCAAAGATAACCGTTTCTTTCAGACCAACGTTTCGATAGCAGGCATTCAGAATCTGGGAGATTGGCTTCTTGGCCATCTTCTGGTTTACCATCGCAAACGGAAGGCCTTCCGGCACAATGTTAAACAGAAGAACCCGGCCTACTGTCGTATCAACAATGGCTGTACTGGTTTCTTTTTCGCCATCTTCGTTGAGAACGCTTTCGCTAATGCGAACCTTGATGCGCGCCTGCAAATGGGCATTGCCGGACTCGTAAGCTCTCTGAACTTCCTTCGGATCAGCAAAGACCATGCCCTCACCTTGGGCATTCACACGCTCTCGAGTCATGTAGTACAAACCCAGAACAACATCTTGAGAGGGCACGATTATCGGCTCTCCGTTAGCGGGAGCAAGTATGTTGTTGGTCGACATCATCAGCGTTCGAGCCTCCAACTGCGCTTCCAGAGTCAGCGGGACGTGAACAGCCATCTGGTCACCATCGAAATCGGCGTTATAAGCAGCACAGACAAGCGGATGCAGCTGGATCGCCTTACCCTCGATGAGCACCGGTTCAAAAGCCTGAATACCCAATCTGTGAAGCGTGGGCGCCCGGTTCAGCAGCACAGGATGCTCGCGGATGACCTCTGCGAGGATATCCCAGACTTCAGCTGTCTCACGCTCAACCATCTTCTTGGCTGCCTTAATCGTTGTGGCCAGACCGCGTCGTTCCAGTTTGCCGAAGATGAATGGTTTAAACAGCTCGAGCGCCATCTTCTTGGGTAACCCACATTGATGCAGCTTCAGAGTAGGACCGACGACGATGACGGAACGGCCGGAGTAATCGACCCGCTTACCCAACAGATTTTGGCGGAAGCGGCCTTGCTTACCCTTGATCATGTCAGCCAGCGATTTCAGTGGCCGCTTGTTTGATCCGGTTATCGCTCTCCCCCTTCGACCATTATCGAGCAGGGCATCGACCGCTTCCTGCAGCATACGCTTTTCGTTGCGGACGATGATGTCTGGCGCATTTAGGTCCAGTAATCGCTTGAGGCGATTATTTCTGTTGATCACCCGGCGATAGAGATCGTTCAGGTCTGAGGTGGCAAAGCGGCCACCGTCAAGGGGTACCAGAGGACGCAAATCGGGGGGCAGAACCGGCAAAACGCTCATCACCATCCATTCCGGCTTGTTGCCGGATTCCGAAAAAGCTTCCAGGAGCTTGAGACGCTTGGACAATTTCTTCAGCTTGGTTTCGGAATTCGTCTGCGGGATTTCCTCTCGAAGGCGCGCCACTTCACCTTCTACATCCAGGTCTTTCATGAGGGCCTGAACAGCCTCGGCGCCCATCTTGGCTTCGAACTCATCGCTGAATTCTTCCATGGCTTCGTAGTACTGTTCGTCGTTGAGCAACTGGCCCTTCTCTAGGTTCGTCATTCCCGGATCGGTTACCACGAAGGATTCGAAGTACAAGATACGCTCAATATCTCTGAGCGTCATATCCAGCAACAAGCCGATGCGTGACGGCAGAGACTTCAAAAACCAGATGTGGGCTACCGGACTCGCGAGTTCGATGTGTCCCATGCGCTCGCGCCGGACCTTCGAGAGTGCTACTTCCACACCGCATTTCTCACAGATTACGCCCCGGTGCTTGAGTCGCTTATATTTCCCGCAGAGACACTCATAGTCTTTGACTGGGCCAAAAATCTTGGCGCAGAACAAGCCGTCTCGCTCAGGTTTGAATGTCCGATAGTTGATCGTCTCTGGCTTCTTTACCTCGCCAAAGGACCACGCCCGGATCATCTCCGGCGAAGCCAGACCGATGCGAATGGAATCAAACTCATCTGACTGTGACTGAGATTTCAGCAACCCTAAAAGGTCTTTCATTCTATTTCCTCCGCCTGCGCTCCCAAGAGACACGGGCTTCACTAATCAAAATTTCGCTATTTTCTAGAATTCATCCTAGGACTCATCAATGCGCCGGATCGATACTATTCGCTGACGTCGAGCTCCATATCGATACCAAGAGAGCGTATCTCCTTAACCAGAACATTGAAGGATTCCGGCATCGCTGGCTCCATCCGATGATCACCATCCACGATGTTCTTATACATCTTTGTCCGGCCGGCGACGTCGTCAGATTTAACGGTGAGCATCTCCTGCAGCGTGTAAGCCGCGCCATACGCCTCCAGCGCCCACACCTCCATTTCACCAAAACGCTGCCCACCGAACTGAGCCTTACCGCCCAGCGGTTGCTGCGTGACCAGACTGTATGATCCGGTGGAGCGCGCATGCATTTTGTCATCAACCAGATGATTGAGTTTCAACATATACATGATGCCAACCGTAACAGGACGATCAAAGGCATCCCCGGTGCGACCATCAAACAAGGTGACCTGACCACTTTCGTCCATATCTGCAAGGGCCAGCATATCCTTGATCTCAGTCTCTGCAGCGCCATCAAAAACCGGTGTTGCCATGGGCACGCCTGACCTCAGATTGGCGGCCAGTTCCCCAAGCTCCTCTTCCGAGAAGGACTTGATGTCTTCGGTGCGGTTGCCGATTTTGTTGTAGACATCTGTTACCAGCTTTCTGAGCTCTGCCACCTTGGCTTGCGCATCCAGCAGCTTGCCGATTTTTTCGCCAAGCCCTTTGGAGGCAGCACCCAGGTGAGTTTCAAGAATTTGACCTACATTCATCCGGGACGGGACACCGAGCGGATTAAGCACGATATCTACCGGCTCTCCCTTCTCGTCATAGGGCATATCTTCCTCAGGCATAACAACCGAAATCACACCTTTGTTCCCGTGGCGGCCAGCCATCTTGTCTCCTGGCTGGATAGTGCGCTTGATAGCCAGATACACCTTGACGATCTTCAGTACGCCCGGCGCAAGATCATCCCCCTGAGTGAGTTTGTTCTTCTTGTCCTCAAACCTTGCGTCCAGCTCGACGCGACGCTCTGCCAGTTGCGCCTCCGCTCTTTCCAACTGCTGGTTCACAGCCTCATTGGACATTCTCAGCTTGAACCAATCTTCCCGCGGGAGGTTGTTCAGATAGTCGTTGGTGACTTTCTGGCCTTTTTTCAGCTTCGGACCACCGGCAACAACCTTGCCGACCAGCGCCTTCTGCAGCCGCTCATAAGTGGCTTCCTCAACAATGCGATACTCATCATTGATGTCCTTGCGAACCTGCGCCAGCTGCATCTCTTCGATTTCGATCGCGCGCTGATCTTTTTCCAGCCCATCTCGGGTAAAAACCTGCACATCAATCACAGTGCCTTTAACGCTCGAAGGCACTCGCAGAGAGGTGTCTTTAACATCAGACGCTTTCTCACCAAAGATGGCGCGAAGTAGCTTTTCTTCCGGGGTAAGTTGCGTTTCACCCTTCGGTGTCACTTTGCCCACGAGAATGTCGCCAGCACCAACTTCAGCCCCGATGTACACAATGCCGGCTTCATCGAGCTTGCCAAGCGCCCCCTCACCAACATTCGGAATGTCTGCAGTGATTTCTTCTGAACCAAGCTTCGTATCCCGAGCAACACAGGTCAGTTCCTGAATATGGATACTGGTGAACCGATCCTCTTTAACCACGCGCTCGGAAATCAATATCGAATCTTCGAAGTTGTAACCGTTCCAGGGCATGAATGCGATACGCATGTTCTGACCCAGGGCCAGCTCACCGATATCAATAGACGGACCGTCCGCAAGAATGTCACCGCGGGCTACCGTATCACCGTCTTTGACCAACGGCTTCTGGGAGATGCAGGTATTCTGATTAGAGCGGGTGTACTTAGTCAGATTATAGATATCAACACCTGCCTCACCCGCGTCCGTTTCTTCGTCGTTGACGCGAACAATAATTCGCCCGGCATCAACGCTCTCGATGACACCGCCTCTGAAGGCCACCACACAGACCCCCGAATCCCGCGCCACATTGCGCTCCATACCGGTACCAACCAGCGGCTTCTCCGTTTTAAGAGTGGGCACTGCCTGACGCTGCATGTTAGAACCCATCAGCGCGCGGTTCGCATCATCGTGTTCAAGAAACGGAATTAATGCTGCAGCAACCGATACCATCTGCTGCGGAGCCACGTCCATGTAGTCCACTTCGTCGCGAGGCTTGAGAGTTGTCTCGCCCTTGTAACGAACAGTCACCAGCTGATCGACAAACCCGCCTTTTTTATCCAGCGGGGCACTGGCCTGCGCTATGACGAAATCACTTTCGTCGATAGCGGACAGGTGGTCGATTTCATCAGTGACCTTGTTCTTCACTACCTTACGGTAGGGACTTTCCAGAAAACCGTAACTATTAGTTCTGGCATAGGTAGCCAGTGAGTTAATCAGTCCGATATTCGGACCTTCCGGCGTTTCAATAGGACACACGCGACCGTAGTGAGTCGGGTGCACGTCCCGCACTTCAAAACCCGCCCGTTCGCGGGTCAGGCCACCCGGGCCGAGCGCTGAGACCCGACGCTTGTGAGTCACCTCAGAAAGCGGATTGTTCTGATCCATGAACTGTGACAACTGACTGGAGCCAAAGAATTCCTTAATAGCAGCGGCAACAGGCTTCGCGTTGATCATGTCCTGCGGCATCAGACCTTCGGAGTCTGCCATGCTGAGTCGTTCCTTGACGGCGCGCTCAACACGCACCAGGCCGACCCTAAACTGATTCTCGGCCATTTCACCGACCGAGCGAATACGCCGATTACCCAGATGATCAATGTCGTCAACTGAGCCAAACCCATTGCGAATACCGACCAAGTTCTTCAGCACGTCAACGATGTCGTCGGTATCCAGAACCGGCGCACCGGTTGACTCGGGACGACCCAGCCGACGGTTGAATTTCATTCGACCAACCGCGGACAGATCGTATCGCTCCGGAGAGAAGAACAAATTGGAAAACAGATTTTCGGCAGACTCCTTCGTCGGAGGCTCACCGGGGCGCATCATGCGATAAATCTCGACCATCGCTTCTAATTTTGACGTGGTCGTATCATTGCGTAATGTGTCGGAAATAAACGGCCCGCAATCGAGGTCGTTGGTGTAAATAGTCTGAAATTCTGATATCTCTTTCTCAAAGAACTGCTCAACAAGCTCTTCGGTAATCTCTGAATTACAGGCGTAGAGCACCTCCCCGGTTTCCGCGTCGACGATATCCTGGGCCAGAGAAGTCCCCACTACAAAGTCGCTACTGATGACCAGTTCAGTGAGCTTAGCCGTCTCCATCTGGCGAATATGACGGGACGTAATGCGGCGACCTTCCTCGACGATTACCTTGCCCTTTTTGTCCTTGATCGGAAAGGTTAGCACCTCGCCACGCAAACGCGCAGGCACCAACTCCAACGCGATAGAAGGTTCTTTACCCTTCTTAATTTTGAAGGAATTGTTCTCGTAGAACATCCCTAGGATTTCCTGAGAATTGAACCCAAGCGCGCGCAGCAGTACCGTCGCAGGCAGTTTTCGCCGGCGATCAATGCGCACATAGACCATGTCTTTTGGGTCAAACTCAAAGTCCAGCCATGATCCACGGTAGGGAATAACCCGTGCCGAGTAGAGTAACTTGCCCGAACTGTGGGTCTTGCCTCGGTCGTGATCAAAGAAAACTCCCGGCGAGCGGTGGAGCTGAGAAACCACTACACGCTCGGTGCCATTGATGACAAAAGTGCCGGAATCAGTCATCAACGGGATCTCTCCCATATAGACCTCCTGCTCTTTGATGTCCTTAATCGTTTGCGTTGTTGATTCCTTGTCATAGAGAATCAAACGCACCTTTACGCGCAGAGAAACAGAGTAGGTTGAGCCCCGAAGCTGGCATTCCTTGACATCAAAGACCGGTTTCCCGAGTTCGTAGCTCACATATTCCAGTACCGCTTTTCCGGAGTAGCTGACAATTGGGAATACAGATTTAAACGCAGCATGTAAGCCCTGATCGAAGCGATCCTCGGCGGCGACGCCGTCCTGAGTAAATTGTCTGTAAGAATCAACCTGGATGGACAACAGGTAAGGGATGTCCATGGCGCTTGGCAATTTGCCAAAATTCTTACGAATGCGCTTTTTCTCTGTATACGAATAGGCCATTAGTCTGTTCCTAGCTATGAGTACTGTGTATCAAAACTATCGGCAGAGATTACAGCGCCCTGCCTGCCGCTTGCCCCACCTCAGTGGAGGCAGTATTCCGAAGCGCAGAAAGGCACCAGGCTCATTTGCCATGAACCTGGTGCCGTGTCTCGCTTAAGCTCGAGCTTATTACTTAAGCTCAACGGTTGCGCCAGCTTCTTCCAGAGCCTTTTTGGCTTCTTCGGCTTCTGCTTTCGGGGCAGCTTCCTTAAGTGTGGAAGGTGCGCCATCAACCATTTCTTTGGCCTCTTTGAGTCCAAGGCCGGTAATGCCGCGGACTGCCTTGATGACGTTGACTTTCTTGTCGCCGGCAGCGGTCAGAACGATATCAAACTCGTCCTTTTCCTCAGATGGCGCTGCATCGCCGCCCGCTGCCGCAACCGGAGCTGCCGCAACTGCAGCAGCAGCCGATACACCAAATTTTTCTTCCATTGCTTCAACCAGCTGAACAACGTCCATCACCGACATTTCAGCAATTGCATCAAGTACTTCTTCTCTAGATAGAGACATGATTCTTATCTCCTAAAATAAGCGTAATAATCAAAGGAATTAGGCCGCATCCTGTTTCTGGTCTCGAACAGCAGCTACCGCTCGGGTAACTTTCGAAGGAACTTCGTTCATTGTTCTTGCCAGTTTAGTGACAGGTGCCAGCATGACACTCATGAGCATAGACCGCGCCTGATCCAGCGTCGGCAGTTTCGCCAACACATCGATCTGGCTGGCATCCATGAGTTGCCCACCAACAGACAGCGCCTTTATTTCGAAATCGTCGTTTTCTTTCGAAAAATCCTTCAAAACGCGTGCAGCTGCACCCGGATCTTCCTGAGAAAACGCTAAAATCGTCGGACCTACCACCGCTTTTTGAATACACTCGAATTCAGTATCCGCAACCGCACGCTTCAGTAGCGTGTTCCGGACTACGCGCAGATAAACCTTATTCTCACGAGCATTCTTGCGAAGCGCAGTCATGTCCTCCACAGATACCCCGCGATAATCAGCGAGGACTGCAGACAAAGCACTGCTAGCAGCCTGATTGACTTCAGAGACTATTTGTTGCTTGTCTTCCAGTCGTATAGCCACTAGTTAACTCCTTATCAAATGGCTCCTGGAGAGCCTATTCTGACAGCTTTCGCTGCCACCGAGTTTGGTGATAAGAGCCGGAGCAAATCCGGATCGGGTTTCACCATCTGCGTAGGAAATTAAGAAACCGGTTGCCAACAAGCACAACTGCTTCACCTACGGTCTTTGATGATCTCGGCCGTTCCCAGAAACAGCGAAACCACTCAAAGTCATGGTGCGGCGTGTATGACCGAGTCAGCCAATCACGACGCACTCAATTCAAATTGGGTTAGAGTGCCAGCGATGACTGGTCGATCTGTAAACCTGGCCCCATGGTAGAGGAAAGCACTACCTTCTTGATGTAGACACCCTTGGCGGATGACGGCTTCGCTTTTTTCAGATCAGCCAGCAGCGCTTCCAGATTGGACTTAATAGCCTCACCCTCAAAGCCGACTTTCCCGATACCGCCATGAATAATGCCGTTTTTGTCTGTGCGATAGCGCACTTGGCCGGCCTTGGCATTCTGCACCGCTGATTCCACATCAGGTGTCACTGTCCCAACCTTGGGGTTCGGCATAAGGCCTCTGGGCCCGAGTACTGTGCCCAGTTTACCCACCACACGCATGGCGTCGGGGGTCGCAATGACCACATCAAAATCGAGATTACCGCCCTGAATAGATTCAGCAAGATCGTCGAATCCGACGATGTCTGCGCCTGCAGCCTTGGCTTTTTCAGCGTTATCACCCTGAGCGAACACAGCCACGCGCACATCCTTGCCGGTGCCTGCTGGCAAAGTTGTTGAGCCACGTACGACCTGATCAGATTTACGTGGATCCACTCCGAGGTTCACAGAAACATCAATCGACTCTTTGAACTTGGGAGAGGCAAACTCGGCGATCAAAGAGACTGCTTCTTCTACAGAGTAGGTTTTGGCTGAATCCAGTTTTTCAGCCATGGCTTGTTGCTTCTTGGATAATTTGGCCATTACTCAACCCCTTCCACTTCCAGACCGGCACTGCGCGCACTGCCAGCTAGCGTCCGAACCGCTGCATCCATATCGGCCGCCGTCAGATCCGGCATTTTCTGCGTCGCGATTTCTTCCAGCTGCGCCCGGCTGACTTTGCCGACTTTTTCAGTATTAGGACGGCCACTGCCTTTCTTGATACCCGCTGCTTTACGAAGAAGCACAGAGGCTGGCGGTGTCTTGGTAATAAAGGTAAAGCTGCGGTCTGCATATACAGTGATTACAACGGGAATAGGCAAGCCGGGCTCGGTACCCTGTGTCTGGGCATTGAACGCCTTGCAAAATTCCATGATGTTTACACCGTGCTGACCCAGAGCAGGGCCAACGGGAGGACTGGGGTTTGCCTGGCCAGCACCCACCTGTAGCTTGATATAAGCCAATACTTTCTTAGCCATAAGATTCTCCTTGGGTTCGAGCGCTGGGCCTGCACACGGTCGGACTATTACGCGCAGCCATTCCGTATGGATCTCAACTCCCCTTTCCACCCCTTGCACGGCTAAATGCCCGGGGATCGATGTCATAGAGCCGGAGCATGATACAAGCTCCACGCTTATCAGCGGGCCCCTAGCTTTTCTCCACCTGACCAAACTCAAGTTCGACTGGCGTGGAGCGACCAAAAATCAATACCGCAACGCGCAGGCGGCTCTTTTCGTAATTCACTTCCTCGACTGTACCGGTGAAATCGTTGAACGGGCCATCAGTAACCCGAACCATCTCACCGGGCTCATAAACCACTTTATGAGTGGGCGTATCCTCACTGTCTTCCATGCGCTGCAGAATCTTGTTCGCTTCCGCATCCGTAATGGGAGCAGGCTTTTCCGCCGTACCACCGATAAATCCCATCACCCGCGGTGTCTCTTTAACCAGATGCCACGTTTCGTCATTCAGATCCATATGAACCAGGACATAACCCGGGAAAAATTTCCGCTCACTCTTACGCTTCTGCCCCGCTCGCATCTCCACCACTTCTTCGGTCGGAACCAGTACTTCATCGAAGTGCTCTTCCATACCCGACAGGGCGATGCGCTCTTTCAGGGCGTGCATAACCTTTTTCTCGTAGCCCGAGTAAGCGTGAACCACATACCAGCGTTTAGCCATTGTCTTCCTCTAACCGATCACCGAAGAAACCACGCCGTTCAGGCCCCAATCCAGAAGCCAGAGGATCAGCGCCACAATGAAAATAACGATGAGGACGACGATTGTTGTCTGCGTAGTTTCCTGCCTCGTTGGCCAAACCACCTTTCTGATTTCTACCCGGGCATCCAGACACAGCGTCACAAAGGCTTTACCTTTTACCGTCTGCGATGCAAGCCACCCCGCCGCGCCCGCTACCACCAGCAAGCCCATTGTGCGGATTAACAACGATTCTGCTGAAAAATAGGAATTGCCATAGACAGCTGCACCGACAATGACGGCTACGGCCGCCCACTTTGCCCAGTCCAGCGTTCCTTCTTCACTTTCGATCTTGTCAGCCATAACTACTTTGTTGTTTCATTTAGAAGGCATTTGGCTCTGCCTACCGTGCCAGTGCTAGTGGCAGGCCAGGAGGGAATCGAACCCCCAACCTGCGGTTTTGGAGACCGCTGCTCTGCCAATTGAGCTACTGGCCTACGATATCGTGTCAAGTTCAGGTCTCTGTCTCATCAGGCATACGGGTTGACTCGATTTGGCTGGCCGCTTGGAAAGAAGCAGCCACGAGCTTTGTCGCAAGCTTGCAGGACCTGTTTCTGTCGGCCAGTCGGCAGTACCGCAGCCACCCGAACCGTTTACTCAGAGTCGTTACTGCCGACCCGTTTCATAAAGACGACTAAGCCAGCGCACCGGCTCCCGGTGTGCTGGCTCCGATAATTGATGCTTTAAGATTACTCGATAATCTTGGCGACGACGCCGGCACCGACAGTTCGGCCCCCTTCACGGATCGCAAAGCGCAGACCTTCATCCATCGCAATCGGCGCAATCAGCTCTACCGTCATCTTGATGTTGTCACCAGGCATAACCATCTCAACACTTTCAGGCAGCTCAACATTGCCAGTCACGTCCGTCGTACGGAAGTAAAACTGGGGACGATAGCCCTTGAAGAATGGCGTGTGGCGACCACCCTCGTCCTTAGACAGAATGTACACCTCCGCTTCAAACTTAGTGTGAGGCGTAATCGTGCCCGGCGCAGCCAGAACCTGGCCTCGCTCTACCTCATCTCGCTTGGTACCGCGCAGCAGTACACCAACGTTCTCACCAGCGCGACCTTCGTCAAGCAGCTTGCGGAACATCTCAACACCCGTACAGGTAGTCGTCTCAGTATCCTTGATACCAACGATCTCAATCTCTTCGCCTACCTTGATGATGCCGCGCTCAACACGACCCGTCACAACAGTGCCCCGACCAGAAATCGAGAAAACATCCTCAATCGGCATCAGAAACGGCTTCTCAACATCACGCTCCGGCTCAGGAATGTACTCATCCAGAGTCTCAACCAGCTTCTGGACCGCAGGCGCACCAATATCAGAAGTGTCACCTTCAAGGGCCTTCAGCGCAGATCCCACAATAATGGGCGTGTCATCACCAGGAAATTCATACTGATCGAGCAGCTCTCGAATCTCCATCTCAACCAGCTCAAGCAGCTCCTCATCGTCAACCATGTCCGCCTTGTTCATGAACACAACAATGTAAGGAACACCAACTTGACGGGACAGCAGAATATGCTCTCGGGTCTGAGGCATGGGGCCATCCGCCGCTGAGCAAACCAGAATCGCTCCGTCCATCTGGGCAGCACCCGTAATCATGTTCTTGACGTAGTCAGCGTGGCCCGGACAGTCAACGTGGGCATAGTGACGATTCGGCGAATCATACTCAACGTGCGAAGTCGCAATCGTAATACCGCGCTCACGCTCTTCTGGCGCATTATCAATCTCGTCGAAGGCCTTAAGGTCACCCCCGTACGCTTCCGCACAAACCTTCGTCAGCGCAGCAGTCAGCGTCGTCTTACCATGGTCAACGTGACCAATCGTACCTACGTTTACGTGTACCTTATTTCTCTCGAATTTTTCCTTTGCCATGCCAGACAGCCTCTATCTTCAAACGTTTGATCAATGTGGTTTAAATCTTTTCCTGCTTCCCAGGTTCATTCCTGACTGGGTGTTGCTCATCTGTCCCTACCTTTTCATCCCTTCCAGATCGGGCCGAAGTTCATGCCATGTGCTGCCAAACTTCTCTCATCCCTGCACTAAGCGCTTTATCCGGCGCCGTCTTGTCGGGGCCTCTGGTTCGCTCTCATCGGGATCAGGTCCCCCCTACCCTGCCCGCGACCAGCTTGGCTGAGCCTCGTGTTACGCTAACAATTCTGGTGCTCACTCCCGGAGTTGAACCGGGGACCTCTTCATTACCAATGAAGTGCTCTACCGCCTGAGCTAAGCGAGCCAGTCTCTATCCATCAAGCCCAGCGGTGCGATGAAATTTCTACTTTCATTGTCTATTTTCCGTTTTCAACCCGTATGTTGGGTCGAAAATGGAGCGGGTAGCGGGAATCGAACCCGCGCAACCAGCTTGGAAGGCTGGGGTTCTACCTCTGAACTATACCCGCTAATCTCTTGCTGACCGTTTACGAATGTGCCCGACCCAGCACTCCCGCCCCATAGGAGACTGCCGCGCGCTCTTTGCCTGATGGAGATTTACGTCAATATCCCGAAAAATCAGGTGGTGGAGGGGGGTGGATTCGAACCACCGAAGCTTGCGCGTCAGATTTACAGTCTGATCCCTTTGGCCACTCGGGAACCCCTCCTAGAAGATATCCCAAGGGTCAAAAACCCTGGCTCTCCAACTCAGGGGCGGCATTTTATTGGAATTGGGTGGCTTGTGCAATCGTTTGACAGAGATTTTCTACTCGACTCAATTTCGGCCTTTCTCTAGTTAAATCAAGCCATTCGGGCGTCTCAACACGCCCGGATTGAGTCGGTCTGAGCCAGAGCTTCAGCCTTTCTGGCTCCGGTTGAATTCGCTCTATTTGAGGGCTGTAACCAAGCGTCGATATTCGATCCCGCAGCGACACCGCAGCTCTAGCCAAGTCAAAACTGCCGAGCTCGATGGCATTTTGACCGTCACCGCTACTGATAATACCAATATCGGCTGTGACGTCAGCCGCTACCAGACGGGCTGCGAGATCTTCCAGGGTGAGGCGGGCGATCTCAGCGGAGGGTGTTGGCGGCAGAAAGACCCGGTACTGACGCTCACGGCCTGACTGGCCCGCCGCATAGGCAGCGTCGAGACCCCGGCGGATCGCCTCAGCCATGAAATCTGCCGCCTCCGCCTCATCCCCAAAACCCGACACCAGGGAACAAAGACGCTCCGGCTCCGAGTCAGCCTGAAGGTTACGCGCGTCAAATTCAGAAACCAGCGTCAAGCCGGAATTCAGCAAAGAGCGCGACTCCCCTGCTTCCGGCTCAGGCAATGGCCAGCCCAAAGTCCAGCCAAGGTAGGCCAGATTTAACAGCACCAGGGTGATCACTACGTAACGCATAGACGCAATCTCACTGATTGCCGCAGGCATATTCAAGGCCATCGAGCACCAGATCCGGCTCGACGGTGAATCCGGACTCGCCCCGCGAGCGCAGCGCCTGAGCGAGGAGTTCGGCATCGCCACCGCAAAGATAGACCATCGCTCCGGAGTCCGTACAGCGCAACTTCCCCAAGGCTTCAAGTATCAAGGACACTGCGCTACACAGAGCGCCGCCGAGCACGGCTTGCTCTGTCGAAGTGCCGGGACCCGCGAGCGGACTGAAGTCGCGATTGCGCAGTGTAATGCCAGTATTATTCTCCAGAGCCTTCACTGCCATACTCAGTCCTGCCAGGATATATCCTCCCTGGTGTAGGCCGTCATCTGCAACGAGATCGATTGTCAGTGCGGTCCCCGCATCAACAATTAGGCAGGCTCTTTTTTGTCGATTGAACGCCGCTATCATTGCCAGCCAACGATCAACCCCCATGCGCTCAACCTCAGCATAGCTGTTTGTGATGCCACCACATTGCGCTGACACCTCTGCCACATCCAGCTCAAGTCCCCAACGCTCCTTCAAACCTTCAGCGAGCTCGACGAGTAATAACTCACTGCCCACGCTGCACCCGCGGGCCGCTGACAGCTGAAGATCGCGCGGAATACTCTCGAACAGCTTGACGGCGGCGTCCTCAGCGCCACCCACCAACGCGCCGGGTTGCCGGGCGCCCGCCTGAGCATCACGATTAAGGACTCGCCATTTTATGCGGCTGTTGCCCACATCTAATTCTAGAATCATGTCATCGCCTCGCCTGAAGCAATTAAACGCACAGAGGGTATAATTTCGCCCGTTCTGATCACTTTTTCTCCCGACTTCGTTCGCAATCTGAGTTCTCCTCGAGCGTTAACCCCCTGCGCCTCTCCCTGACTGACAGACCCAGACAACTGAACCCGGACCGGTTTGCCCAGATAGGCATCCCGGCCGTTCCAATCTGCCACAAAATCCTTGAAGCCGTTTTCACTAAAGCGGGCGATATTTGCCAGCAGCTTTGTCGTAATACCCGCGACCAGACGCTCGACTTCGAAGTCCGACTCGAGCAACTCTTTAACATCGATCACCGGCTGGCCAATATCGCGCTTAATCGATTCGGGGAGATTCACATTCACACCAACGCCGATCACGATAAAAAAACGGTCTTTGATTTTGAGACTTTCCAGCAAGATCCCACAGAGCTTGCGCGCATCGCCGAGTACATCGTTTGGCCATTTCAGCTCAAGCGCATGCACTCCCATCTCCTCCAAAACAGAACAGACACTCAAGGCAGTGACCAGACTCAAGACAGCAACGTTTTGCATATCCTGTTGCACCTCGACAGCCAGCGTGTAGTACAGGCCTGCACCGGGCGGACTTTCCCACCGACGCCCGCGCCTGCCCCGGCCGTCGGTCTGTTGACTTGCAAGAACCAGAAAAGGACAAGTCTGACCCTGACGCAACAGACGCAGCGCCTCCGAGTTCGTCGAATCGACGCGCTCATGAGTGTCCACCCGCTCGAGCGGCAACTGGTGCAGCAAGTCCCTGTAAACTGAATGATCCACGGGTAATTTTAACACTCATCAAAAGCACAAAAGGAGCAGATCCATGTGCCATACACACCGATCCGCTCCTTTGTGGAACTGTCTTCTCAGCCCCGTCACCGACGCTTGCTGTCGGAGACCGGAACCCTAAATCAGTCGCCTGAGGACGCTGAGCCCGCTTCTTCCGGATCTCCTAGACCATCACCACTTCGCAGTTTAGAAATGACGGACATGGCCTCAAGCATAACCATCACACTTACCACCATCACCGCTAGGTTAAGGGCAACCAGCAGCCAGCGCTCCGTTTGGAAGTAATCGATCAGGTACCATACACTTGCCCAGAAAGCCATAAAAATAATGAACACCATGGGCGCAAGTGTGAAAATTGCGGGTCGACCAAGCTTCATCAGATAGATTGACACAATCAGCAAGGTCAAACTGGCAAGAATCTGGTTGGTCGCACCAAAAACCGGCCAAATTAGGTTGCCACCATCTCCCGGATAATTGCCTGCGGTCACCCCGAATGCCAGCAGCAAACAGAAGCCCACCCCGATCAAGGTTGAGATGTAGTTATTCTTCAGTGGCGGGATATTGTAGATCGCACCCCATTCCTGAACGATATAACGCTGCAACCTTAGTCCTGCATCCATGGTCGTGCCGGCGAACAGGACCACCATGGTTGCCAGCATGGTCTGCGAGAAAGCCTCGGGAATTCCCCAACCTGTTGAGATCAGAGCGGCTCCGCCCTCGATAAATCCCTTCTGGCCAGGACCACCGCTAAAGCTGGTGTAAATCGCCGTCCAGTCTGCCGCGTTGGCTGCATAGAGCGACCCTGTGACCGCCACAATGGTGATCAGCGCGAGCGATCCTTCACCGAGTGCACCGAGATAGCCAACAAAGCGGGCATCCTTTTCATTATTCAGCTGTTTCGAACTGGTTCCTGACGACACAATACCGTGAAATCCGGAAAGCGCCCCACAGGCAATCGTTACAAACAGTATAGGGAATAAAGGTGGTGTGCCTTCGGCGAGGTTCGGATTGAATGCTGGAGCGGACACCGAAGGCATCGCCAGCAGCACGGCTCCGTACATGACAACAAGCCCGATCACGAGCTGTGCACCATTAATGTAGTCGCGCGGTTGCAACAGCAACCAAACCGGCAACATCGAGGCAATACCGGCATAAATAAATAAAATAATAATCCAGTTACCGTTGGGGCCCAGTAGAAATTCCGGATCGTCCGTGCCGGGCAGATAGAGTGGCGTGACGCTGCCAACCCAGATGGTGAAATATAAAATCACCACGCCGATTACCGACACCGCCAGTAGATTGACCTTTCGACGAATCAGAATGCCCACGCAGATGGCGACAGGTATCGCGGCCCAAGCGGGAAAGACCGAGGTCGGAAAGATCACCATGTCCGTCGCGATGATCGTGCTGAACACCGCGTTCACTAACATAAGCAACAGGAAAATTACCACCATGAACAGCGCTCGCGTGCGAGTGCCAATAACGCTCTCTGAGAGAGCCCCGATTGATTTGGCGTCATGCCGGCTGCTCGCCCAAAGCGCACCGAAATCGTGAACTCCGGCGAAAAAGATAGAACCGAAAGTGACCCAAAGGACGGCGGGCGCCCAGCCCCAATAAACCGCGAGGGCAGGACCTGCAATCGGTGCTGCGCCGGCAACAGCGGTAAAATGCGAACCCCACAGCACAAACTTGTTAGTAGGAACATAGTCCACGCCATCGTTGAAACGGTGCGCTGGAGTCTCGTAGTTCGGATCAAGGCGATAAATTTTTTCGGCAATAAATTTAGAGTAGACAAACCATCCGAATGTAAACCCAACGAGACCAAATAAGACAATAAAGATCGAGGACATAGAGCACTCTCCCGACTTGTTATTATTAATTATTCAGGTGAGATCATACCAATATTGCGGGGGCGGGGCCAAGCGATAAATAGGACAGAGACCTAACAAATTCAAAGGCTTGCGCCGCCCTGACCGACAGACAAACTGTGCCGCCGCGAGTCGAGCCACCTCTGGAGCGCGCTTTCTCTCAGCACGGTTCACCCTTACCATGAAGCACTTCCGGCGCTCCGCTTTGGCAAGCTAGGACTCGGGCTCACTGCTGAGCCTGTCGCCGGGCCCGTAAGTGGAAAAGCTGCCAATCAGAGAAAACCGCCTAAAGAGTTCATACATACCCCAGAGCACTCCGATCACAACGATCAGCAACATGCCCCAGCGCATCAAGGCCGCGAGAAATATCCCATCCATTACTGGCGCCTGATAGCTGAACTGGGACAACTGCCCTCCTCGATCAAGCATCCAATGCCAGGCGCTGTGGGCAAGCAAGGCGGACAACAGAATCGCTCCAATGCGCTCATCAACCAAATATTTGAACAAAAGGTTGAGAATCGGAATAACCAGAATTAGTATCAGCAGCTGCCCAAGTTCTACCCCGATGTTAAATGCCAGCAGAGATGAAAAGAGATGCCCTCCAGCGAACTGCAGGGTTTCACTGAATAAAAAGGAAAAGCCGAACCCATGAATCAAACCGAATCCGAACGTTACGATCCAACGGTGCTCCAGTTTGGCACCGACAATGTTTTCAAAGGCCATATAAACAATTGAGAGCGCAATCAGTGTCTCGATGAGCGGCGGAAACCAGAGCACATTCGGCGCCAGACCGAACGCTGAACTGATCAGCGTGATGGAATGCGCGATGGTAAACGAGGTGACAACCGGAATCAGGGCTCTGACACGACGCAGCGGTATGACCAGACAAAACAGAAACAGAAGATGATCGATACCTTCGAGAATGTGCAGAAACCCCATCTCGACAAATCGCAAGGCTGCCTGATGCCAGCGAGGGTCAAGCTCAACAAGGCCGGGATTGCCAAGGTAGTTGAAAACTCTTTCAGCACCTGTCGGAACAAGAAACCTCAGCACGGTCGTTGTCTCTTCTGACAGAGTGCCCAGCTCCGGGTTCACGGAAAATTGCGAATCTTCAGAGTCGATCGGGTAGGTCACCAGAATGTCCAGCACACCTTGGCGCCAGAACAAGTTGACATCATCATCCAGGGGCTCCGAAAGGATGTTTTCCATCGCGGTCTCAAAGTCGCGGAAAGTTCGATTCGAGGGCAGAGAAACCCGGGTCGTGACCAATTCCTTTTCAGTCAGCTCGACCCCATTTTCGAAAAAATTAATGGAATCAGTAATGTAGACGCGGGCAGCCTCCTCCTGGGCCGACTCGGCTCCGGATATCTGCAGATAGCCGGGCCCCCGCAAAGGAAACACAATCTCGCTGAGTGCCTCCATGGGGACTCTCAGCAAGGCGGTCAGCTCATTTCCGGCTGGTTTCACGAATGCGTAGACGGTCACCCGCGATGGAATATCATGGGCATGGGTCGCTGAAGACCATCCCACAGCGGCAGCCAGCAGTACCAAACACTCAGCAAAGCGCCGTATTCGCTTCATCCTATTCCCTAAAATGGTTGTCTTACTTATATTTTTTCTATTCATTACAGATACTTATGAAAAATATGCCGCAGCAGGGTAGCCGGAGATAACTCGCCGCGCAACAGTGTGATAATGGACTGTTACAAATTCTTACAAGTCTACGTGGGATAAAGAAGAGCGTGAGTATACTGTCTGCTCCTAAGTCAGTATACTCGGCCCTTGCCGTGTGCATTGACTGCCTGGCAAGGTAGAAAAATAGGAGAAGAAAAATGATAAACAAGAAACTGGCGATCGGCTCATTCCTGACAGTAAGCTTGGTTGCGCTGGGAATCGGTCAATCAAAGCTTCAGGACCCTACCATTGCAGCCAGCAATGACGTAATGGCCCCGGCCTTCCTGGTAGACCCGCTGTGGCCCAAGCCACTCCCCAATCACTGGATCACCGGTAACACCATTGGTGTGGATGTGGATGACAGAGATCACATCTTTACGGTACACAGAAATACTGAAAACATGTTCGGTGGACGCACTGAAATCGGACTGGCACTCGGCGTGGCAGAATGCTGCACACCGGCACCTCCTATTCTTGAATACGACATCGAAGGCAACCTGATCAACGCGTGGGGCGGTCCGGTCGAGGGAGCCCCTTACCAGTGGCCGGAGTCAAACCACGGCATCGAAGTCGCTGCCAACGGTGACGTCTGGATTGGTGGCAACGGCGGTCCTGATTCTCACGTGCTGGTTTTCACACGGGACGGCGAATACATTCGAACGGTCGGAGTTCCCGGCGAGGAATTCGACAGCAACAGTACAACTGCATTTGGCCGCGTTGCCGAAATCGCCATCGATGAAGACGCCGGTGAAGCCTACTTTGCCGACGGCTACGTCAACAAGCGGGTTGCCGTGGTCGACGTGGCGACCGGTGCGTTCAAGCGTTACTGGGGCGCCTACGGCAGCACGGACATAGACGACGACGCCGATGACACCTACACTCCAGGTCAACCGGGTCCGGACGTTTTCCGCGGGCCAGTTCACTGCGCAGAGCCTTCCAATGACGGCCTGATTTATGTGTGCGACCGAGGAGCTGACCGGGTGCAGATTTTCCGCCCCGACGGAACCTTCGTGAGCGAACATATCTACAACCCGGCAACGCTTGCTCAGGGATCTACCTGGGATATCGCTTTCTCACCGGATGAAGATCAGGAATTCATCTACCTGGCAGATGGTCAGAATTTCAAGATCTCCATTATCGATCGTGCGTCAATGGAGGTACTGTACACCTTCGGTGACGGTGGCCGTCAGCCTGGACTGTTCTACGCACCGCATAGCATTGCCACGGATTCCGAGGGTAACATCTACACCACGGAGACCTATGAAGGTAAGCGCGTACAGAAGTTCCTGTATCAGGGTATGCGCCCGGTCACCGTCAGAGACCGCGCACCAACCTGGCCAGCTTCAGAGCTGTAAGCCACAGCCAGACCGGCTTAACAAAGCCCGGTTCTCTGTCGCGAGAGCCGGGCTTTTTCATGCCTTCAATCCGGATTAGAAAACTGATACCGAGATAATCTTTTCAGTCAAAAACGATCGATGCCCGTGGGTGCAAGCCTTGAACACTCGAGACTCAGGAATTATTCTCACTGATAACAGATTCGCCTGCCGCATGAGCCGAGGGACTTTCATGACCAGACTTACTTTCACCTTTTTGCTGTGCCTCAGCTCATTTGATCTGAAACCGGTGGTAGCTGATGAGCTGACTATTGACTTCACGTACGGGCGCAATGTGAATATTGGCAGTATCAGCCCGAGCCTGCATTTAGCGCCTTTCGCTGACGAGCGTGGTCTTGCAGATCCAAATACCATTGTCGGAGAAGATCGGGCACAGTTGCCTCTGGCAGATCTGATCAGAGACGCCTTCGAGCAGGGCTTCAACAAGGGCGGTGTCGAATTTGTGGACGAGGGTGCTGACATGGAAATTGTCGGCACTTTGCTCAGCTCTGAACTGGAAACTGTTGACAGAGCAGGAGTTCCCACCCTACAGCTCACCATTCGCACTGGCATTGAGCTTCGCGGCGGTGGCCGCATCATCTGGTCGACCACGCTGTTCGGGCGCGGGCGCGTTCCGGTGGAGGAAGGCCTTGGCAGTGCGGTCAATGCCTCACTTGAGCGACTGGTGCGCGAGCTTTTACGAGACGACTATTTCCTGCTCGAGCTGGAATAACATCGGAAATTCAGCTGCGGCAGCCGAGCATGGGATACAGCGACAGTTCAACTTCCTCCGTTGCCGCCGGAAAAAAATCCAACCCGCTCAGCGCTTCTATCTCTTCAATGCCAGCACGCAAGTCGCAGTGGTGAACGTGCACTGCAGTGTCTTGCGGAAAAAGAAACGCAGCGGCACGTGCGTCTTCTGTTAGCACAATTTTAAAAAATTTGTCCGGTATACGATACCCACTGTCTTCTGTCAGTAGCCTTGGTTCCGCCTCAGGGTCAAAGATCGCTCCAGTATAGACATAAACCGCTGCTTCACGATTCACCAAATTTCGAAGCGACCAGTCAAGCCCGTACCAGGCTCCCTGACTCAGACTACGGCTGCGCACCGTGGCGTTCGAGGCAAAGTTGACTTCACGCCAGTAGGGAGTTCCCGCAAAGCTGACCAGTGGCACATGTTGTGACCGCACGTATTCCTGCTCCGCCAGCGCCGCGAAATCTGCAGCGGTAAGCGATTCCGAAACCCAATCATCCCGGATGAGATCGCGCGATAAACTGGAAGCAATGCCAATCGACCCGGGCGTCACTTGATACGCTGCCCAGACTGCCGATTTCCTGCCCTCGTCATACGACAAGGTGTAGACCGATCTCACCAGAATCTGGTTGCCGCTGGAACCTTCCGGGCATCCGAACAGGCAGTGGCCGAACCGATAGATCTGCGCCTGAGCGGGAAGGGTCAACACGCCAGCCATCATAAGGGCACAAGCCTTACCCGAACGCAGGAAGTTGTGGCTCAAAACGCGCTTCAATGGGAACATGGTTGGGTTGGCAGTATCCTGGTTGACTAGCTCTATTCTCGCACTTCTGCAGCCCGGATCGAAGCACCAAAAGGTCAGCGATGAAAGCAGGTTAGGCTCTACTGCCCGCGACCGGCCCGGCAAATCTCAAGCCGTTGCCGGTGCACTAATACGCCATTATTTCTGAAGGCCCCCCTCAGAGTGCCTTGTGGTTGATGGCGATCCTCTCTAATGAACCCGCTTGAAACCGGCGCAAAGCCTGCGTAATCGGCGGAAAAATCTGCTCAATTATTCAAATTAAAGGACTTTTTAATTTTCAGGATGCCCAGTCATCGCTTCGAGCCTACACTTCGTACCTGCAATATATCCTGCAAGTAGCTTAGGAGATCAACATGCGTACAGTTTCATTCCTGCTCGGATTGGCTGCGGTTTTTGCTGCAGCGACCTTGGCAAGCATCCCGGTCAGTGCGGGCGAGCGCATCAGTGACTTTTCACTGATCGATCAGCACGGAAAATTCTTTCAGCTGAGTCGTCAGGCTAATTTTGATGCCATCGTGTTCATGGCCCATGAGGACAGCAGAGACGTTCGTCGTGCGGCCTCAGACCTGGCCGACCTCAGCACGCAGTTCGAAGGGCAAAACGTCGGCTTTTACTTCATCAACTCTACCGGTGAAACGGACAAGGCAGAAATTCGGGAATCTGCAGATGATGCAGATATCAAGCTGCCAGTTCTGATGGATGAGACACAGTTAGTGGCCCGCGAACTCGGCATTGAGCGCGCAACCGACGTAGTCATTCTTGACCCGACCGCGCTTGAGCTGGTCTTCCACGGAGCGCTCAATGATCGCTGGGCTGAGGACACCAGGTCGCGACGGGCTTCAGATCATTATGCAGCTGACGCGCTCAGCCAGTTTCTGGCAGGCGAGTCCGTCACCGCCAGACAGACCTCATCGAAGGGCGACGCAATCACTGTGGCAGCTGTCAAAGACATTTCCTACGCCAATGACGTCGCGCCCATTCTGAAAGAGCGCTGCGTGAGCTGCCACATGGAAGGTGGAATCGCACCCTTCGCCATGAACAGCCACCAGATGGTCCAGGGCTGGTCTCCCATGATCCGCGAGGTTCTCTACACCAAGCGCATGCCTCCGGGCCAGATTGATAACGAGTACGTTCACGACTTTCGCGATGTTGCTCACATTACGGTTGAAGAGACCCAGACATTGGTTAACTGGATCGAGAACGGGGCGAAAAACACAGACGACGCCGATCCGCTCGCCGAATATTCTCCTGAGCTGGTAAAGTGGGCCTACGGTGAGCCGGACATGGTGATTCCGGTTCCTCCTCAGCAGATCCCGGCGACCGGAATTCAGGACTATCGCAACATACCGGTTGCGCTGGATCTCGAAGAAGATATCTGGGTCAAGGCGATCGAGTTTGAAGCAGGCGATCCAACCGTTCTTCACCACATCATCGCTTTTGCCTACGGTCCCGACGGTATGAACCAGTTTGAGATTCTCAATCAAGGGATTGGGCTGGGTGCCTATGCGCCGGGCAACGAAATCAACACCTACCCAGAGAATTCGGGCTTCCCGCTTAAGGCCGGTGGAGGGCTCTTCCTCCAGCTTCACTACACCACCTCTGGGAAAGAAACGACAGATGCCTCTGAGATCGCACTCTATTTGTGGGATGAAGAGCCAGAGCGTCAGGTTCTGGGCGGATCTGCCGCGGACTTGGATATCAACATCCCACCGTTCGCACAGCGCCACGAGATGGTTGCCACAGCAAAGTTCAGAAAGGATTCCTACATCACCATGCTCGGTCCCCACATGCACTACCGGGGCCATGACGCCAATTTCACTCTGGCCTATCCAGACGGCTCGAGTGAAGAAGTGCTGAACGTTCCGAACTACCAGTTCAACTGGCAGAAGGTGTACGACTTTAAAGAACCCAAGTTTGTGCCGGCAGGGACCGAAATGGTATTTACCGGCACGTTTGACAATTCCGAATTCAATCCGTCTAACCCGGACGCCTCGCAAACCCTGTCATGGGGTGAACAGACCTGGCAGGAAATGTTTTTCGGTTTCTACCGCTACGTTGAAGCTGGTAATCCAGGCGGCGAATAGACCTACCCTCGACACTAAAAACCCGGCCGCGTCACGCAGCCGGGTTTTTTTATGTCTAAGGAAGGCAAACGTTCAGACACCTTGCCAGTGTGGCCGGCATTCTTTCAACAACTGCTCTCAATGCCGGAATATGTTTGCAAGCTGCTCGTCAATGCGTTTGCAGCCGATGGGCCTGTGGTAGACTCACTCCAACGACTTTCAACGAAACGCCGACCGCATTCCTGACAATTGACCATGAATAAACTGACTCCATTACTCCTATCACTGCTTTGCTCGGCGACAGTAGCCGAAACGACCCTGTACTTCAATGTGAATGGCTACACGCTGGACCGGGATTTTAAGCTGCTGCGGTTTTCGGCTATTCAGTTCACCGATGACAGAATTGATGCCATTTACGGCGACTCGAACCCCTTAGCGCAAGAGCCTGACCATCGCATTGATGGCAACGGACAAACCATGATTCCGGGCCTGATAGACGCGCATGGCCATGTGCTGTCTTACGGGCTTTCACTGCTGCGGGTCGACCTGGTCGGTGCAGAGTCGGAGTCTGAAGCTGCCGGGCGTGTGCTAGATTTTGCGCAAGCCAATCCCGCTGTCGAATGGATACAGGGCCGGGGTTGGAATCAAGTGCTGTGGGACAGCAATGAATTTCCCCAGGCAGCCAGCCTTGACGCTGTCGTCAGTGACCGACCGGTGTGGCTGACCCGAGTGGACGGCCACGCTGCTTGGGCAAATTCGCTGGCGATGGAACTGGCCGGCATCAGCGATGACACCGAAGATCCTGTCGGCGGACAGATCGTCCGCGACGAGAATGGTAAGGCAACCGGAGTATTTATCGACACCGCGATGTCCTACATCCGCGAGCAGATCCCGGCCACGTCTTTCGAAGAGGAGAAAGTTGCTCTCACTACTGCACTGAATTCCCTGGCGACTTATGGCATTACCAGTGTTCATGACGCCGGTATCGGCAGCAGCACGATCGCTGCATACAAGGAACTGGTTAGCGAGGCACCCCTGCCCGTTCGCGTTTATGCGATGATTGCAGCCTCCGACCCACTCTATCAGGACCGCTTAGCAGAAGGTTTTTTCCACAGTGAAGACATGACACTTGCAGTTGAGAGCGTCAAGGTGGTGGCGGACGGAGCCTTGGGGAGCCGCGGTGCCGCGCTGATTGAGGATTACGATGACTCGCCTGGCTATCGCGGTTTGTTGCGTTATAACGACGAACGCTTGGAATATTTGATTCGCACCGCAATGAACGCCGACTTTCAGGTAGCCACTCACGCCATTGGTGATAATGCCAATATGCGAGTGTTGGATAACTATGAAAGACTGATCAGGGAAACTGACTCCAAAGATCGGCGCCATCGCGTCGAACACGCGCAAATTTTGCGCTACGAAGACATTATGCGATTTGCTGAGCTTGGCGTGATCCCTTCGATGCAGGCAACTCATGCCACTTCCGACAAAAACATGGCAGAAGACCGACTCGGCCCAGTACGAATTCAGGGTGCTTATGCCTGGCGAAAACTTCTGGACTCCGGAGCCCGCATTGCGAATGGTTCCGATTTCCCGGTTGAGCACCCGAACCCCTTTTATGGTCTGCATGCCTCCGTCACACGCCAGGATCAACAGAACAACCCACCGGGTGGCTGGTATGGTGAGGAGCGCATGACGCTCGAAGAATCCCTGGCGAGCTTCACCATCGATGCCGCTTACGCAGGGCACCAAGAAGCACATCTTGGTACCTTGGAGCCCGGCAAAAAGGCCGATTTCATCTTGCTCGACCGGGATATCTTCACGCAACCTCCCACCCAGATGTGGCAAACTCTGGTGCAAGAGACCTGGGTGGATGGGGTAAGAGTCTCAGTACAAAACTAACGAAAATCAGACAGTCGGAGGCGGTTATGCCGGTAAAAAACTTTATTGCAGTCACACTTCTCAGTGTTGTGCTCATTGGCTGCGGACAAGATGACCGCAACTCGACAGAAAACCTGACAGAAACGAGCCCAACTGCCCCCCTGTTTTCCGGTGAAGAGATCGCCCGCTGGGAAGCCAGCGCTGACAAAGTCACTATCCTCAGGGACACTTGGGGTATCGCCCACATTTATGGTGTAAGCGACGCTGACACTGTCTTCGGCACGCTCTACGCCCAAGCCGAAGATGACTTTTATCGGCTGGAGACAAACTACATCAACGCCATGGGCAGGCTGGCTGAAGCAGAAGGAGAAACACAGCTCTATCGGGATCTTCGCATGAAGCTGTTTATCGATCCGGTTGAGATGCAGGCACAATTTGAGACCAGCCCTGACTGGCTCAAGGACCTGATGGTCGCATTTGCGGATGGTCTTAACTATTACCTGTATACGCACCCTGAGATCGAACCCCGGGTAATCAAAAAATTCGAGCCATGGATGGCGCTCACCTTCTCGGAGGGAAGCATCGGTGGCGACATCGAGCGGGTAAATATCAGCCGACTGAAAGATTTCTATGATCCGACATCAATGGTAGCAGTAGCAGAAGGCCTTTTTGACGGCGAGCCAAGGGGGTCAAACGGCTTCTCTATCGCGCCTAAAAATACGGCGAACGGGAACGCGCTCTTTTTAATCAACCCTCACACTTCATTTTTCTTTCGCTCAGAATTGCATATGGTGAGCGAGGAAGGGCTGAACGCCTACGGCGCGGTCACCTGGGGTCAATTTTTCATCTACCAGGGTTTCAACGAGAATACCGGATGGATGCACACCTCCAGCAGAGCCGATGCGATCGATGAATACCTCGAGACCATCGTCCAACAGGATGACGGATACTACTATCAGTACGGAGACGAATTGAGGCGTCTCGAGGAAAAACTGATCAATCTCCCTTTTCGCGACGGCGACGCGATGTCGGAAATCGAAGTCACTGCCTATTACACCCATCACGGACCTATCATTCGGGAGGAAGACGGAAAATGGGTCTCGATAAGCCTGATGCAGGAGCCTGTCAAGGCACTGTCTCAATCCTATGGCAGGACCAAATCCCGCAACTACGAAGAATTTGCCGCCACCATGGAGCTGCGCACCAATTCCTCCAACAACACCGTTTATGCGGACAGCGAGGGCAATGTTGCCTACTGGCACGGCAACTTTATTCCCAGAAGAGATCCAAATTTTGACTGGAACAGCCCGCTCGATGGCAGTAACCCGGCAACCGATTGGGGACCTCTGCACGCAGTCAGTGAAATGATCACCGTGTTCAATCCGGACAGCGGCTGGATCCAGAATACAAACAACACACCGTTCAATGCCGCGGGTCCCGGTAATAGCCCGCAACCGGAAGATTACCCTGCCTATATGGCGAACAATCCGGAAAATCCGCGCGGAGTTCACGCAGTGCGAGTTCTGCAGGGCAAGAACGACTTCACGCTCGATTCGCTAATTGAGGCTGCTTATGATCCGGCCCTGCCGTTTTTTGATGATCTGATTCCCAGACTTTTGCTCACCACTGCGGTGGATAGCCCGAGCATTGTCGATGAAGACGGCAACGCCGTGCAGCTGCAGAGCACTCTCACCGGGGAGATTCTCGATTGCATCGATTTACTCAGAGGTTGGGACACAAACTTTAGCGTGGATTCGGTTGAGACGTCACTGGCTGTTTTTTGGGCTGAAGCGCTCATGGAAATGGTGCGGGCCGATGCCGCAGCGGCGGACATCAACATTTATGACTACATGGTGAATAATGCCTCCCCGAATCAGCTTCTCGGCGCCCTGAATCAGGCAGCCGACGCACTATCCCAGGATTTTGGTTCTTGGCAGGTTCCATGGGGAGAGATCAATCGCTACCAGCGCATCACCGGAGATCTGGTGCAGAATTTTGACGACAATGCGCCAAGCGTTCCGGTCGGTTTTGCCTCAGGCAGATGGGGAGCACTGGCTTCATTTGGCGCGCGCACCTATCCGGGCACCCGACGCATGTACGGCACCAGTGGCAACAGCTTTGTCGCAGCCGTGGAGTTTGGCCGTCCAATAAGAGCCAAAGCCATTACCGTCGGCGGCTTGCAAAGCGATCCAGAATCGCCGCATTTCGACGATCAGGCAGAAATGTATGCAAATGGCGAATTTCGTGATGTCCTGTTCTATCGTGACGACATCGAAGCCAACCTGGAGCGGGAATACCGCCCGGGAAATTAAGAACCTTCTACGAGAGCGGCAACAGAACCATGAGTATTGATGGAGCCTATCAGCCCGGCCGCCATTTTCTGCAAATTCCCGGACCCTCTAATGTTCCGGAAAGTGTGCTCAGGGCCATGGCTCAACCGGTCATTGATCACCGTGGCCCGGAATTTCCGGCCCTGACGTTCAGATTACTGGAGAAGCTCGCGCCCGTATTCAACACTGAGTCCTCTGTCTTTATCTATCCGGCATCCGGTACCGGTGCATGGGAATGCGCCCTGCTTAATTGCCTGTCACCCGGAGATAAAGTACTGGCTTTTGAAACCGGACACTTCGCCACTCTTTGGAAAGAAGTCGCTGAAAAGCTGGGGCTTCACATCTTATGGATACCTGGAGACTGGCGCCACGGGGTCGATCCGTCAGTCGTGGAGGAAAAACTGTCAGAGGACAGCAAGCATGAAATACAGGCCGTTCTGGCTGTCCACACGGAAACATCAACCGGTGTCACCAGTCGAATCGGCGATATCAGGCGCGCGATAAACAAAGTAAGGCACCCTGCTTTACTCATAGTTGATGCTGTCTCCTCTCTCGCTTGCACAGAGTTTCTGCATGATGACTGGGGAGTGGATGTGACGGTCAGCGCCTCACAGAAGGGGCTCATGCTGCCACCGGGATTGAGTTTCAATGCAGTCAGCGAGCAGGCGCTGGAGCGCTCCAGAGTGAATCAGAGCCACCACTCCTACTGGCAGTGGGAAGCCATGGCAAGCAACAACGCCAAAGGCTATTTCCCCTACACGCCCAGTACCAACCTTCTCTACGGTCTGGATGAAGCGTTAAATTTGTTGCTTGCAGAGGGGCTCGACAAGGTGTTTGCCCGTCACTCTCGTCTGGCCGCAGCCACCCGTGCGGCAGTCAATGCCTGGGGGCTGGAAAATGTCTGCATGAATTCAGAGGAATATTGCAATTCAACGACAGCGGTCTTCGTGCCCGAAGGCTTCGATGCGGATGATTTAAGAATGATCATTCGTGAGAGATTCAACATGTCATTGGGGACGGGTCTGGGCAAACTTAAAAACAGAATCTTCCGCATTGGCCATATTGGTGACTTCAACGACCTGATGCTCATGGGCACGCTGAGTGGTGTGGAAATGGGCCTGAAACTCGCGAATATTCCCCATCAACCGGGAGGCGTTGAAAGCGCAATGGATGCGCTCAGCAAAAGCTAGATATCTCTTAATAACAACGATAAAAATCACTGGAGATGCCCATGGATTCTGCCACCGCGGTCAATACCAGCGCTGCCGTATCACTGCTGGGATTCGCTGCGATTATTTTTCTGCTGCTATTTCTGATCGCCAGATGGAAGTGGCACGTTTTCTTCGCGCTTCTCATCCCAATCCTGCTCTTTGGCATCTTGCCGGGAATCCAGCAGAACAACTTTATTGACGCATTTGAGAACGGTTTCGGGAACACCTTGAGCTCGATTGGTGTGGTGATTGTACTGGGCTCAATCATTGCTGAAGCCCTGAAACACACTGGGGCAATTCAGGTGATCACACGTTCGATGGTCAATCTGGTCGGTTCTCAAAGGATGCCTCTGGCCCTCACCCTGACCGGCTTTATCATAGGCGTCGCGATTTTTTCAGATGTTGCTTATGTGATTCTCAATCCACTCGTCCACTCGGCGGCAAAAACCATGGGAGTGGGCATCGCGGTGATGTCCACCGGGCTGGTCGGCGCCCTGCAATTGACCCATGCCATCGTGCCACCAACACCCGGGCCACTTGCAGCCGCAGCGCTGGTCGGCGCAGACATCGGGAAGACCATCATCCATGGCAGCATCGCCTGCCTGTTTGGTTCATTGGCTTGCTGGGCGTGGGGAGTACTGTTTGCCGGTCCGCGCGTCAGCACACCGCCAAGTGACGAATTCGAGGGTATCACCGTCGATGACCTTGATCAGGACGGTCCACAGGAGTTGCCGAGCACCCTGAGTTCCTATTTGCCCATCGTGGTTCCTATCCTGTTGATTGGTGCACAGAGCGTCGTGACGTTGGCATTTCCCGACGGACACATACTGCGTACGGTCTTTCTGTATCTGGGATGGCCAGTGATGGCACTGTCCTTCGGCGTGTGGCTGGCATTTCGCAACATCAAGAACCCGAAAGATCGCGAGAATGCCAAAGACGCCTGGGTAGAAGCTGCCCTGAAAACCTCTGCTATGATTCTCGTGGTGACGGGCCTTGGAGGGTCGCTCAGTGCGATTCTGAGAGGAACGCCGGCGGTGGACTTCATCGCCGCATTCTTTAGTGACTATGGTTTGCCAGCAATTTTGTTGCCTTTCGTCATAGGCATTATTGGCAACATGATCACCGGCTCTACAACCGTCGGGGTTATCACCGCTGCATCGCTGGTCTCTCCCATGCTCGGCAATCTCGCCCTCTCACCGGAAGCGGCCATGCTGGCAGGAGCAAGTGGTTCCGTCATCATCAAATACGTGAACAGCAGCTATTTTTGGGTCTGTACGTCTCTTTCGAAGCTCAGCGTAGCTGACGCCGTTTTCAGCTATGGCGGTGCAACCCTGGTGGGGGGTATCGTCTCCTTTGTCACGGTATGCGTGATGTGGGGACTCGGGATTATCTGACGGGTATAAAAGTGCGCTCAGCTGTCCAGCGCCATCTGCAGGACTCTGGCAACGTGCAGGGCCCGGTGACCTGCTCCGTGTAAGATTTGACTACGGCAGCTGGTGCCATCGGCTACCACCAGTGTGTCTGCATCTACTTTCTCAAGAGACGGCAACAGACTTAATTGAGCCATCGCCATGCTGGCGTCATAATGTTCCGCCTCAAAGCCAAATGACCCGGCCATACCACAACAAGACGAATCGATCATTTCCACTTCTAGCCCCGGAACCAGCGCCAGAATCTGCGCGACCGGTGAAAGCGCACCGAACACCTTTTGATGACAGTGCCCGTGAACCAGCGCCCTTGACTGGGCCAGAGGCCTCAGCGCCAGATCCAGCCTCTCTGCCTGCATTTCACTAAGCAGGAATTCCTCAAGCAGCCATGTATTTTTTGCCAGCCTATCAGACTGCTGACCCGGTAGCAGTGCCTGAAATTCGTCTCGCAGCGTTAGCAGGCAGGAAGGCTCCAGTCCGACAACCGGAACGCCCCGCTCTACAAAAGGCCAGAGCGCCGCGATAGTCCGCCGAACTTCGCTCTTCGCCTCATCAAGAAGCCCATTACTAATAAACGTACGGCCACAACACAGCGGACGCGGACCATCCAATGCTTCCGGTACATGAACGCGATATCCGGCTGCAGTTAACACTGATACCGCAGCTTCTGCATTTTCCTTCTCAAAACACCCGTTAAAGGTGTCCACCAGCAAGACCACCTCATTTGTGGCTGACGCCGCTGGAGAATGTTGTACCTGTCGTCGAAAGTGGTCGGTTCGCCAGGTAGGAAGTGTCCGACGCGCTGACAAACCCAGCAGTTTTTCAGAGAGGATTGGCAGACCGGGAATACGATCTCGCAAATTCAGCAGAGGCGACAGAAATTTGATCTTATGCGCGTAACGAGGGAGATAGGCAAATAACCTCTCCCTGAGTGGCAGGCCATGACGCGAGCGGTAGTGATATAAAAATTCGGTTTTCATCCGGGCCATATCAACCCCGGTCGGACATTCGCGCTTGCATGCCTTACAGCCAACGCAAAGCCGCATGGCGTCATACATTTGCTCTGAAGTAAAGGCGCCCTCTCCCAGCTGACCTGTCAATGCCAGACGTAGGCTATTTGCCCGCCCTCGTGTCAGATGCTGCTCCTCGCCGGTGATTCTATAAGAGGGACACATGGAGCCATCGTGGACTTTCCTACAGGCACCATTGTTGTTACACATCTCCGTCGCACGATCGAAGCCATTCCAGGCTGACCAGTCTAGTTGAGTATCGACGGCAATGGGTTTATAGCCGGGCGGGTAGCGCATGAGGTTTCGATCGTCCATCTTATAGGGATGAACGATTTTCCCGGGATTAAAGAGCCCGCGCGGATCAAAGAGCTGCTTTATTTCCTCGAAATTACTCACCATTTGATCGCCAAACATCGGGCGATGAAATTCGGAGCGAGAGATTCCATCTCCATGCTCACCAGAGTGAGAGCCTTTGTATTGGCGCACCATCTCGAGAGTCTCTTCAACAATCGCCCGCATCTTTATTGCGCCGGCTTCTTCCTTCATGTTGAGGATAGGTCTGACGTGGAGACAGCCTACGGATGCGTGCGCGTAAAACGTTCCTGAAGTGCCATGCTTTTCGAAAATTTCAGTCAGTCGGCGAGTGTATTCGGCAAGATCTTCAAGACGCACCGCACAGTCTTCGATAAAGGAGACAGGTTTTCCATCACTTTTCATCGACATCATGATATTAAGGCCTGATTTTCGTACTTCCCAAACTGCGGCTTGAAATTCCGTCTCGGCGGCTTCGACCACGGCATCAGGAAACCCCAGATCTCCCATCAACTCATTCAGCTGACGCAGACTCTGTAACTGCTCATCCAGATCAGCACCGGCAAATTCCACAAGCAGAAGCGCCTGCGGCTCTCCTTT
The DNA here is from genome assembly GCA_902597095.1 of uncultured Pseudohongiella sp. Lineage (GTDB taxonomy): Bacteria > Pseudomonadota > Gammaproteobacteria > Pseudomonadales > Pseudohongiellaceae > UBA9145. The sequence continues at coordinate 45,458 of CACJWK010000007.1, forward strand.
TACGAAGCGCCTGACCGTTGGCGCAAAAAGCGGAATGTCCCGCGCCAGGTCAATCATCGTGCGGTCAACCAGTTCAACAGCCGCCGGATTGAGTTTCACGATGTGCTGCGTGCAATCCATAGCCGAATAAAAACTCGGGAAGTGGCAGATACCGAGAACCTTATGAGACGGCACAGGTTGGAGATCGAGATGTATGCGCTGAAAGAAACCCAGCGTGCCTTCAGAACCTACCAGAAGATGGCCGAAATTGGGCTGCTTCTGAATCAGCGCGTCAATATTGTAGCCCCCCACTCTTCGCAGTAGATCGGGGAATCGATCGGTAATTTCCCCGGCCTCGCGCTTGCCCAATTCCAGGAGCTCTTTCAGTAAATGGTCTGGAATAGCAGGCGCCGGCATGCGGCCGTTTGATGGTCCGAAATGGATCTTACTGCCGTCAGCAAGCAGAGCCTCGACGCTGCGCACGTTGTCAACCATATTACCATAGCGAATCGAGCGAGCCCCGCAGCTGTTATTCCCGGTCATACCGCCTATGGTGGCGCGATTCGCTGTGGAAACATCAACCGGATAGAATAATCCGTAAGGCTTGAGGAAACGATTGAGATGATCCAGCACCATGCCTGGCTGGACACACGCGGTACGTCCCTTCTGATCGAAGGTCAGTAACTGATTGAGGTGACAGGTGGTATCAAGAACCAGCGCCTCGCCAACTGTCTGGCCATTCTGTGAGGTTCCGCCTCCTCTGGGCAAAACAGGCACTCCGTATTCAGACGCGAGCTGCACCGCAACTTCTACATCTTCATCTCCATCCGGGATTACGACGCCGAGGGGCATTAACTGATAGATCGAGGCGTCGGTGCTGTATCTGCCCCGACTGAACGCATCAAACAAGACTTCGCCTCGAAGGTTGTCTCGTAATCGACGCTGTAGAGTATTTAGTGAATCATTGATCAAGGCTTTCTCACGGAATATCCATCGCTGACTTCAGAACATTTGTTATCGAACCTATTTCTGGCAGAGCATCCACTATGCGATTACAGCCTTCGCCAGGTCAGGGTGGCCGTCGTCCGGCCTTCAGCGTTTTTTAACGAAAGTCTCAGAAGGTCGCCTTCGAACTCATAGAAGCGGACATTATCTCCGCCAACCCAACCGGGCATGAGGGGCGAGCCCTCTACGTGGTGAATTACAATTTTCTTCTCGCTATCTACCGTGACCTTGCCCCAATAGGCAAAACCTCCGGTCAGCCTGCCGCCAGCTTCGCGCTCAAGCTCTGGCAGGCCGCTTGGCATCCCAAGACCTGACATATTGCCTGCCCGGTCATAGCTCAGCCTGCCCACATATTTCATGTCGACCGCCGGTCCAGCCTCCGGGTAGGTCACATAACTGATCAGCGTATAATCTCCAACGAACCGCTCCGCGTCCGTTTGCGCCTGACCGACAGTAGTCAGGGGCAAAGCGAGCATGCAGAGCATCAAAGCACGGCCGAAGGCCCTGGAAAACCTACTGAATATCTCAGCTGTTTTCATAGAATTCCGACCTTAGTAGCCCACCGCCCCGCCATCTCCGCGCCGTGAATCAGCCGCCCCGAGGAACAGGTCCTGGTCACGATCGTAGTAGACCCCCATAGCAGCCCCCTGCGAGTCCCGCTCTCTGGTCTGGTGACCACGATCTCGGTAACTGTTAAGGGTGTCGGCAGAGAGCGCATTGGATTCAACACTAGTGATGTCGGGCAACCATTGATGGTGAATTCTGCCAGCCTCAATGGCCTCGGCAATATTAAAACCATGATCAATCACATTCAGTATGACCTGCATGGTGGTATTGATGATGGTCTTGCCACCCGGGCTGCCCACAGCGAAGAGCGGCTTTCCGTCCCGCGCGACGATGGTAGGCGTCATGCTCGAGAGGGGCCGCTTTTCGGCAGCAACCAAGTTTGGCGTAGTGCCAATCTGACCACGCAGATCCGTTACCCCAGGCACTGCATTGAAATCACCGAGCTCATTGTTCAGTAGGTATCCTCCACCCGCAACGGTGATGGCGGAACCATAGCCAAATTCCAGTGTGTAAGTCAGGCTCACCATATTGCCGTCTTTGTCTACCACAGAAAAATGCGTGGTTTCTTCCGACTCATAAACCTGAGCAAACAACTCAGGGTTGCTCTCTGATTTTTGGGTCATATCGATAGAGGCACGCAGTTCGCTTGCATAGCCTTTGTCGAGCAAGCGATCCAGCGGCATAGCCTCGTTGAAGTCAGGGTCACCAAGATGCTCCGCCCGATCGGAGTAGGCTCTGCGCATAGACTCTGTCAACACATGCAGGTAATCCGCAGAATTGTGTCCCATGGCAGCCAGATCGAAGCCCTCCAGTATGTTCAGCATTTGCACAATTCCCACGCCACCGGAGCTAGGGGGCGGCATGCTGACAATATCGTAGCCCCTATAATTGCCGCGAATCGGCTCACGTTCTTTCGCCTCGTAGGCTGCAAGATCTTCTTCTGTGATCAGTCCGCCGATGTCCGCCATAAAATCAGCAAACCGCTCTGCATTTTCTCCCCGATAAAAGCCGTCCGCACCGTGATCCCTGATCAGCTCCAGAGTGTGTGCCAAATCGGGTTGCACCCAGGTCTCACCCAAGCGGTAGAAAGAGCCATCTGCTTTGAAGAATTTTCGGGCAGAAGCCGGATACTGACGCAAGCGGCTGGCGCTTCTTTCAAATCCTGTCTGCAAAGAATAAGTGATCGGAATGCCGTTGCGGGCGAGCTCTATAGCAGGCTGCACCAGGTCCGCCCAGGCCATCGATCCCAAGCGCTGATGAGCCAGATAAAGCCCTGCCACCGTGCCCGGCACACCGACAGCAAGCGGGCCGAAATGATTAGAGTTGTTCACCACGCTGCCGTCGAGGCCCAGATACATGCGCTCGGTTGCGCCCATCGGCGCTTTCTCTCGGAAATCAAATGTCGTCGCCATGCCGTCATCATCATGATAGATGAGAAACCCGCCACCGCCGATGTTTCCAGCTGAAGGCCAAGTCACGGCCAATGCGAGCGCCGTGGCGATCGCCGCGTCCACGGCATTCCCACCAGCCTGAAGCGTGCTAGCACCCACTTCTGATGCCAGCACGGACGCGCTGCTGACCATGCCATTTTTGGCATAAACGGGAGTACGACCTCCGGCTCCAAAGGACGGGTGAATGACGGATAAACTGCAAACCAACAGGAAGGTCAGCAAGCCGGCCGAGAACTTTCGGACCACCCCCATAGGTGTAAAGATCATGCGCATAATTAACTCAATTTAATCAGTATGTTATAGTTAAAAAGCTGTATCGGAATTCCCCGACGGGCTAGTGTAAGTCAGGGACTCTGCTCGATCAAACTCATCATTGTAAAAGCGGTCAGCGCAGTGCTAAATTTCCAAGCCACAGCCAGATGATTCGCCTGCATCCATAGCGCTCAGAAGTTCCAATTGCAGGTGCTCGAACAAATCCTTTATTCTAGAATTGACGCGTTGAATCTGCTTTATAATGGCGCTAAAGGCGTTCTTCAGGCAGAAATCGACAATAATGCGGTGGCTCAGCGGCTCTCGTGGGTATAGCATTGGAACGGCTAATTCGTATATTGAAAACCGCTTCACACTACTGCCTTCATTGACACGAAGGTTGCGCGAACAGTCTGATGACCCCGGAAAAGTCTCCGAATACCAAGTGGTAGAAAGAAACTCAATGACAAACAAAGACGCCATCAACGAGCCGCTAGTCTTCCAGTCCAAACCGGCGGAGCAAATGCAAAAGTCTGCCCGCGAGTTTTACGAAACCGTGCGAACGCGCAGAACTGTCCGGGAATTTTCAGATAATCCGGTTCCTCGAGGGGTAATAGAAAATTGTTTGCGCGCCGCGGGAACAGCACCCAGTGGAGCCAATCGACAACCCTGGCACTTTTCGGTGGTTAGCGATCCAGAACTTAAACGGAAGATTCGCGTAAGGGCCGAAGCCGAAGAACGAGAGTTTTATACCTCAAGGGCGCCACAGGACTGGCTGGACGCTCTGGCGCCTCTTGGTACTGATGCCGACAAGCCCTTTCTCGAAACCGCGCCCTACCTGATCATCATCTTCGGAGAAAAATTCAGCAAAGACCAAAACGAGGCCAAACTAAAAAACTATTACGTTAGTGAATCTGTGGGAATTGCGACCGGCGTCTTGATTACAGCGTTGCATACAGCCGGGCTGGCTACCTTGACCCATACGCCCGCGCCCATGAAATTCCTGAACGAACTGGTTGGCAGACCACCATCGGAAAAACCCTATATGATCCTCGTTACCGGGTTCCCAGCAGAGGGATCAACAGTTCCTGCCATTGGCCGTAAATCCCTGGACGACATTGCGAGCTTTCTCTGAAACTCAAGCAAGCCAACCTCTAATCGTCATTCAGTATAGTTCCTCATGATAGTCAAATATTCGCCTCAGCAGGCAAAAAAACCCGGGTCGTAGCCCGGGTTTTTTTGATGTCGTTATTGCGGCGGATTGCCGATTGGCGTCCCTTCTTTACGCCATTCGCCGTAGATATATTCTTCAGCGAACTCAGCACACTTAAATTCGAGCAATTGATAATTCTCTGCAACGTGGCGGTACAGTGGAAAGCTGACTTTCCAGGGCTGCGTGAAGGTATTCGGGTCCGTCATGGTAGCCTCATACTGCACGTGATTGGGGCCCATCGGCGTCCAGCGCTCTTCAACGACCATCTCCCAGCTATGATGATTACCGGCTCTGTCGAACCAGGTATCAGGCATCTGACCGGTCACTCTGACCACCAGCGTATCTCCATCCCACTCGGCATTCGAGTGCCCCATCCAAGCATCCACCTGCGACTGGATCTCCGGCTGATCCACGTACAGTATCCGATTTGATTCCGCAAATTCATAGGCAATAAGAATCACGTCCGTCGACTGCACAATCTGGAAAGGAAATGGCAGGTAATTGGCGCGAGGCACGCCCGGCATATAACACTTGGTCAGCGGATCTTTGTCGATCGCATCGATTCGATTTTCATCTCGCTGGCGACGCGCAGGCTCGGTGTAGGGAATTCGGCCTCCCTCAACGATACCCTGACTGCCCGGAATGGCAGATAACGTACCCATCTGGCCGGGATGAGGCCCGTAAGCAGCAGCATGGGGCTCGATGTCATAGTGCGCCTTGGTCATTGCCTGCCAGATTCCGCTGAAATCAGGCTTACCTGACGGCGTCCTCGGGAACTCATCCACCTGAGCACTGACGTTCGCGGCGAACAGGCTTAATGCCAATGCACTCAGCATTTTGTACTTACGATATTTCATTATTAACCCTTTTGTTCCTTCTGTGAGTTTTATCAATCTAGCTGTCGTCGCCAGCTCGCTGTTCGGCCATACGTTCGCCCCGAAGGATATTCACCATTCCATAATTTCCTTCGTGGCAGGCGTATTCATAGATCTGTCCGGCCACCTTAGTCATCGGTACAATCGCAGTGATCTTGTCGGTAAACGTAGTTGGATCATCGATTGTGAATTCATAGTTAACCGTGTCATACGCCGTGCGGGTAAACCGCTCGGTCAACACCATGTCGAAGTTGGTGCCGGTGCTGCTGAACGTCTGTCGATACCCATTGAAATTTCGCGTTTGCACGACCAGAGAGTTCTCCTCCCACCAGCCGCGAGAGTCTCCTGACCAGAGACGAATATCCTCATCGAGAGCAGGCGCTTCAACCAGGGGCACAATCCGGGCGTCATGAATCATCTCCGTGAATATCACGGCGGTGTCCCGATTCTGAACGATCTGCATGTTATTGTTGTACAAGCTTGGCACAAACGGTGGTCCCGAGTTAAAGCCCACGATGCATCGCTCTGATAGTCCTCTATCTTCCGGACCGTCCTTGGCGATACCGCCGACGACATACCGCACTGGACGGGAGCCCGGAATATCTGGGCCAAGGCCGCCAAACGCCCTGGGCGCGCCTTCAACCGCAGGAGGCACACGGCCATTTTCCGGGTAGACGATGTGCGAAGTTCGAACCGTATCGCCAAGTCCTGCCACTTCAAACCAGAAATCATTGTAGCCACCGGGATCTCCGGTGACCGGTGGTGCCTCCGGATCGACCACTCGCTTTGCCGCCGCAGCGTCAGCAGCAGCCGCCGCTCTAGCCTGACGTTCAACCGCTTCCTCGATTTGTTCCGCGGTCAGAAATTCTTGGGTGCCGTAGCGGGTGGGCCGCTGCATGGGCGTATTGGAACTGAAATTCCACACCCCCTGCAGATCAGGCTGACCCCATTGCGTTCTAGGAACCTCGTAATCCGTTTGCGCCTGAGCGCCGTGCAGGAGCGCGATACAGCACGCCGTTGTCAGTGTCGTGGACAAGGATCGCTTTTTGATAATCATGCTTAACTTTCCGATATTGTCTTATGAATGCGTAAAAGTAGAGCTTTGCCTAATAATAATCAATAGGACTGGCCGGCGTTCACCGCACCCCGGGGGGGCTTGATCGCAGTTGGAAGAACTTCGCGGAGCTTATTACCACCGCGTGTAACGGGTTAGCAAGCTGGAAGTATCCCAGCGGCCACCGCCAGCCAGCTGGACCTCTTGATAGAAACTATCCACCAGGGCGGTAACGGGTAATTCAGCTCCGTTCTTCGCAGCCTCAGCCAGAGCTATCCCCAGATCTTTTCGCATCCAGTCGACCGCAAAACCAAATTCATACTGATCCTGCAGCATCGTCTGATATCGATTTTCCATCTGCCAGGAACCCGCCGCGCCCTTGGAAATTGTCTCTATCAGCGCCTCTCCTTCAAGGCCTGCTTTCATCGCGAAACTCAAGCCTTCAGCCAACCCCTGCACCACGCCGGCGATACAGATCTGATTGACCATCTTTGCCAGTTGACCATGGCCCGCCGGTCCGAGCAGCTTGCTGAATCTCGAGTAGCAGTCGATGACCGGCTTGGCCAGATCATAAGTGGACTGGTCACCGCCAATCATCACGGTTAGCGCGCCATTCTCCGCACCCGCCTGCCCACCAGAAACCGGCGCATCCAGAAACTGCTTACCTTGCTGTTGGGCTGCCTCAGCGAGCTCCCGCGCCAGCTCGGCAGAAGCCGTTGTGTGATCCACCAGAATCGCGCCGGGCTTCATGGAAGCGAGCGCACCGTTCTCACCCAGCACCACGGCACGAACGTCATCATCATTCCCAACACAGACCAGCACCACATCAGCATTCTTCGCAGCATCCGCTGGCGTTGGCGCCATATCACCCCCGTGCTCAGCGCACCATTGCTCAGCGCGGGCAGCATTCCGGTTAAAAACACAGATCTCGAGGCCAGCGCGGAGCACATGGCCCGCCATGGGATACCCCATCACCCCTAGTCCGATAAATGCAACTTTCATGTCCACTCCTTAATGCTCCTACGCAACAGTTTGTACGAGAAATTGCCGTGTGTTACACGCAACTGCGCTCCAGTCACCTAAGACATCCAGTTCTGTTGTAGTAACATAATCACTTCTTCCATACATTGGAACCTGCTGTCGGGGTTTTTATCCAGACATCTGGCGGCAGTCTCATTGAGCAAGGTCGGCACTTTGTATTTGGCCACAGTAGCGGCTTCTGCTGGTTTCTGGTTCAGCACGGAATCCACCACCTCATGCAATTTTTCACCGTACGCGGGCTTTTCGCCGCACAGGATTTCGTAGAGCACAGCGCCAAGGCTGGAAATATCCGTCCGATGGTCAATTGAGGGGTTCTGTTTCAATTGCTCAGGCGACAAATGGTGCACGGTCCCCTGAGCTTTACGGTGCCCGGTAAGCGTGATGTCTTTGATAGCCGGTGCCCCGCTGCGATTAATCTGCGCCGACGATTCGCTTTCTTTCTCTGCCTCGACTGCAGAGCCAGAGCCCGAAGCGCGGCCGTCAGGGTGCAAGACTTTGGCCAACCCCCAATCCAGCAGCAGAACCTCGCCATACGGCCCGGCCAGAATGTTTTCAGGCTTAATGTCCCGGTGAGCCACACCATGCGTATGAGCATATTGCAGTGCATGCCCTACCTGAATCACCAGTTCGACGATTTGATGCAGATCATATCGCTCTCGAAAATTCAGAATTTCAAGAAGGGTATAACCGTGAACAAGCTTCATCGTGAAATAAGGATTGCCACGACCATCGCGAACCAACTCATAGGTGGGAACGGTATTCGGGTGCTGCAGAAAGACAGCAAACTGCTGCCGCCCCGAGCACTATGCACTATTCACAACTGCTTAGACAGCTGCCCAGCTGGCGTCACTGGCGCAGGGAGCTCCAACAGGCCATTCAATGAGCTCAGGATCAGTTTCAGGTATACTCATGTGCCCAGCCCAGCAGGCGACGCGAAACAACTTATCTCCCATGAGTAACAGCAATTTCAACGAGATGCGAGAAACCGAGTTTCCCGTGCGCTACGCAGAGACTGATGCCATGGGCGTGGTTCATCATGCTAACTACCTGGTCTACTTTGAAGAAGGGCGCAGTCAATACATGCGGGATCTGGGCAGCGATTATGCCCTGATTGAAGCCAGTGGATATCGACTCCCCGTAACTGAGGCCCAGCTGCGCTATATCGGCAGTAGCCGCTATGGCGAACGAGTCCGCATCCGCACCCGTATTGGCGAAAACAGGAGCCGCAGACTTACCTTCCATTATGAGGTCATCGCTCCTGAATCTGGCGATATTCTGGTGACAGGATACACCCGACACATCTGGACTGATGTCGATGGCAAAGTAACCCGCGTACCGGAAAACTGGCGCAAACTCTTCAGTTGAAAACAGGACTTCTTCCAGTGATTAATGAAACCTGCTACCGGATTTTCCAATTCGGCCTACTCTGCGCCGTGGCGTTGGCTGGCGGAACTGGGCTGACACAGAATTTTGCACCAGTGGCTGAGAATGTCACTTTTGATCAGGTGCAGACATTGCCGCATCGGGAACCCGACGCAATGGTTGCCTATGGCGACAATGCGCTGCAGTACGGCCTACTCTGGGTACCTAACATGATCGCAAACGCGCCTCTGGTGATACTCATCCACGGGGGTTGCTGGCTGAACAGTTTTGACGTCAATCACTCACGCCCACTCGCGACCGCCCTGAGCCAGGCAGGGTTCGCAGTCTGGTCACTTGAATATCGCCGCACCGGAGACCCTGGGGGTGGATGGCCCGGCACCCTTGAAGATATCCAGCTCGCGCTGACTCAGCTGGAACGCCTTTCCTCTTACTCCATTGATCTGTCACGGGTCGCCGTTGCTGGCCACTCCGCAGGCGGCCACCTGGCGCTGATGGCCGGTGCAGACCTGACCCCGGCAATAGCAGTCATCGGGCTGGCAGCAATCGTGGACATAGAGACTTACAGCATAGGAACCAACAGCTGTGAGACAGCGGGGCCTGCTTTCATCGGAGTTTCCTTGGAAGATGGGCCAGAGCTTTACGCTCTGGCGAATCCGGCAAAGCAGGCGCTGCACCCGGCCAGCATGCTGCTGCATGGCGATAATGACGAAATCGTGCCGCTCGACCATTTCCCTCAAGACCTTCTGCCTCTTTCAGTTGTAGCAGGCGCTGGCCATTTTGACTGGATTCATCCCGGCACACCGGCCTACCACCTGTTTCTGGGCATGCTCAAATCCCGGCTCGCCCAATGACTGAAGAAGACATCATCAAATTCGATACCGCGGACCCTCTCGCTGCACATCGCCGGCATTTTGAATTACCAGCAGACACGATCTATCTGAATGGAAATTCTCTGGGACCACTGAGCACAGCGTCAAAGCACCGTGTCCGGGAAGTGATCGAGTCGCAATGGGGCAATGACCTGATCTCGAGCTGGAATAAACACCAATGGATTGATCTGCCATTGACCGTTGGCGAGAAGATTTCACCACTGATCGGCGCAGCATCGGGTCAGGTACTTTGCTGCGACTCTGTTTCGGTAAATTTGTTCAAATTGCTGGCGGCCGCACTGACCAACCGAAAAAGCGAGCACGCTGTCATCCTGAGTCAGCAAGATAATTTCCCCTCTGACCTGTACATCGCTGAAGGACTAATAAATCTGTTGCGAGAAAACGGCATCAGCGCGGAGCTCCGACTGGTCGATGCGGAGAATCTGGAAGAGGCTATCGCCCAATCACCCGATATTTTACTCCTCACTCATGTAAATTTCCGAACTGGCGAAGTGCACAACATGCAGCGGCTGACTGCGCTGGCACATGATCATGATATCCAGGTTATCTGGGATCTGTCCCATAGTGCGGGCGCGATAGAAGTGGCTCTGGATGACTGTCAGGTAGATTACGCCGTTGGCTGCGGCTATAAATTTCTTAATGGAGGGCCGGGCGCTCCAGCTTTCCTGTATGTTGCGTCAAGACATCAAGCGAACCTTGAGCATCCCCTGCAAGGATGGATGGGTCACAGACAGCCCTTTGAATTCAAATCAAACTATGTGCCTGACGAAGGCATCAATCAACTTCAGGCCGGCACGCCCGGCATCTTGTCCATGTCAGCGCTGGATGCCGCCCTATCATGCTTTGAGGGAATCACTGCAGATCAGCTCCGAGAAAAGTCGCTGGCTTTGAGCGAAATTTTTCTGTCCCGAATCGAAGGGGATTCAACCTGTAAGGCGCTCATCTTGGTTTCTCCTAGAGAAGCACGACTGCGGGGAGCTCAGCTGAGCTTTTCCCACAGTGATGCTTATCCGATCAGCCAGGCGCTGATTGAGGCTGGGGTCATAGTTGATTTTCGCGCACCGAATCTACTCAGGCTGGGATTTTCGCCTTTGTTTCTGTCTTTCAGCGAAGTGGCAAAAGGCGCTTCCATTCTCAAGCACATTATTTCAGAAGGCCTATTTAGGAACGAACGCTTCTCCATCAGAGCAAAGGTGACCTGATCGAAGCTCATCAGAATTTAGACAAATTTTGAACCTGCTTATACAAGTAGTCCGTCAGTTGGGTGCGTCCTCCCTGCCCAGCTAAAGTTTCCCACATAATTGGCTCCCCTACTTCAACTTTGATTGATTCTCCAAACTTACTTAAAGCCTCATGGATCAACAGCGCCATACGAAATGGTTCTGCAATATGCGAAGCAATGTGAAATATTCGACTATTTGTCCCGTGAAAAAATACGGGAACGACCGCTGCCTCGGCTTCCCGTATTATTTTGGCCGCAAATGTTGTCCATGGCGCATCGACTACCGGGCCAAAACCAAACCCTCCGGCGGTGGATACCATGCCGGAAGGAAAGATTAATATTGGAATATCTTGCGAGAGGAATTCCAGCGCCAGCTGTTTAGATCTGATGTTTGTCGCAACGGCTTTTTTGGTTGGTTCAAAATCTATGGGCAGAAAATATGGTGCAAGGTCTTTATCCTGACACAGAAGAGAATTGATCATGATACGGATCTCTCCCCGAACCTTGAGGGCGAGATCGCACAGGACAATACCATCAACCACGCCGAACGGATGGTTTGCTACGAACATGAGCGGTCCGGTCTTGGGAATGGATTTAAGTTTTGAAGAATCGAACTGAACGTCGATCTGTGTTTCTTCAAGCGCAGCCCCAAAGAACGATTGCACGGACGAGCCCCGATTCTTCAACCGACAGTAGATCTGCTCCATCCGACTGCGCCCAAACAGCACCTCCAGCGAAGACACCAGATGCCTGGAAAGCCAGGGATCCTCCGGATTAGAATAGGAAAATCTGGGCGGTTCTCGCAGATAGGACGTAAACTGCGGATCAATCTCAAGGGTACTCATCCAAGGTCCACATTAACCGCAAGTCGTTTCTATTTCGTGACATCGGCTGAAGATCACAGCGCTTCCAGAATCTGAGCGAAATTGTCTGCCACCGGATATCTGCCTGAAGTCCAGCCAAGGCGTGATCCCGATGCTGTTTAGACCTACCAGCCCGAGAACGATTAACAACAGCAATCCCACAACCAGTCTTTTAATAATAGTTACATCACGCGAGTGAGTCTGAGAACAACGATCCATTCATCAGGCCATCGCCGGCAAGGTAGAGGGATCAACTACGGCATGCATTTGACCTCACGAACCCTCACCATTCAAGCAGACAGAATCGCACTCATTTCGCCACTGCAGGACTTTCTGATTGAGCCAGTTGGCCTCCTGATAAAAAAAGCATCAAACCAACACAGCCCGCTGCTGAGGCAACCAGATAAGGCGTCATGTAGCGGTCATCACTTGCAGCATAAACAAAGCCAAGTAGGGCCGGCCCGATGGCAGTCCCCATCGAGGACATGAGATTGCTTACTGAGAAAATTCTCGCGTAATCCCGCGCACCAAATGCCTCGGCCAAAATCAGAGGCTGGAGCATGAGCAAATTACCAACGGACGCTCCGAACAAGAACAATCCCGCGCACAGAGTCACGACACTGAAACCACTTGCTAGCATGGAAAGCGAAACGGCCTGTAATAGCATCATACACACCGCAAACACCTTAATTGAACCCCGCTCTACAACCCAGCCGCCAATCAAACGACCAACAATGCTCGCCACAGGCAGGAGGGCTACCACCAGCGCTGTCTGAGCATCATCGAGCTGCTCCCGTGCAAGACCATACTGGTGTGCAATTCCTCCGACTTGTGCCAGCATGAGAAAGATGTAGGCCAGGCTGGTCCCCCAAAAAAAACGTCTCCTGCGGGCCTGTTGAAAAGTAAAACCCTCCTCCGACGCTCTCGCGCTTTCAACAGCCGGTTTCTGTTCGGAATCGTTATCACTCTTCATACTCGACTCCCCGTCAGGCAACAAACCCATCGATTCCGGATCAGGACGCAACCAGATCAGCGCAACCGGAATAACGCCCACGACAAACAGCAAGGCGAGCAGCGGCATGGCCAGCCTGAAACCTAAAGTGTCAATCATTACGGCACTCAATGGAGTTAACACCACTCCACCCAGCGACAATCCAGTCGAGGCCACTGACAACGCCACCGCGCGCCGGCGGCGAAACCATCGAGTCACGAGGGTTGTCGCAGGGATCAGTGCTGCTGCCGCAAAGCCCGCGCCAAAAACTGCGTAGACGGCAAACAGCTGAACCAGGTTGGCGACAAAAGGAAGTGCGCACAAAGACAGGGATGCCATTAAGGCGCCTAGCGTAATACTCACCCGAGGATCATGATCCTGAACCAGCTTGGCCACATAGAGACCGGTAAAGCCGCCGCTCAGAAAAAAAATAGAAACAGCGGTTGAGGCCGACTGCACATCGAAGTTTGGCTGAGCCGCAAGCGCGTTGAGGTAGATAGCATGGTTATAAAAGCTCAGACCGCTGGTGAATGTCAGCTGCACCAGGATCGCCCAGACTATTGTCCATCCATAAAAAGTTTGTTTAGTCACCGGTGCCACAAACTCTGCACCCAGTTTTGAAAGCGGAAACTTTGAGCCCGATGAAACGATTGTCTGAAAGTTGCACTTCCAGGCACGCAGAGAGAATCAGGCATGGGCAAATCCGTTAAAGAGGAGGCATCCTCAACATTGAAGCTGGAGCAATCAAAGCGTGCGTCCCTCGACATCAGTCGAGGCTCTGGTAGTAAGTAAAGTAACCCGTAAACATCTCTTCCCAACTGTTGAATCCAAATGGGATTTCGAGGTTCGGATCTGGGTTGGTAGGGTTCGACTCTGAATTATCCAAAGCACCCGTCACACGTAGCGTCGAGCCTGCAATAGCAGTAACCGGCTCGTCGAGCAGGTAATGGGGCTGCCAACCATAGTTGAACGCCGGCACACTGAATAACTGATTGCTGACGCCACTCGGTGCTTCTACCTCAAAACGCATTTTTTTGCCGCGATAATTCATTCGTGCACGCACGCCGGTAATCACGATATTTTCATCAAGCGAGTGGCTGGCTTGAAGAGCAAACTCCGGCGTGTTGGGAGGAAGTACGAACCGCGTGCCGATCGCTTGAACTCGCTGCTCTCGTGGCAAGGGGAGGTCGCTGAAATACAGTCCCAGTTGAGTTTGATCCACTGTAGACTGACCATTCGTGACATAGTGGAACTGCATTGACAGGCGGTAACCAGCCGGAATAAAAGTGCCTACCCCCTCAGGGAACTCATAGACATTAACCTTACCGGGGATGTAGCCAGCAACGAAGCGACGGCTGACTGAGGTGCTGACGCGCTCTGCCCCCCAGAAATCCTCTTCGGGTTCGGACACAAAAGTGATCAAATGGTGAAGAACAGTCGGATCACCCGCGCGGTATTGCACCGCTTTTACCCACTTGTCTTCGGTAAAGGGCAACTCAATATTGTTGTAGTAGTAATCAAGAACGCCGGTGGAAGGTATCGAATGTTCAGGACCCTGAACAATGTAATCCGGTTCTCCAAGTACCCATCCCTTGTTGGATTGCATGTGATGCTCCAGCGGATCGATCTCTCCCTCACCCCGGGGAGCTCCTGCATCAATCCAGTGAATCAGGGTCTGCAAATCCTGCTTAGAAACTCCTCTGGCGCTGGCACTATGTCCGACGTAGGGGTCGACCTGCATAGGCGGCATGCGCTTATTCAGCAGCACCTCGCGAATCATGGGTGACCACCCGAGCAGCATGATGTGGGAGTCCATTGCAAACGGACCTACCCCGCCCTGCACATGACAGTCCAAACAATTTTCGATTACTATAGGTGCCACTTCTGATACATAATCCGGAGGCGACTCGAGGTGCCGGCTCCGGGCTGGAAAATCAATCGTGCAACCAGTCGTTTCGACAGCAATCGTATCATCCATACTGCCGTCCACTACCGCATTCAACGCATCGTCAAGAGCCTCACTGACGTCCCCGCGGTAGTAAACGGAAAGCCTCTGAGGGTTAAGCACGAGCACATCGCCGGCCCTGGTGATCTCGAGGGTCTCCGACACCAACTGCCCATCATCTTCCAGCAGAGGAAGGGGCAGATCGAGTGCGCGGGCGACCTCCCGACCGAGGTCTCTCGCATCCAACAAGATAAAATCAATACCTTGGTCTTCATACGAGGAGTCCAGAGCCGCAAAGCGGTCAAGCATGCTGCCCATCTCGGCACAGCTACTGTCATACGCCATCAGGGCGAGTGCAGCCCGGTGCTGGTAACGACTAAGTTGGTGAAAAGTTCCGCGATCGTCCAGCAGCGCAAAGTCGCCAACACGATCAAGGGCTCCGTGAAGAGTCCCGCTTAACGTCGCGCAGCAGACCAAGAAAAAAATTCGCAATGCGCGCTGCCTGGCTTGTTTCATGAGAATTCGGCTTGAGATATGTAACATTTTGTAAAAAAACAACAACATAAAGGCACTGTTTACCGCTTCAATAATGTGGACGCCAATGGAATTGGTCGCTATCCTAGCTGTCCTGATTATCAGTGCGCAACTTAAACTAACTTGATAAAGCGTGCCTCTCTGTCCCGCCGGACTTTCACTGCCGACGGACGAGAATGAGCAACTGTTCAATCACTGGATTAGCTGAAATGACTAAATGGAGAGTACATCCATGCTAACGACAAAAAATTTCCTGACTACCGCCGCATCGACCCTGCTTGCCCTGTTCGCGATTTCATTATCGGCGCAGTCGGCTGATAATGGCCGCTTCCTGAGCCTTACGCCACCCGATGGACTGCCTGTCATACCGGTACTCGAGGGCTGGATAGACAATCAAGACGGAACCACCAGCTTTTCTTTCGGCATCATCAATCGGAATGAAGAAGGAATGGACATCCCGCTTGGGGAGGCCAATCGCATCGAGCCGGCAAGGTGGGACGGCATTCAGCCTACCTATTTTCCACCCGGTCGCACCACTGGCGCTTTCACTGTCACCGTGCCTAACGCAGAACGGGAGACGGACGTTTGGTGGTATCTCAAAACGGGTAGCAATGAAGAGCTTAAAGTGCCCGGCCGTTATGGTGCATCCGCCTATGAACTGGATTTCGTACGTCCCCGGCCGCAAGGGGCCCTGCAGCCACTAGTTGGGCTCGGCGAAGACGGTGACCAACTCCCCGGGCTGTATGCACAGATCGGAGACTATCCGGGCGGCGCAGCGAGCGTGGGCCAGCGCATTGAGCTGGTCGTAAATGCATCGGACCCAGCAGAACGCGACCCCACTGATCCCCGTTTCGGAGAGCCTTTGCCGATGGGCGTGGCCTTCATGAAGTATCAGGGCCCGGGTGACGTGGAGTTCACTCCGCACGAGTCCACCCCGGCGGCGGAAAACCCGTACAACGAAAACGACCGACGCTACAACTTCTGGCGAGCCCCGGCTGCCAATGAACTGGAAATTCCCGGTCCTGCCGGCACAGCCCGCGTTTATGCGACGTTCTCAGCGCCGGGCGACTACATTATCAGCACTAAAGTGGATATCCATGAGGCCCCCGACAGTTCGAATGGCGATCAGTGCTGCTGGACTAACGTCTATCAGCGAATCTCCGTCCGCTAGCCGGAAATTCACAGCAAAACGACCGGCCTAGCGCCGGTCGTTTTATTTTGACCTCAGAACTTTCGCTGATTTCGCCGCTGGGCGATCATATTTAGCCACCCTAAAACGGAAAAACCCCCTCAAACTCCCGTATTCTGCGCTCTTCAGACTGTTGCAATTTGTTGCACAAAGTCCCGTAAAAAGGCTGTTAACAATGGACTTTTCCCAAGCCTCCCATTACCATGTAGGGTGGAGATTTGCCTAATATTCCTACCAAGGAGAGCAGCATGAGAAACATGCGTCAAACTACCACCCTGCTTGGCGGAGCCATCGCCTTTGCCGTTAGCCTGGGTGCCCACGCTCAAGACCGCGAAATCACCTACAATAGTGATGTAGCGAAAATCATCAACGAAAACTGCGTAGTCTGTCACCGCGAAGGTGGTGTGGGCCCGATGCAGTTTGAAAATTTCGAACAAGTTCGCCCCTGGGCACCGCTGATTTCCTACAAAGTGGAAAATCGGGAAATGCCCCCATACGCCTATGACCAACACATAGGCCTTCAGGACTTGGAGGGCGATTGGCGACTCGAGCAGGAAGAGATCGACACCATCGTCGCATGGGTCCAGCAAGGCGCGCCTATGGGTGACGTTGATGTTGTTCCCCCGGCCGCGGACCTGCCGGATGCCAACGGATGGACTTTTGAGCCGATGTTCGGCCAGCCGCACATGATCATACCATCGAACTCCTATGACATTCCCGCCAATGGCAATGATTTATGGAGCAAGGAATTCGTTGACCCTCAGCTTTCTGAAAACCGCTGTATCAAGGCGGTGCAGGTGAAGCCACGCGGTGACGCCAAGGCGGTAGTTCATCACGCCAACTCAGACGTTTACGTCTACGACGAAGAGGGCGAACTGCAGCAGTACGGCCAACTGACCGAGTACGCTATGGGCAAGTGGGGCGAGTTAATGCCTGAGGGCGTTTGCCGTACTATGCCAGCAAACTCGCTAGTTCGCTGGGATATCCACATGTTCCCCGGTGGTGTAGGCGCTACTGCGGAAGGCGGCATGATTAAGGATAACGTTGTCGAAATTGGACTATGGTTCCATGATGAGGACTACGAGGAAACTAACGATGTCTACAATCAGGATCTGCGACTCTATCCACTTCGCGGTGGTTATGAAAACGGCCACCTCCTTGTGCCTCCGAATGGCTACGCAATGACTCAAGGCTTTCACTCTTTTGACCATCCGGTCCGCATTGATAGCTTCCAGCCTCACGGGCATCTTAGAATGAACGCTGCGTCGCTTGAGATCTTTGACCCTAAAACTGGGCGCACCACGCCGATCAGTCAGATCTCAAACTGGAGCGCTACCTGGCATCACAGCCATATCTATGATCCAGACGTGGCTCCGCTCCTGGCGCCAGGTGAGGTTATGGTAATGAAGCAGTGGTATGACAACACAGCCGATAACCCCAATAACCCTGATCCTGATCAATGGGTGTATGGCGGCAGCCGCACGGGCGACGAAATGTCTCACGCTTGGATTGCTGTGACTCACCTCGATGAGGAAGGTTATGAGCAACTTCTCGCCGAACGTCGAGAAGCTGAGCAACGCTCCCTGGCTGGCAGCGACGACTAAACCTCTCGCTGGTAAAGCAAATCTCAAAAAGGCCGGTTATCGATAACCGGCCTTTTTTTGTGCCTGACAATTGTAGAAGCAACCAATTCATGCCACCCGCAGCGCTTGCCTAAACATGGGTCTTGACCTGAAAAATCCCTTCCTGCGTCATCAATTCTCCAAATCCTGGTAAATCGGATGGCTAAAAGGATAGGAATTGCACCAAATTAGGACAAATTCCCACTTTTTTACTGAGGTTTTAAGGAGTACACTCTAGACGTTGTACAAAAGGCATCACAATAAGCTTTCGATCCACTACACACGATTACGGGAGAGGAATATGAGAAACTCTAAAGCTTGGTCAGGGATTGCCGCTCTTACCCTACTGGCGGGGGCTACTGAGGCATCCGCCCAGTCCGACCACGAACTGGCCTACAATGGCGAGATTGGCCGAATCATCAATGAAAATTGCGTGGTATGCCACCAGGAAGGCGGCATTGGTCCGATGGCTTTTGAGAACTACGACCAGGTGCGGCCTTGGGCGCCGCTGATCTCCTATCGAGTCGCCAATCGGGAAATGCCTCCGTACGCTTATGACCAGCACATCGGCATTCAGGATCTGCTCGGCGACTGGCGCCTTGAGCAATCAGAGATCGATGCGATTGTCGCTTGGGTAGAAACCGGCGCTCCGATGGGCGATCCGGAAAATGCGCCGCCACCGGCTCAAATTAAAGATCCAAACGAGTGGAACTTTGCTGCCCGGCTTGGTCAGCCTGATCTGATTGTGCCTTCTAGCTCATATGACATCCCGGCAAGCGGCAATGATCTGTGGAGTAATGAATTCGTAGACCCGGGCATGACTGCCTCTCGCTGCATCAAGGCCGTCCAGGTGAAGCCGAGGGGAGATGCATCCGCTGTGGTTCACCACGCCAATTCAAGCGTCTGGATGGAAGATGAAGAAGGCGAACTCCAACGCTATGGCATGCTGACGGAATACGCCATGGGCAAATGGGGTGAAATGGTTCCTGAAGGTGTCTGCCGAACCTTGCCTGAAGGTGCAATGATTCAGTGGAGCATTCACATGTTTCCGGGCGGCGTTGGCGCGACGGCTCAGGGCGACATGATCGAAGACAATGTGGTTGAGATCGGCTTATGGTTCCACGAAGAGGACTACGAAGCGACCAACGACGTGTACAAGCAGGACCTGGCCCTGTATCGAATTGAGGAGCAAGATGATCTGATTATCCCTCCTAATGGTTATCAGATGACTCAGGGGTTCCACAGCTTTGACCATCCCATTCGGCTCGACAGTTTCCAGCCCCACGGGCACCTACGCATGAATGCGGCATCTCTTGAGATCTTCTATCCGGAAACCGGTCGCACAGAAGAAATCAGCCAGATCTCAAACTGGAGTGCCACATGGCATCACAGCCACATTTATGAACCTGATGTCGCACCGCTGGTGCCGGCGGGTGCAGTGCTGGTGCTGAAGCAATGGTACGATAACACCGCCAACAACCCGAACAACCCTGATCCGGATCAGTGGGTGTATGGCGGCAGCCGAACCGGCGACGAAATGACCCACGCCTGGCTGGCCATCACCCATCTTGATGAAGAAGGCTATCAGGCTCTGCTGGCTGAACGGAGAGAAAGAGAGCAACGCTCTCTGGCCGGCAGCGACGACTAGGCGCTGTCCGACCCCGGTCTGTCTCGCGGCCTCTGGCTACGAGCACAGCACTGACACAAAAGCCCGACCGCTTGCGCAGTTGGGCTTTTTTATTACACCGATCCGACTGCAACCCTGACATGATTTATCGAAATCTGCTTGCGTTCCTGTGGCTCCTGTCTGTGAGTAATCTCTTTGCTGCCGAAGAAGAAGTCCTACTGTTTCTCAGCGACGGCCGCATAGATCTTATGGCAAGTGGCGGCAACGAACCCGGTGCTGAGGATCTGATCAGACGCTATTATGGGCTTCTCGCAGCACCCACACAGGAAAGGCTTGCAGCGCTTCAAATGCAACTGGCCAATCGCATGGAAGACTATGAGGTCGCATTCGCAGCAGCCGATACAGCGGAAGTGAATGAAATCTACGCCGATTTGACTCGATTCTGGGCAGAAATCCAGTTAATCCATTATCAGGAATACACCAGTGCGGCGATGGATGAATTACAAACTGCCTATGCAGGGCTTTATGAACTGATTGCCGGGTTTGACTGATCACCGGTCTGAAGCTGACACAAAAAAAGCGAGCCAGTGGCTCGCTTTTCATCACCTCTGCTCTCTGGCTATTGGGGGCCAGACATGATCATCGTGTGGACCATATCCATTGCTTCACGAGAGCGATTGCGTTCCGATCGACCCAGCTCCCCGATTGCCGGGCCACCCTGATTAAAAATGCCGCCTCTCAGAGCCGAGAGTAAATATTCCATCTCATCCGAGACATTGACATCGTCTTTGGTAAACTCATCTGCGACAGCTTCCAGCAATTCGTCGCGATTTTCCAGGTTGGGATAGGCAATGATGTCAGCCACAGCAACCTCAAGCCGGTTAAGATTATCAATGATTATCGCGGCCTGCGGCGCTTCAGAGTAAAACGACGGCGCGATAGCGGGCGCGCTTGGCATGTCTACCGGTACCGGATACATCGTCATTCCGGTATCGGAACCGACTTTTGCCCAATAACGCTCAAGCGTAACCGGCACTTTCCCAGCAAACTGGTTATCCAGCTGTCCGACTACGATTGCCTCTAATGAAGCGAGTTGCAGCCACTGGTTGGTCCACATGAGCGCACTCAGCCGGGGAAAAGCCGTTTTCGCACCTTCCGCATAATCATGGGCCAGATACAGGTCAGCATGCTTGGGCACTGTAGCCACGGCGTGGCGGGCATCTTCGGTCAGATAAGTTTCGATTGCGGCCTCCACCGAGGCCCGCTTTTGAGATCGAGAAGTCAAGCCGTCCGCAAAGATGTCTGCAATATCCCGTTCAAACTTGCGACCCCAGGAAAGCACCCGCCAAGCGTGAGTCGGCAAAGAAGCGGATTCCGAAAAGGCATTTTGTGCAGCCTCATCCGTGTGGCTCTGACGCAACATTTCAGTCAACGCAACCCGGGCCTGCACCTCCAGTTCGTCATAGGGGCTGCCCATATTCATGGACATCTCACCACCGCCATGTCCCATGTGCGCGTGACCATCCATGTCCTTAGCCATATCAAGGTGCATCTGGACCTCCATCCGCGCCTGCATGGTTTCTGGGTTGGCATTAATTTCAGCCATCGCATCCAGCAGTGCAGCCTGAGTCACATCAAAGGCGTTATTAAGACTGGCCACCTCCGGGAAGTTTTCGGCCAGAGCATTAGTCTGGGCGCTGACGGTAGTCGCCAGACCAGCACTCAGCGTGGCGCTCACCGCCAGGGCAAGACCGTGTGTCAGAAATCTTTGAAAAGCTTTAGTGCTTGTTGGCATGATCTGAATCCTTTGCTCGGTGCGTGGGAGCTTGCTAGGGATGCGTTCGATTTTTATCGTAACTATAAATGACAGTGGGAGCATAAAAGCCCCCGTTAACTAAGTCTACCAATTATCACTGAGGCAAGACCATCAGTTCGCTGTAAACCTTTGATTGTTTGCAACAAATTGTAATCACGACCACAGCAAGGAGCCCATCAAAAGGGGTTATTCGACGAAGTGAAAGTCTGCCGGACCGGCACGGCGCACCAGGATCACCGCATCCGCTTCACCCGCGGGGACGGCCCAGGAGTGAGGCAGCTCTCCCGGTATAACCACGTAGCTTCCCACGGAAAGCGAGTGGGTTTGCTCTTCTAACTGAATAGAGAGTTCACCGGCTACCACCACAACATACTCATCATAGCTGTGCCAATGAAGGTCAAAATGCGAGCCCGCCGGGAACATCGCGTAGTAAGTGATCCCGCCCGTATCCGGATCCACACCCTGACGCGCGGTCCGCACCCCTACCGGGAAGCCGTTGCCACCCCCGGGCGCGCTCCACGGCACGTCCTTCAGATCGATGGCTAATGGTTCTGTTGCCAATGCGGCTTGTATCAAGCAACATTGAATTAATAAACTAGCAGTCTTCATGGGGAGCGCTCATGAGTCAGGGTCGGCTACAGTCTATCCTGCTACAAAAAGCAAAACAGCATATTCAGACAATCTTTTATAACCGAAGCCATCGTTCGGTGACTCTAGCAAAAACCTAAATTAACTAGCGGTAGACCAGAGAAAAAATGTCAGACATTGGACCAACTTCAGCTGCCTATGATCTTCAGCGTAACCGCACAGGCCTGACTTTGAGCATTGGTACAGCACTGTTGCTGTATGCCTACTTATTTACCGATTTAGGCTGGCGACAGGCAAGCCTGTTTCTGGTCGGCTTGGCGGCCGGCGTCATTCTCTATCACGCAGCTTTCGGCTTTACCGCCGCATGGCGAGAGGTTGCGCTGACGGGCCGCAGCGCCGGCCTTCGTGCGCAAATGATTATGCTCGGTACTACGGTCCTAATCTTCACCCCATTAATCGCGCAGGGTGAAATATTCGGCATCGCTGTCCGCGGCAGCGTCGCTCCTGTAAGTCTTGGCGTGGTATGTGGCGCCTTTATCTTCGGCATCGGTATGCAGTTGGGCGGGGGATGTGCCTCTGGCACGCTGTTCACTGCCGGTAGCGGAAATTTACGCATGCTGGTCACGCTGGCAGGGTTTATTGCCGGTTCAGTAATCGGAACCTATCACTGGCAAAACTGGCAGGGCGTGCCCGGCTTTGAGCCGATTGCGCTGTCCGCTCAATTCAGCGCTTTCGGCGGGATTCTGATCAGTCTGCTGCTGTTTGCATCGGTCTACCTGATTGCGGCGGCCTACGAGAAACGTATACACGGCGATGTCATGGCGACCACACGTATCACCTCTCCCTCTTTGTTGCGAGGGCCCTGGCCGCTATTGGCCGGAGCGCTCGCACTGGCCGCAATTAATGTGGCGACTCTGATACTGGCCGGACGACCCTGGGGAGTCACTGCCAGCTTTGCTCTGTGGGGCGCGAAACTACTTGGCGCGGTCGGTATCGATATATCGCACTGGGCTTACTGGGCCCGCCCCGGGCTCAGTACGACATTATCCAACAGCGTGTTTCACGATATTTCTTCTGTCATGAATCTCGGCATCATGCTGGGCGCGCTGGCAGCCGCCAGCCTTGCCAACAGGTTCTCACCGTCTTTTCGCATCCCGGCACGGTCCCTGCTAGCCGCAGTATTGGGCGGATTGCTGCTTGGCTACGGTGCCCGGATTGCCTACGGCTGCAATATCGGCGCCTATTTTGGTGGTATTTCTTCCACAAGCCTGCACGGATGGTTGTGGTTTGCGGCGGCTTTTGCCGGCAGTAGCCTTGGCGCCCGACTCAGACCATGGTTCGGTCTAAGCTGAGCGCGAAGCGACTATTAACTACACCATGAAATCTGTCCCGCCCAAGCGTTCCGGCCTGAAGGGAGACCTGTTTCTTCAACAAGGTGAACAGCAATCATTTTCTCAACATCAGATTTCACTGCTGGGCGCGATAGTCAGCGCCGGGTCCATCAGCGGAGCGGCACGCCTCATTGGTATCAGCTATAAGACGGCCTGGGATCGGATTGACGCCATGAACAATCTTTCCACCAGACCGCTGGTGATTCGCTCTGCCGGAGGGGCCAAGGGAGGCGGCACAGAATTAACCGAATTTGGACGACAGGTGCTCTCAGGCTTCAACGCCTTGCAAGAGGAGCATGCAGAATTCGTAGAGCGGCTCAGCGAGAAAGTGCAGCACGTAGAAGATGTCGCTCAATTCCTGCATTCGGGACAGCTTAAATCCAGCGCGAGAAACCAGTATCGCGGTCACGTCACGCGCATTTCCCAGGGTGCTGTGAACAGCGAGATTGAACTGGCTTTGAGCGATGCAATCAGCCTCATTGCGATAATCACTAACGACAGCGCAGAGCGCATGGAGCTGGAACAGGGCTGTGAGTCTCTGGCGCTGATCAAGTCCTCCTGGGTATTACTCAGCGTGGATCTTGCTATCAGGACCAGCGCCCGAAATCAGCTAAACGGAGTGGTGAGCCAGATCACGCGGGGCGAAGTGAATGCAGAAGTCACTCTGGATCTGGGTGATGGGAAAACCATAACGGCCATGGTTACAACCCCGAGCATTGAAGAACTTGAACTCAAGCTCGGCAAACCTGCCTGCGCGTTATTTAAGGCATCTTCAGTCATCTTAATGCGGGCATGAAGTCTGACGCGCGATTTCGATCAATGCAGAACAGCCACAGATTTAATCTGCACCCAGAGCTGCTGATTCTGACAAAGCCTGAGCTGAAAAGCCGACTTTTTCGAAATTCGTGCCAGTAACATGGCATCTCCCACCGCCAGTCGTATCAGCAGCATAGCGCGGTCTGTATCATCCGCCATACCAATCACCGTGGCCGGCAACCTGTTCAAAATACTGCTTGCCTGCTCATCGGCAAGAGACAGGCTTACGTCTCGAGCAAGGATTCTGATGCGAGTGCACTGGCCAATCGCTTCTCCGCTGTCCCTGAGCCATAAATGGCCGCCGTTAAAATCCACCCTCAACAGCTGCCATTGCGAGTCACGTTCAGTGACGGTGCCCTCCACCACGGCTCCGGCCTCCTCGCCCAGCATCCTGGGCACATCGAGCCGCGTCAGAACCTCATCGACCGGGCCGCTGGCCCCAACCCGGCCCTTTTCCATAATCAACAGATCATCTGCCAGACGGGTGACTTCATCTAATGCATGAGTGACGTAGACAATGGGAAGATCCAGTTCCGACTTAAGGCGATCGAGAAAAGGCAGAATCTCCCGCTTGCGCGTCTGATCCAGAGCAGCCAGAGGCTCGTCCATCAACAAAAGTTCGGGACTGACCAGTAAGGCTCGGGCTATGGCGACGCGCTGGCGTTCCCCGCCGGACAGCTGAGCTGGTTTCTGGGGCAACAATTGATCAATTTCCAGAAATTCTGTGATCTCTTCGATTTGCTCCGGCCCGAGTCTCTCAGGTGCCCGCTTGCTTGCAAATTCCAAGTTGCCCGCAACGCTTAAGTGCTCGAACAGGCTTGCCTCCTGGAAAACGAATCCGACAGGACGCTGATGCGCCTGCAAAGAACCTGCCTGATCATGCCACGCAACCCCGTTCACTCGTAACACTCCGCTGTGGATAGGCTGCAGACCGGCCAGCGCCCGTAGCAAAGTGGTTTTACCGCAACCGGATGGACCAAATACCGCGGTGACCCCGCGGGTGGCGAGCTGCTCGTCAATGACAAGCTCAAAGCGCGGTGCTCCTGCAGAACGCAGGGGGTCCGACAGCTTCACGCTAAATTTAGCTTCTATCAGCTGGTTGTGATCGGGTGCCTTGCTCATCACATCAACATGATTCAGCTGCGAAGTTGCAGGCTGCCCGCAGCTGCCTTGTCGGAAGTCAGATACAGCAGGAGCAAAATGAGGAATGAAAAGACGATCATGCCCCCTGCCAACCAGTGGGCCTGCGCATAATCCAGCGCCTCAACATGATCATAGATCTGCACCGAAACCACGCGGGTTTCGCCGGGAATATTGCCCCCTATCATGAGCACCACGCCAAATTCCCCGAGCGTATGCGCAAAGCCCAATACACTGGCAGAGATAAACCCGGGCAACGCCATCGGCAGAACAATATAGAAAAATCGATCCCAAGCACCCGCGCGAAGGGTCGCGGCCATCTCTAGTGGACGTTGCCCGATGGCAGCAAACGCATTCTGCAGTGGCTGCACAACGAAAGGCAGGGAATAGCACACAGACCCCACCACCAACCCCCAGAATGTGAAAGGCAGCGTTCCCAGGCCGAGGGATTCAGTCAAATGGCCGACCGGCCCGGTCGGGCTCATGGCCATGAGCAGATAGAATCCCAGAACGGTAGGCGGCAGGACCAAAGGCAAAGCTACGATCGCCGCAACAGGGCCTTTTAGCCAGGACCCGGTACGCGCAAGCCACCATGCCAGTGGCGTGCCCAACAGCAGCAAAATACAAGTTGTCACGGTTGCCAGTTGCAGACTGAGACTGATTGCGGCCCAGTCGGCTGTGCTCAGAGGCATAATCCCTCCGGAAAAGCTGAATAATTTCGTTGTATAGCATTATATATAACGCGTAGCAAGATTTAACTGCGTAATATCAACATATTAGACTTTAACTAATAGCGCTAACGCCCCGGAAAGACTTGCTATCATGACCAAATCAGGTTCAATGGAGTTGAAATATGTCACTGGCGCTTTTCAGTGTTGGCTATGCCACCAAACCTCTGGATGTGTTCCTGCAACAACTCCACCAGTACAACATTGACACCGTCGCCGACATTCGATCTGTCCCCTACAGCAGCGCATTTCATGACTACGCGAGAGAACCGCTGCAGCGGATCCTGACAGCAGCCGAGCTGCACTATGTTTACCTGGGTAAAGAACTGGGGCCCCGCTCACACGACCCCGGGCATTATGATGAGACGGGACAAGTACAGTTTGACCGCCTGAGACGGGGACCGGATTTTCTCTCCGGTATAGCGCGATTGCGTAATGGCCTCAGTAAAGGACTCAAGATTGCACTGATGTGCGCAGAAAAAGATGCCGCCTTCTGCCACCG
Source organism: uncultured Pseudohongiella sp. (assembly GCA_902597095.1). GTDB lineage: Bacteria > Pseudomonadota > Gammaproteobacteria > Pseudomonadales > Pseudohongiellaceae > UBA9145. The sequence goes on from CACJWK010000007.1 coordinate 72,139, forward strand.
CAGCCTGTTGGTCGGCTACCACCTGCTGCATGAGGAAAATCTGGAAGTCCAACATCTGACCTTCAGCGGCGAGCTGGAGTCGCAGACTGTGCTCGAAAAAAGACTGATTTCCATCCATGAACTGGAGCAGGATCTCTTTCTGGCTGAGGGAGAGCAAGCGGCCGAGGCTTACCGGCAGCAATTGATCAAACACAGCTACCGCAAGTCTGGAGCCACCTAGCGATTCCGCCGGAGTATTGCCTGCCCGCGCTCGCAGGGTTCAGACAGGTCAGGCCTCACTCCTGGTCGGCGATTCGATAACGCGCAAACCATGCAAGAATATTGTCTACCTTGGCGATTTGGTGAGAGGGGCGACTAGCAATGCCATGGGATGCTTCTGGCACCCGTACCATAGCTGTATCGACCTGTCGCAGTTTCAGTGCCTGAAAATACTGCTCAGTCTCAGCAATCGGCGTGCGATAGTCTGCCTCTCCCGTGAGCAAAAGAGTCGGTGTGGTGACATTCCCCACAAGCGACAGCGGTGAACGGGCCCAGTAAGCGTCAAAATCTTCCCAAGGCAACTGCTCGAACCAGTAGCGGGTCACCCCTTCTGGAATATCGCTGTACAAAGCATGGCTTATCCAGTTAATCACCGGCTTGGCAACCGCCGCCGCGGCAAAACGGTCTGTGTTACCGACAATCCACGCCGTCAGTACACCGCCTCCGGATCCGCCGGTCACGAAGAGCTGGTCCTCGTCAATGAAACCCATATCGATCACTGCATCGACTCCCGACATAAGATCGTCATAATCCTGACTGGGATAATTGTGATGAATCTCATTCGCAAATTCGTAACCATAGCTGGTGGACCCTCTAGGGTTGGTGTAGAGGACAACATAACCAGCTGCCGCATAGAGCTGCACTTCCGTTGAAAAATGAGGCCCATAGGCAGTAAAAGGCCCTCCATGAATTTCCAGCAGCAGCGGATACTCCTGCGCCTCGTCGAATCCTGGCGGGGTTACCAGCCAACCATAAATATCATGATCACCTACTGAGGAGCGCCAGCTGATTTCTCTTACCTCGCCAAGCGTTTTGTGATCGAGAAGGTCAGCGTTGAGGTCGGTAAGCCGAATCGCGGTGCCGTCATGCCCCAGTGCCACGTCTGCCGGACGTTGCGGCCCACCTGCTGTATACGCGAAGGCACCATTGGCTGCCACGCTGACGCTTCCGCTTGTATAGGGGCGCGAGATGCCTGCACTGCCAACATCAGAGACAAGCGAGCGCAGGTTACCTTCCATATCCACAGAGGCGATCTGGCGCTGACCGAAATCATCGAATGAGATCAACAGCTGGCTGGAGCTTCCTGCCCATTCGACCGAGTCAATCGACCTGTCCAGGCCCTCAGTAAGCTGCGTGATCTGACCACTGTTCAAGTCGAGAATACTGACCTGCGCATTGTGATAACCCATTAACCGGTCTTCATAGCCCAGATAGGCCAGACGACTGCCATCGGGAGAGAGACTGGGGGCATAATCCGGCCCTTGCCGGTCAGTTAACTGTCGCATTTCTCCTGAACGGGTATTCAGCGACCACAAGTCACTGTTACGCGCGCGCTCCCGCCAGTCTTCATTACGATTGGCTGAGAAAATGATTTCATTCCCGTCAGGCGTCCAGTCTAGTGTACCTCCGTAATTAAACTCGCCTTGAGTGATCTGTCGCGGCGTTCCACCATCGGCCGGCAGCAGGAAGATCTGAGAGTAACCGGACTCAAGGTAACCGCGTCCGTCAGCACGATAATTCAGATCACTGATGACCCTGACCCCCGGCGCCCAATCAGCACCCTCGGGCCTGGCAGGCGCAGTCGCGAGCTGATCCTGCTCAGTGGCAACCAGCGCTGAAAAAGCTATCTGGGAATCGTCTGGAGACCAGGAAATCCCGACTGGTGCATTCTGCAGATTACTCAACAGCGCCGTCTGTCCGGTGTCCATCCAACGTACATAGAGCTGCGGCCCCCTGCCCTCTGCGCTGGACACATAGGCCAGACGGTTCCCGTCATTAGACCAGCGCGGGCTGGAATAAGAGGCAGTGCCCGACATGAGAGGCCGGTGATCAGCGCCATCAGAACTGACCATCCAGATATTGCTGCGGGCACGATCAGTCATGATGTCATTGGCGGTTCTAACGTAAGCAATCTGGGTCCCGTCTGGCGAAATCTGAGGATCCGCCGCAACTTCCAGTCCAAAGACATCGGTGTTAATGAAAGTATCTAGGTGACCATCTGCACTCGCGAAAGCGCCCACCAGTGCAGTTATTGTCAGCAGGATAAGCCGCATCATAAGAATCTCCGGATAATGCGCTCGCATCACCGAGCGAAGCCAAAAACAATGCCGCTCAGACAGGTGCACCTGCCTGTAACGAAAAGAGCCCAACCGGCAGCCTGCCAGTTGGGCTCTGAGACAAGTGTTTGATTCAGACCGTTAGTCGTCGTCAGAACCGATCTCTTCCTCTAATTCCAGGCGCCGGGCACCGGCCAGCATGCCGGGCATCGCATGGTTACCTTCATGACAGGCATACTCATACATCTCGCCTTCCATTTCATGAAAGCTCAACTCTGCTGTCCAGGGCTGTAGATAGAGATTGTCGTCCTCCACAGTAAACTGATAGACGATCTCTGTCTCTGAGTACCGCTCAAAGCGCTCGACAATGCGGCCTTGCGCAGTTATGGGCACAGAGCTCTCAGCCATTTGTTTCGGGTTGATATTGACGGTTTCCACCAACAGCATACCGTCCTCATACCAACCAACTGAATCTCCCAGCCATTGCTTGAGAACAGCGGGGCGCCGATTTGCACGAGCCTCTTCAGCTGAATCGAAAACTGGAATAATGCGGGCATCGTGAGCCATTTCGACAGCGATCATGACATAGTCATCTGACTGCACGATTTCATAAGTGCTGTTATACAGGGTGCCCATCATTCCCGGGCCGGCCGTGTTGCCAAAACCCAAGAGGCAGCGCTCAGCCAGTGGGAAAGCCTCCGGACCGTCATCTACTCCAATGCCGGTCAGATAGCGGGCGCCGTAGTTACGCACATCCCAATCCGGCTTGGGTTGCTCAACCCGCGGAAGACGACCATTGGGAGGATCAATAATATAAGAGGTCCTGAACTCTCCCTTTACGGAGGCCAGAGTAGAGCCCGGATCGGTCCAGAATAAGTTATAACCGCGCAGACCAAAATCCTGCGCACCCGCAGGCGGGGCACCAGTGTCGGGATCGACTGCCGGACCATTCTCGATATTTTCTGCAGAGATACCCGCCAAGCCCATACCGGACACCAGTTGTGCCGCCTGCTCAGCACTGACTACCAGATCTTCCACGCCACGTGGCCGGGAGAGACTCGTACGGGATGCATTAGTCCAGGTGCCAGTCAGCTCAGGGCGCGCCTCTCCCTGAGCCAGGCCTGAGATTGAATGGCTCAGTGAAAAACCTAGAACCGCGGTTCCCAGAAACAGCTTCTTGGTGCTGACCATGCCAAAACCCTCCTGATAACAGGCAGGCAAGCTGCCTTGATTACATCGTGTGACTATGACCCGATTGTACTCCTTATTCGCCGGCTTATCTCCCTCATTTTCCGCTGAGGGGGATCCGGTACAGACCAGTACCTGGGTGTTGAATTTGCAGGCCATAAGGCGATACTCTGACCCAAACTCTAAGGTTGTTTACTAAATTACAGGGGCCAACATGAACCGTGCAGACCTTATTGTGCTGATTCGTCAGCGCTTACGCGTGACCTTTTTTCTCATGGCTAGCTTTTCTGCAGCAAACGCGACGGCTCAGGGTGAATGGATCACGCTGATCGACGGAACGAAAGGCATTGAAAATTTCACTCCCCTCGGGGATGCGAACTGGACTGCCGAGATGGCTTCCATCCGTGCGACCGAAGCAAGCGGATCCTCCTGGCTGGTCAGCAGGCAAAGCTACACAAATTTTGAAATCCGAGTCGAATTTTGGGCATCCCATGATGCCAACAGCGGTATTTATCTTCGCTGTCAGAACCCCGAGCGTATCACGGATCGCGACTGCTATGAGGCCAATATTTTCGATCAGCGCCCTGAAGCCGCTTACGGCACAGGAGGCATCGTTCATGTGGCGCCAGTTTCTGTGCCCTCGCCAAAAGCGGGCGATCGCTGGAACATCTACCGAATAGTGATGAATGGCGATCATCTCATTGTGGAATTGAATAATGAGCGGACTGTTGACGTGCGAGATGACAAACTCGCCAGTGGCCCTTTTGCTCTTCAGTGGGCCCGAGGTGAGATGCGTTTTCGCAAGGTCCAAATCAGGGAGCTCTGACAGAATTTTTAATTTGCTTGGGCCAAGTCGTCAATGAGCCGCCGCAGAGCAGCTGGTGCATCCGGCTTGAGGTCTGACAGTCTCTGCAGATATTCCAGAGGAGAACGCCCTTCCGGAATGCGCAGCCGTTCGCCTTGCTGCAGTGCGGTGAGCTGATCGTTCTCGATGAGCAGGCTTGCCCCATGGCTGCCATAATATGAAGACATCCCGGTGTCCACGATCAGCACTTTTCCATCAAAGCGGGGCAGAATAACGCCAGTTCCCGGAGTGTGACCAAGGATGATGTGGTCGACTTCGTAGAACTTCAGCACTGCGTCAACGTGGGCCGCCTCTTCTGCCTCCGGGTTCTGGGCAAGACCGCGATACCACAGTGGGCCATCTTGCGCTTCCGACAGCATGATCTCCGCAGTGTGTTTGCCTGCCAGTTCATTGCGAATCTGACTGTTAATGTCTTCGAGCGAACTTCCCAGTAGGGCCGGGCTGAGACCACCATGCAGGAAAAGGTAGCGATCAATCTTGATCACTGCATTATGACTCAGCACCCAACTGCCGAATTCCCCCTCCGGTGCCCAGGCAAAACGATGCTCGACATAGCCGAGGGGAAATTGTTCCTCAAAGGATTCTCTGAACGCGGAATCAGGTTCGAAATCAGGATCGTCCGCCTGCCGGCTGAGCACTGTTTGTTCGTAGTACCTGTTGCGGTATTGTCGGGATTGCCCACTGCGAAACGCCGAATACTCGCCGGGGTGGACGTAGCGCAGATCACCGAGCATGTTCATTGCTTCATGATTGCCGATCAGCGCATGGACACGGCCCCCTGCGTCAGCCGCCTGCTTTTCGAGCTTGCGCAGCAGCTCAATCACCCGATCAGTATCTGGCCCGCGATCAGGGAGATCACCAACCTGAACCAGATGGGTGTCACCCGCAATCCAGTTGCGCCGCCGATTGATCAACTCGGCCTCGCGCAACACCTCAACAAAACTGTCGTAATCTCCGTGAACGTCCCCTATCGCTACAATTCGGTTGACACCCAAAAATTCAGATTGTGCGAATACCGCAGGCGCACCGTAAAGGCAGGAACAGAGCAAGACAACGCGAATAAAGTTCATGACGATGACGAGCCGGGTGTTACCGGCATTTTTCCAGAATCTGCCGGCGAAGATCCCTAGGATCATTGATGGTCTCAAAAAAACCCTCAACAAAACCGCGCGTGCGTTTCTCAGCCATCATGTCAGTCACCTCGGTCTCAATCGACCGGAACCTGGCCAGCGCGTTACTCATAACAGCTTCGTCCACGCAAAAGCCACGATAGAGACGAGTGCGATTGCTGCGAATGCGAAACTGCGGCAGAGGCTCAGGGGCGTAGCTGGTGTCGACAAACCCAGAGGCATCAAAGTCGTAAGGTACCGGATAGTAGGACTCGCCTGACGCCAGCAATTTGGCATTATGACAGCATTCTTCTTCCGGAGGCCCCTGAATCAGAGAAAAATCCGTATTGCCCACGAAGTACATAAACAGTGACACCAGAGCCCCTTGCAGAGGATTAAGCGCTGAAGCGGACACACTGTTAGCCTCGACCTCCTCCATGGCAAACCGATCTGCCAGACGATTCTGATGCTCAATGAAGAAACCAACATGGGTGCGACTGTCGCCCTCTTCACTGTCAACATAGGTGACCAAAAGTTCGCGGGTATCGAAGTGAAATTCACTCAGGCGGGAGAAGATCTGATAGGCCTGCAGCTCGCGTCGGATGTAGTCGGCATAGCGACTCTGGCGGCGACACTGCACCACAAGCTTGAGACGATTTTGATTTTCAAACAGGGTGCCCGGAAGCTGACCACGACGCAGATCAACCCACAGCTGTGAGTAGCTGCAATTGGACTTACTGAGCCGCCAGTTTCCACGCACTTCAAAGCGCGCATCAAGCACCACAGGCTCACCGTCATGGCCGGTATAGGTCAGAGTGCCACGGTACTCCTGGTCTTTATCCCGTTCATCGTCTATTTGTTCAAACGGAGCAGTCAGAGTAATCGCCAGCGGCGCAGAGTCTGCAAACAGCGGATCCGCCGGTGCTGTCTGCGCTGCCTGTTCTGCCTGCGCAGAGGCTGCCGCGCTGGTGATGGACAACATGAAGGCCAGCACCATCGTCAGAGCCGGCTGACCGGTCACGTTTTGAGTTTTGGACGGATTGTTTGCAAGCATTACGCCAGTGTAACGCTGGAGTATGTGGCCCGCAACATGATATACATCTTGTTATAGCGAAGATTTACATCAAGCAGAGAACTGATTAGCATCAACCGATGAACACTGACCCCAATCACGGCATGCTTCAGAAATATATCGCGATTCTTGATCACAAGACGGGCACGGTGCTGCTGCTGTGTCCGGCGATTACCTATGCCTGCTATACATTCAGTCTCAGTTACAATCTGAACATCACACTGTTCAGTGTTGCAGTAATTTTTCCGCTGGTGTTTACTATTCGAGAAGCGTTTAGAAAACGCGACAGCGTGATCAAACTGCTGAGCCGGTTTAAGGCATCACTCAATGCAACTTATTATTGTTTTGCCAACAACAACAAACTGAGCGAAGACGCAAAACGCGAGGTTGCGGAACATCTGAACTGCGTGTCGCGGATTTTCCTGGATGCTTTGCAGGGGAGCGACTTTGACCAACAGGCAGTCAGGGACAAACTTAATGACGTTTTTGAATTTGTGAATGATCACCGCAGCGTGATTTCGACCGGTGTCGCCCTGAAAATCATCCGCTTTCTTAAAGATGTCGATGAAAGCATGGAAAACACTGTCGGCCTTAAGCTACATGGGACGCCCATCAGCCTGCGTGCATACTGCCTGGTGTTTATCTACGTCTTTCCGTTTATTTTCATCCCGACTCTGATCAATGATTTGAATACCAGCGCGCCGGTTCTTGTCTACGCGCTTGCCATGATCCATGGCTTTATCCTGATTTCACTTTACAACGTTCAGGACGCCATGGAAGACCCGTTCGATCAGGTCGGTCTGGATGACATCAAGCTTGAGGAATTTCACTTCGAAAAAAACGCGCAGCTGTTTCAGAAATCCCCAGGAACCTCTGCCTAGGAACGCAGACGCGCAAGACTATCTTGCTCGCATCGCGACACGACGGTACTCGCGATACTCCGGCTTCCAGAAGTTTCGCTCTATATGGCCTTTCAGTTCTTTCTCAGTGGTGCGAAGCGCCCAACCTTCGTCCTGAGCGACGCAGGCAACGGCCAAGGCGATCTCCTTGCTTATTTCTGTCAGCGAGGTCAGGGGTGGCAGGATACCGTCTTCCGGAGTCCCCTCCGCTGGCGCCAGCTCGGCGAGCGTTTTGCTGGCCACCATGAGCATCTTATCTGTCACTCTTGAAGCCATGGCAGAAATCACACCTAAGCCGACCCCCGGGAAAATATAACTGTTATTGCACTGGGATATCTCGATGCTGCGGCCTTCAAATTCGACCCGGCCAAAAGGGCTTCCGGTCGCGACAATCGCCTGCCCTTTAGTCCACTTCAGCACGTCTGCAGGGTGCGCCTCAACCAGTTTCGAGGGGTTACTGAGAGGAAATATAATCGGGGTAGGACAGCTGTCATGCATGGCTTTGATCACAGCTTTCGTGAACAGACCCGAAATGCCTGATGCTCCGATCAGCACCGACGCGCCGGCATTAACTATGACGTCATACAATCCCGGACTGGCGCCCACTTGAGTTAACGACCAGGCTGCGACAGCACTGCGGCTCTGAACCAAGCGCGCCTGGAAATCCCTCAGATTTTCAGAGCCTTCTACCAGTAGGCCTTGCATGTCCACCATAAAAATTCGTGAACGCGCAGCCTTGTCGTCGAGACCCTGCTCAACCATTGCCGATATGATCAGCTCAGCGATACCGCAGCCAGCAGATCCGGCTCCCACCAGAACAAACCGCTGATCACACAACTGCTCGCCCTTTTTCCTGCAGGCGGCCAGGAGAGAACCCAGGGTAATCGCGGCTGTTCCCTGAATATCATCATTAAAGCAGCACACCCGCTCCCGGTGCCGCTGCAGCAGAGGCATGGCATTGGGCTGGGCAAAATCCTCAAACTGGACTAAGACTCCCGGCCACCGCGCCTGCAGAGCGTCGATGAAACCATCAACAAATGCGTTGTATTCAACAGCGCTGATTCTCGGAGACCGCCGACCCATGTACATTGGATCGTCCAGTGCCTGCGGGTTATTTGTGCCCACATCCAGCGCAACCGGCAGCGTATAAGCCGGGGAGATTCCACCACAGGCGGTGTACAGCGACAGCTTGCCGATCGCAATCCCCATACCGCCAACCCCCTGATCGCCCAGTCCCAGCACCCGTTCCCCGTCGGTCACCACCACCACCTTCACTTTATCCTTGGTCACGCTACGCAGAATTTCGTCCAGATAATCACGATCGTCATAGGAAACAAAGATGCCGCGGGCACTGCGATAGATGTCTGAAAAATGCTCACAGGCATCACCGACGGTAGGGGTATAAATGATCGGAAGCATCTCCACCAGATGCTCTGACAGCAGTCGGTAGAATAATGTCTCGTTGTTGTCCTGAACGGCCCGCAGGTAAATATGCTTGTTGATCGGCTCGTCAAAACTGCAGTACTGCTGATAGCAGCGTTCAACCTGCTCCTCGATAGTTTCATATACGGGAGGTAACAGACCAATCAGATTGAACGTGCGGCGTTCTTCCGGAGAAAACGCTGATCCTTTGTTCAGCAGGGGCGTCTCCAGCAGAGAAGGGCCTGCGTACGAGATATAAATAGGTTTGGATTCAGACATCAGAATACCCGCTTGAGAAAGTCACTTTTCAAGACCGTGGATCAGGCAACCCGTCGCATGAGAAACACGCCGCTCAATGCACATAAAGCCACTGGCGTGAGCACTGCCATCAACGGGCTGACGCCATAGATCAGGCTCACCGGCTCCATCATGCGCTGTACCAGAGTGAACGCCAGGCCGGTGCCGATCGCAACGAAGATCCGAAACCCCATGGTCGCCTCCCGCAGCGGTCCGAATACGAAGGAAATCGCGAGCACAACCAGCGCAAGAGTAGACAGTGGCTGTAGCAATTTTTTCCAGAACGCGAGAAAGTAAATACCGCTGTCGAGCCCTTCTGAGGAAAAGAACTGAGCGAAACGATACAGGCCCGACAGCGACTGTTTTTCCGGCTCAACCAGCAACACACTGAGCAATTCAGGTGACAGATCGGCCTGCCAATCCTCCTGAAGGTACCGGCTGGAGATAACCTGCCTGTCAGCGAACAGACTCTGGCTCACATTGTCCATGCGCCAGTAGCCTCCTGCCGCCGTCGAGACATACTCGCCAGACTCTGCAAAGCTGGCAGACTCCAATTCACGCTGTTCATTGATGCGATATCTGCTCACGCCAATCAGCTGCTCACCCCCCGGCGCAATGGCATTGATGTGGATATAGTCGTCGCCGATTTTGCGCCAGGTTCCTGCCTCGGAATTGATCGAAGTCGAACCACTCAGCTGGACTGCCTTATTCGAATTGGCAATCTGCTCAAGCGGCGGTGAGACAAATTCCCCGATAAACAGACTCAGCAACATGACGAAAAAAGTCGGCTTCAGAACAGCACCAACGATACGCCACTTGTGGACGCCGGCTGACTGCATCACAATCAGCTCATTATTGGAAGCGAGAACACCCAGACCGATCAGGGCACCCCCGAGGGCGGCGTAAGGCAGCAGCTCATATAAACTGGTAGGGGTTGTCAGCAGAACAAACATCACAGCGTTGCCTGCATGATAATTGACGCCGGCCTCACCCAACTCATCAACCAGGGAAAAAATGAAATCCAGAGCCACTACGACACCAAGTACCACGATCATAGCGAGCAACACTGCCTGACTGATATGCCGATCCAGGAGTTTCATGCTGTCTGAGGCAGCCTAAACCTGAACCTTTCTGGGCCCGCACGAAAGAGGACAGCTCCTGCCACTGCAAACAGAGCATGCACCCACCAGAGCCCGAACACGGGGCTGAGGTCTCCGTCAGCCACACGGTCGCGGCAGAATTCCAGGGCAATAAAATAGCCAATGTAGACCAGCACAGCCGGGAACAGTTTGGTATAGCGCCCCTGGCGAGGGCTGACGCGACTCATGGGCACAGCGATCAACGCAATCACCGGAATCAAAAGCAACACAGAAATGCGCCATTGCAGTTCTGCACGATGCGCAATGTCATTAGAGTAGAAGAGCGACCAGGTACTCAGCGTAGACTCCTCCAGCACTTCATCAAATTCAATAGGGGCAGGAAGCAGGATAGCCTGAGCATCAAACTGACCCACTCGGAATGCTCCCGACCCCGGCGTCCCGTCATACTGCAACACGTTTTCAAGTCGCATGAAACGCTCCCCGGTCGCTTCATCGATTTCCGGTCGTGCACTGTCAGCCAGAATGATTCTTGGCGGATCTTCGGAAGTCTGCCCGGCTGGCGTCAGCGCGACAAAGACATTGGCCAACTCACGCTCACCTCCACCGGAATTGAGAATCCTTTCTGTGTAGGTCACCCGCTCCCCGCTGCCAAAGGTTTGAAACTGACCAGCAACGATCAGATCCACCTCCGTCAACTCTTCTTGGGCCAAGCTGATCTGTTCACTTTCTCTCAGCCCCATGGGGGCAAGATAAAGCGCCAGGACTGCCATGAATACTGTAATCCATGCGGCAATCCCCATAACGTTCATCAAAAGGCGACCCTGACTGTATCCTGCGCTCATCAGTACCACCATTTCGTTATCGCCATACATGCGTCCGAAGGCAAGAATAATGGCCAGAAAGAACGCCAGAGGCACGATCACGAGCAGAAACTCAGGAATCCGGTACAGCATGAGCAAAACCAAAATATCAGGCGCTTTTTCCCCGACAACCGCCTCGGCCAGATATTGAACAAAGCGTCCGGTCAGCACCACGAAAAGAAGGACGGAAGTCACCACCGCTGAGATTTGCAGAATCTGTCTTGACACATATCTAAAAACAATCACGATCGCGCCCGCCAAAAGTAGAACAGATTTTTTCAGAATGATCGATATAGATTAAGCCAACACCGATGGCATATAGAACCCTGATCAAGCATCCAACTCCACAGTAAGTGCTTCTGCCGAACCGTCGAATGTCAGGCTGTATATCCTCTCGCCTATCTCGATATTGACCAGATTTGACTGATCCGACCAGACATCCCGAAGCGCGAGGTTTTCAATCGTAAATGCCGTGATGTCTTCCTGCGCAGGCATCTCCTGGTAAACCCACAGGAATTGCCCGTCTATCTCTTCTCCAACGTAAGACAAGCTCAGCACTTCAGGGTTTCCTTCACGAAAGCTTGCCTCAATTGAAAATCGGTTGATCACATAGCTGCTGAATAATTCCCGGGATTCTCGCGACTCCGCGAGCATCTGTCGCTCGCCAAAAATCAATCCTGCCGCATGCTCGGCATCATGTATGAAGAAGCGGTGCATGACTTCAATGTTGCCGGTATTTTCATTGAACAATATCCGGGTGACTGCATTTTTTTGCTGATGCGCTTGAGCGGTCGAGAGCACGAGCAGGCCAAGAAGGACGCCGCCAAACCTGAGTGCTGCTCGACGCGCCGCTCGCAAACCGGTGGCTATGATTATGCTACTGCTCCGTTTCTTCATTCCCGCCACTTTCACCGTCTTCCTCTGAGGACAACTCAGTTTTGATATCCTGGATGATATCCCGACCAATCAGGCTGCCACTACCTTGTCGCTTAAAGGACTCGATTCTTGACGGGATAATCCGGCGTGGATAGTAGTTATTCTCTATGTTGACATCCGAAGTTTCCTGCAGGGGATCAATGATAATGCTGACAATGTCTTTCTCGGTTACCACAAGCTTTTTCACCGCCGCGGGCGAGCGCCGCCAGATTTCAGCAGGAATTCTCATTTCCTCACTGCTGCCGTCGGCATAGTCAAACTGCAGAAGGATAGGCATTACCAATCCGCCCTGATTGGAAAATTCCAGAATGTAATAGTTAAGATCCTCGGAAATTGCGCGCTCGAGCACCTCGCGCTCCCAAGGCTCCAGCCCTTCCAGAAAGCTGCTGTAGCGATTACGTTCGACATTGGTTACGGTGAATTGATCGTTGTCGTCATAGAAATCTCTGACGTCCGGATTCCGCTCAACCCAGGTCAGGCGACCTTCCTGACGATTTCGTTCCACATAGACACTCGGTGGCAAAGACTTCTCGAATTCGCGCTGACGGGCAAAGTCGACGTCAGGATTTTCGGTATCCATACGCATCTGGTAAACGCGATCCAAGGCAATATCCACATGGTCAGTGGTATAAAACCAGCCGCGCCAGAACCAGTCGAGATCAATGCCGGAGGCTTCTTCCATGGTGCGGAAAAAGTCTGCCGGTGTCGGTCGTTTGAATGCCCACAGTCGAGAATATTCTTTGAACGCAAAATCGAAGAGCTCGCGCCCCATAATCGTTTCTCGCAGAATATTGATTGCAGTCGCCGGTTTAGAGTACGCATTGGGACCCAGGCGGAGCACACTGTCGGATTGCGTCATGACCGGAACCTGATTCTGCGATTCCATATAGTCAGTGATGTACCTTGGCTCGACGCCCCAGGGGATTTCTGCATCCCACTCGCGTCCCGCTACGGAATCGAGATAACTGTTGAGCCCCTCGTCCATCCAGGTCCACTGCCTCTCATCCGAGTTGACGATCATCGGAAAGTAGAAGTGCCCAATCTCATGAATCACGACACCAATCAGAAACCGCTTCTCCCCGAGAGAATAGGTGCGGGAACCGTCTTCCTGAAGCTCTGTCCGAGGCCCATTGAAAGTGATCATCGGGTACTCCATACCGCCTACAAATCCGACATTGACCGACTGCGCGGTTGGATAGGGGTAATCAAAAGAAAACCGGCTGTATACCTCCAGGGTATGGATTACCACCTCAGTAGAGTAGTCTGACCAGAGCGTGCCGCCTTCTTTAGGATAGAAGGACATTGCCATGACGGTTTCCTGATTAGCCCCGGGCTGCTGATGGCCTTTCGCATCCCAGATAAACTTGCGAGAAGAAGCCCAGGCAAAATCCCGAACGTTCTCAGCGGCGAAACGCCAAGTCGCAGTCTGAGCACTGCCTTCGCGCTCGTTGTCCAGCGCCTCATCCGGAGTGACGATGTAAACCGGTCGCGCAGCGCTCTCCGCCTCCTCAAGCCGGTCACGTTGTTCACGGGTCAGCACATCACCGGGATTCTGCAACTCACCCGTTGCCGACACGATATGATCAGCCGGCACAGTCATGGACACTTCGTAATCTCCGAATTCCAGCGTAAATTCGCCAGAGCCAAGAAACTCCTTGTTAGTCCAACCCTCATAATCCGTGTAGGCAACTAAGCGGGGGAACCACTGCGAGAGAGCAAAGATATAGTTCCCACCGTCCCTTTCATCTTCCGGGAAGTGCTCGTAACCACCCCGCGGAGATAACACATCACCATTGACGATGTTGTACTCAAAATCGATGCGCAGCTCGACATCATCGCCCGGCCGCAGCGGCTCCAGAAGATCAACACGCATCAAAGTTCCGACAACGGTATGTGCTAGCGCATTTTCCCGGCTGTCTGAAACGGCATTGATTTGATGCCCCAGATTGGCATCCGACTGATACTGAAGCACCCTTAACTGACCGAGACTGATACGCGCCGGATCGTTGCTGTCGGCATCAGGGCTGAACCCGTTGAAAGTGCCGCTCATTTCCGCCATCGAATCTGACCGAAACCGGTTCTGATCTAGCTGGAACCACAGATAAGTCAGCGTGTCAGGAGAGTTATTCTGATAGCGAATGAGCTCTGTCGCCGACAGCCGCTGTTTGTCTTCATCTAAAATGGCCTCGATGTTGTAGTCAACTTCTTGCTGCCAGTATTCATGGCCGGGTGCTCCGGCAGCGTTTCGATACACATTTGCTGTGGGTAACACTTCATCCAGCTGACGAAATTTGTCCTGAAATGATCCCTTGGTCTGCTGAATACCCTGCCCCTGCAGGGCTCCCGCCCACAGTAAGGCAAACAGCAACAGGCTTAATCGTCGCGCGCTCAACATGATTCGGTCTCTCCTGGAGGTGCGGGAGTTAAAGCAGAGATAATACTCGTTTTTCGGCTGAGTTGCTGCGCCTAATGCCGCGTCGACTATAACTCAGACTTTCGTGAATTGGCTCCGGAACGAATCGGTCACCACGGCACTGGCCCCAGATTCAGGAGTTAATTTTGGCAGACATCTTATTGGGATTGAGGTGGCGTACGTCGGTACCCGCCACCATGTAGATCACATGCTCACAGATATTCTTGGCATGATCTCCGACTCTTTCGATTGCGCGCAGGGCCCACAGCACATTCAGCACTTTGCTGATGGTGGAAGGATCTTCCATCATGAAAGTGACCATAGAGCGCATGGCAATCGCGTAGTCGTTGTCGACGCTCTTGTCCTCTTGCACAACCGCAATCGCCGCATCTGCATCATACCGGGCGAATGAATCCAGCGCCCTGTGCACCATACGCTGAACTTTGTCTCCCAAGCTGCGGAAGTCAACGATTCCTTCGGGAAATTCACCCAACTCGCTCATCTTGATTGCTGCTTTGGCGATCTTGGAGGATTCGTCTCCGATTCGTTCAAGATCACGAATGGCTTTCACTATAGCCAGAACCAGGCGCAGATCTCTCGCTGCGGGTTGGCGTCTGGCGATGATCAGATTGCACTCTTCATCAATTTTCATCTCCATTTGATCAAGTAAGTCATCATCAGCGGCGATACGCTCTCCCAATGTGCTGTCAGCTTCAATGAGAGCCTGCATAGCACCTGAAAACTGTTTTTCCACCATCCCGCCCATTTCCAGCATGTGCTTCTTGAGATCTTCCAGATCCGTGTTGAACTGCTGAGAAATATGTGAGCGGGGTTTGTCGGCGCCTGCATCCATAGATTCTGATTCCGGGTGGATGAACTTAAATGTCTACTGCAAAAGGTTATTGCATCTTGCATCATATCACTGAACCGAGAAACTCTGCCCTGAGAATTCGATCTGTCAGCCGTATCTGCCAGTGATATAGTCTTCCGTCTGTCTTTCCGAGGGATTGGTAAACAAGGTGTCGGTGCTGTCAAATTCCACCAGCCGACCCATATCCATAAACGCAGCGAAGTCTGACACTCGAGCTGCCTGCTGCATATTGTGAGTCACAATAAGTATGGAATAGCTGGCCCTCAACTCGTTGATCAATTCTTCAATCCTCAGGGTAGAAATAGGATCCAGAGACGACGCCGGCTCATCTAGCAGCAGCACTTCTGGCTCCACAGCGATCGTGCGGGCTATCACCAGCCTCTGTTGCTGACCTCCGGAGAGCTCCAAGGCGCTGTCGTCCAGCCTGTCCTTCACTTCATCCCAGAGCGCGGCTGCTCGAAGGGCATCCTCAACGACCTCATCGAGGATCCGGCGGGAGTTGATGCCCTGGATTCTGAGCCCATAGGCGACGTTCTCGTAGACTGACTTGGGGAACGGATTGGGTTTCTGAAAGACCATACCCACCCTACGGCGCAAATCGGCAACATCAATTCTCTTATCATAGATATCATCGCCGTCGATCCTGATCTTACCTTTGATATGACAGTCGTCGATGAGGTCGTTCATACGGTTGAAGCAACGCAATAAGCTGGACTTGCCACAACCACTTGGGCCAATAAACGCCGTCACCTTATTTCGGGGGATGCTGAGAGAGATATCCCGAAGCGCATGGATGTCCTTGCTGTAGTACAGATTCAACTTTTTGATGTCGATACAGGCGTCGGATCTAGTTTTTACATTTTCCGTAGAATTGCCCCCGGCCTGAGAATCGCACTCATTATTTTCGTTCATAAGCATGACTGTCCTGAGCCGTGATTATATCTCGAGACTTCTGAACTTTTCCCGTAATCGGTTGCGAAGCACTGCAGCGGTCAGATTAAGGATCGCAATCACGCTAACTAGCAACAGAGCCGTAGCGAAGACCAATGGGCGCGCCGCTTCAACATTCGGACTCTGGAAGCCCACATCGTAGATATGAAAACCCAGATGCATAAATTGCTGGTCCAGATGTACGTACGGATAGATGCCGTTTACCGGCAGAGAGGGGGCAAGCTTTACGACACCAACCAGCATCAAAGGCGCGACTTCCCCGGCAGCTCTGGCAATAGCCAAAATCAGTCCGGTCATCATGGCAGGGCTGGCCATGGGCAAAATTACCCGCCAGATCGTTTCGAACTTGGTCGCGCCAAGTGCCAGAGACCCCTCCCGAACGCTTCTTGGGATTCGCGTAAGCCCCTCCTCGGTCGCGACAATGACGACCGGCACGGTCAGCAAGGCAAGTGTCAAGGACGCCCAGAGCAGCCCCGGTGCACCAAAAGTGGGTGCGGGCAAGGCTTCCGCAAAGAACAACTGATCAATTTCACCACCAATTAGGTAGACAAAAAAGCCGAGACCAAAAACACCGTAAACGACGGAAGGGACACCCGCGAGGTTATTGACTGCAACCCTGATTATGCGGGTAGTCATTCCTTGCTTGGCGTATTCCCGCAAATAGACGGCAGCTATCACGCCAAATGGAGTCACAAAAAGCGACATCAGAAGTACCATGACCACCGTGCCGAATATAGCAGGATAGACCCCCCCTTCTGTGTTGCCCTCCCGTGGCTCGGCCGTCAGGAATTCCCACAATCGCTGACTGTACAATGACAGCTTTCCAGCCAGTGTCAGACTGTTGGGCTGGTACGCACGAACGATCTCGGCCAAGGGTATCAACACGTCAACGGCATTTGATGCCCTCACCAGCACGCTATCACGGTCAATCTGTGCATAAAGCTGATTAAGCTGGTGTTGCAGGTTCGCCAGTTCAGCCTGTATTTCCAGGCGCTGGGCACTGAATTGCTGAGTCAGGGACGGGCTCAACTCGCCCTCCAGCATCGCGGCTCGCTCTCTCAATCTGAGCCGTTCAAGATCACTATTCGCCCTGGCAAGCTGCTCACTTTGGATCGACTGAATCTGTTTATCCAGTTCTCTGACCTCTTCGAGACGTGATTGAAACTGGGCCCACAGGAACTGATCATCAGACAGTGCGTCAGCTGAATCTAACTCCTCGCCCAATTCTAAGGAGCTGATTGCGCCATATAAGACTCCGCCTTGTTTTCGCTCAAAAACCGCAATGCTCTCGGGCGTTGAGACCTCTTCAACAAAATCCGCCAAAACCCAGGCAAAGTCGATACCGTTAAGATCCCGATTGCCTAATTTCCAGAGATCCCTTCGATACCGTTCCTGCGCTGGGTCAACACGCAAACCAGAAGCAATCAGAACCTCCGCTGCAACCCACTCTGTTCTGGTAAGCTCCCCGATCAACTCTGTTGGTTTAAATCCGGGCGCAAGGTATCTTCCCTGACTTACCTCGTTGGGCCAGAAATGGCGCAGGCCATTCACAGCCAGCACGCCAAGCAGCCCAAGGACCATCACAATGCTGATCGCAACCGCTCCCGCATTAATCCAGATCCACGGCGTGCCGGCCCGGGACCATTTTTTGAGTTTTTGTCTCATATCAGACCGTAGCGCCACCTCAAGCGCTGCCGAACCACCTCAGCAATTGTGTTCACGATAAAGGTGAAGGCAAATAGCACCAGTGCCGACAAAAAGAGGATCCGGTAGTGACTGCTGTTTACATCTGTCTCTGGCACCTCCACGGCAATATTCGCGGCCAGCGTCCGCATACCTTCGAAGAAATTGATATCCATAATGGGTGTGTTACCGGTCGCCATCAGCACGATCATGGTTTCACCAACTGCCCTGCCCAATCCGATCATCAAGGCACTGAATATGCCGGGACTCGCCATGGGCAGAACCACCTGAGAGAGGGTTTGCCAGGGCGTTGCTCCAAGGGCTAGCGATCCACTACTCAACTGCCTCGGCACTGTGAATATCGCGTCCTCTGCAATCGAAAAAATAGTCGGTATCACCGCAAAGCCCATCGCAAATCCGACAATCATCGCATTGCGCTGGTCGTAGGCGAGCCCGAGTTCAGATCCGAGCCAGGCTTTGATATCCCCGCCAAAGAGCCAGTACTCAAACGGCCCGGCAACCCACAAGGCAAACCAGCTACCGAGGATCACCACCGGAACCAGCAGGGCCGCCTCCCAGCCTTCAGGAATGCAGTGTCGAACCCGCTTTGGCAAGAACATCCAGGCCACGCTGGCAGTCAGAATGGTCACCGGCAGCAATATGACGAGGGCGAATATCCCCAGAAGATTCTGCTCAGCGAATGGCGCGAGCCAAAGACCGGCTAAAAACCCCAGAACAACCGTTGGCATGGCTTCCATGAGCTCTACCAGCGGTTTGACTGTTCTTCGCATACCGGGAGCCATGAAGTAACCGGTAAATATCGCACCACAAACTGCCAGAGGAGCAGCTAACAGCATGGCATAAAACGCCGCTTTCAGCGTGCCAAAGGTCAGAGGCATCAACGAATATTTCGGCTCATAGACATTCCCGGATGCAGATGACTGCCAGACATAGGCAGGTTCCGCATAGCCTTCATACCAGACGCGTTCCCACAGCGCGGACCAGGAGATTTCAGGATGAGGGCTTTCTATCGGATAGGCCAGAAACTGACCTGATTCAGATTCAGTCAGCAACAGATCACCTCGCGGTGAGAGGGTCATTGCCTCAATCTCATCATCAACCAACGCCTGCTCTGTGAGCAATCGATCGGCTGTGGTGTTGAACAGCCTGAATACGCCATCTACATCTACCACAGCGACATTTTTGCGCCTTTGTTCGCTTTCGATCTGGTCAAGCGGGATCATCGCCGCCTGAAAAACTCTGGCTTGATGCAGGAGCAGTTCCCCATCGCTGACATCAATAAACCATTGACCCACCTGACCCAGATCGTCGGCAATCATTAACGATCGACCGCCCGCAAGCATCTCTGCGTCCACCACCTTACCGGGCTGGTTCGCAATAGCGTTACTGCTTAAGGATTCGTCCCCGCCCTCATGTAATGCGCGGACCGAGAATGCTGATAGTCGGTCATTCGCGTCTAGCGCAAATACATACTGATGATCTCCATCAATAAAAACGCGTGTTGCGTCAGAGACTTGTGCTCCAATTCTTGCCACGCTCCATTCGTATTCCGGCAGAGATGCGGGGTCGAGCAATGCCGTCAGACTACTCTGTCTGGAACCAGTAGCCAGTTCGATCTGACCATTCGCATCGACTGCAACAACCTGTAGTTCATTCCTCTGCTGCGAGATTGCCAGTCCGCTTACGGACCCCGATGTTGTTAGCAGCGGCAGACGACCAAAAGGATACGAAAGGCTTCGAGGCAGGTTTCGGGCCCCACTTTCGGGCCCCTCCGCCGCACCGTATTCCGCCGACACCAGCAAGACCTCACCGGAATCGAGACCAATCGCCAGCAGGGCCGGCTCCCCGGATATCAGGGCGACTGCCGATATTTCAGCACTTTGCGCCACCGGCAGTC
>CACJWK010000008.1 GCA_902597095.1 uncultured Pseudohongiella sp.
CTTTGTCAGGGCCGGAGCTGCTCTGACTGAGTCGGAGCAGGACAGAATGCGGGAGATCAACGCCGAGATGGCGACCCTGCAGACGCAGTTCAGCCAGAATGTCCTGAGTGAAGTCAATGATCTGGCAATCGTTGTCGATTCTGAAGAAGAAATGGCGGGGTTGGATGAAGCATTGAAGCAGGCAGCCAGTGAGGAAGCTGCTGAACGCGACCTTCCGGGAAAGTACGTGATCCCTTTGCTGAATACCAGTGGTCAGCCGGCCCTGGCCAGCCTGCAGAACAGGGGTATCCGCCAACGGATTTATGAAACGTCTTTGTCCCGTGGCAGCCGGGGAGGGGATTTTGATAACCGGGAGGTTCTCTCAAAAGTTCTGAGTCTCAGAGCAGAGCGCTCGGCATTGCTGGGGTTCGAAAATCACGCTGAGTTTATCCTGGCCAATCAAACCGCTCAGACCGTGGAGGCGGTTAATCAGAGGCTGGCTGAGCTTGCAGCGCCAGCTGTGGTCAATGTGAGACGCGAGGCGAATGATCTTCAGGCTTTAATTGAGTCGGAGGGGAATGACTTTCAGCTTGCCGCGTGGGACTGGGATTTCTACACGGAAAAATTGCGGGCGGAGCGGTTTAATTTCGACGCCAATCAGCTGCGGCCGTATTTTGAGCTGGATAATGTCCTTACTCGTGGCGTCTTCTTCGCGGCAGAACGGCTGTTCGGGATCCGCTTCGAAGAGCGTGACGAACTGCCTGTTTACCAGGAGGATGTCAGGGTCTTTGAGGTGATTGACGTCAACGGCTCAACGCTAGGGATGTTCATCGCAGATTTCTATGCAAGGCCCAGCAAACGGGGTGGGGCCTGGATGAATTCCTATGTTTCGCAAAGTGCGCTGATGGGAACTTCACCGGTGGTGGCTAACCATCTAAACATTACGAAGCCACCCGCTGGTGAACCAACTCTGCTCACCTTCGATGAAGTAACCACGTTGTTCCACGAATTTGGACATGCTCTGCACGGTCTGTTTTCACAAGTAGAGTATCCCTATTTCTCCGGAACAAGTGTCCCTCGTGACTTTGTCGAATATCCGAGCCAGGTCAATGAAATGTGGGCTACCTGGCCGGAGGTGCTTGAGAATTACGCTGTGCACTATGAAACGGGTGAAGCCATGCCGCATGAGTTGCTGAACAAGGTGTTATCGACTCAAACCTTCAACCAGGGCTTTGCTACGACCGAGTATCTGGCAGCCTCCATCGTTGATCAGGCTCTGCATCAACTGACTGCAAATGAAGTGCCGTCGTCCGAACGGATTATGGATTTTGAGGTCCAGGCTCTGGAGGCTGCCGGTATTCAGGTTGATGAAGTCCCTCCTCGCTATCGCGCAACCTATTTCTCACATATTATCGGGGGGTACTCGGCGGGCTATTATTCCTACATCTGGAGCGAGGTGCTGGACGCGGACACCGTGGAGTGGTTTCGCGAAAATGGCGGACTACGACGCGAAAATGGTGGCCATTTCAGACAGTCGTTGCTCTCGAAAGGGGGCAGCAGTGACGCCATGGGTCTGTACCGAGACTTCAGGGGGCGGGACGCACAAATCCTGCCGCTGCTTGAGCGTCGAGGCCTCAATTAGATACGACTAGGTGCCCAGTCGCGGTACTAACCCGGCTGCCGCTGAGGCGAATCAGCAGCATACTGAGTTCATCCCAGGGGTTGGCCGGGCTCATGCCCTTGCAGGCCTGATCGACCAGACGGGCTTGCTCCAGCAGTTCCCAGATGAGGGCGCTAGACAGTCTTGAGATTGCTGCTCTGACTGTCTGCTTGCGGTTGAAGAATATACGGGCGGTTTGCATGATTGCTGTAAGAGGCTGACCGTTTTCCCGTTTCTCTACCATTGGTTGTAATGTTCTGAGTTCCCGCGTCACTGCCCCGAGGATAACAAGGGGATAAACATCCTCAGCCTGCAAACCATCCAGAATTTTCTGAGTACGTGCCAGATCTCCCATTAAAGCTGCGTCTACCAGTTGATAGGCATTGTAGCGAGAGTTATCTGCTACGACTTGCATGACAGTTTGCGCGTCTAGTTTGATCGTGGTGTCGGGTCCGGCCAGCAGTTTGAATTTTTCGATTTCCTGCACGGCTGCGAGCAGGTTGCCCTCGATACGATCAATCAATATCTGGAGGGCGTCCGGTTCCGGATGGATATTCGCCTGCAACATCCTTGACTCCAGCCATCTCGGTAGATTTTCACGGTCTATTGGCCATATCTGAACCACTACTGACCTCGATTCGATTGATTTGAACCATTTCGTCTGCATGACGCTGGACTCAAGTTTCGGGCTGCTGATTAAAATGACCAGATCGCTATTGTCGGTCTCGAGAAAATCTGCCAGCGCAAGCTTTCCCTCATCTTCAAGTTTAGGTTGCTGCAAACGGAGTTCGATGATTTTACGTTCAGCAAAAAGAGAGAGGTTGCCGGTAGACTGTCTGAACCGCTCCCAGTTGAAATTCCGTTCGACGGTGTGGATTTCTCTGTCGGCAAAACCGGCGTCGCGGTGATACCGTCGAACCTGATCGACGGCTTCCTGTAGCAGTAAGGGCTCGTCGCCGCTCAACCAGTAAATTGGATGTGCGTCGGCCTTCAGTGTTCTGGCCAGTTGCTCAGTCTTGATCTTCATTCGGCGGCTGATTCTAATCGACGCATCAGTTGATTAACCAGTTCTTGCCGAAGCTCATTGGCAATTATCCGGGCCTCTTCCTGATTGCCGGCAATATTCTCAATATCCTGAAAGTAAGTTCTGACAACGGTGAGCGTCTCGTTGAGGATTGACGGCTTTCCGCCGACTGTCAGTGCGATGTCGACGCTGAGTCTAAGTTCAACCTGTGAGGCGCGAGCTCTCGGATTGATCGATACCGGTCGGGTTAAAATCTGTTCATTGCTTACCTTTAGGGTCGGGGCAGTTTTAAGCTGCTGAGACGACAGTGAGACGCCTGCGGCTCGCAGGCTGCGCTGAAGAAGGGCAGACAATTCACTTTGCGTTTGCGCCAGCTCAAGGTTCAGATTGTCAAAGCTCGATACAATCGCGTCATTGCCACGCAGAGTGAATCCGCAGGCCTGTACGGAAAGGGCGAGGACCAAGAGGAGTAATCTCAGAGCTGTATTGCGCATCGCTAGCCTATAACGATATTAACGAGTTTCCCCGGGACAACGATAACCTTTCGTACCGATCCTTCGCTGACAAAGCGCTGTATGATCTCATCCTCAAGAGCCAGCTTTTCGAGCTCGTCCCTGGTGATATCCCGGGAGACTTCAATTTTGCTGCGCAGTTTGCCGTTTACCTGCAGCACGATCAGCATACTGTCCTGAACAAGGGCGCTTTCCGCCACTTCGGGCCACCGGGCGCTCATAACCGCGCCTTCGTGTCCGAGTCGCTGCCAGGCGACATGGCAGAAATGAGGAACAATCGGAGCCAGCATCAGAACGCTGAATTCCAGAGCTTCCTGCACAACGATGTGATCTGTTTCACCCCGGTGATTTTCGGCAAATTTTGAAACCGCGTTCAGTAATTCCATCGTGGCGGCAATCGCAGTGTTGAAGGTGTGCCGTCTTTGATAATCGTCAGTAACTTTGGCCAGTGTCTGATGGCTTTTCAGTCGTAACTTCTTCTGCTCGGGGGACAGCGTCAAGTTGTTCATCTCTGGCAGGGCCAGTGCTTCGTGTTCCGCAAGCTGCTTCCAGAAGCGTTTCAGGAAACGATAACTGCCTTCCACGCCGCTGTCAGACCAGTCGAGAGACTGATCCGGGGCTGATGCGAACATGGTGAACATCCTCACCGTGTCTGCGCCGTAGCGATCTATCAGGGACATCGGATCAACAGTGTTACCTTTCGATTTCGACATCTTGGCACCGTCTTTCAGGACCATACCCTGTGTCAGCAAACGGGCAAAGGGTTCATCGCTGGTGACCAGGCCTTCGTCCCGCAGTAACTTATGGTAGAAGCGGGCGTACAGCAGATGAAGAATGGCGTGCTCGATACCTCCGATATACTGATCCACCGGGAGCCAGTAGTTGGCTCTGGCATCAAGCATGGAATTATTCTGATCTTTGCAGGCAAACCGCGCAAAATACCAGGATGATTCCATGAAGGTGTCAAAAGTGTCAGTCTCCCGTCTGGCTGCAGCGCCGCAGGAGGGGCACTCTGTCTCGTAGAACTCAGCCATTTTGCCGAGAGGTGAGCCGGATTCATCGATTTCAATGTCTTCGGGTAACAAAACGGGCAGCTCGGACTCGGGAACCGGCACTGCGCCGCAGGCGTCACAGTTGATCATTGGAATCGGTGCTCCCCAATACCGCTGGCGGGAAACTCCCCAGTCACGCAAACGGAAGTTGACGGTTTTCTCGCCGCGTCCTCGCTCCGTCAGATAGGCCGCGATTGCGTCGAATGCTTCGGTGGAGGTCAGGCCATTGAACTGGCCGGAATTGATCAGCCTGCCTCTTTCAACAAAAGCTTCCCGGCTCAGGTCACAGATCAGCTCATCGGATATCGGCTCTACGACCTGCACGATCTCAAGGCCATATTTTGTGGCAAAGTCCCAGTCCCGCTGGTCATGTCCGGGCACAGCCATCACTGCGCCAGAGCCGTAACTCATGAGGACAAAATTGGCGGTATAGATAGGTACGCTATCACCGCTGATCGGGTGGATGGCTTTCAGTCCGGTATCCATCCCGAGTTTTTCCATGGTTGCCATTTCCGCTTCTGCAACCTTGGTCTGATTTTGTTCTGCGATGAATTGAGCCAGCTCGCTGTTTGTCTCGGCAGCTTTTCTGGCAACAGGGTGCTGGGGAGCCACCGCAACATAGGTGACGCCCATAAGGGTGTCAGGACGGGTGGTGTAGACTGAGAGACACCTGAGTGATTCATCTGTTTCATCCGCCACCTCGAAATCCAGGTTGACACCCTCAGATCTGCCGATCCAGTTGCTTTGCATGATCTTGACTTTTTCTGGCCAGCCATCCAGCTTGTCTAGATCGTCGAGTAGCTCCTGCGCCATGGCGGTGATTTTTAAAAACCATTGAGGAATATTGCGTCGCTCGACCAGAGCACCCGAGCGCCAGCCTCTCCCGTCAACGACCTGTTCATTGGCAAGCACTGTCTGGTCGAGCGGATCCCAGTTAACCTCGGCTTCCTTTTTATACACCAGCCCTTTAGCGAACAGGCGGGTAAAAAACCACTGCTCCCATTTGTAATAATCACGGTGGCAGGTTGCCAATTCCCTTCCCCAGTCATAGGCATAACCTAATTTCTGGAGTTGGTCTCGCATGTAATCTATGTTGCTGTAAGTCCAGCTGGCAGGCGGGACCTTGTTCTGCATGGCCGCATTCTCTGCCGGCAGTCCGAACGCGTCCCAGCCCATGGGTTGCAGGACATTTTTGCCCAGCATGCGCTGAAAGCGGGAGATAGCGTCTCCGATGGTGTAGTTGCGCACGTGCCCCATGTGCAGATGGCCGCTAGGGTAGGGGAACATAGACAGGCAGTAGAATTTCTCTTTGTCAGGATCTTCCGTGGCTTCGAAAGAGCTGTGGGCGTCCCAGTAGGCTTGAGCCTCAGTTTCCACCTGCTGTGGCTTGTAGGCAAACATGTCGTCGTTGGTCATGGATCAAACTTCTGTGTTCATGGGCGACTCCGGCGCCCTGTTTCGGTGTGCGCAAGCATACCGCAGGGCTCGGGCGGCAGGTAGTCTTGGCGCTAAATTTCTGGCAAAACGGGCGCTGCCCTCTAAGCCGGTGACTGAGAGCCTGAGTCTGAATCTAGCAGGGTGTTGGTGTTAACTTTGAGTAGTTTAATCTGACGACTGTCGGCATTGAGTACCGTTACCTGCAAAGAGCCTAATATCACGGATTCGCTGCGTTCAGGGATGCGACCGAACTGTTGCAAGATCAGCCCCCCAAGCGTAGTGAATTCCTGATCACTGAACTCAGTACCAAAATAGTCATTGAATTCATCGAGCGGAGTCAGTGCCTTCACGATGTAATTGGTCTCGTCAAACTTTTTGATGTAGCTGTCGTCATCGACATCGAATTCATCCTCGATCTCACCGACGATCTGCTCAAGGACATCTTCAATCGTCACCGCGCCGCAAACACTGCCATATTCATCAATCACGATGGCCATGTGTTGTCGCGTTTCACGGAACTCTTTAAGCAGCACGTTCAGTCTCTTACTTTCCGGGACAAAGGTTGCGGGGCGGACGAGATCCTTGATGTCGAAACGGTCCTGACTGTCAGTCAATAACAGAGGAAGTAAATCCTTCGCGAGCAAAATGCCCATCACGTTGTCTACGTTTTCCCCAACTACTGGGAAGCGTGAATGCGAGGCTTTGGTGACCAGTTCGACAATATCACTCAGAGTAAGATCGGCCGGTACAGTCACAACCTGCGATCGGGGAATCATGATGTCACGCACCTGCATGCTGGAAACCTGCAGTGCGCCTTCGATTATGCCGAGTGCATCAGCGTCCAGAACCTGATCTTGCTCTGCGTTGCGCAGTAACTCGAGCAGACTCTTTTTGTCAGTGGGTTCGTCAGAAAAAACTTGCGCGATTTTATCGATCCAGGACCGAGGTCTCGGATCGATGCTAGATTGGTCGTCTGTCATGAACGGGCGGCTAACAGCCTCCTTCGGATGGCGGTATGAATTACACTAACAAATACGGATTACTAATTCCAAGCTTTTTCAAGCATTCAATTTCAAGCGCTTCCATGGTGGCGCTTTCGCTTTCGGTTGTATGGTCGTAGCCAATGAGGTGATAGAACCCATGGACAAGCATATGGGTCCAGTGATCTTCTACGGTTTTCAATTGTTCTCGTGACTCTGCTTCAACAACAACCGGACAGATCACAATGTCTCCAAGGGGCTCCGAGGTGAGGTTTGCCCTGAGAGATTCAGGCAAGTCAGCACGGAAGGAAAGCACATTGGTCGAGGCGTTTTTCTCCCGATATCTGAGATTTAGGGTCCTGGACTCCTCGGCGTCGACAAAGCGCAGGCTGACGGTGACATCATGATCTAAGCCGGCCGCCTTACAGGCTGTCGCCAGAACACGAAGGCAGAAGTCAAAATCGGGAGACCAGTGATCCGGGCAGGCATCATCGAGCTCAATGGTCGCTGTCATGTTTGCCGCTGCTGTTCGGGTGCGAAATGGGTGTGACTGATTTATCGTCGAAAGCGTCATAGGCTTCAACGATTCGCTGAACGAGTCGGTGTCTGACAACGTCCTGAGAGCTGAAGTGGGCGAATCCGATCCCGTCGACGTTTTTCAATACCTGGCTGACGTGGACCAGTCCGGAGCGTTCGCCTTTCGGTAAATCAATTTGGGTGACATCCCCGGTGATGACTGCTGTTGAGCCAAACCCGATTCGGGTGAGAAACATTTTCATCTGAGCGGTTGTGGTGTTCTGGCTCTCGTCGAGAATGATAAAAGAATTATTCAGCGTTCTGCCTCGCATGTAGGCCAGAGGTGCCACTTCAATCACGTTTTTTTCAATAAGACGCCCGACCCGTTCGAATCCCAGCATCTCGTACAGGGCATCATAGAGCGGTCTCAGGTACGGATCTATTTTTTGCGACAGGTCACCGGGCAGAAAGCCTAATTTTTCTCCCGCTTCTACGGCTGGTCGGACCAGCAGAATGCGGTTGATTCTTTCTTTGGTGAGTGCCTCAACTGCGCAGGCAACCGCGAGATAGGTCTTGCCAGTGCCGGCGGGCCCGATACCAAAATTGATGTCGTGGCGCCAGATGTTCCTTACATAATCCCGCTGATGTTTGCTGCGGGGTTTGATGCTGCCTTTGGGGGTGCTGATCAGTGCAGAGGGCTCTGCGGCGCGATCGCTCTCAGTTTCAGCGGATCCGTTATTCAGGAATTCTTGCATGGCTAAGTGAATCTGGTTCGGGCTCAGGAGTTTTTCATTTTCGGTCGCTCGATAGAGCATTTCAAGCAGCTCGCAACCACTGGCAACTGCCTGTTCATCCCCATAAAGCTGAAATATATTGCCCCGCTGACGGATCTTTAACTGTAATCCTAGTTCAATCTGCTGGATATGCTCGTTAAGCCTCCCGCATAGGTTGGACAGACGTTGGGCGCTGTCAGGGAGCAGGGTTAGGTTAATGAAATGACTGGCCATGATAGTAAGACAAAGAGGAGGCAGAATCTGCCCTGCCGGCTTTATGGTTGCTGCGTTCGCTTGCTCAGACGGGGTTCCCCAACAAAGAGTTCGGAAGTGCATCAGTAATCTCTATCCTGGCAAATTGTCCAATCAAGGAATGGTCATCGCAACGGAAGTTTACTACCCGGTTATTTTCTGTTCGACCCTGCAGCGCGCCCGGGTCTTTCTTCGAGATGCCGGTAATCAGTACTGACTCTACCCTGCCTACCATCGCCTCACTGATCGCGCTGGCTTGGGAGACGATTTGCGATTGCAGAGTAGCCAGGCGATGTTTTTTCTCCTGCTCACTGGTGGGGTCCGGAAGTTCGGCGGCGGGTGTCCCCGGACGGGCGCTGTAAATAAAGCTGAATGATGTGTCGTAGCCGACATCAATAATCAGCTTCATGGTGTCCTCAAAGTCGGCGTTTGTTTCTCCGGGAAAGCCGACAATAAAGTCAGATGACAGGCTTATCCCCGGCCGATTCGCTTTGATCTTGCGTATTAATGACCGGTATTCCAGTGCAGTATGGCCGCGCTTCATGGCTGCCAGTATACGGTCAGACCCGCTCTGCACCGGCAGGTGCAAATGAGAGACCAGTTCCGGTATCTGTCTGTAAGCCTCTACCAGGTTCTGGTTAAATTCAACCGGGTGCGAAGTCGTGAATCGAATTCGGTCTATGCCCTCGATCGAAGCGATGTAATTGATCAACAAGGCCAGATCAGCGATCGTACCCTCATGAGACATTCCTCGGTAGGCGTTGACATTCTGTCCCAGCAGGTTGATTTCCCTGACACCTTGCTCTGCCAGGTGAACCGCTTCTGCCAGCACATCGTCAAAGGGTCTGCTGACTTCTTCTCCTCGGGTATACGGGACAACACAGAAACTGCAGTACTTGCTGCAGCCTTCCATAATGGTGAGAAAGGCATGACAGGCGCTCACTTCAGGTTCAGGTAAATGATCAAACTTTTCAACCTCCGGGAAACTGATGTCAACTACCGTTTCGCCTGACTGAGAGGCTTCGAGCATTTCCGGTAACTTGTGCAGTGTTTGCGGGCCGAATACCACATCGACGTAGGGCGCACGTTTACCGATCGCTTCTCCCTCCTGGCTGGCGACGCAACCGCCGACCGCGATGCGCACATTCGGATTCTGCTCTTTCAGCGTTCGCCAGCGTCCGAGCTGATGGAACACCTTCTCCTGTGCTTTTTCGCGGATAGAGCAAGTATTCAGCAGTAACACGTCAGCCTGTTCAGCCGTGTCCACCAGGACCGCGCCGTCGTTTTGCTTGAGCAAATCAAGCATTCTCGCGGAATCATATTCATTCATCTGGCAGCCGTGAGTTTTGATGAACACGCGCTGCTGGCCTGCCTGCTTCGACTTTGCTGATTGCAGATTTTTCTCTGAACTCTCCACTCTATCCTCGGCCAACTCGTTTCAATTGATGTGCTGATTGACTTCTATCCCAAAAGCACCGTTAATCGGGTGCTCTTGCGCTCAGTTCGGTACTGGAGTCGCGAGGTCGCGTCGGTCAACCTGCGTATGCGCAGTATAGCAGGTCCGAGGCGCCTTCTCAGTTGCTGCATCCCTTGAATTCTGCTGCTTGAACGCAATATATAGCACGCAAGGAGCCGGAAAACCTGGTTGTGCAGACCCCTGACGTGGTTTGCATCCGGTATCGTCTGCCGTCACCTTTGTTTCTCTAAGAGATTGATTTAAATGACTAATACGACAGAAATCTACAAGATAACGTTCCTCAACAAAGGCAAGGTGTACGAAATTTTTGTCAAACAGGTTTACCAGAGCGACCTATACGGATTTATCGAAATAGAGGAATTTTTGTTCGATGAGCGCTCTCAGCTGGTGGTTGATCCCAGCGAGGAGAAACTGAAATCAGAGTTTACCGGCGTCAGGCGTAGCTTCATCCCGATGCAGGCGATCATCAGAATAGACGAAGTCGAAAAAACCGGTGTCGCCAAAATCTCCAGCGGCGATAAAATCACGCCGTTTCCGGTTTCCCTGGTCGGCAGTACCAAAAGCGATAACAATGATGCCTGAACCGGTAATGAAACGGCCCGGTTTCAACCTGAGTGACGGATGGGGTGTTTGACACTGTCCGAGCACCCGTTCGCTGCACTGACACCAGATCGGGTTCTGGCCGCTGTCGAGTCCCTTGGCTTCGACACGGATGCCCGCTTTTTTGCTCTGAACAGCTATGAAAATCGGGTCTATCAGATCGGTCTGCTCGATGGGACCAGTCTGATTGCGAAATTTTACAGGCCCGGCCGTTGGGAGGCTCGGCAAATCGGCGAAGAGCACGCCTTTACTCAGGAATTGTCCGATCTGGAAATTCCTGTAGTTGCCCCCATGAAGCTGGCGAGCGATGAAACTCATGTGCAGGTTGATGGCTTTGAG
Source organism: uncultured Pseudohongiella sp. (assembly GCA_902597095.1). Taxonomy (GTDB): domain Bacteria; phylum Pseudomonadota; class Gammaproteobacteria; order Pseudomonadales; family Pseudohongiellaceae; genus UBA9145. The sequence continues at coordinate 10,602 of CACJWK010000008.1, forward strand.
CTCGCGCTGTTCCCACAACTCATCGGTAGGACTCCAGAGCTCGATGATCTGGATAGTCTGTTCACGATAGGAAGATTTGTCGCCAGAATCCACGCCGTCGGCGCCCAGGGCAGCTTCAGTTATCGGCAACATTTGCGCCTTGAGACAGCGTTAGACAGCAGCCGTTATCTGCTTGAAAACGACTACCTGCCGTCTGACCTGATTACCGCTTACGAAACCCTGATGCGGGATCTGTTTGACAGGATGTCAGAACAGCTTGCGTCAACAGGCGACTGGCGATCACTGCGGATCCATGGTGACTGTCATCTCGGGAACGTTCTGTGGCATGAGGGCACACCGCACTTTGTTGATTTTGATGACACTGTGATGGGGCCTGCTATACAGGATTTGTGGATGCTGCTTTCTGGCGACCGAGACCACAGGCAGGCGCAACTGCTCGAGCTGGTCGAAGGATATAATGAATTCCATGATTTTCGGGTGAGCGAACTGGCGCTGATCGAGATCCTGCGAACCATGCGCCTGATAAACTACAGTGCATGGCTGGCCAGACGCTGGACCGACCCTGCTTTTCCCCTGAACTTCCCCTGGTTCAACACCCAGAGATACTGGTCGGATCATATTCTGGAACTGCGTGAACAGATTGCAGCCCTTGACGAACCGCCGCTGCAGCTCATTCAATAACTCGAGTCAGTCAGCTCCGGCCCGCCGATCTGCCCGGAGCCGTCCATAAAAACAAACGGCAGACCGGAATCGGTCAGCCAGTCTATGGCATCTTGCTCTGGCTTGAGCATGGCAATTGTAGCGAAGGATCCTGCAACCGTGCAGAGATTCGCAGCAACGCTGACAGCTCTCAGTCCTGAGCAAGGCCAGCCGGTTTTGGGATTCAACAGGTGGCTGTAACGCTTCCCCTCCAGGATGAAAGAGCGCTCATAATCACCGGAAGAGGCAAGGCCACCTTCGGATAAGTGAAAGTGTGACATCATTTTCGTTGAATCTTCCGGATGGGTGATGCCTATCGGCCAGGGCCGATTTTCTGGCTGTGTTCCAATCGCGGCGAAGTCGCCTCCGAGATTGATAAGACCGCGCCTGACGCCGAGTTCCCTCGCCAGTGTGGCAAGGGTGTCTGCTGCGTATTCCTTTACGATACCGCCGAAATCAATTTCCATGTTTGCGGGCATCAATAGCGTATCGTCCCGCCAGTTGAGTTTCTCGTACCCGATCAGTGGCAAAAGCCCCTCAAGCTCCGATTCGTCGGGTATCTGCCTGCGACTGAAATCCCAAACGCGACGAAGGACGCCTGCCGTGATATCGAACAGTCCGTCGCTCTGTTCATAGCAGCTCCTCGCATGTTCAAACAGCTTCAGAGTTTCGATATCTATTTTGATACCCGTCTGCGCGCCCGCACTGCGGTTGATTTCGCTCAGAAAACTGTCGTCTCGATAGCGTGTGTATTTCCTTTCAAGCCGGCTGACCTCGTCGATCAGTCGTCGAACCAGTCTTTTGGCACTGATGCGAGATGCTTCGTACAGCTGAATTTCGCAGTAAGTTCCCATTGCCCTGAAGCCAGCATGGCGCAGATTGGTGCTCACGGCGTTTCCATGCGGTTAGAATGCGTAATCGACGCCGAGCGATAGCCGGGTGAACTGGACCAGTCCGGGGCTGGGTTGAGCTACGGTGAAAGCCGAGTATTTTTCATTGGCCACGTAGCGTTCGGCGGTGAGGGTGGCGCTCCAACCACCAAAATCCGCAACTAAACTCAGACCCCCGCTGACGGCACCAAATGCTGACAGCCGATAATCGCTGGACTGGCTTTCAGACAGCGGCTTCAGAAAATCATCAATACTGGTATAAAAGTCGGCGGCAGACTGACTGTAGTAGCGCAACATCGGAACGATTTTGAATGATCGTGTTACGTTCTGGAACCAGGACAGATCTAGGGTGTGGGAACGAATGCCAAAATCGTCGCGGTAGTAGCGATAGTCGCTCTGCAACGCACCATCTGCCTCGATAAAGAAATAGCGCAACGAATTCGAGAAAGCAATCTGGGTCTTCTCATCAGGCCTGCTGTCCTGCAGTTTGTATGGATCAGATAAATAGCCCGATTGCCCGGTCAGACTCAGTGCTGTCTGGAAACTGGCAACTGGGTTCAGCACCTGGCTCAAACTCACTGCCACCGAACTTGCCTGTTTGTTCTCATGACGCACGCGATTAAAGCGCTCAGCATCACTCGGGAAGATGCTGTCATCAGAATGACTCAGGCTCACTGTTAGGGTCGTCAGATCGTTATTGAAGTTCCGTGAACCGCTCATGCTGACGTATTTAGCGCGATAGTCATTTTCCTCTGAGTAGCCAATGGCGCCGCCGATGTTTCCGCGTGCGCCATAGTACCGAACACCGAGACTGACCTCGCTCCGAGAATCGTAGATGCCGCTTGCTCCGCTCATGTTGATTACTGGTTGTCCGTTGGACCCTGCTGTCGAGAACCAGGGAGAAGCGCCACTCATATTTTCGTGATTAGCGTTAATGAACAGCGCATAGTCACGACCAAGCGGGGAGACAAACTGAAATTGATGGACGTCGATGTCGTACCGCTCAAGTTCCCCAAACGGAACCTGTTCACGACTTAGGTCATCTTCCTGATAGTTTGAGATCTTGTAAGAGAGTGATGAGGTCAGAGGCGGTGCATCCGCCTCGGCGATGCCGGGCAGTGCAAGTGCCGAAGTGGACAGAGCAATCAGGCTGCGTGACGCGGGCTTTTTCACAGGGTGACCTCAATGGTCTGAAGGCCGGCGAGCCTTGAAACCTAGTTGCATCCGCAACCGCCGCCGGCCGCAGTGTTGCCGCCTGAGGACGCTTCTTTGCTGAAGAAAATGTGGTCGTTGAGAGCGCGTTCCAGAGGATCGCTGTCCCAGGCCATTTCCTGTTTGGCCAGATAGCCACGCTCCCAGGGCTGAACCTGACTGCAGGCTGCAAGCAGTGCAAGCGTGATGGAAGACAGTATCAGTCGCATCTTAGCGGGCACACCCAATCAGTCTCGCAGATTTGCGACGATCGCGGCTTCGATCATCTCCATGTCTGTCGGTCGAAATCCCATGTGCACCAGTTTGACTTCGCCGTCAGGTCCTATCAGGTAGGAGGACGGCATGCCGATTACCGCGAACTGTGTCGCCATATCTCCCTCCGGGTCTGAAGGAATCAAAAAGTCTAAAGGGGTATCAAGCAGGAAATCCAGACCATCTTCTATCGGATTGTCCACATTGATCGCTACCACCTCGAGACCCCGGTCCCGGTATTTGTTGTACAAATCGTTGTAAAGTGGAAGCGAGGTCAGGCACGGAGCGCACCAGGACGCCCAAAAGTCAACGTAAACGGTTTTACCCGGCATGTCAGCCAGCGCAATGGCCGGTTGGTCCGCGTAGATTGACGGGAGGGAAAAGTCAGGAGCAGGGTCACCCTCTTCAATGGCATGGGCCAAACCAACCAGCGCGCTCGTCATGAGCCCCAGCCCCAGCGTCAGAAAACCTCTTTTCATCATGATGACTCCTTGATTTCTTCAAAAGTCTGTAAATGTTTGTCTGAATTGTCAAACTCTTGGCGAACGCCTTTGAGACTGGCTGATACCTGCGGTCTGTTACCCACAATCTCAGGCGCTCCCTGACATTACTTGTATTCGTGCCGGCCGGTTCACCCCTCTTGTCAGACTATAGCGCACCCGCGAAAAATCCGTCTACTCAGAGCTGAGCTGCTAGGCAGCGGTCGCCACGGCGGAGCGAAGACTTCGCAACACTTCATGCCATCGCTTGCGCTGAATTTTCAGTGCGAATTTCAGTTCTTTGTAGCTGTCGCGCAGTTCCATCCGCTCCCATTGCGCAAGCGTTTCCTGAAGGCGCTTTTCCCGCGCTTCAAGCCACTGTTGCCGGGTCTCGTTCCAGTCTCTGAGTAATTGCTGGAACTGTTCGTACTCCTGCTCCAGCTTTGCCCTGAGGTTGTCCGGGATGTCGCGAAACTCGAATTGTTCGCGTGCTCGCTGGTACTGCATTTGTAATCTTGCTGTTTCTACGCGGGCAGGATCGGTCCTTTTCAGGTCTGTGGTCAGACCCACCCAGGATAAACTGCGAATCATCCATTTGGTGGGATCGAAATGCCACCATTTAACCCCATTGCGATAATCCCATTGGAACGTATGGTGATAGTTGTGATAGCCCTCACCGTAGGTGATGAGTGCGAGCAGGGGGTTATCCCGCGCCGAACTCGCGTCGCTGTATGTTTGCTTGCCCCACATGTGTGCAATCGAGTTGATCAGGTAGGTCACATGCTGGCTCATCACCAGTCTGAGTAACCCTCCCAGGAGCAGACAAGCGATAATATCGCCATGCAGAAAGCCTAAGAATGCCGGCAGGGCAATGTTAGTAAGCAGCACAAGCAGCAGATAATGCTGGTGCTGCCAGAGCGCTATCTTGTCCTGCTGAATGTCCTTGATGTTTGAGAAGTCCTCCTTGCCACTGTCATAGTTCCGCAGAATCCAGCCGATGTGGGAAAACCAGAATCCTCGGCCAGCGGAGTACGGGTCCCTGTCATTTTGATCGACATGGCGGTGGTGGCGGCGATGATCTGAGGCCCAGTGCATCACATCATTCTGCAGGGCGCAGGCTCCCCCCAATGCGAAGATCAATCTTAGGAAGGGATGCCCCTTATAGGCTTTGTGAGACCACATCCGGTGGTATCCGGCCGTAATCGACAGGCCGCAAAAAAGCATCATGCCAAGAAATGCCAGCCACTCATAAAGATCGTAGCCGTCGAGGTAGCCGTACAGTGGAACCAGAATCACAGCCAACAGTGGTGTCAGGCTGAACAGCAGCATGTTTGTCCAGTTGATCGGTGCTTTTTCCATAGTTGCAGACAGAATGTTGAGTGACTGAGCATGCAGTGTAGCGGATTTTGCTTAAAGAGCCAGTAGTGTAATCTTTCGGTCCTACCTCAAGGCCGGGAGATTTGCAGATGCAGGACACGAACGAACGATTTGAGGGCATAGAGACCCAGCTGGCATTTCAGGAAGATGCCCTCGAGCAATTTAATGCGGTCGTTGTCAGCCAGCAGGGGCAGATAGATGAGCTGCGGGCCCAGCTGCGCATTTTGCAGGAGCAGCTCAGCGCGCTGCCTGACGGTTCGCCTGAGTCCGCGGTCGACCCTGCCCGGGAAAAGCCGCCACATTATTGACCCCAGACCTTCCGCAGACCAATACAATCTGCAATCGCTTCAGTTTTGATTCAGCTTGGCGCTGCTAACCTTGGCGACGCCTGAAAGGGTTAATCGTTACTAACTGCGAAAGGGCAGTTGAAGCTTTCAGTTCTGCATAGAAGTGAGAAGGAGAGTCAGCAATGAATCGACCGACAGTTTGCTTATTAGCCGGGATCAGTTTTTGGGCGGCTTGCGCATCAGCGGAAACGAGCTATGAGTATGCGCCAGTTCTCGAGTCTCGACCAGTTTACCAGCTCATCGCGATCGAAGAACCTGTAGAACAATGCTGGGAAGAAGAGGTAGCGGTTGAACGCTATGCGACCTATGAGGGCTCTAATACGCCGGTGCTGCTCAGTACTGTCATTGGGGGCGCAATCGGCAACGCGGTCGGTAATGGCAAAAGCAACAAACGGGTCGGTGCGGTGGTCGGGGCGCTGTTGGGGCACTCGGTGGGACGTGATATAGTGCGTCGATACCAGGGCGTGATTCGTGACGTTGAGCTTGTACAGCGCTGTGAAACGGCCTATGAGCAGGTGGAAGAGGAGCGTCTGGTTGGCTATCAAGTAACTTATCTTTACAACGGTGATGAGTATTCTGTTCGCACCGATACTGATCCGGGAGATCAGATACGTCTGCGGGTCAGCGTACAACCTGAAATTTAAGGCGCCTTGTCTTGTTGAAATTGGCGGCCCGTACCCCTGAGGTGAGAATTGAAAATTACTGGAACGCCGAGTTTCCTCTTCTCTCTGTTGCTACTCTGGAGTCAGAGCGTTCAGGGACAGGTTCCGCCGCCGCTCGAACAGAACCAGCTGGACCGAGCGAGTCCGCTGCGGGAAGTCCGGAATAGCCGCCAACTGAGTGGCGTCATTACTGAGCGACAGGCAGTGAATCTGGCCAGACAACGATTCGCCGGAAACATTCTGCGGATTACCTTAGTCGGTGAATCGAGCAACCAGCGCTACCAGATTCGCATGGAAAATTCGGGCAAGGTATTCACGGTGTTCGTCCACGCCAGGAACGGAGAGGTCACAGGCGGGAATTGAATCGCAAAGCCGATGGGATTGCGGAGGTAGCCGATTATGCGACTACTGGTTGTAGAAGATGAGAGTTTGCTCCGGCAACAGCTTGAACAGGGTCTGAGCAACCAAGGCTTCGTCGTTGACGTCGCTGAAGACGGCAAGGCCGGTCTGTATTTTTCCACTGAGTATGCTTATGACGCTGCCATTATCGACTTGGGATTGCCGGAGATAGACGGCATTTCCCTGATTAGGCAGATCCGCGGCGCCGACAAGCAGTTTCCTATACTGATTCTGACCGCCCGAGGTGACTGGCAGGACAAGGTTGCCAGTCTCGACGCCGGCGCAGACGATTATGTGGTCAAGCCGTTTCGCCTTGAAGAAATTGTTGCCAGATTGAATGCGCTTCTGCGCAGAGCAGCCGGGTTTGCCAAACCCAAATTAAAGTTCGGTCCGCTCTCGCTCGACCTGACGGCCAAACGGTTGTCGGTCAGCGGTGAGAATATAGACCTCACTGCCTACGAGTACAAACTGCTCGAATATCTGATGATGCATCCTGGGCAGGTCATTTCAAAAACAGAACTTACTGAGCATCTTTACGCACAAGATTATGATCGGGACAGCAATGTCCTCGAAGTCTTTGTACGCCGACTCAGGCTTAAGCTTGATCCACAGCAAACCCTGAAACCCATTGAAACGGTCAGAGGCCAGGGTTACAGATTCTGCTTGGCTGAGAGCGCATAGCATATTTCAGGTGTGCACTTGACGAGCACTTCGACCATGCGAGCGTATTCTCTGCGATCACGACTCATGTGGGTTTTCGGCATCCTGCTGTGCGTGTTTCTGGGTTTGACCGGAGTGGTGCTGGACCGGGCTTTTCGTTCCAGCGTTGAAGCCGGAGCGGCCGAGCAGCTTCAGGTCCAGATTTACCTGTTACTCTCTGCGGTCGATGAACGCGACGGCGAATTCTATTTTCTGGAAACGCTGCAGGAGCCCCGGTTTAATCAACTTGATTCAGGGCTCTATGGCTACATCAGCAGTGCCAGCACCGGGGAGTTATGGCGAAGTGATTCTGCCAGAGCTTTTGATCCGCCTGAGCTTGGGTTTTTGCGCGAGCGCATAGGCGTGGGGCAATCGCGTTTTCAAGTCATGCCGGGTGAGGCTGCAGTGTATTTTCGCCTCAGCTACGGAATTCTCTGGGAAGATGGCATCAGTGAGTTCAATTTTACTGTGCTGGAAAATGCAGATCCCTATTACTCAGAGATTAGAAATTTCCGCAGGGATCTCTGGTCTTGGCTCGGAGGGGTCGCTGTCCTGCTGCTTATGATCCAGACTTTACTGCTTCGATGGGGGCTGGCGCCTCTAAGTCGGATGGCCCTTGATCTTCGGGCGATCGAATTGGGTGAAAAGGACAAGCTTGAGGCGGAGTACCCGAGAGAGTTGCGGGGTGTCGCGGCGAATCTTAATCAACTGATAGAGAGCGAGCGAAAGCAGCAGAGCCGATATCGGACAACTCTCGGCGATCTTGCCCATAGCCTCAAAACGCCGTTAGCGGTCATGTCGGGAATTATTCCCTGGCTGAAAAGTGCTAAGGGTAAAAACACTTCGGAATTTCTCAGCCAGCTGCGCGCGGCAGATGAGCAAATCGAGCGCATGAATCAGATTGTGACCTACCAGCTCCAGCGTGCCGTTCAGGCAGACAGCAGCCTGTCGATTGCGCGTCGCGTGAATGTGGCTGAGACGACCGATCAGGTCATCGAAGCACTGCAGAAAGTTTATGCAGATAAACAGATGTTCGTGCACAGGGAAATTGACAAACACGCCCAGTTTATCGGTGACAAGCGAGATTTGATGGAGCTGTTGGGGAACGTGCTCGACAATGCCTACAAGTATGGCAGATCTGAATTGATCGTTCGGATTAAAAGAGAGGCAACGCTCACGGATGGCGTGATTATTCAGATAGAGGATGATGGTCGGGGCATACCCAATGAACAGGTTGCCTATGTGCTGCAGAGAGGCGCCAGGGCTGACACTCTGATGCAAGGTCAAGGCATCGGTTTAGCGGTGGTCGCTGATATTGTTGACAGCTATGGAGGCGATGTCAGCGTTACCACAAGTGTCTTGGGTGGAGCCAGTGTCATGTTGACGTTGCCCGCACCTGCATCGCAATGACTAAAAGCGTTCAGCAGGAGTTTTATTCGCCGAATGTAAAGCCTGCGCCCACTGCGACGAGCGTCATGGTAAAGAGTGTCCATTTGAGCGTGCTCTGAGAACTGCGCACGGCGATTTTAACCATCAGGTAGGCGCCGGCCATGTTGCCGCCCGCGAGGATCAGCCCGGGTATCCATTCGATAAGGTCAAAGATCAGAAAGATTGCGACTGACACCAGAGTAAAAGCCAGCGTGCAAACCATTTTGAGTGCATTTGCCCGTACCAGGTCATAACGGAGGCCGCCGGCAAGAACGGCGAGCAGGATAAACCCGACACCAGCCTGAACGAACCCGCCATATAAACCAGCTGCAAACAGCCCCCACCAGGCCCGGCGTTCCTCATTGGGAGAAAGAGTGGGGGTATTGGTGGGTGGGGCAATGATGCCCGGACGCAGCAGGATCAGCAGCGACATTCCTAACAGCGTAAGCAGCAGGAGTGGTTTCAGATAGAGATTCGGCATGAGCACCGTACCCAGAGCCCCCGCAGCACCTCCAGCGAGGGTTGGCGCCAGAATTGGGCTGACTGCCGGTCGATCCAGCATCTGGTTTTGGTCAAAACCGGCGACTCCGACCAGGCACTGCATTAACACGGCGACGCGGTTGGTGGCATTGGCGACATCGGCGGGCAGCCCCATGATCATCAACATGGGTAGGCTCAGATTTGAACCGCCGCCGGCCAGAGTATTGATTGCGCCTGCAATGAAACCCACCAGGCAAAGCGCGGAGATTTGAAAAATTGTGAGGTCGATATCCAGAGTGGGGCTCTACAATGATCAGACGGCCCGGTGGCCGCCACTGGCTGGTTTGTTAGCGGATCAGCGCGGATTATACCTGATGGCACTGCCAAAGCGGTGAGTATCGACTAAGTTTGAGTCACCCTCTGCGGGGATTGCAACTCGGGTTGGACTTCCGGCAAGCATGGGTTTTTGCGAATATACTTTAAGGGTAAACGAGGAAAAAGGGCAAAATTTGAAACAGATTCCTGACTTTCTTGTGGTGGGCGCGGGTATTAACGGGCTGCTGGTGTCTCGCAATCTTTTGGCGCTTGGCGCCTCGGTCATGCTTATTGATCAGGGGGAGGTAGCCCGCGAGTCCTCCTGGGCGGGAGGCGGGATTGTGTCACCGCTGTATCCCTGGCGGTATTCACTGGCAGTGACTGCGCTGGCCAGCTGGGCTCAGGAATATTATCCGCAGCTAGTGCGTCAGTTGCTCGCTGAAACCGGTGTCGATGCCGAATTTGAGAGGTGTGGACTGCTCATGCTTGATGCGCCTGATCAGTCAGACGCCGTGTCTTGGTCGGTATCCGAAGGCAAGACAATGGAAGTCTGGGGAGCCGGCCGAATCTATGAAGCAGAGCAAAATCTGGCGGCGGGCTTTGGCAAGGGTTTGTGGATGCCGCACCTAGGTCATGTGCGCAATCCTCGGTTATGCAAGGCCCTGATTGCTAGTCTCAAACAGTCACCGTCATTTGTGCTGCAGACCCACATGCGCGTTGCCGGATTCGAGCAGACAGACAACAGGATCGTTGCAGCGTATACAAAGGCAGCTGGTTCTAAAGAGAGTCAGAGTGTGCAGGCGGGGGCTTTTGTCCTGACTGCGGGCGCCTGGACCCAACAATTGCTGGGTTCTCTGAAATTTGAATCCGGCGTGGCGCCGGTGAAGGGACAAATGCTGCAGTATCGATTAGCTGAACCATTGATTGATTCGCTGGTGCTCCACAAGGGAAAGTATCTGATACCCCGCAGAGATGGACATCTGCTGGTGGGTAGCACCTTGGAATACGCCGATTTTGACAAATCATTGACAAAAGAAGGCAGGAAAATACTGCAAGACGCTGCTGTAGGTATGCTGCCTGGTCTAGCACGATATAAGCCGGTTCGGCAATGGTCAGGTTTGAGGCCCGGGAGGGCAGGTGGCCTGCCGGTGATCGGCTTGGTAGAGCCACATGAAAATCTGTTCGTGAATGCTGGCCAATTCCGGAATGGGCTGGTGCTGGCGCCGGCTTCTGCACGCCTGCTGTCTGAACTGATTATGAATCAGCGGCCTTTTATCGATCCGCAGCCTTACCGCCCCGGAACGGACCCGAGAGGATCATTGAAGGCTATTGAAGCCCAGGCTTCTTGAGTCGGTGTCGTAAGGACATGCCCAACTTTCTTGTCTCGGCGCTTTTATTCCAGCTAGTTTCCTCAAGCACTTGCTGAATCGCTTCGATTTTAATCGTCTGTGAATTTTTAGAGAGCGAGAAATTTTCCTCGGTGTCGGCCGCTCCCTGTCCTAATGGTATTCCGTTTCAGACAATATCTTGGTTTCGTGAGTGGCGTTGTGGGTTAGTTTTTGTCTGGTTTGTGGAAATGTGAAACTGATGCCTAGGATTTGTCGTACAATACCCGGCTTCGTTGAGTACTGCCCGGTTAGCCCGGTAACAGGTATCGACTCCCATTGTTACGAGTCAGTGAATTACTCGAACATTCCGACATAACAGGAAAGTGACTCTATTCAGGCAACCCATGTCAGAAAAGTTAAATATAGTCATGGCCCAATTGAATTTGCTGGTTGGGGACATCGACGGTAATACTGAACGCATCATCAGCGCTGCCAAGCGAGCTGAAGCCGAATTTGCGGCTGACGTCGTGGTATTCCCGGAGCTGGCGTTGACCGGGTATCCACCAGAGGATTTGCTGCTGCGACCCAGCCTTAAACCCAGAGTCGAAAAGGCGCTGCGGCGGATTCTTGAGCAGAGAATCGATCCGATTCTGGTTATTGGCTTTCCGAAGAGCACTGGCGAGGCAGTCTACAATTCGCTGTTGCTTGCTCGGCAAGGTGAGATTGTGGCTGAGTACTGGAAGCAGTGCCTGCCGAACTATCAGGTTTTTGATGAGCGGAGGTATTTTGCTGCAGGTGATCGCGCCTGTACGCTTAATCTGAAAGGCACGAGGATTGCTTTTACTATTTGCGAGGATCTCTGGGAAGCTGAGCCTGCTCGTCAGGCTAAAGATGCTGGCGCACAGATGTTAGTCAACATCAATGCGTCGCCTTTCCACACCGCGAAGCTTGAGGAAAGACAAGCGCTGGTCTGCAGGCGCAGCATGGAAGGAGGTTTCCCGGTTGTGTATGTTAATTTACTCGGCGGCCAGGATGAACTCGTCTTTGACGGAGGATCTATGGCTGCCAGCGAGGGTCAATTGGCCTGCCAGGTGCCACAATTCGTCGAAGGTTTGTTCTCACTTGAAGTTCAAGTCGACACCGGCGGGGCGTGCCGGATCACCCCACAACAGTTTTCGGCAAGCCTCAGTCTCGAAGCTCAGGTCTATGAGACGCTTGTTCTGGGATTGCGGGATTACGTAACCAAGAACCGATTTTCCGGAGTGGTTTTGGGGCTGTCCGGTGGGATCGACTCAGCCCTGAGCCTGGCTATTGCGGTGGACGCACTGGGTGCAGCCCGTGTCGAAGCCGTCATGATGCCCTTTGCTTACACTTCACAACTCAGCCTCGATTGTGCCGAACGTCAGACCAGAACCCTTGGCGTTGAGTATCAGGTAATTGCTATTAATGAAATTTACGCAAGTTTTCTCGATGCGCTGGAGCAGGAATTTCAGGGTCTGTCAGTTGACATCACAGAGCAGAATATACAGGCGCGCGCGCGCGGTGTACTGCTGATGGCAATTTCGAATAAGAAGGGCTTGCTGGTATTGACGACAGGCAACAAGAGCGAAATTGCTGTCGGGTACTCTACTCTCTACGGGGACATGGCAGGTGGCTTTGATGTCTTGAAAGATGTTTCAAAAACATTGGTTTATAAACTGGCCCGGTACAGAAACGCGCAGCAAGCCGATTGCGAAGCTATTCCCCTTGAGGTGATCGAGAGGCCGCCATCAGCAGAACTCGCACCCGGGCAGCTGGACCAAGACAGTCTGCCGGATTACCACACGCTGGATGCGATTCTCGAACTGTACGTCGAGCAGGATTTGAGCTTCGAGTCGATTGTGGAGAAAGGATTTCTCGAGGCGGATGTAAAGCGGGTGTTGCGGCTGGTTGACCTGAACGAGTACAAGCGCCGACAGGGGCCGATCGGGGTGAGACTGACTCAGCGTGGGTTTGGTCGCGACAGGCGTTACCCGATCACCAATGGGTGGTCGCTTGGTGAGTAACTGCCGGTAAACGCCGAATAGCGTCTAATTCCGAATCGGAGGATTGGGATTGACGCATGATCTGAATCACCCGGCGTTGTGATTGCCGGATGGTGCGTTCCGCTTCCCGCTGAATCCTCTGTTCCTGTTGGAGCTGGTTGATCTGGCGACTGCAGCGCTCCTGGAGTTCTCGGCGGCGGGCTTCAGGCAGGTTTTGGAATCTGCGCTGAATATTTCTCAATCATGTCTGCTGCTCAGCGCTTAGGGCGTTAAACAAGCGGAAACGCTGGTTGATCAGCTGGCGCTCCTGGCGGGTCAGATTCTGGAAGCGCCGCTGTTGATTGGCGGCTTCCCGGCGCTGCTCTTGCGCCATACGCCCCCATTGCGCAATCGCTGTTGCCGCTCGGCGCTCAGAAGAAATGCCAGAACAGGCACGGGTCGAAGAAGTTTGCACCATTACTGATTACCCTTTTGGGTGTCATCCACCGCGTCTGAGCTGGCTGCGCTGTCAAGCTGCGTGGCCCGATCGAGGAATTCTGAGAATTCGGTTCCCAACACGCTCTCCGGCGCGACAAATTCGCCGGCATCTGTTTGAAATGAGCCCAGGAACTCCAGCAATTCAATGTCGGGGCTCATCAGTGCGTCCTCCTGGTTGCCCGCAGCAAACTGGGCCATGCGGAAGGCGCGGTTCTGCGCCGATTGCATTAACTGGTTCGATCTGGCTGTGTCAGTCTGGTCGCGGCTCCGGAAGGTATTGGTCGAAGCGAAGTCGTCGACAAACACTTTTAAAGCACCGGCAATTGGTTTGTCGTCTTAGACTCTCCCGAGATGAGGCTTTCTCTGGAAAACGCTCAAGTATGCGAGGGGTTAACTTGTCAGGCATAAGAATGCGATCGTTTCAGTTTAGCAGCCCGAAGGTGATGATGCTCAGAAATGATCGCCCGCTTGATTGCTGATTTCGCTGGGAATTGATGATTTGCTGGCTGCCTGAGGTCCCCGGACGCTGGGTCGGGGCAAGTGGAGGATCTCCGCGGTTGTCTCCAAGCAATCCGAAACTGACCGTATAGAGCAGTGACGGGTCGGTAATTTCCGTCCTGACCCGAAAATCACCTTCGTCATCAACAGAAATATGGTCTGGATAGTTCTCTTTCAGCAGTGCCAGAGAGGTGTCTGCCAGTTCATTCAGTCCCAGTCTGAGGTAGGATTCCACCATTATGGCCACGCCGTCGGCCACTGCTGGCGTGCCCTGGAAGTTTTCAACGACATATTGACCTCGTCGCAATGCTGCAATGTACGCCCGGCGATCTAGATAGTAGTTGGCCACGTGTATCTCATAGGCTGCCAGGTTGTTTCGAAGAAAAACCATCCGGGCTCGAGCGTCTGCAGCGTAGTCGCTGTCCGGATAGAGCGCCAGCAATTGAGAAAAGTCGTTGAACGATTCCTGAGCCAGACCCGGATCACGTTTGGTGTAATCTACAGGAATCAGGCGGCTCAGAATGCCGCTGCGATCGTTGAAGGACGCCAGTCCTTTCATGTAATAGGCGTAGTCGATGTTCTCATTCTCAGGATGCAGTCTGATAAAGCGATCCGCCGCGGCACGGGCAGCCTCCTCGTCGCCGTTGCTGAAATAGGCATAAACAATCTCAATCTGCGCTTGCGCTGCGAAGCGGCCAAAAGGAAAGCGCGACTCAAGAGCCTGGTAGGTGGAAATTGCACCCGAATAGTTCCGGCTTTCCAGCTGTTCCAGTGCCCTTCGGTAGAATTGCTCCTCTGTGGTCAGGCCAGAGAATTCGTCGGCTTCATCTCGGTCGAACAGTCCGCACCCGCCGAGGAGCAGCAAAAGGACGGCAACATGCAGAAACCTGGTCGAAGTTGGCTGTGTCATGAATGGCTGCATTTCCGCTTAGGGTGATCCTTGCCCCGGTATTTAACCACACGGTGAGCCTGAAACCCACTAACAGGGCAATGAACTGCGCGGTGAATCGTCCCAGATGAGTGTTTAGATGGCTTGGAGTATCATACGCGCGTGATGGTGCCGGAACATGAAAAAGTATCGATCTCGCTGAAGGCTCAGGTGACTGATGAACAGGCGGGGCTCCGAATAGACCAGGTGGCCGCCCGCTTGTTTCCCGAATATTCCCGAGCGAGGCTGCAGGCCTGGATGAAAACAGGCGAGCTGACTGTGAATGGTCAGCGCTGTAAACCGAGAGAATCGGCGCTCGCCGGCTCTTGGCTGGTCCTTGACGCAACGCTACGATCGGCTGAGTCCTGGGCCGCCGAGGAAATGCCTCTCAATATCGTCTACGAAGATGAAGAGCTGCTGGTCCTTGATAAAAAGGCTGAACTTGTCGTGCATCCGGCAGCGGGTCATCATCAGGGTACTTTGGTTAATGGTCTGCTGCACTATTGCCCCACCCTTGAATCTCTTCCCCGTGCAGGGATTGTCCATCGACTTGATAAAGATACGACCGGGTTGATGGTTGTTGCGAAAAATCTGAAGAGTCATCATGCCCTTGTTAAGCAGCTGCAGTCACGGTCGGTTTCCAGGCAGTATGAGGCAGTGGTTCAGGGAGTTATGACTGCAGGAGGGACTGTTTCAGCGCCCCTGGCCCGTCATCCGGTGCATCGCATCAAGCGAGCCGTTTCCGTGGATGGTCAGCAAGCCATTACCCATTATCGAGTAGTTCAGCGCTATGCTGCTCATACCCACATTCGTGTGAACCTGGAAACCGGTCGTACTCATCAGATAAGGGTCCATATGGCACATTTAAAGCATCCTATCGTAGGTGATCCGCTCTATGGAGGGCGCTATCGGGTTCCGCCAAATTGCGGAGAGGAGCTGGCAGGTGCGCTGGAGACATTTAAGCGCCAGGCCCTGCATGCGTCTGAACTGAAGCTCTTACATCCTACAACAAAGTTGGAGTGCAGGTGGGAAGCCCGATTGCCGGATGACTTCATGGGCTTGCTGAGTCTTTTGCACCAGGATGCCGGAGAGGGGTCGGCTTGAGCGATATGCCCTTGATCTGTCCTGACTGGGAGGTGCCTGACACGGTGTCGGCGTTCGTTACGACCCGCGCTGGTGGCGTCAGCCAGTCAGCGTTTAACTCGTTCAATCTGGCAGATCATGTCGGTGATACTTCGGACGCGGTGGCAACGAATCGGCGTCGGCTACGGGCCATTCTCCCCGGAATCCGAGGTTGGCAATGGCTCAAGCAGGTGCACGGTGCCCGAGTGGTTGTCGTGCAGGAGGAAACTACTTCTGCAAAGGCGGATGCAGTCATTACTCGAGAAGCAGGTTTGGCGCTCAGTATACTGACCGCGGATTGTCTACCTTTGTTGCTGGCCGCCGAGGATGGCAGTGAAATCGCTGCTTTGCACTGCGGTTGGCGTGGGTTGGCGGCGGGCATTATTGAAAACACGATTCAGGCGATGCAGACGCCGCCGGAGTCAATTCTTGCCTGGATGGGTCCGGCTATAGGCCCTTGCCATTTCGAAGTTGGGCGGGATGTGCATGCTGCGCTGAGTGCAATTCTCGCTGACGATGCGCTGGCAAGCGCTTTCACGCCAGCGGTCGGTGAAAAGTTCATGGCAGATCTGTATGAGGTCGCGACAGCCCTGCTCCGGCAGCAGGGCGTTCAGAGAATAAGTGGCGGTGGATTCTGCACTTCTTGCGATCAGCGACGCTTCTTCTCCTACAGGGTTTCGCCAGTCTGCGGTCGGAATGCGACGACCATCTGTATCCGATCGGCGTGACGGACTGAGCCTCTAGGCCGTGCTCCCGAATTGAACAGGCGTTCCGTCGGTTGGCGCCTGTACAGATTCAATATTGAAAAATTTATTGTTCACCCCAATCTTTACCTCATCGATAGTGGAATACACAGCCAGGTGTTTCAGGGCTTTGTGCTGAAAAGGATCGTAAAAATGCGACTGGATAAACTGACAAGTAAGCTGCAATCAGCTCTGGCTGATGCGCAATCTCTTGCGCTAGGCAAGGATCATAACCAAATTAGACCAGAGCATCTCATGTTGATGCTGATCGACCAAAAAGGCGGCACGGTTCGTCCTTTACTGAGCCAAACCGGGTTTCCTGTTTCGCAGCTGAGACAAGCGCTGCAGAAGTCAGTAGACGAGCTGCCCGTGGTTCCCGATCATGATGGCGAAATAACAGCCTCCCCAGAGTTGGGTAAATTGCTCAACCAGGCAGACAAGCTTGCTCAGCAAAAACGAGATGCTTACGTCTCCAGTGAGACGGTTCTGCTTGCTGCGATTCAAGGGAAAGATGAGGTTGGCAAAATACTAAACCGCTTCGGCGTGTCTGCACAGGCGTTGGAAAATGCGATTACTAATCTGCGTGGCGGTGAAAGTGCGGACAGGGCCGACGCTGAAGATGCCTGGCAGGCATTAAATAAGTACTGTATTGATCTGACGGAACGGGCTGAGAATTCTGAGTTGGATCCGGTGATCGGTCGCGATCCAGAAATTCGCCGTGCGATTCAGGTGCTGCAGCGCCGAACGAAAAACAATCCGGTGCTCATCGGCGAGCCAGGAGTGGGCAAAACAGCGATAGCAGAAGGGCTCGCACAGCGCATTGTCAATGGTGAAGTCCCAGAGGCGCTGAAGGACAAAAAGATTCTTGCTCTCGACATTGGTTCGCTGATCGCGGGAGCTAAATTTCGAGGAGAATTTGAGGAGCGACTAAAAGCCGTCCTCAATGAGCTCGCCAAGCAGGAAGGATCAGTAATTCTCTTCATAGATGAGATGCATACCATGGTGGGGGCCGGCAAGGCAGAAGGCGCAATGGATGCCGGCAATATGCTCAAGCCTGCACTGGCGCGAGGCGAGCTGCACTGCGTCGGTGCAACAACCCTTGATGAGTATCGAAAATACATTGAAAAGGACGCTGCGCTGGAACGGAGGTTCCAGAAAGTTTTGGTCAGCGAGCCGACCGAGGAAGATACTATTGCGATCCTGAGGGGGCTAAAAGAGCGCTACGAGGTGCATCATGGTGTCGATATTACGGACGCGGCTATTATTGCCTCTGCTCGTCTGTCGCAGCGGTACATTACGGACCGTCAATTGCCGGATAAGGCGATCGACCTTGTAGATGAAGCGGCCAGTTTAATTAGGATGGAAATTGACTCCAAACCGGAAGAAATGGACAGGCTTGAAAGGCGGCTGATTCAGCTGAAAATAGAGCGTGAAGCGCTAAAAAAAGATGAGGATGCTGCTTCACTCGAGCGCAAAGACAAGCTCGAATCAGACATTGCCGGACTGGAAAAGGAATACGCAGACCTGGAAGAGATATGGAAGGCCGAGAAAGCCTCCTTGCAGGGCGCCGCATCAATCAAAGGGAGTCTTGAGCAGGCCAGGCAGGATATGGAAGCGGCTCGCCGATCAGGCGATCTGGCACGGATGTCGGAAATTCAATACGGTGTCATTCCAGGCCTGGAGCAGAAGCTGGAGCTAGCCACCGTTGCAGAGGCGGCTGAAAAGCAGCTGTTGCGCAACAAGGTGACCGAAGAAGAAATTGCTGATGTGGTGTCCCGGTCCACGGGTATTCCGGTGAGCAAGATGCTGCAGGGCGACAGACAACGATTGTTGGAAATGGAACAGGCCCTACAAAAGCGCGTAGTGGGTCAGTCAGAAGCGATCTCTGCGGTGGCCAATGCTGTCAGGCGCTCACGTTCTGGGTTGTCAGATCCCAATCGGCCAAATGGTTCGTTTCTGTTTCTGGGTCCTACCGGGGTCGGTAAAACGGAACTATGCAAAGCACTGGCTGAGTTTTTGTTCGACACTGAGGGCGCGATGGTTCGGGTGGATATGTCTGAATTCATGGAGCAGCACTCAGTTGCCCGTTTAATCGGAGCACCTCCGGGTTACGTCGGCTATGAAGAAGGGGGGTATTTGACTGAAACTGTCAGGCGCCGTCCGTATTCGGTCCTGCTGCTGGATGAGGTGGAGAAGGCACATGCCGACGTGTTCAATGTTCTGCTGCAGGTGCTGGACGATGGTCGATTGACAGATGGTCATGGCCGCACAGTGGATTTTCGAAACACAGTTATCGTGATGACTTCAAATTTGGGCTCAGATCGGATTCAGGAGATGATGAATCAGCAAACGGTTGAAGCAGATACCTATGATCGGGTTAAGCGCGGTGTCATGGAGGCGGTGGTCAGACATTTTTCGCCGGAATTCGTAAATCGGATTGATGAAACAGTGGTCTTTCATCCGTTGCAGAAAGATCAGATTCGTCGCATAGCCGGCATCCAGATTGCGCTTTTAAACGAGCGACTGGCGAGCAGTAAGCTGACTTTGCGGGTCAGCGATAACTTGCTGGATCACATTGCAGAAGCCGGTTTTGACCCCGTTTACGGTGCTCGCCCGCTGAAGCGTGCAATCCAGAATAGTCTCGAAAACCCCCTGGCAGAGCATGTTCTGCGGGGCGCATACCGGGCAGGTGATGTCATCGATGTGGATGCCGCTACTGGCGGGAATCTGACTTTTTCGCTCTCGCAGAAAGTGGCGGAGCAGGCGGTGGCCTGATTCCGCAACGCGTTGCAGCCAGATTTCTGCTCTGGCGTCCTGACACGTGCGGCAGAAACGCCGCAAGAGCTTGACTTTCCAGATAAAAGTGGCAAACTCTTGCATCAACGGCGGTCGTAATGGCCATCTCATTACGGTCCGCCGCAGTTCGAGCTCGCCAAGACCTGGTGACGGATGAACTGGTCTCCGGGTGTCGGACAACATCCACCCCTGGCTTCTACTGCGGTTTAGATCACGTAATCGCTGACGAAGCCGACATGTAGCTTATCGGTTGCTTGCAGTAACTGTGGGCTCGTGACATCAAGCATTTTCTGAGAATCAAAGACACTCGACCGAGTAGCCGCGTGCTTCGGGCGTGGCCGTGAATCGGTCGTAACTGTGTTAATAGAACTGTTTTCGAGGCATATTGACGTGGAACAATTATCGGGTGGAGAGGCTTTAATTCGCGCCTTGCACGACGAGGGCGTTGAGCTCCTATTTGGTTATCCTGGCGGCGCCGTGTTGCACATTTACGATGCGCTATTTCAGCAGGATAAAGTGGAGCATATCCTGGTGCGCCATGAGCAGGCGGCGACCCACGCGGCTGATGGTTATGCCCGGGCAACCGGGAAACCGGGGGTAGTGCTGGTGACATCAGGACCGGGCGCGACCAATGCCATTACGGGCATCGCGACGGCGTATATGGACTCAATCCCCATGGTGGTGATCTCCGGGCAGGTGGAAAGCCGGATGATTGGCAGCGATGCTTTTCAGGAAACTGACATGGTGGGTGTGTCAAGACCCATCGTGAAACACAGCTTCATGGTGCAAAGTGCAGCTGATATCCCAGCGGTGGTCAAAAAGGCTTTTCATATTGCTTCGACAGGCCGGCCGGGTCCTGTTGTCATTGACGTGCCGAAAGATGCGACAGATCCGAAGCTGAAGATCGACTATGAGTATCCGCAGGACATCAAACTCCGGTCCTATCAGGTTCCGTCAAAGGGTCATTCTGGTCAGATTAAAAAAGCGGTTGAAGTGTTGCTAGGCGCCAAACGTCCTATGATCTACACCGGTGGCGGGGTTATTCAGGGGGAGGGATGTGAGGAATTGACGCAGCTCACGCGAACGCTGGGTTATCCCATTACCAATACCCTGATGGGCCTTGGTGCTTATCCGTCTACTGATAAACAGTTCCTTGGCATGCTTGGTATGCACGGAACCTATGAAGCCAATATGGCGATGCATCACTGTGATGTTTTGCTTGCGGTCGGTGCCCGCTTTGATGATCGGGTGACAAATTCCGATACCAGTCAATTTTGCCCGGACGCGACAATTTTACACGTGGATATAGACCCGGCTGCCATTTCGAAGACGGTAACTGCTGACGTGCCCATCGTTGGTCCTGTTCAGTCCGTGCTGCGGGAGATGCTCGATCAACTGGATAAAAGTGACCAGTCCGTGGACGACCAAGCTCTCAACGCGTGGTGGAAGCAAATAGACCAGTGGCGGGAAAAAAAATGTCTCGCGGTTGCTCCGGCAGAAGGGGGGATAATTAAACCGCAGCAGGCTATCCAGGCTTTGTATGAGCTGACTGAGGGTGATGCTTTTATTTCCTCGGATGTTGGTCAACATCAGATGTTTGCAGCGCAGCATTACGGCTTTGATAAGCCCAGGCGCTGGATAAACTCGGGTGGGCTGGGGACCATGGGTTTTGGTTTTCCCGCTGCCATGGGGGTGCAACTTGCCTTTCCAGACGCACTGTCCGTCTGCGTGACAGGGGAGGGCAGCTTCATGATGAATCAGCAGGAATTTGCCACCTGTATGCAGTACGGATTGCCGATTAAAATTGTGTGTCTGAATAATGAAGCGCTTGGTATGGTAAAGCAGTGGCAAGATATGCAGTACGGCGGGCGACATTCTCACAGTACGTACTCTGAATCCTTGCCGGATTTCATTAAGCTGGCCGAGGCGTACGGGCACGTCGGTGTGCGTATCGAGAGAGCTGATGAGCTACACAGCAAAATGAAGGAAGCGCTCGCGATGAAGGACAAGCTGGTATTCATCGATGTTCTGGTTGATCCAACCGAGCACGTCTATCCCATGGCGATCAAAGGCGGTGCAATGAAGGATATGGTGCTGAGCAAGACGGAGCGGACCTGACATGAGACACATAATTTCAGTGCTTCTCGAGAATGAACCGGGGGCTCTTTCGCGCGTTGTCGGCTTGTTTTCTCAGCGTAACTACAACATTGATTCGCTCACAGTTGCGCCGACGGAAGATCAATCGCTTTCTCGGCTGACGGTAACGACAAGTGGTGATGGCGCCCGGATTGAGCAGATCACCAAACATCTCAACAAGCTGGTCGATGTGGTCAAGCTTGTTGACCTCACCGAAGGCGCGCATATAGAGCGCGAATTGATGTTGATCAAGGCGAAAGCATCGGGCGCGCAAAGAGCGGAGATAGCGCGCACGGTTGACATTTTTCGTGGTCAGATCGTAGATCTGACGGCAACGGTATTAACTATTCAAATTACAGGCGCTGGAGACAAGCTCGACGCGTTTATTGCAGCCTTGGGCGAGAGTGTGGTGCTGGAGGTTGCGCGCACCGGGGTTTCAGGTATCGCACGCGGCGACAAGACCTTGGCGCTCTGATCTGGAAGATGCCGTCGGTGGGGCGATGGGGCAGTAGTACGGTAAGTCCGGTGAAAAGGGCGGCTATTTAATTAGCCGCCCGGTTTGCACCGCCTGCTCGAGGGTCTGGCTCAGCCTAGATGACCTTCTTCATCGCGGTCATGTAGCTGCGCAGTCTCTTGCCCACGACTTCTACAGGATGAGAACGAATTGCCTCGTTCACTGCAATGATTTCGGCATTATCTACGCCTTCATCGGCCAGCTGCAGGCCTTTACCGATGACGTCGGTATCGATTTTTTTCATGAACTCTTCCAAAAGCGGCACACATTCTTGAGAGAAAAGATAGCAGCCATACTCTGCCGTATCGGAAATTACTTTGTTCATTTCGTAGAGCTTTTTCCGGCCAATCAGGTTGGCGATCAGCGGGACTTCATGCAGTGATTCGTAGTAGGCTGATTCGGCAATCACGCCACTGTCTGTCAGGCCCTCAAAGGCGAGTTCCACGCCCGCTTTGATCATGGCAGCCATGAGAATTCCGTGGTCGTAGTATTCCTGTTCGGAAATCTCCATGTCGCCCGCGCTTGATTTTTCGAAACTGGTCTCTCCGGTTGCTGCCCGCCATGCCAGTAGCTTCGCGTCATCGTTGGCCCAGTCCTCCATCATCCCCGCTGAGAATCGTCCGGTGATGATGTCGTCCATATGTTTGTTGTAGAGATCCCGCATGATGTCCTTGAGTTCATCGGCGAGCTCATTGGCAACCAGTTTGGCCGGGTTGGACAGGCGGTCCATCATATTCGTGATGCCCCCGTGCTTCAGTCCTTCGGCGATGACTTCCCAACCGTGCTGCACCAGCTTCGAAGCGTATGAGGCATCGATGCCTTTTTCGACCATCTTGTCATAGCAAAGCAATGAGCCCGTTTGCAGCATGCCGCACAGTATGGTCTGCTCGCCCATCAGATCGGACTTCACTTCCGCGATGAAGGAAGATTCCAGTACGCCGGCTCGATGTCCTCCCGTGGCGGCGGCATAAGCTTTGGCAATCTCCAGACCGTCTCCATTCGGATCGTTCTCTGCGTGAACCGCGATCAGAGTCGGAACACCAAAGCCACGTTTATATTCTTCCCTGACTTCACTGCCGGGGCTTTTGGGTGCAACCATTACGACAGTTAGATCATCGCGCACCCGCATGCCCTCCTCGACAATGTTGAAGCCGTGAGAGTAGGCCAGGCAAGCCCCCTGCTTCATCAGAGGCATCACCTGATTAACTACATCGCTGTGTTGCTTGTCAGGTGTTAGATTCAGCACGAGATCGGCGCCAGGTATGAGATCTTCGTAAGAACCTACCGCAAAGCCATTCTCAGTTGCATTTTTCCATGAGGCTCTGTGTTCAGAGATGGCAGCGTCTCTCAAAGCATAGGAGACATCCAGGCCGCTGTCCCGCATGTTCAGGCCCTGATTTAAGCCCTGCGCTCCACAACCGACGATAACAACAGATTTGCCTTTTAGCTTGTCAACGCCTCCGCTGAATTCGCTACGATCCATGAAGCGGCATTTTCCCAGCTGCTCCAGTTGGAGCCTCAACGGTAAGGTATTGAAGTAGTTCATGAGAGTGTATCCTTCACATTGTCGAATCAGGGAAACGAGGCTGCGAAGTTTATAGCAATTGATCGAGGGGGTAAATTACAGAAAAATTTACGTAACCGGATTGATAGGGCTGTATACTATCGTTTTGTCTATGCAAAGAGACCGTAATGCAAGATCTTAAAGACGATTCAGAAATCGCTAGCTCGGGAGCAGAGGATTCTCTTAGCCAAGAATTTAACTTACCTATAGATGAACATGAAGAAGTTGTTTCGGAAGGTGGTAGAAAGGTCAGATTGCGCGGTGTTTATTTGTTGCCGAACTTATTAACCCTTGGCGCCTTGTTCGCTGGCTTCTATGCAATCATTGCTGGCATGTCTGGCAGTTTTAATGAGGCGGGTTGGGCGATAGTCATAGCTGCAATATGTGATGGATTGGACGGACGAATCGCGAGATTGACAAACTCACAAAGTGCCTTTGGAGCTGAATTTGATAGCATGTCTGACATGGTGTGTTTTGGCGTGGCGCCTTCACTCATTATCTTTAGCTGGGCGTTTGAATCGCTTGGTAACATTGGTTGGGCTGCAAGTTTTATATATGTGTCCTGCGCGGCCCTCAGGTTAGCTCGTTTCAATGTTCAATTAGGTACCGTTGATAAGCGCTTTTTTGTCGGCTTAGCGAGTCCAGTGGCGGCCGGCCTAGTAACTTTTGTACCTTGGGTGGCATCTAAATATGACTTTGAGGTTACCCCCCTTGTTTCATACTGCGCAGCAGTACTCACAGTGTTTGCAGGTCTTTTGATGATTTCGAATTATCGTTATTACAGCTTCAAGCTTAAGGGTACGGTCCCGTATATATTTTTTGTTTTTGCGGTTTTGGTTCTCGGGATTATTGCCCAGAGGCCTCACGAGGTTTTCTTGATTACAACCATAGCATACGCAACTTCGGGTCCAGCGAACTGGTTGTATCGACGGCAGTTTGCAGAACGCTCTGATGCCAGTGATTAATCTAAACGACAAAATTATACGTAGCGCTCTTTGGTTTGCAGGACTTCAGGATTGCGGAAAAGTCGGCTGAAATTCTTCCCAATTGCTACGTTGAGTGAGTTACATAACTTAAGCTTTCGAAGGCGCAATTAAATGCTCATAAAGAAACCCTCAGATGTAAAATCCTCAGAAATCACCCCGGAAAAAGTTTATCGCAATCGCCGAGCCTTTATGAAAGAGACGGCTGCGCTGGCGCTTGGTGGTAGCTTGCTTGGTGGCGCTTCACCTGTACTGGCCCAAGATGGCGACGCATTGAAAGCTCGCGCCCCGGAAGCGCTTAGTCTATCGGCACCAGCGCCATGGTGGGAGTCGAAATTTGCCGAAGTGACTCCGGCGCCTGACCAGGAACCTTACTTCACAGGTGAAACTCTGACCCCCTACCGAGATGTGACGCGCTACAACAATTTTTATGAATTTGGCATGGATAAATCGGATCCGTCTTCGCGCTCTGGTACCTTTCGGACCGACCCATGGTCGGTGGAGATCAGTGGAGAAGTTGCCAAACCCGGCACTTACCATCTGGAAGACCTTCTTGGGCCGATGCAGTTGGAGGAACGGGTTTACCGCCTGCGCTGTGTCGAAGCCTGGTCAATGGTGATTCCCTGGATCGGGTTTCCGCTGGTTGATCTGATCAAGCGCTTTGAGCCCACTTCAAAAGCGAAATTCGTGGAGTTCGAGACACTGGTAGATCCGGAGACAATGCCGGGTGTCACCTCCCGCTTTGCTATCGTAGACTGGCCGTATCGTGAGGGACTGCGCATCGATGAAGCAACTCATCCCCTCACTTTCATGGCGGTCGGCTTATACGGCAGTTATTTACCTGCTCAGAATGGCGCGCCGATGAGACTGGTGGTGCCCTGGAAGTATGGCTTTAAAAGCATCAAATCGATTGTGCGCATTAACTTTCGGGAAACCATGCCAAATACGACTTGGAACGATCTGCAAGCGAATGAGTATGGTTTCTATGCCAATGTAAACCCTCAGGTTCACCATCCACGCTGGCGTCAGGATATGGAGCGGCGCCTGCCGCAAACGCTGTTCAGTCGACAATACATTGAGACCCGCCTGTTCAATGGCTATGCCGATCAGGTGGCTTCTCTGTATTCGGGTATGGATCTGGCGGTGAATTACTGAGTTTGGCGACTTCCTCGGTCTGGCCGGTGAGTAGGGGGCTGAAGCCTGCGGTATTCTTGCTGGCGCTTTTGCCTCTTGCGTTGATGATTGTGCAAATCCTGCAGAATGATCTGGGCCCTGATCCCGCACAGGAGCTGGCCAAGGTCACCGGTGAGTGGACCATCCGGTTTCTGTTGTCGGCACTCGCTCTCACGCCGCTCCGGCACCTGACTGGCATCACCCAGTTTGTCCGGCATCGCCGGATGCTCGGCTTGTTCGCGCTGTTTTACGCCACGATTCACCTGCTGGTTTGGATGAGCTTTTTGCTTGTCTTTCGCTGGCAGGCCATCGGCGAGGAATTGATCGAGCGGCCTTATATCACCGTTGGGTTTGTCGCCTATATGATCTTGCTGGCGTTGGGTGTCACTTCGCCGAAAGCGATGGTTCGCAGGTTGGGTAAGAACTGGAAGAAGCTGCACCGATTGGTTTATGTCGCCGGGATTCTGGCCGTCGTGCACCTGCTCTGGATACTGCGCACCGATGTTTGGGAAGCCGTCGTGTACGGGGCTGTGCTGGCGGTACTACTGGGTTTTCGGTTGATCCGCTCCTTTTATCTGCGCCGTTCCCGAGGCAGTCCGACAGTCGATGCGGGTGAGCCCGGGATGTCTTGTCAGCCAACGTCAATTGCGTATAATACGCCGCCTCGCCCGTCTTCCTGGCGGGCGAGCAGGAAGGATTGATAACCTTCACCAAACGGACAACGCTTTTCTCTGTTTGGGTCTGTAGCTCAGTTGGTTAGAGCGCACCCCTGATAAGGGTGAGGTCGGTGGTTCAAATCCACCCAGACCCACCAATACCTCTGGTATTGACCTCAACACACCCTTGACCTGCTGCTCGCCCAGCTCCACTGACGCTGTCCCTGATGCCGAAGACCTCGCACTGTGAGCAGATTTTTTCCCGCCGAATGACTCGCGCGGCGCAGTGCCGGATGCTGACTTGGCGTCGGCTGTACGATCTGAGTGCAGAGGCTCTGTTGAACGGCTCTGGCATTCGCTGCGATTGCTTCGCGCATCAGTATTCCGTAAAGTCGAGGGCTTTCTTTTGAGGGGCTTTATTGATATGCGATGTTCACTTTTCACAGTGCTTTATGCGCTATGGTTTACAGCATGTAGCGGGCCGGAACCGGCGAGCCTGGAGTCTTCGTCCCAGCCAGAGCGCTCTGCAGGTGAGGCTCGGATGGCCACACTTGATTTTCACGCCTGGCTCGACGACGAATTTGAAGAAGAGCTGGGGTTTTCTCCGCTCACTCAGACCCGCCTCGGCAGGAAAGCTGAGTACGGGGAACTCGACGATGTGTCGGAAACAGCACAGGATCTGCAATTAGCCTGGCGCAGGCAGAGTGTTGCCGAGATGCAGTCACGCTTTGATCGTGAGCACTTAGATGAAGAGGGGAAGTTATCCTGGGATCTTTGGGAATTCATCCTGCAGCGGGAACAGGCGCAGGTTCCCTTCCGTCGTCATCGCTACATATTTGGTCGCAATGGACCTCAGACCGGCTTGCCCAACAGCCTGATTAACTATCAGGACGTAAATAGCGTGTCAGATATGGAAGCTTACATTTCGCGGCTTACTCAGTCGCGTAGATACTTGCTTCAATATCTAGAGCGCGCAAAATTAGCGGCTGCCGATGGCATAAGAGCTCCCCATTTTGATTACGATCAGGCGATCCGGGAAATCGTAAGAGTCACGTCCGGGGCGCCCTTCGAGAGCGAAGGGGATTCTGCGATCTGGACAGACATCTCTGAAAAACTGTCTTCACTGACAGAGCGTGGCTTGGCTAGCAAAGCGGAGCGTGATGTACTGGAAGAGCGGGCACGAACGGCATTGCTGTCTGAGTTTCAGCCTGCCTATGATGAAATTCTGGCCTGGCTGCAAGCCGATCGGGAAAACGTATCGGCGGTTGCTACCGGCGCATCTGCCTTGCCCGACGGAGACGCTTATTATGCGGAACGTCTGAGCTATATGACGACCCTCGAATTGACAGCGCAGGAGATTCATACCCTTGGCATCGCTGAGGTGGCTCGTATTCAGACGGAAATGGAAGGTATCAAACGGCAGGTTGGCTTCCAAGGCAGTCTGCAGGCATTTTTCAGCTTCATGCGCGAAGACGACCGGTTTTACTATCCCAATACCGATGCCGGAAGAACCGCTTATATCGAACAGGCGGAAGCAATCCTGTCAGAGGTCAAGGCTAAGCTGCCCGATTATTTCGGTCTGCTGCCAAAAGCCGGATTGCAGGTGAAGCGCGTAGAGGCTTTTCGGGAAGTGCCGGGTGGCGCTGCGCATTACGCCCGCGGTACGGCAGATGGTTCGCGACCGGGAACGTTTTACGCGCATCTGGTCGATATGCGTGCGGCAGCGGTCAATCGACTGGAAAATCTCTCCTATCATGAGGGATTGCCTGGCCATCATTTGCAAATATCGATTCAGCAGGAACTACAGGGGCTGCCGATGTTTCGCACGGTCCGGGGTTATACCGCGTTCAGTGAGGGTTGGGGGCTGTACGCCGAATTATTGGGTAAAGAGATGGGTGGGTATCAGGACCCCTATGCCGATATGGGTCGATTGTCCGGTGAAATCTGGCGCGCCGTCCGGCTAGTTGTCGACACCGCTATTCACAGTCTTGGCTGGACCGAGGAGCGAGCTGTTGAGTATGCGCTGCAAAACTCGCCTAGGCCTGAAGCCTCAGTGCGCTCTGAAGTTCGCCGGTATTTCAACAATCCGGGTCAGGCAACCGCTTACAAGATCGGAATGTTGGAAATTCTGGAATATCGATCGCGCGCGAAGGATGTTCTCGGGGACAGCTTTGACATCAGGGCGTTTCACGACATCGTGCTCGGATCAGGCCCGCTGCCAATGGCGCTGCTTGAATCGAAAGTCGAGCGCTGGATTGATGCTTCTCGGTAAGCGCTTTCAATTTTTGAACGGTTCGCAGGCGGTTATTTAGCACCGGTGAAGCGGGGCTGTGATGATCGCCCGCTGGCAGCGAGAATCAGGGATCCGCTGCGACGTAACCTGCCTATGTCAGTAATGTAATCAGACCAATCTGAATACTGATATGGCCGTCATTATTATCCCACCACTCCTCAGGCGAATGGGAATTTCCTCCGCGCCCCCCGCGACTCATGGTGATGACGGGGATGCCCTTGGATATCGGGAGATTAGCGTCGGTGGAGGAAATTTGTAAATCCGGAGTAATTCCAAACGCTTGAGTTGCTGTCATCGCACGCTGCATAATCGGCTGAGCGGCATCACCGGTCGCGGCCGGGCGGGTGCCGACTCGCTCGATGCTGAGGGACAACTCTGGCGCCGTTTTCCGTTCGGTATTTTCCTGATCAAGGGCCTGCTGCATGGCACTCTGGATTACTGCGTCGATCTGAATCAGTTCTTCCTGGTTGCCGGAGCGCATGTCGAGTTCTATCCAGGCCTCGAAAGGGATGGAGTTCACTGAAGTGCCGCCTCCCAAACTGCCAACATTACAACTGGTCTTCGGGCCTTCTCTCGTCACGGGGAGCGCTTGTTCATCGAATAATGCGATGGCTCTGCCTATGGCATGATGCGGATTGGCCAGTCCGAATGCCCCCCATGAGTGTCCGTCAGGGCCGGCAAATGACACCCGGTATCGGTGAGACCCGACGCCACCATACACGATGCGGCTGGCACTTCCGCCATCGACGGCAGTCAGACTGTGAATGCGGTCAGCGCCTTCCCGAAATAATTGCTTCATCCCTCGAAGATCACCCAGACCCTCCTCGCCTACATTGCCGATGAACCACACATCAGCTTCGGTTTTAAGCTCCGCAAACTCCATGGCGCGAAGCGCGGTCAGAATGGTGATCAAACCGCGACTGTTATCACCAATGCCGTGCGCATAGGGCCGGCTGCCCTCCTGACGGACAGTCAGATCAGTTTCGAGGGGAAAGACCGTGTCCAGATGAGCAGAGTAGGCGACTACACGATTGCCCCTGATGGCCGGACGTTTATCAATCACATTGCCGACCTCGTCTACAGTCACTTCATTGAGACCAGCCTCCTTGAGTAGCTCCTGAAATTTTAACGCGCGTTCGCTTTCCCTGAACGGAGGGGCAGGTATTTCCGTAATATCAATAAGATCAGCGCGGGAGCGCGGTTCCAAGAAGAGAATATGTTCGGGAGCATGCTGAACATCATTTTTCCGAACGAGCTGAACTGCCTGATCGGCGTACACGGCTTCCAGATTCGGCTCGCTCTGCGACATCGCACAGCTGGCGATCAAGAACGTGGTAATGCAGAGAAATCTGCATCGGTTCGGATCGAGTAAGGGGCGGTGCTTAGGAATCAAGTTTGTCATGCTGGGGCCCAAATCTCCTCGGGCCCGCGATACAATCTGCGATCTCGCTCGAATCGCAATTGGCAAAAGCTGCGGAACGAGTACAATGGCGTGGATTGCTAACTGTTAGGGCAGGATTATAGGAAATTAGCTATGAGAGCTCCGCAACTTTTGCAGGTTTTTTCTGATACTTTCAAGATCGGGTGGGTTGTTGCCGCAGCGCTTTTCACATACAGCGCAGTGGGGCAAGTCCCTATCATCCAGCCGGGTGCGCCCGGACAACAAAGTAGACTCATCACAGCAGAAGAAGCCTCTGCTCTGGCCGGAATAGAATACTCGCTGGGCGATATTCAGTTTCTGCAGGGCATGATTCCTCATCATTCTCAGGCAAAAGAAATGTCTGCACTCGCAAAAAGCCGTACGAACAATGAAGCTATTCTGGCGGTGGCTGCGAGGATTACCCTGTCCCAGGATGATGAAATCGCGATGATGCAGGGCTGGTTGGGTGACCGCGGACTGGAGGTGACGGCTGAAGATGCGCACCACCAATCAGGATTTATGCGCATGGCCGGTATGCTGACGGATGAGGAAATGGCAGCGCTGGCAGCGGCAAGGGGTTCTGAATTTGACCGGCTCTATCTTGAAAACATGATTCAGCACCACCAGGGGGCATTGGATATGGTGGAGGATCTGCTCGACCAACGTGGTTCGGTGCAGGATCCGCTTCTCTATGAATTTACTTCGGACGTGACATCGGACCAAACCTCTGAAATCGAGCGGATGGTCACTCTGTTGGCCAGCTTCAGTTCCGATCCTAGGGTTGGCCTTGCCGCTGGGTTCAGGGACGCCGGTGAGGCGTCACTTAACATGCAGCTTGTTGCAACACTGCCGAAACCTGCGGGCTTTTTTGATCCAGAACGACCGTCGGGATTGTCAGCACGCCGCCTTGAGGAACTGGAGGCTGAGGCCAGTGCCAGCGGCAACGCTCCGGAAACTCCAACCGATGAAGAGGACGACGAAAACGCCGACCCTAGACCCGCTCTGCTCAGCTTCTCGAACACTGACCTACTTTTCTCCGATGACTATCTGATTGCCGGTAATTACCACGGGTTTAATACATACGATATTAGCAACCCAGACTCACCCGAACATATAGCCTCAGTGGTATGTCCTGGCGGCCAGGGAGACGTCTCTCTGGTCGGCGATCTCATGATTATGTCGGTCCAGGAAGTGAGAGGTCGCCTTGATTGCGGATTAGAAGGCGTTCCTGAATCCGTCAGTAATGACCGGGTTCGTGGCATTCGAATTTTTGATGTCAGTGATTTTCGTAACCCGACACAGGTCGCCGCTGTTCAGACCTGCCGTGGCTCTCATACCCATACTGTTGCTCAGGAAGCAGATGAAAATGGCAACATTTATGTGTATGTGTCGGGAACCAGTCGGGTACGTGATGACGAAGAATTGGCGGGTTGCTCCGATGACTCGCCCTTTGAAAACCCTGAATCTGCACTGTTCAGGATCGAGGTCATCGAAATACCTGAAGACAATCCGGCCGAAGCAAAGATTGTCAATCGGCCATTTATCTTTGCGGACCCTGATTCAGGCACGCTGGCGGGGCTTTGGGACGGTGGTGATCATGGTGAAGGCACACAAACCACAAGTCAGACCAATCAGTGTCATGACATCACGACCTACCCTGAAATCGGACTGGCTGCCGGTGCCTGTTCAGGGAATGGCATTCTGCTGGATATCTCCGATCCCGCTGATCCGAAGCGACTGGATCAGGTTATAGATCCCGGATTTGCCTACTGGCACTCTGCAACCTTCAATAACGACGGGACCAAGGTCATTTTTACGGACGAATGGGGTGGAGGCGGTCGGCCAAGATGTCGAGCGCAGGATCCTCTGACCTGGGGAGCCGATGCGTTCTATGACATTGTGGAAGGCAAGCTGGAGTTTCGGAGCCACTATAAAATGTCTGCGCCACAGACCGAGACTGAGAATTGCGTTGCTCACAACGGTTCCCTGATCCCGGTGCCGGGTCGAGATATTTTCGTCCAGGCCTGGTATCAGGGCGGGGTATCGGTGGTTGATTTTACGGATTCTGCGAATCCAGTTGAGATTGCCTTCTTCGACAGAGGGCCGATTGACACCGAAGAACTTATTACGGCAGGGTACTGGTCGACATACTGGTATAACGGTCGTATCTACGGCACTGAAATTTCCCGCGGGCTGGATGTATTCGAAATGCAGCCGAGCGACTTTCTCACAGAAAACGAAATTTCGGCGGCGTCTCTTGAAGCCCTCAAGGGCACCGTGAATGCTCAGACTCAGGAGAGGATCACCTGGCCTGCTGAGCCAGTTGTCGCCCGAGCCTATCAGGATCAGCTATTGCGTGCTGGCGCGATCGACGAAGCGCAATCGAGAGAGCTGAGCGAAGCACTTAACCGGGCGCAACGATTGCTGGAGCGGGGGAATAGCAACCGCAATGCGGCTAGCGAGCTGGATGCGTTGGCAGGGCGATTCGAAACTTCGGCGCAGTCGCTTGATGGTATCACCGCAAAACGCTATCTGGAGTTGGCAGGCACAGTAGCCGGGATTGCCGACGCTGTACGTTAGCGTAATCTCTGCAGCGTTCGTGTCTTCTCAGGTGGAGTTGAGAGATCTGGAATTGGCGGCCCGAAGACGGGCCGCGTCTTCTGCCTGATCAGAAGCCTCTGGCAGAATCACTGATACCGGACCGGTGCCGTGGTTATTCTGACTCTGGATTCCATATAGGTGATCGACTCGCCATCAATCTGGCTAAACCAGTGGGGAGTGCCGGGTTGTAAAACTAGCACGTCGCCTGCTTTGACCTGCCTCACCGTGCCGCTTTCGATTCCATGTTCAGTGCGTACGATGTTGTCGCCAATCGGATCAGCAAGAGGCAAATTCAGCAAACCGCCTGTGACCAGGGTGCCGCTTCCTTCGATGATACGGTAAATTTCCACGCTGTATGGGTGCATGACCGCATACTGCAGAACACCACTCATTTGCCTGCGCACGGAAATGCCCGGTGAAATTGAGACAGAAACTCCTGCCGCTGAGTTGCTGGTAGTAGCTGCACGGTCTAGTTCTCTAACGACCTCGACATGTGCTTTGAATAGCGCGGCAGGTGCGCCTGCAGATTGCGCGTTTGCGCCGTTGGTGAACAGCAGAGTCAGACTGGCAATCAGGGCATAGGGCATGGCTGTTGGTTTCATCGAAAGTCACTCCCAGTTAGCGCGCATTTCTAGCTTAGGTGCTGCGACGTGATTTGTCCATGCAGTGATGAAGGCTCATGGGTTACTTCAAGCGTGGACTTCTCAGTCTTGGCCTTTTACCCTTGGCAGTTGGGCCTAAAAGGTTTTAAAAAAAGTAAAAACAAATCCTGGGGAGAAGTTATGAACGTCCTGTCCTTTCAATCCCGCGTAATGTCGATGCTGCATATTTGTTTGCTGGTGCTGCTCGGTAATTCTTTCAGTTTTGCTCAGGGGCTACCTGGCACTGAAAACGGCGAGTGGCGCTACATTGGTGGCGATATGGGTCATACCCGGTTTTCTCCGCTTGACCAGATTAATCGAACTAATTTCGAGCAACTTGAGCAGGCCTGGATTTGGCGTAGCGACAATTTTGGCCCGAATCTGGATTATTTCTCCAGATCTACCCCGATTTATGTCGACGGCATTTTGTACACGGTCGCGACACCGAGGCGACAGGTGATCGCCATGGACCCTGCCACCGGAGAAACACTCTGGACCTTTCGCGAGCCCGAAACGGTTCGGCATCAGCGCTCACCCCGTCAGGCTTATGGCAAAGGCGTCTCCTATGCTGAGCTTGATGGAAGAGGTGTCATTTTTATCACTACACCCGGATTTTTTCTCTGGGCTTTGGATGCGAAAACTGGACTGCCTCTGGAGGGGTGGGGGGAGCAATTTCCTGTGGGGGATACACGACGCTCGGGCGTTATCGATTTGATTCCTCACCTGGTTGAGGGATGGGGCCCGTGGGAAGAATATGTCGTTGCGGGTGGTGAATACGACCCGGATTACGGTATTCCCCGGGAACTGGGTATGGTGACCGCCTCAGCACCCCCCATTGTGGTGAACGGTGTGGTTGTGGTCTTAGTGGGCCATCAGCCCAGTTACGGACAAACCCGCATAGAAAATGTGCCGGGCGACATCATGGGTTTTGATGCGGTCACCGGTGAACGTCTCTGGAAGTTTCATGTGATTCCGCGGCCCGGCGAGGTAGGTCACGAAACCTGGTTAAATGAAGCCTGGCGCTTTTCCGGGGATATGTCGACCTGGGCGCCGGCTTCAGCAGATCCGGAGTTGGGCCTGGTATATCTGGTCACGAATGCCTCAACGGTGCAGGCGTATGCAGGACATCGGCCCGGCGATAATCTTTTTGGAGGCAGCGTCCTGGCTCTGGACGTCGCAACAGGGGAGCGCCGATGGCACTACCAGATTCATCGTTCCGACCAGTGGAACTACGATCTGCCGACTCCGCCCTTGCTGATGGACTTGAATGTCAACGGGCAGCGTGTCCCGGCAGCAATTCAGAACACCAAACAAGGGCTCGTCTTTGCTTTCAATCGCGAAACGGGCGAACCAATCTGGCCTATTGAGGATCGAGTGGTAATTCAGACCGAAGTGCCGGGCAATTACACGTCTGCCACTCAGCCCTATCCGACCTGGCCGGAGCCGGTCGATCGAATCATTCTTGACGGCATCACGGAAGAATTCGTGATTGATTACACGCCTGAACTCAAAGAAGAAGCCATGACGATTCTCAGTGGCTATCGGATTGGGGGGCTTTATGTGCCGCCTTTACCCAATACCTATGAAGGTGAGTTCATCAATAACGTTGGCTGTCTGGGTGCGGGTAACGTTATTTCGCATCCGCCCGTGGCGGATCCCAGTACGGGTATGATGTACAACTCACATCGGCGTAACTGCTTCGCGCCCGGCTTCATGCGTCCAACAAACGGGGTAGACCGGGATAATCCGAACTACCCCAGACCCGGAGAGGGTGGAGCAACTCCGAATAGCACGCCAACGACCGGTGTGACAGTGGTTCCGTGGTTGCCGGGTGGTGGTGGCGGCTTGCCGACAATTGATGGGTTGCCGCTATATAAGCGTATGAACAATCAATTGACCGCCTATCAAATGAATACGGGCGAAAAAATCTGGTCGCATCCAGTAGGAGAGACACCTGAAGCGGTTAAAAATCATCCGCGCCTCGAGGGAGTTGATGTCCCAAACAGCGGCGGTACCGGCTGGTCTATTCAGATGGTCATGGGTGATATTCTGGTGCAGACACGGGCTTTAAGCGAAGGCATGGCGCAGATGATTCCTGACGCACCGCTCACTCTGAATGCGAGAGACAAGCAGACGGGTCAAGTTCTGGCTAGCGTGTCCTTGCCCGCACCTGCCCAATACGGAATGATGACCTACATGCACCGAGGCAGGCAGTATATTGTCGTTCAGATCGGAAGTAACCAGACTGAGTTCCCTGGTGCTCTGGTTGCCTATCGATTACCCGACTGACTCTGGCTCGACCGCAGAATCGAGGAAGAGGCCTATGTATGCAGCAGGTAGATTAATTGCAGCTCGGTATGTGGATGGAATTTCAGGGGGTTGAAGCGCGGAGTATTCGTTGTTCACTGTCTTGCAAGATCAACATGATTGACAAATTTGTTTTCGTCAACGCCTTAGGGGCTAAGGTGATCGAGAGATCCCGCATGGGCCTGGCTAGAGAGCTGAAGGATGGGAATGTCATAATTTTCAGTGAAGCTCCGCTGATTGATCGCGCGATTGAAACGGTGATAGGAAAACTGAGAAATTCCGGTGAGTCGAACGCCTTACTCGCGCACAACAGTCGGTTAGTTAAGGCCTCCGTAATTTCTGTGTTACAGGTCGGTCATCCGGAACACCTTGCGAAGTCAGATATCGGGTGTCATTCTCTATAATTTGCAGCAGAGCCGAAGGGCTCATGTATGCACCGCCGCTGCCTTCGCTATTCATACCGGCTTCACGGCTGCCAGCGAGTTGGCTTCAAACAAACAGGGCGTGGTCAAAGCGCTGCCAACCTAGGCCGTAGTCGATTACTCGCCGGTCTGTTGCCCGCTCGAATTGAATTCGACAGTCACTCAGCTGACAGACGGCATCGGCAACAATGCCGAAAAACTCCGGTCAAGGTAATAAACGGTGTGGGCTAGTTCATGGCCGAGGATACCCACCTGAGCATTGAATGGCTGGTTCTTGAGCAGGAACGCGCCGTTCCCCTGCTCGCGGTTGCTGTCGATGACGACCAAATAGTGTCGTTTTTCGGCGCCTTTGAGCAGGCTTGCCTGGTGGGGTCGTGAAGATAGTGGAATATCTACATCGTCGTCGACGAAGCGAATGTTTACCGTTTTCAATTCTGGATAGTGGCTCAATGCCAGAAGGGCCTGAAGCTCAAAGCCTGGTGGCAGAGATTTGTTCTGCCCGTATTCATACAGCAGCTCCTGAAAGCGGCCTCGTTCCCCGCGTTCTGAGTAGTCCCGCGTCACCTGTGCATCCGCTGCGCGGCTGTCGATGATGGCCGCGATGACACAGCACAACCAACAGATCAGGATGACCAGACTTTTCGGCTTTGCGGGGGCTGACATTGCGTTCATTGTGAAAACCCAGCGAAAATACGGTGCGCTGCCAATAGCTGTGTTTGTCGGTCCGGCGGTCTGAAGCGCGTGGATTGCTGCTGTTCCGAGTGTCTTGCGACCGGCTTTCGGGTCAGACGTGACTCATCAATTCAGACTGTTCGTGAGCGAGAGGCACCGGTCGGTTTTCGCCGAGCGTTCAGGTGTGCCCGGGGAGACATTTTTGTCGCCCCATGAAAGGGCGTCACTGGTCAGTGAGCGACAACAGTGATCAATAGCCAGAAACTGTTACGTTCAATTCTGGCGGCAACTTCGCTATCATTGGTAAATGATTCGAGTCCGGTTTATTGCTGCTGTTGTCTGTGTTTGTTGTCTGTCCGGATTGCAGGCTCAAGAGTCAGCGCCAGATTTTGCGCAGTGGTTAGACGGGCTGCGCGCTGAAGCGCGCGACCGGGGCATTTCCGACGCCACACTGCTCGCTCTCGACGCCATCCAGCCGCTCGAAAGAGTGCTAGAGCTGGACAACAGTCAGCCGGAGTTTGTGCAAACCTTCACCCGCTATCTTGACCTTAGGATCACGCCGAGACAGGTTGCGCAGGGTCAGGCCTTGCTCCAGCAGTACGGCGTTCTGCTTGAAGAAGTGCGGCGTCTCTATGGCGTCCAGCCGCACTATTTAGTGGCCTTTTGGGCAATCGAGAGCAACTACGGCAGAGCAACCGGAGGTTTTTCCGTGTTGGAGGCTCTTGCCACTCTCGCTTACGATCCGCGTCGGGCCGATTTTTTCAGGGAGCAACTGCTCACTGCCCTTCAGATCATCGATGATGGGCATATACAGGCTGAGCGCATGAGCGGTTCCTGGGCCGGAGCGATGGGGCAGCTTCAGTTTATGCCGAATATTTTCTACCGTTACGGCATTGACGGAGATGCAGACGGAAGGATAGATATCTGGAATAGCCTACCTGACATCTTTCACTCTGCCGCCAATTTTTTATCGGATTCCGGCTGGCGAGGCGACGAGCGATGGGGCAGGGAAGTGATGCTGCCCGACGGTTTCGATTACAGTCTGACTGGAACATCAACCCGCATGTCACTGGACAGGTGGCAGTCTCTTGGTCTTACCTTAGTCAACGGCAACCCGCTTCCGGTTGTCTCAGGTATGGAGGCTTCAGTGATTCTCCCGGCTGGTGCACAGGGTCCTGCTTTTCTGGGTTATCAGAATTTTCGGACCACCATGACTTACAACCCCTCGACGTTTTATGCACTGACGGTAGGTCACCTTGCTGATCGGTTTATGGGTGGCGAGGCAATCGCGCGAATGCCGGAAAATGAGCACGCGATGAGCGTGGCAGACATTAAACATCTTCAGGAGTTGCTCAACAGTCGCGGATTCGTTTCGGGCGAGCCGGATGGCCGAGTCGGACGCCAAACCAGGACTGCGATTAGGGCGTATCAAAAAACACAAGGTCTGCCTGAAGACGGATACGCCTCGCAAATCCTGCTTGAGTCCCTGAAAAACTGATCGCGACTTTCAATGTCTTTTTTCCATAACTTTGCTGAACAGTACTATGACATCAAATCAAGCTACAGACGTATCCCTGCAACGTTTTCGGAGTCTGGCTACCCTGACTCTGGCAGCTGTCTATTTTTTGATTCTGGTTGGAGCCAGCGTCCGAGCATCCGGTGCGGGAATGGGCTGCCCGGACTGGCCGACCTGTTTCGGACAGTGGGTGCCGCCCACCCACGAATCGCAGTTACCGGCTGACTATCAGCAAACGTACGCTGAACTCGGTTACGCCGACACCCGGTTTAACGTCGTAAAGACCTGGACAGAATATTTAAATCGGCTGCTGGGTGTCAGTATCGGCATCCTCATTTTTCTGAGTGCCCTGATTTCTTGGCCTCTACGCCATCACAACGCTTTGATAACGAAAGCCTCGGTTGCGGCGTTTTTTATGGTTGGCTTCCAGGGTTGGCTTGGTTCCCGGGTGGTGAGTTCTAACCTGCAGCCCGGCATGATTACTCTGCATATGCTGATGGCGCTGGCAATCGTTGCAACCTTGCTTTTCGCGCTAGCTCAGTCCAGACGGCAGATGATGGGCACACAACCGGTAACGGCAATAGATCCACGCTTTGAAAAATGGCTCTACATTGTACTTGCCATGACCGTGCTGCAGGTGGTCATGGGTACACAGGTTAGGGAGATGACCGACTTTATTAAGGAGAGTCAGGGAGAGGCAATGCGCGCTTCCTGGATTGAAGCGATGCCCTGGTTTTTCTACGTGCATCGTAGCTTCTCTGCTCTGGTCCTTTTTACCAACCTCTGGCTCGTGCGTTTGCTGGTTAATTCGCTTGGATGGATGCATGCCATAACACGAATGACCCTCGGGATGATCGCGGTGATTGGCCTTTCAGTGCTTTCAGGTGCAACTCTGGGGCATTTGGGTATGCCTGCATTCGTGCAGCCGACTCATCTTCTTGCCGCCACGTTACTGTTCGGGCTGCAGTTTCTTATCTGGTTGAGCTATCGGCATGCGCGAGACAGCCAATCCCAGTCAAGCCAGCTTCAGCCGGAAAGTTTGCAGGGCTCCGGGCAGATTGCTGCAGCAGTGTAATGGCTTAATTTTTGATGACCGACAAAAAAAGAACTTAAAGGTGAACAAAGAGCTGGATTTAATCGTGTTCGGTGCGACCAGCTTTGTCGGCAAAATTATTTGCCGTTACCTTGCGAATGAGCGCATGGAGCCGAATTTTTCCTGGGCTATGGCGGCCAGATCTGAAGAAAAACTCGAAGGCCTTCGCGCAACTCTCGGCAGCGGGGCAGAACACATTCCGATAATCGTCGCAGAGTCATTTGATAAGGCTTCTTTGGCAGCGCTGTGCGATCGGACCGCTGTTGTTCTCTCAACCGTTGGGCCCTATGCGCTTTACGGGGCAGACTTGGTCGAGGCCTGTGTAGCAGCCGGAACCGATTACTGCGACCTCACCGGTGAGTCGCAGTGGATGAAAAGGATGATCTCACGCTACAGCGACCAGGCAAGATTGAGTGGCGCTCGTATTGTTCATGCCTGTGGGTTTGATTCCCTGCCGTCTGATCTCGGGGTGAAATTCCTCCAACTACAGGCGCAGGCCAGATTCGGTGAGCCTTGTTCCACTGTAAAAATGCGCGTGAAGGCAATGAAAGGTGGGGCCTCGGGAGGAACTATTGCAAGCGGGGTGAACGCCTTAAAGGAAGCCGCCAGTGATTCTGCGGTGAGAAACGAAATGAAAGACTGGTACTCCCTGTGTCCCGAAGCGCATCGTAATACTGCTAAACAGCGCCACGTGAATATGGAGTACGACGAGGATTTTAAATCCTGGGTGGTTCCGTTTATTATGGCCAGTGTCAACACCAGAGTCGTTCTCCGCACAAACGCGCTTCTGAATGAACAATATGGACGCCAGTTTTACTATGATGAAGGCAGTCTGACCGGCACCGGTGATTCGGGCAGGAAGGCAGCGAAAAGGGTTGTTCTCCGAACAAAGCTGTTCGGTGCGGTACTGATGCATCCGCCATTGCAATGGTTGGCGCTGAAATTCTTTTTACCAAAACCCGGTGAAGGGCCGTCTCCGGATGAGCAGCGAGCCGGATTCTTTGATCTGCGCTTCTTCGGCCGGACGGCGTCAGGGGGGGAAGTCCGGGTTAAAGTTACTGGAGATCGAGATCCCGGTTACGGTTCGACAGCAAAAATGGTAGCCCAGGCAGCCATCAGCTTGCGCAGGGACGTTGACAAATCTCAGTTGGAGGGTGGTTTCTGGACCCCCGGTTCGGCCTTTGGTGAGGCGCTGCTTCTGCGCCTGCAGGCCAGCGCGGGTTTGACTTTCGAGGTAGTCAACATGGCCGCAGACTAGTCAGACAGTAAAAAACCTGCGTGTGTGCTATCGATCGCGTTTCGACAGAACTCGCGCACATCAGTCCCACCACGACAAGCGATTCTCCGATAACGCTGTCGCACCGATGCAAGGGTGGTTCTGCCGAAAGCAAAGAAATCTGGGTTTGGTGGTTTTGCGCGCTTTGAGAGATCAATGATTCGGGACAAAACAATATAGTCTTCATCCGTTCAATCCTGTGAAATACCGGAATCCCGCCCGGGCGTTGTTAAATTCTATCTTCAGTGCAAGCGCCTGTTTGTTTTTCAGCTCAAGCTCTCTATCGATGCGGTTCGAGATGTCGTTCTGAGCACGCTGTCGTTTTTTGCCTTTCTGTTTGATGTGGTGCTGATGCGTGATCCAAAAAGCGGATATTTCGAAAAATTTCTCGCCCTGGGCCAGCGATCCGAACGTCTGATCAACTTGTTTTAGCAGCAAAGTCGCGCAGGTCAGCAGGCCGATTCTGTTAGCCGCAGCGAGGCGAAATCGAAGCCGGAATCTGACCGGTTAACTCCAGCCGGCAGGCGGTCAGGCAAAATCCCGCCGCGTGAAAACCCTGAGTGTTGAAAGTTTTCTGAATCCGCTGTGCCAGCAAAGTGTCGCATTAATCTCGGGGATCAGCTGCGGTGATTGCTATCTACCCGCTTTTGTATTTATGCACATGTTGCGGTATGTTCGTCGATGCTCAGCGTGTTATTCAGGATAGATCCCGTGTCCAATCCTCTGCTGCTTTTCACCGCCCAGATTGTGGCAATTATGTCAGTCTTTTTACTTGCGGCTGGCTATCTCAAGAGTGACCCGAAAAGTGCCAGCGCACGGGTCTTCGCAGTAATCGCGCTTTTCGTTGTGTTCTATCTGCTTAATGGTATGAGTGGAGACGGCATTGCTCCTGACTTCAGGATTAATCTTTCGGCCATCGACCGCCTGATCGAACTGGGTACGAGTTCAGTATCCGGTTTGTTTATGATTTACTGCTTTCTGATTTTCCAGGAACAGCAGAAATTTCCGGCTTTCCTGAGTCTGGCTTTCGGGTTACAGGTTGCATTGGAATTGCTGTTTCCATTCCTGCGCACCGCTCAAAATCCAATGGTCGAAACCTACCTGCCTTTCCTGGCCGGCGCTCTGGACGTCATGCAGTTGCTGTTTGTCGGCTTTGCCATCTTCTGGACCCTCAGAGGGTGGCGAGCCGATCTCGTTGATGACCGACGCATCCTGCGCTGGTTTATCATCGGTGTTCAGGGGGCGCTGATATTCAGTGTGGTGTTTGTTGAGAATTTTCTGCTGGAAGGAGGCTCTGCGAACAACGCCTCAGAGCAGGCCGTCATCGTATTCGCGATTGCCTTGCTAACGCTGACGATGCTGGTCGTCGCGATGCGCTTTGACCTGGTCTCTCTGAGTCAGGCGATCCGCAAGGTCACGGAACTGACTGAGGTTTCAGAGCTGGAAGGTGCGCCAAGCTACGACGTGGACAGTTTTAATTCGGTATTCAAAGGGGGGCAGATGTATCGCGAAGCAGGTCTCACGATTGCCCAGTTGGCTAAGAAGCTCAATTTGCCAGAATACCGGCTCCGGGCGTTTATCCACAGGGAGTTGGGATTCAGGAACTTCAATGCGATGCTGCATGCTTACCGCGTTGAAGAGGCCAGCTTGGCACTGGCAGACGTGGACCAACAAAGTGTGCCTGTGCTGACCATTGCTCTGTCGGTGGGATATCAGTCAATCACCCCATTTAACAACGCCTTTAGAGAGATTATGGGCGTTACGCCGTCGGAGTACCGCAAGCAGCGAATGAGTTGACGGGGTTCGCTGGATTTTCACTAAAGCGGT
Organism: uncultured Pseudohongiella sp.; assembly: GCA_902597095.1. GTDB lineage: Bacteria > Pseudomonadota > Gammaproteobacteria > Pseudomonadales > Pseudohongiellaceae > UBA9145. Next base: position 52,851 of record CACJWK010000008.1, read on the forward strand.
AGGTTATTCTTGCCCCGCGGGAAAGGCTTTGAAACCAGCCTGCCATAATAATACTCAAATTCCTTTTGCCGGGCTCGCAGACATTCAGTCTTGCGGGAAAGACGTAGGGCAAAGACCTCTGCGGCCTGTTCAAACGGCGACTAGGGAATCAAGAAACACGAAAACGCTCAGGCGGTGGCCGGCTCTGGCCGTGGGCCCGGTTAGCGTCTGCATAAGAAGCTTAAGGCAGCGGGATACATTGGCTCGCGCTGTCGGCATCAGGGGAGGACAGCTCTGCAATGAATGAGCTCATTTACAACCTAGCAGTCTGGCTGGACGATACCGAATGGAGCAGAATGCTTCACGAGTCCTACTATATGTACAATTGGGTCGAATCAACCCATGTTCTCACCCTGATGGTGAGTCTTGGCATGCTGTTTTTGATCGATCTGCGTATGTTGGGCTTGGCCCTACCGGACGTGCCTGCCAGCCGGATCGCCGAACGCCTTAATGTGCCTATGCTGATCGGTTTTGCCGTAATGTTCATTACTGGAACCCTGTTGTTCTATGCTGTGCCGGTGCGCACCTCGCAGAGTCTCTGGTTCCGGATTAAGATGGGGCTTCTCGTGGCTTGCGCGGTGAACGCGTTTCTGTTTCACAAACGCATGAATGAGTCGGTAGCTACATGGGATATCGAGCCGAGAGCCCCGAGCCGTATCCGCCTTGGCGCGATGCTGTCGCTCACTTTTTGGTCAATTGTTGTAGTGTGCGGCCGGTTTATTGCCTATGACTGGTTCGATTGCGATACAAGCCCCAACACACTGATTGATATCGTTTCTGGCTGTGTAGACGGTCAGACGCGGTTCTAGGACGCAGAGAGGAAAAAACCATGAATGCTGTAATTTTGACCTCCTACCCACGAACTCTGACTGTTGTGGCGGTGCTGCTGACATTATTGATGCTTGCCTACGGCGGTGCCATGGACGCTGTTTATCCCTCGCTGCTCGGTGTATTCGAGTGGTTGGAAACTACTTGGTTCGGTGTGATCGGGAAAACCTGGGGGGCTGCGTTTGCCTTTGTTGAAGCCGTTCACTTGCTGGGTCTGGCTTTGCTTGGCGGTTGCGTTTTAGCGGGCGATGGACGGTTGCTGGGAGTGGTCCTGACTGATGTGCCCGTGCAGACAGTGGTAGAGCGGACCCACAGGGTTTTTGTCTGCGGTTTGTCCATTTGTCTTGCAACCGGCATCTTCATGGCCTGCGGAGTGGCGACCAAGATTTACTATCTTCCGGTTTATTGGTTCAAAATGCTGGCTCTCTCGGCGGGCATGCTGTTCCACTTTCAGGTTCGCCGGCCTCTGCTCGGCCACGACATTCAAAATTTGAATCCTGTTGTGGTCAAAATGGTTGCGGTGGCGTCACTGCTAGTATGGTTCATGGTTGCTGCTACTGGCCGGTGGATAGGTTTCAGCGGCTGAAACAGGGAATGCAATCCGTTCAATAACATTGGGATAAATCACATGACTGATGAGATAACTTCAGAGAATAAAAACGCGAAGTTGAAGGACGATCAGGCTGCGGCACTGGTTGTGGCGCAAGCATTTATAGTGTTTTCTGCGATCTACTGGTTCACGCAGATCGAATCGGTACGGGAATTGCTGCAGCTGGCTTATGGCTGATACTCCGCTGGGCCGCCGCGGCGCAGTGCTTGGGGCAGCCTCCCACCAAGAATGCCGATGAACGGCCTGCAATAACCCTGCATAAACGCCGCTCGTCTCTTACTGTGCGTAGCTGAGAGTGATAATGGGTGCCTTTACTGAAGGGGTGAGTAGTCCGTTGCAATCATGTACTCACGTTCGATCCCGCCGAGAATAGGGCCGTCCGCATTAGATGCCTCTGCGACGGCTGTCCATTCCGGGTCGGCTATAAATGCCGCCCAAGATGCGTCGGCGGCTTCCCGACTGCTGTGTTTCAGCACGTAAATCAATGTGTCCTCGGCTTTTTCGGGATCCGTAGGCGTCCAGTAGGCTACGACTTCCATCCCATGTTTGCTGAAAATACGTGTGGTGTGGTCTCGGAACCTCGCATGGAGATTATCGAGGTTGCCTGGAGTGGCGGTATAGGTTCTTAGCTCATAAACCACTTGATCCTGAGCGGACGTATTAAGCAGGGTGCCCGTTCCGAAACCCAGGATAAACAGTGAAAGTGATGTCAGTGCGGGTTTTAACAGTTTCTTCATGCCTGTTGCCTCTTGTAAGCTACGGTTCGTTAAAGAGTCTAAAGAAAGAAACACGCAAGCGCCAGCTCATCGCTGTTCCGTTTATCAGCCCCTGCGTGGAGCGCAAATGGGGGGCAGGAACGCTGAGACAACCGATGCAAAGGCTTTGCAGTTTATGAAATGTGCAACTACAAGCGGCTGTCTGTTTCTGGCGCTCTTTCTGAGTTCTCCCAGCCTGGCTCAGCGCTTGCCCGAACCCGACAGTCGGTTGGAGCGCGGTCTGGTGGTCCTGAATGAGCTGGAATCTAAATTCGGCAATAACAGCACACAGCTCGTTCCGGCTCTGACAGAAATGGCCGATCTCTATCGCGATGAGGGCCGGTTCGCTGAAGCTTATCGGATGCTTGACCGGGCGGCACAGGTCATCAGAGTGTCTGAGGGTCTCTACACCCGATCTCAAATCCCTCTGGTGAGGATGAAGGTTGGAAATTACGGCGACTGGGGTGACTGGGACAGCGCCCGAGAACAGCTTGAGCATCTTTTTTGGCTGCACAGGACGAAATCAGATCGGGTAGATAGCGCCTTAATTGCTGATTTGATGGCTCTGAACGAGCTTCATCTCCGCGGCATTAGCGAAGACAGCCCCGAGTTTCAGACCTTCCACTTTCGGCGCGCAGCCCGCGTCAACTGGTTGGCTCTTGACGCTGCTGAGAGGCTTTGGGGCGCAACAGATTCACGCCTTGTGCCCATAATCTACTCCCTGGTCAGACAGCAGCACCTGCAGGCTGTGGCAGTAGAGCAGGGCGGTAAAACCGGCTGGGAATTGCGTCAGATTGTGCCGGGCGCCGATTTGGTTCGGGAGCGTGATGATATGCGACGTTATTTATACGTGACCGGGTTGAGCTTGCTCGATCAGTTACGGTCCATACAGCTGGCCCAGGTGCCGCTTGATATGGAAGGCGCTGCGATGGCAAACCTCTATACCGCCGACTGGCATTTACTGTTCAATGAAGAGGATGCGGCGCTGGCTGCCTACCGGCGTTCACACGAAGAGCTTACCTATGCCGGCCGGCAGCCAGACGAACTGGAAGACTTTTTTGCGACTCCGAGCGTCCTGCCGGTGCATGATTTCCATAGCTCACTGGCGGCGGCCTCGACATACGGGCAGGGGGTAAAGGTTGAACAGTCTGAGCTCGATTCCTTCTGGCAGCCTGAGCCTGCTGCAGAGACAGGTCACGCGCAGCTTCTTTATGCGGAGTGGGGGCCTAGCTTCCCGTACACGAGTTCACCCCACCCAGTAACGCAGCAGTTCAGTGCGGTGAGGAATGCGGCGTTGTTCAGCTTTGATATTTCCGGTGTCATGGAGATAACCCGCTTTATCAGTCGAAAGAAGGGACGCACCGTCGCTCAGCCACTTAACATTAGTCTGGTGCAGCCTGCGCCGGTTTCTCCCGAGTTCCGAGAACAAATGATTGCACGCTTGGAACAACTGCAATTTCGTCCGCGCCTGCATGCAGGCCGTCCGGTTGAGGCGTCCGCAACCCTGATCTATCTGTCTGCCCCCAGCAGCCCGTAAATTCGTCGATACTATCTCCAACGCATCGGGTGATGGAAGCCTGATTGCGGGAGGACCTAAAGCTTTCGCTCGACAGTGCCGACGCAGTGAATAACACAGTCAATTTATTTCACACACGGAGAAATAACGCGTCACAGGTACAAAGGTTTTATCATCGGTCTCAATGTCGTAAAAAGGGTTACATGATTTATGGGCGAAGCGAAAATTGTCGAGCAAAAAATTGACAGCAGTATCTCCTCCAACCCGGTATTTTATGTTTTAGACACCAACGTTTTGGTTCACGATCCAACTTCCATTCTCAATTTTGACGAGCATCATGTCGTCATCCCCATTACTGTTCTAGAAGAGCTCGATTCGCTCAAAAGTGGGCGACATTCCACTGCGGCAGATTGCCGGCAAGCAATACGGGAGCTGGATAATCAGCTCGGACAGGCCAGTCCGGCAGAGGTCTCAGCCGGCGTGGCTATTCAGCGCTGTGACGCCGCCAGCCGGGGCGGTACTCTGTCAGTCCTGATGACTGAAATACCGGATAACGTCGTTCAGCTGCCTACCCATATCAACGACAACAAAATTCTCAATGACGTCGGTTTCCTTAAGCAGCGACACCCGGACCGTATGGTGGTGCTGGTCACCAAAGACATCAATGTCCGCCTAAAGGCTCGCGGACTGGGAATTGAATCCCAGGACTACCACAGTGATCAACTACTCAGTGACATCGAGCACCTGAACAAAGGCTATATTGAGTTTGAGGGTGATTTCTGGAGTCAGGTCGATGCCGTTGAGACCATTCATCGGGAGGGAAGCACCCAGCATGTGCTGTCGCGCGCATTGTTCGAGGGGGAGGTCTGCCCGAATCAGTTTATTTATGATGAGATGGGGTTTGTCGCTCGTGTGTTGGAGTCGGATCACGAATCGGTCACGCTTTTGCATCTCAGCCGACCCGGATTGATGGAGGTTGAGGCATGGGGCCTTAAGCCCCGGGATCTGTATCAAGCTATGGCATTGAATCTGCTCCTGGATCCACAGATTCACCTGGTGAATCTGACCGGGTCGGCAGGTTCAGGGAAAACGATTCTTGCGCTGGCCGCGGCTATTGAGCAGACAGTCGCCATTAAACTGTACCGTCGCATAATAGTTACGCGGAGCACTCAGGGCTTGGACGAGGATATCGGATTTCTGCCAGGGACAGAGGAGGAGAAGATGGAGCCCTGGCTGGGGGCAATTACCGACAACCTCGAGGCGTTGCATCTTGAGGATGAGAACTGTAAAAGCAGTGTTGAGTATGTTCTGGACAAAGTGCCGATGATGTTTAAATCACTGAACTATATCCGGGGCCGATCGTTCCAGAGCAGTCTGATTATCATTGATGAATCACAGAACTTAACGCCTCATCAGATCAAGACAATAGTGACTCGCGCCGGCAACGGTTCGAAGGTGATCTGTTTAGGTAATCTTGCCCAAATAGATACGCCTTATCTGACGCCGATCAGTTCGGGTTTGACTTACCTGACCGAGAGATTCAAAGGGTTTCAGCACGGTGGGAACGTTCTGTTGCAGGGCGTTCCTCGCTCTATTCTGGCCGCTTTTGCTGAAGAGCACCTTTGATGTGAAGATTTAGCGGCATCCAATCAGTTCATGCACGTGAATGGGGCATGCGCGCGTCTGTTGTCCAGTTTGCCCGATTAGACGGTCAACCCTTGTCGGAATCTGCCAGGAAGTTTTGCTGCATCGTTTCGGCAGGTGCCTCAGAATTCGGCTTGCCTGATTCCGTGGCGGGTATTCCGACCACAGTCGTGTGCGGGGCGACATCTGCGAGCACGACGCTGCCAGCGCCAATTTTTGCGCCTTCGCCGACTGTGATGTTGCCGAGCACGGTGGCGCCTGCTGCGATCAGGACGCCAGATTTGATTTTGGGGTGACGGTCACCCTGCTCATTGCCGGTACCGCCAAGAGTGACCTGCTGCAGAATAGAGACATTATCGTCGATCACGGTGGTTTCCCCGATGACAATTCCCGTTGCGTGATCCAGCATGATGCCGCGCCCCATCCGGCAAGCGGGATGAATATCGACACCGAAAACCTGAGAATTGCGGCTCTGTATAAACAGTGCGAGTTCTTTTCGATCGTTCTGCCAGAGACAATGCGCCAGGCGATGTACCTGAATAGCCTGAAAACCCTTAAGGAATAAGATCGCCTGCAAATAGGACCGGGTGGCGGCATCACGTTCGTGCACGGCCAGGATATCTGATGCGGCGTCGTGGACCAGTTCAGGCGAAGTGACGAAGGCAAATTCAAACAACTTGCCCACGGAGATTACCGGCATCACATCATCAGAAAGTTTGTTTGCGAGTATGAAGCCAAGGGCAGATTCAAGGCTGTTATGATTGAGCACGCAGGCGTAAACGTAACTGGCCAGCAGCGGTTCTCGCTGGATAACTGACTCAGCCTCTGACCGAAGTCGCTGCCAGATCTGTGACGACATGCTGATATTGCTCCGATTGAATGCACTTATTATATCGACTGCGAATGCATTGACCACACCACTACTCTGGAGACGGCAGTTCACGCGCTTGTAACCGCTGTTTGGAGTGATAGCTCCGACAAATGGCCGGTTTTTTCAGTGTCACAGGACAGACCCTGGCGGCCAGGCGATCTGATCTGGAATTGGCGGTCACGCGTTTTTTAATTAGAAACAGCTTAATTAGTTCATTAAAAACAGCGTGTTACAGTGGGTATTTCATCTTGCGTAAGGAAATGTTTCAGGCGCCTTAATCAACAGAATCTGGCCTCACATGGCCACCGATGCTAGCTTTAGCCTATGCGCAATGATCGGAGTTTTCATTTGATGTTCCTCGCTGCAGCCGTCCTGCTGGCGGGCGAGACCCGTGCGCAGGAGCGCAGCCACTACCAGTACTGGCTCGAACTTGCTGCTGCAGATCAGACCTACGCTGACCGGGCGCTGGAGATCGGAAGATCCCAGGCGTTTCTTGAATTCCTGGGCGAGGGGTCCGTGGTCTTTCGTGAAGAAGGGCCGGTGGACGCTCTGGAGGAGTATTCGTCGCCCGACTTTCGGGGCAACGACCTGACCTGGGAGTCGCATTACATCGACGTATCCCGGGCGGGTGATCTCGGATTGTCAGCCGGGCCGATGGTGAGCATCACTGCGGATGACGAGGGTAATGCCAACAGCTTCGGTCATCTGGTTTCGGTTTGGTGGAAGCAGGCCGGGGAATGGAAACTTGCAGCTGATATGTTTGCCTTTATCCCCGGATTTCTGTCACTGGAAGTCGAGCCAAGCTTTGATGACACGCAACCTGTGTTCGAAGAAACCGCGCTGCCGGCAACTTCGGAGCAAATCGGTAGCACCATTCAGGCCCTGTTTGATTCTGACACGCTTTTTGGGCGCTCGATTAACATCCGCGGGGGCGAAAGGGCCCTGCTGCGCTACGGTATGGAGAACATACGGGTGTATTTACCCGGTATGGGCCCCGCGATCGGGGGCGAGGTTGCCAGTTCAATCTATGGCGCCTATCTTGATGACCAGCTGAAAACGACGACACCCGTCAGTCTGGAATCGATGGGCGGATATCTAAGCGAGTCAGGGGAAATGGGCTTCACCTACGGGATAATGTCTACCAACCCGGAAGAGGCGCAGGTTGGATTCAGTCGCAACTATCTGCGCTTGTGGCGGTTGACCAAAAGCAACGAATGGCGGATTGCCGTTGAGGTACTCCGACCTCTCTAGTTGTCGACCAAGATTTGTCTCTCGCCATAATTCCGGACCTCTCCACCCCGGTTTCGTAAGCTCACGCTGAGTGTGTAGATGCCGTTGGCGACACTCAGGCTATTCCATGTTCCGGTGAAGCCCAGATTGGGCCGGTTCGGGTCGCTCATTACATCCTGATTACGCACGACGTCTGGTCTTGGCACCCCATATTGCAATGAATGGGCGGTCTTGCCATTGAGCATGAGTTCGACAGTTTCGATGCCCAAATCTTCGCTATACGACCAGCCTGTGACAGTCAGTTGGCCGCGCACCAGTACCTCATGGTCGGGCGTGTCAATCCAGGCAATGATGGGATATGGGCAGGGCCGGGCGCGGTCCTTCGAGCCCGGTTCCGACATGACAAGCTCATCGATTACGTAGAAAGAGAACGCCTTGTCTCCTGCAAACAGTGAGAGCGGGGTGCTTGGACGAACCGTCTGGCTGACGCGGCACATTTCCGTCATCAGATCGATTTTGTCTGCTTGCAGCAGCGTACTGTCTTCGGTGATGTAAAGCGCAGGCTGCCCGCCATACTCCTGAATAGCACCGGCGTCCATTCGCCACAAAGCCAGCTGTGTGGCCCTGCCGTCCCGAACAGCTTTATCCCGGTCCAAGGTGATCACCCTGTTCGTAAATCCGGCAAACTTCAGCTGGGCAGCGGTATAGTAATTATCCGTAATCAGCAGAGGGCGTTTATCAGAGAACTCGCTCTGCAGCACTTGACGGGTATGCTCACTGAAGGGTTTCCATCCGGCCATCTTGTTAGAAAGAACGCCTTTTCCAAAAATTGGCTGCAGCTGTTCCTGATAGGCCTGAGAGCCCACCCCAACCAATCCGGTAAGTGTACCGGTAAAGCCCAGCGTCAAGATGATATGAACCGCGCCGCTCCCGCTGATGGCAGTGCGCCGCTGCTCAATCCAGTTGCCAACCTGGTTGAGGGTGTCCGGTAATGCGACCAGCAGGGGAAAATACCCAGACAGGGGCCAATGGACTGATGTGCTGTTTGCGTCGGTCCATGGGGCCAACAGCATGTAGACCAGCAAATTGGTAATGGAGACACTAAACAATAGGGCCGCGGCTTCTTGCCGCTGAGCCTGTTTGAAAAGCCGCATCAGAGTCAGGAGAAAGCACAGGTAGAGCGGTGGTGTAACCAGTCCCGCTTGCTTGAGGATGTGCAGTAGCCCGCTTGCCTGAAATTCCCAAGGGTGTCGGTCAATTAGATAAAAACTGGCGCTGCTTAACGCGTTGTTTAGGTTGAACCAGAGGATCGGCACCAGCCCTGTCGCTGCGATAAGCATGGCGAGGTAGAGCAAGGGGTTGCGGAAATGTTCTCTTGATCGACGGGAAATGATCAGAAATCCAAGTGCAGCCAGTGGATATAAGACAAATCGATAATGCGTACTGAGTCCGCAGGCAGTTGACAGGCCAGTCAGTATCCAGCAAACAGCCGAGTCAGTTCGCAGGGCACGCTCAAATGTCCCCAAGGCAATCAAGCCAAACCAGATTAACGGAACGTCAGGTACAGCGAGTAGCCCAAGAAACCCGCCCAGAGGAAGGCAGAGCGAAATCAGCGAAGACTGCCGGGCGGCCTGCTTGCCGGTGATCGGATAGGCCAACCAGTAAACCAGCAATGGCACAGTGCTGCCCATCACAAGAAATATGGACCTGACCGCCAGTGAGCTGCCGTCTGTCAGAGAACTGCCGAGACGGACAAGCAGAGCAGTCATGAACGGCAGGTCACTGTACCCTAAAGCGAGTTGTGTTGAGGCCAGCCAGTAGAAGATTTCGTCGCTGTACAGGTCAAGTTTGAATGCTAGAAACGTTTTGACCACTGCCAGCAGGAGAAATCCTGCTGTGAAAAGTCGCAAGGCGCCGGACTGGGATGGGGCTCGCGCTGACAAATTGCTCTCCCGGTTTGCTCCAGAGCATGCAGAAACCTCTTCGAAGTTGCAGCAAATGCTCTGTCAGATCTGTACAGTCTGAATCAGATTATTCGGCACCATCTTGCTCGACAGGCGTTTAAGATTACTAATGAAAACACATAAAATCAGCACCATAGATGCAATCCATAATGAAGAATACAAAGGGTGCTCGCCAAAGGTGCCAACCTGATACACCACGGTCGCCGTGATATAGGCCAGTCCGGTACTCCAGCTGAAGACCAGAATTGTCCAGTGCAGGCCGGCTTCTTTATGAACCGCCCCCAGCACTGCCACGCAGGGCGCATAAAGCAGCACAAACACCAGATAACAGAAGGCGGCGAAGGGGCTGCCGAAGAGGCTGGCCATGTTGGTCAAGGTGCTGCTTTGCACTTCCTGTTTCTCAGCCACGGCCTGAAGATCGCTGACGTCCCCGATTGAAATGCCCAGTGGGTCAGAAAGACTGCCGGCAAGCGCCAGGAACTCTGTCCCGATTGAGGCGAGTGCAGCACTGCCCGCTGCTAAGAGGTCGGGTGGGTCTGAGTTTTCATCGTTTTCCTGCTCGGTATACAGCGCGTCTAGCGTTCCGACGATGGCTTCTTTGGCGAACATGCCGGTAAAAAGGCCAACAGTCGCTGGCCAGTTATCCGCTTCGATCCCCAGGGGTGCGAAAGCCGGGGTAATGGATTTGCCAATCACGCTCAACACGGACTTTTCAGAGTTTTCATTGCCGAAGCTCAGATCAGTGCCCAGCGAATTTAGAAAACTGAGGGCAATGACCACGGTGATCACCGTTCTGCCGGCGCGCATCAGAAATCCCCTGAGCCTGAACCAGGTGGTCAGGAGAATGTTACGGGCAATCGGGGCGTGATAGGCAGGCATTTCTTGAAAGGATGGAGAAATTTCGGCGGGGAACATCTGCTTCCGAAAAATCCAGCCGGTAAATACTGCCAGGGCGATGCCAAGCAGGTAGAGACCAAAGACGATATTCTGGCCGCTCTGCTGGAAAAAGGTGGCCGCAAACAGGGCGTAAACAGTCAATCTTGCGCCGCAACTCATGAACGGTGCCATGGCTATGGTCATAAGACGATCGCTGTCCCTGCCCAGTGTCCGGGTTGCCATCACAGCCGGCACATTACAGCCAAAGCCGACAATAAGAGGCACAAAAGCATTACCGGGTAAGCCGATACTGCTCATCAGCCGGTCGATGACGAAGGCGGCCCTCGACATATATCCGGAATCTTCGAGCACGGACAGGCAGAGGTAGAGAAAGCCAATCACCGGGATGAAGGTTGCGACCAGGGTAATGCCGCCACCTACACCCTCTGCGAGCAATGTTACGAGCAGTGCCGGTGCGGACAATTGTTCGAGCATCCAGCTCGTTCCGTCAATCAGCAGGGCAGCGAACAGGATGTCAAAGAAATCGATAAACACCGCGCCGAGATTCACCGCGAAAGTGAACATGAGATAAATCATCAGCAAGAAAATAGGGACACCCAGCCAGCGGTTGAGGACAACATGGTCCAGCTTCTCGGAGAGACCGTGTTTTTCCGGGTTGACCTCGACCACGCCGTTTAATAGTTGTTTGGATCGATGGTAGCGACGCAGCAGTGGATCCGTATCGCCTGTCGCAGCATCATTGCCTTGCGGTTCGCTATAGGGGTGCGCACGCCGGCCAGAGTCGCCGGATGCGAGCATCGCGTCTTTCAATGCCTGAATGCCCTGCTTGCGGGCGGCCACCATTGAGACCACCGTCAGCCCGAGTTGCTCTGCCAGCTTTTTAGGGTCAACGGCGATACCGTGCTGTTCAGCAACGTCGAGCATGTTGAGCACAACGATTATGGGTACACCGAGTTCGTTGAGCTGTTGCGTCAGGACCAGTCCGCGCTCAAGGTTGCTGGCATCAATGAGGTTAATGATTAGCTGTGCCTCATTATTCGCCAGAAAGTCGCAGGAGATTTGTTCATCGACACCCTGATATTCCTGCTCTAACGAGTAGATACCAGGCAGATCAATGAGTTCTGCCTGCTGATCCTCCAGCATGCAGTAGCCAAACTTCTTCTCTACGGTCACCCCCGGCCAGTTACCGACCTTCTGGCGTCCACCGGTCAGAAGATTGAAAAGGGTAGTTTTGCCGCAATTCGGGTTGCCAATCAGAGCAATTTTTTTCATCGGGCTATTGGATCTGTACTTTGATTATTCGGGCATCAGTCTTACGCATGCTGAGGAGCGTGGCACCCACTTTTATCATCATGGGATCTCCGAGCGGAGCAACCCGTAGTATGTGAATGCTGGCTCCCGGTATCACCCCCAGTGCATAGAGGCGACTTCTCAGCTCAACCGGCTTCTGTGCTATTTCGGTGACTAGACAAACATCGCCCACCTGAGCATTGGCAAGTGTTGTTGGGTTCATTAAATAATTATGTGAAATTCAACAAGATACAGACATTATTTCAGAAATTATCTTGATGTGGAAAATAACAAATCTAAATAATGTTGACAATCATTCTCATTTGCATTTGAATGACGCCAGAGGTTCATCCCAATGTACGTGTGTATTTGCCGCCAAGTTACTGACCATGAGATTCGCGACATCTGTCGCGAGGGCGCCAGTTCTCTCTCCGAATTGCAGGAAAGGCTGGGTGTCGCTTCTGACTGTGGTAAGTGTGGCAAACTGGCACAGACCATCGTCAAAGAATACGCTAAGTCGGCTGCATTTGTCAGCGCAGCGTAGTTTTTGATCTTTCCTGATGTGGTGAAGTGTTCCGAAACGACAGGCGCTTCCGGCATGCCGCTTACTTTGCGCTCAGGCTCACCCAAAATCTGTCGATATCCCGAACAGACGCTGCAGTTCTGACATCGCCGTTATCGGGCCCTGCCTCTGTCCACCTAAGCTTCAAAATTTGTCTATGCATGCATGTATTGATCTGGGTTCCAACAGTTTTCACTTGTTGATTGGCGAATGGCAGCAAGGGAAGATCGAGATCGTCGAGCGGTTAAGCGAAAAAGTTCAGCTGGGTGAAAATGTCCGCCAGACAGGCCGCATTTCGCCGGCAGCGTTCGAGCGTGGTCTCGCCTGTCTGCGCCACTTTTCACATCTCATGGCGCAGTATCCCCTGCAACAGTATTGGGCGCTCGGTACCAATACCTTCCGTGTTACGGAGAACGCTGATGCGTTTATCGCCAGTGCCGGTGAAATCGGGTTAGATATTTCGGTTATTTCAGGCGTACAAGAAGCCGTCCTGATTTACGCGGGGGTGATAACGGAGCTTCCGAGTAGTGATGTTCATCGTCTGGTTATTGATATCGGCGGTGGCAGCACAGAAGTCATTATCGGCAGTCATCATCAGCGATTACTGACAGACAGTCTCCAAATTGGCAGTGTCGCATGGCGCGACCGTTTCTTCTGCGATGTGAGTCCGGACACTGAGTCGATCCTCGCGGCGATGGACGCAGGTCGGCAAGCAGCAATCGAAGTCTTTGCTGCAGTTGCGCCGGGTGTTGCCCGGTGCGGATGGCAGCAGGCACATGCCTCTTCGGGAACGGTAAAAATGCTGGCGGCAATCTGCCAGGAGCAAGGGAGTCCAGCGGGGATCGTCTCTCTCGAGGCGCTTCGGGAGTTGAAGACCCTTCTTGCTGAAACAATCGTCGCACAAGGGGAGCTGGCAGGGCTGAAAGAGGCACGGCGCGATCTGTTGCTGCCCGGATGGTGCGTGCTGTCCGGATTGATGGAAGCCTACCGGGTGCCGTCTGTGCAATTCAGCGCAACTGCACTTCGTGAAGGCATGCTGGATTTTATGGTGCGAAATGAGAAGACCTTCGATGCCATGATACGAAGCGATCTTCCCAGTATCAGTAGCGCCACGTCAGGATAACCGATGTTTTTCGGTTATCTCGAATGTAAGCAAGGCGATCGAAGCCTGCTTCAAGGGCGCTCGAGCCTGTCACTACGGTGGATACTGTCAGTGCCGGTTGGCCTGGGAGAGATTGTCCATGAGCGTAGCCGGCGTTTCTATCCTCTCATCTGCTGCGACTGTGTCTCTGCTGTCGGTTTTAACTCTGCTGAGCGGAAATCGGCAGGTGAAGCAACTGCCCTTGCCAACGTTAGAGGAGATTGTCAGTTCACCGTCATGTCGATTTACGATGTGCTTAACGATTGCCAGTCCGAGCCCTGTGCCGCCGGTTTCTGACGAGCGACTGACATCTACCCGATAGAACCGCTCAGTCAGTCTTGGAAGGTGCTGCGCTTCAATACCGGGTCCATTGTCTTCGACTTGCGCCTCCAGATAGTCCTCGTAAAGGAGTATCCGGATGTCTATCTTGCCCTGATACGGGGTGTATTTCGCGGCGTTGCTGACGAGGTTAGCGATTGCGGAGTAAATTTCACCGCGATCCCCGATGAATTTGATGTTCTCATCGCAACTGAGTCTGAACTGGTGATCCTGTTGGGCAAAAATTTGTTTGGCGTCGTTGACAATTTCAGACAGTAGCTGAATCAGGGCGAATGAGCTTTGCTTTCTTGATGGCGTGTTGGTTTCTAGCGCGGATAACGCCAACAGATCCTTAACAATGTTTTCCATGCGAGAGGATTGCTGATGCATCTGGATGATCGGTTTTTCCCACTTACCGTCAAGATCCTGGATGTTGTCCAGCATTGCTTCAAGATAGCCCTTGATTACGGTGATTGGAGTACCAAGTTCATGGGATACGTTGCCGACAAAATCTTTTCGCATCAGTTCGAGTCGATGGAGTTGAGATATATCCCGAACAATGATCAGGCGCTCATTTTCCCCAAAAAGAGCAATTTGAATCTCCAGTCTTTTGCCGCTGTCACCAGGCGCATTGATGTGTAGCGGTTCGTCGTAAACGTTTCTTCCGACATATGCGGTGAATTCGGGGTCACGAATCAAATTCGTCACGGCCAGCCGCCTGTCTTCCGGATAACGCAATCCCAATAAGGACTCAGTGGCCTTGTTCCACCAGTCGAGATTGTTATTCCGGTCAACCATAATGATCGCCATTTCCAGCGCTGCAGATGACTCTTGTGCTTTATTGACGATATTTTCCAAGTAGGCACTGGCTCGTCTTTCCTGTTTTTGCAGGCGATAAATGCCGTCGAAGACTCCGCCCCACAGGCCGAAACCCTCAGGGGGTGCTGACCGGTCGGAGGCATGATCTTTCGCAAGCCATTTTGTCAACCGATGCAGCTGCAAATGATTGAACAGGACGTAGCTACCGAAAAGCAGCAAAAGTGCAGGCAGAAGTTGACCAATGGAATAACCAACAAGGCACACCGAGACCAGTATCAGGGCCTGTTTTCGCAGTTCTGAGCGCCAGGCTTGCACTTATGGGGTCCTCTTCAGGTCTGGAGTCGACAGAGGCAGCACATTCATCGAAATTCCCTTGAATCCAGGGGCGTGCTCGAGAGACTAGTGTAAAGGACATGCGATGCGATCGCCATCACAGTTAATCGGATAAGTCATATTTCTCGTTTTCGAAGACGCCGCGTATACTCCGGCATTTTCCGAAGCGGCAGGTGGCGCGGAAATATGCCGCGCTGCTATAGCATGAAATCGGTGGGACTGGTGGGGGCATATTGTGTCATGCAGAAACCCACACAGTTCGCCGGTAGGGTCCATTGACAGAGATGATGGAGCCAATCAAGACAATTGAGCTTGATGATGATCGCTTGCGTTGGATCGTACCCGGTTGCCAGTCCCAACGAGCGGGTCCGGCCATACAGCGGCTGCTCTTCGATCAGGGGTCATTAACCCAGCATCTGATCGAGGTGAGTAACGGCCGTTTCCGCGCACAAACGGTCGAGCTTGAGTGGCGAAACCTTCTGGGAGACGACTTGCGGAAATTGTTCGGTCCGGTTGCTCCGTCGCATAAATTCTGGTCCCGGAAAACAGTGTTGCTTTGCGAGGGTGCGCCGGCGGTACTTGCACACAGTCTCATGCCGGAGCACGCAGCGCAGTCCGTTCTGGATCAGTTTTTGGCGTTGGGCGAGCAACCTTTGGGTGAATATTTGTTTTCGCAGAACTGCCTCAAGCGCGGTGCTTTCCAGTTCGCCCAATCCGAGCAGGGCTATTGGGGCCGCCGGAGACTATTCTATCTGGACAGGAAGCCGAGCATGGTTGCTGAATTTTTCCTCCCGGGAGAAACACTGGACAAGCTGTTGCGCAGGTTCCGATGGGCCCGGCTCGTCGCTGAAGTGACTCAGAGTGGTCATCGGGCCGATGTTGGGTTTACCTCCGGGTCTTCTCGGTTAGGCTCTTTCTGCTAATCAGCCGCTTGCGGCCGGGTGACTGGCTGTTTACTGAGAGTAGTCTATACTGATTAGCAGGGCACTGGCGGTGGTTTATCCGGTGTCTTTTATAACCGTTTAACCGTTGCAACCGTCACAAAAGCATCGGAAACCCATTGCTGTAAAGGAGTACACAATGAATCATTCCATATGTAAGCCGGTGGAATCTTGGAGCCCTGTCTGTTTGCGCAAGCCCACCCGGAATCGGTTTGAATCGCCGAATCCCCGGCCTTAGCGGCGAAAGAGCAACGATGTCTGCCGGCAAACTCCGTCAGATCAAATCTCTGCCCTGATTCCCGATGGGCCAGAGTCCGCCTCCCCGACCCGCGCTGACCCAGAGTTGGATGCAACGAGACTGTATCTCCGTGAAATTGGTCATCGATCCTTGCTGGATGCGCAACAGGAAAAAGCACACGGGCGCTTGGTCAGAGAAGGGGTTGAGTCAGCCAGACAGACCATGATCGAGTGCAATCTTCGTCTTGTCGTGATGATTGCGAGGCGGTATCTGAACCGGGGCCTGCCCCTGTCAGATCTCACAGAGGAAGGTAATTTAGGTCTGATCAGAGCGGTGGAAAAGGTCGATCCCTACAAGGGGTTCCGCCTTTCTACATACGCCACCTGGTGGATAAAGCAGAGCATAGAGCGCGCCCTGATGAATCAGACTCGGATGATCCGCCTGTCCTGCATCTAACAAAAGAACTCAAGGTTTTTGTGAAGGTCGAACGAAGGCTCGCGGCGAAATACGCCAAAGACCCGAGCCGGGAACTGGTCGCGGCTGACATGGGAGTACTGTTCGCTGAAGTCAACAGGGCTTTGTCGGTGCGACAGGAAGTGGTCTCAGCCGATGCACCAATTTCAGGCGAGTCAGAGAGTTCATTGCTGGATTGTTTGCCCGACAGGCGGCCTCGAGGGCCTTCGCGTCTTCTTCAGCAGTACCATTTGAAGAATTGCTTCGATCGATGGTTATCCGCATTGAGCCGAGAACAGCGAGGGGGCATTTCCCGCCGTTTCGGTTTTTACGGATTTGATGGTGATACGCTGGATAATGTGGGCAATGAGATCGGGCTTACCCGCAAAAGAGTCAGACAAATTCAGCTTGAGGCGCTCAATTGTCTGCGAGCCATATTTGCCAGAGAAGGAGTGGCTTCGGAATTACTATCAGAACTGGATTGAGACGTCTGGATAGACCGTCCCGGTATTAGCCGCGTATAGCCTTGCACCTGACTTCCAGGATTGTCTGTTTCCGCACGGTTGCTTGTATCAACTCACTCCCTGCATTATGCTCATCGCCGCTTGTGCAGCGATTTGCTGCTGATTGTTGTTCATTTGATCACTCTCACTATGTTGAATATCAAGGGCGCTTCTGCCCTAGAAGGAAAGTTGATTATCGACCTGAGTCGGGTTCTAGGGGGGCCATATTGCTCTCAGATACTCGGCGATCACGGTGCTGAGGTGATTAAAATTGAACCGCCGCGCGGCGATGAAACCCGTGATTGGGGGCCGCCGTTCCATGATGAAGATTCCGCCTACTTTATTGGGGTGAATCGAAACAAGCGCGCCATGGGTCTTGATCTTTCAGTGCCTGAAGGTCGCGAGGTTTTGCTACGGCTGTTAGAAAACGCCGACGTGCTGTTGGAAAACTACAAACCGGGCACGATGGAATCCTGGGGGCTTGGCTACGAAGAGGTGCTGCGCGAACGTTTTCCGAAGCTAATTCATTGCCGCATCAGCGGGTTTGGTGGCGACGGGCCGTGGGGAGGATTTCCCGGATATGACGCGATCATCCAAGCCATGGCCGGATGGTTCAGCGTGAATGGAGAGGCCGGCAGTAAACCCACACGTCTGGGTCTGGCCGCGGTCGATATGGGCACGGGTCTGTACACTTCCGTTGCAATTTTGATGGCCCTCATCGAGCGGGAAAAATCAGGTGCAGGGCAGTATCTGGATATGACGCTTTATGACTGTGCCGTGTCGTTGATGCATCCCCACATTGCGAATTTCAATTTTTCCGGCGAAATTCCCGGGCCGACCGGAAATGCGCATCCCAATATTTCTCCGTATGACACATTCCGTACTCAGACGATCGATATCTTTATTGGCGCCGGCAATAACCGGGCCTGGGGAAAGCTGTGTAAGGAAATAGGAAGGGAAGAGCTGATTCAGGATCCGCGTTTTGCGAACAACATCGATCGCGTGACTAACCGGGACGAACTCAAGGCTGAACTCGAGTCGGCTCTTGTTAAACGCCCGGGAGAGGAAGTCGGCGAGGCGCTTGCAAAAGCGGGGCTCGCAGCAGGTCCTATTCATGATACTGCGCAAGTCGTAAATCATCCCCACACCCGCCATAGAGAAATGGTGGTAGAGAAAGAGTGGTATCAAATGTCTGGCACTCCGATAAAATTTTCCCGCACTCCGGGAGCACTCCGTCGTCTGCCGCCAAAATATGGTGCTGACACGCGAGCGATTCTTACTGAATTCGGATTCAGCGAAGAGGAGGTCGCAGATTTGATTAGCAGCAACACCGTTCTCACACGCAGGGTACGCTGATCTGCCGCACACCCATCCCGCGGCGGTTCAATTCCAAAACGCTCGGCGTTCTCTCTTCGTTTTTTCAAAAGACTACTTGGTGATTACGAGCTCTTCGCTGTCGCTAATTCCTCGATTCACCGATCAGACTAAACCGGCCGGCAACCTTATCGGACGGTTTTTTCGATCATTTCAGCCTGAAAGAGGGCGGCTGCTTTCTCAGAAGCCGGCCCAGTATGGCGAAGCAGGGCCAGGATGCTCTCGGTTCAAGCCAGTCGGGGGCAACTGTTCGTCACCAGGAATTTGAGTTAGACTTTTTGACTCTGTAGCACCGGAAGATTGCAGGCAAAACAGGCTCGCGACGTTTTGCTGTCTATTGCGAATAAAGGGTCAGTATGGATACCAAATACAGCCTCAATAGCCTGTTTAGTCTTGAGGGGAAAACTGCGCTCGTTACGGGCGGCAGTTCTGGTCTCGGTTTAATCATGGCCAAGGCCTTTATTCAGAATGGCGTTAAGGTGGTTATTTCCTCTCGCCGAAGAGAAAAATGTGACCTGGCGCTCGCTGAGCTGAGAAAATATGGAGAATGCGAGGCGGTTATTGCGGATGTTACTGTATCGGCAGATCGCAGTCGCTTGCTGGAGGTGGTCAAGCAACATCTTGGAGGCCTTTCGATTCTGGTGAACAATGCAGGCGCTAACTGGGGTGCGCCTCTGGCCGAGTATCCCGATGAAGGGTTTGATAAAGTGATTTCAACAAACCTCAATGCGGTTTTTGCACTGACCCGGGATGCAGTACCCTTGCTCAAGAAATCCGCGACGACTAACAACCCTTCCCGAATTGTTAACATCGGATCCATGGATGGTTTGCATGTGCCCGTTGTTCAGCGAGTTCCCACCTTTGCCTATTCAGCCAGCAAAGCAGCACTGCATCATTTGACTCGCGCCCTGGCCGTTGAGTTAGGCCCTGAGCACATTACTGTCAATGCGGTAGCGCCGGGGTTTTTTGAATCGCGTATGACGGATTACATCTTCGAGCATTATCTGGAGGATATCCAAGCGGACTGCCCTTTACGACGTATCGGGCAAGCGGAGGAGATTGCCGGCGTTGTGATCTACCTGGCCTCACGGGCGGGGAATTACACCAATGGGGCTGTGATTCCGGTAGACGGAGGCACCAATGTGTCCAAAGGGATTAAACCCTGGGATGAAAGATAGATATGTTGCCGGTTTAAAAAGGCCAATGAACGAGCAGAGAATCTAATACACGGGAGACTGCATGAGCTTCTTCAACCTGGAAGGCAAAGTTGCACTGATTACGGGATCGACCAAGGGAATAGGAAAGGCAATTGCTCAGCGGATGGCGGAGCAGGGCGCCAGAGTGATCATTTCCAGCAGAAATCAAGACGCTTGTGACGCCGTGGCGGCAGAATTGAGAGACAAAGGTTTGGAGGCGACCGGAGTCGCCTGCAACATCAATTATCAGGAGCAGCTTGAGAATTTGGTGGGTGCCGGGCGTGCCGCCTATGGGGCAATTGACATATTGGTCTGCAATGCTGCGCTGAATCCCTTTTTTGGTCCGTCTCAGGAAATCCCCGATGCGGCTTTCGACAAAGTGATGCAGGCTAATATCGGGAGTGTCCATCGCTTGTGTAAACTCGTGATACCGGATATGGCCGATGCAGGGGGGGGAGCAGTGATCATTGTCTCCTCCATCGGCGGTCTCAAGGGCAGCGAGAGCCTGGGAGCCTATGCCATCTCGAAAGCTGCGGACATGCAGATAGCCCGTAATCTGGCGGTCGAGTGGGGTCCTAAGAATATCCGGGTGAACTGCATTGCGCCCGGCCTGATCCGGACCGATTTCGCGCGCGCCTTGTGGGAAAACCCGGAAATTTACCGAGAGACCGTGTCAAAGTACCCGCTCCGGCGTATCGGTGAGCCAGATGAGATTGCTGGTGCAGCCGTCTTTCTGGCGTCCGCTGCCGGCAGTTTTACAACCGGGCAGACTATTGTCATTGATGGGGGTGGCACTATCGCAGGGTGACGGGTTTATCGGGTATGCTTAAGGCTAAAGACGCAAAATTTGGGCTCGCCAGTCTGAATGTGGGCCGGAACAACAGAATCATAAAGATAAGGAAGTAGAGTGATGATGGATCTTGGTTTGTCCGAAGAAATGGTTGAGATTAAGGGCAAAATTCTCGACTTCGTTGAGAATAAGGTGGAGCCGGTCGAAGGGGAGTATCACGGGCAAGTTGGTGTTGGCGATCGCTGGTCGCACACGCCTCGCCAGGACGAAATTCTAAGTGGCTTGAAAGACGCTGCCCGAGACATGGGGCTGTGGAATTTCTTTTTGCCGGAGAGCCAGGGTGGCGCCGGAATCAGCAATCTGGAGTATGCCCATCTAGCTGAAATTATGGGCCGGAGCCGGCTTGCCTCCGAGGCGTTTAACTGCTCGGCACCGGATACCGGTAACATGGAGGTACTTGAGAGATACGGTTCTGAAGAGCAGAAGAAACAATGGCTTGAGCCGTTGCTGGCGGGTGAGATTCGATCTGCCTTTGCCATGACAGAGCCCGGGGTAGCCTCTTCGGATGCGACAAATATTTCGACATCCGCCGTGCTGGACGGTGATGAGTGGGTGATCAGCGGCGAAAAGTTCTATATCTCCGGTGCCGGAGATGCGCGCTGCAAGATAATGATAGTGATGGTGGTGACTGATCCAGACGCTCCCAAGCACAATCGTCAGTCACAGATACTGGTGCCGATGGATGCCGAGGGTGTCGAGGTAGTGAGACCCATGCATGTATTCGGCAAGGACGATGCGCCGCATGGCCACATGCATATCAAATTTCACAACGTTCGCGTGCCTGAAAGCAACATCATACTGGGCCGGGGCAGGGGCTTTGAAATTTCTCAGGGGCGCCTGGGGCCCGGTCGCATTCACCATTGCATGCGCTCAATCGGAGCCGCTGAGAAGGCCTTGACACTGATGTGCGAAAGAGCGACCAGCCGGGAGGCATTCGGTAAGCCGCTGGCAGAACTGGGTGGTAACTATGATGTGATCGCAGACAGCCGTATTGAAATTGATATGTGTCGGCTGCTTGTGCTCAGGGCGGCTTGGCTTATGGATACGATAGGCAACAAGGCGGCAAGAGACGCGATTTCTCAGATCAAAGTGGCTGTACCGAATATGGCCTTGCGTGTTATAGATCGGGCCATTCAGATGCACGGCGCTGCCGGTATCGGGCAGGATTTCCCGCTGGCTGCCCTGTGGACCAGTCAGCGAACCCTACGCCTTGCCGACGGGCCGGACGAAGTGCATCGTCGGGTAATCGCGCGCAAGGAGCTGGCGAAGTATCAGTAGCTCGGCCAGAGGAACCGCTTATAATGGGAACCAGAAGGGTTCCCATTTTTTTGCACGCTGAAAATGACCTCTAGCGTCTCAGTTATTATCCCGAGTTTTAACCGCGCGTCAGTGTTGCCGAGAGCGCTGAACTCTGTGCTGGCTCAGACCCGCGGGGCTGCTGAAATTATCGTCGTGGATGATGGCTCCAGTGATGGAACGAATGCTCTGGTAGAGCGGGACTTTCCGGGTGTGAAGTTATTGACTCAAGGCAACCGGGGCGTGAGCTCGGCGCGCAACGCGGGTGTATCACTGAGTACCGGAGAATGGCTCGCATTTTTGGATTCAGATGATGAGTGGCTCCCCGAGAAACTTAATCATCAGTTAGCCTGCGTGCGGGACAATCCGCATATCAGTCTGATACACAGCGATGAAATCTGGATCCGGAGGGGCGTTCGGGTGAATCCAATGCGGAAGCACCGTAAGTACGGGGGTCAGATTTTCGAGTATTGTCTACCAAGGTGTGTCATATCGCCCTCAGCGGTCATGATGTCCAGGGCGCTTTTTGATCGTGTCGGAGGCTTCGATGAGGAGTTGCCCGCCTGCGAGGATTACGATCTCTGGCTTAGGATTTGTCATCAATACGAGGTGGCGTGTATTGAAAGTCCGTTAATCCGTAAATACGGAGGGCATGAAGATCAGCTGTCAGCGAAATATTGGGGTATGGACCGATTCCGGGTCCGAGCACTGGCCAAACTGCTGACGCAGTCCACGCTGAACAGTGAGCAGGAGCTATCGACCAAACGCACGCTACATGAAAAGTGCCGCATTCTCATGAGCGGGGCTGAAAAGCGAGACAATCCTGAACTAATCGCCTACTGCAGGCAGCTTCTGAATGCCCATAGTCTCTGAATCAGTGCTAATTACTCTGGTGGTGGCGCTTCCCGCTGAGGCTGGGCCGCTCAAGGACTTCTTCCAGCTGAAGCCGCTCAGGGCCACGAACAACGTTTTTCAATCGGATCAGGGAATTCGGTTGCTGGTGACGGGTGTGGGTCGCAAAAACCTCAATCAGAGTTTCGCCAGATTTACCAGATCTGAGTTGACAAAGGCGTCGCAACAAGTTTCCCCGGCCTGGTTTAATATTGGTATTGCAGGACATCGGGAACTGGCTGTTGGCGAGATGATGGTCGCCAATAAGATCAGTTGTGCCGTGAGTGCACAGTCCTCGTTTCCCACGCCTGTTCTATCGGGCAACAATTATGGCGAGGTCCTTACGGTTGATGAGCCTGAGCTGACTTATCCGCAGAACGCAGTCTATGACATGGAGGCCCATGCTTTCTGGGATATGGCGTTGAACTACGGCATGCTTGATTTAATTCAGTGTTGTAAGTTGATATCAGACAGCCCGCACGATGGAGTCGAGAAGATCACTGCAGCTCTCATTGATGAAATCTTCTATGCGGCGTCGTATGAAATCCGACAGCATGTCGATCTTTTGCGGAACCTGGCATATGAACAGCAGCAATTAATGTCCGACCCGGCGCCCTACCTGGAAATTGCCGACCGCATACATTTGAATGTGAATCAGGCTCTGCAGGTGAGAAGACTGTGCCAGCGATTTATCGCACTCAATAGAGAGAGTGAATTGGAAGCACTGTTGGCTACGGAATATCACAGCGCGCGGGATCTGACTCATATTCTGCGGGAATCATTGAAAAGCGCGGGCAAGGTGATAGAAGAGTGAAGTTTTCAGGTGTGTACATCGAGCGGGCGATCGCTGAGCATGAGCTGACCCAGCGGATAATCGCGAGGGTATCGGGAACGCCAGTCATTACGATTGATCGGTATGGTGAAGTCTTTAATCGGGCAGGACAGAATTTCAGGATTCAAAAAAGAGCGCCTGCCCTGATACTGGCAAAAAAACACGGGAAGACGGTGCTGCCCGCCCCAGAGGGGTATGGCTTTGAACAGGGTCGGGGGTTCTATTTTTCTCACATGCTGAACTGTCTTTATGATTGTCGCTACTGCTTCCTGCAAGGCATGTACCGGTCAGCCCACTACGTACTTTTCGTGAATTATGAAGATTTTATGGCTGGCATCGACGCTGAAGCTCTGAATCATGACGAAGGCACGGTGTTTTACAGTGGTTACGATTGTGACAGCCTGGCGATGGAGCCGATCAGCGCTTTTTGCGAGAGCTTTATTCCGTTTTTTGCCAACAGACCTGCATCGATTCTGGAGATTCGAACCAAAAGCACACAAGTTCGACAACTGCTGGATTTTCAGCCGATCGACAACTGTGTTGTCGCCATGAGTTTTACCCCGGAAGCGGCATCGAAGCGGTGGGAACATAAAGTGCCGACCCTCAACAAGCGTCTGCAGGCCATGAAGAAGCTCCAGCGCTCTGGTTGGAAGGTTGCCGTCAGATTTGAACCGGTTATCGGAGAAGCTGGTGTCGAAGCGGAGTACGAGCGGTTATTCTCCCAAACATTCGGCGTTCTCTCAGCAGACGAGCTGCACTCGGTAAGTCTAGGAGAGTTTCGTCTGCCGGCCCAGTTTCACAAAAATCTGGTCAATCTGTATCCGGACGAAGACCTCCTGGCACGGGAGACTGTTCAGCATGATGGCATGCTGTCACTGGCAGCAGGAGGCGAAGCGCTTCTCGAGGCGCTAGAAGACCGGCTCTTCAGCTACGTCGATCGTTCGCGTTATTACCGATGCGCTTGATGGGGTTCTCTGGAGACGAACCAGCCATGTCATTGACAATCAGTCAGGGAGAAACCACATGAGTTCTGAAGGCAAAGGGATTGCTATCGTCACCGGAGCCTCCTCAGGTATCGGCCTGGCCTGCAGTGAGGCGTTTGTCGCCGCCGGATTTGAGGTGATAGGACTGGCCAGGGACTTTTCCAAAACAGGCCTGGAGCATCCCAATTTCAGAAAGACATGCCTGGACCTATCCTGCCCAGACGAAATCCATAGAGTCTTTCCGTCCTTGCTAAACTCATTGACTCAGCCTTTGAGGATTCTTGTCAATAATGCGGGTATCGGAAGGATGGGGTATCTGGAACAGCTCTCTGCCGCCGATATTGAAAAAGTTCTCGCAACCAATTTGCTCGGCCATATTCTGGTGACTAAACACTGTCTGCCGGTTATGAAGCAGCATCATGCGTATTCTGACCTCATATTTATCGGCTCTGAATCTGCTCGCCAGGGCGGCAAAGAAGGCAGCGTTTACTGTGCCAGTAAGTTTGGTCTCCGCGGTTTTGCGCAATCGCTAAGGCCCGAATGCGCGAAATCAGGTGTGAGGGTTAACCTAATTAATCCGGGCGCGGTTCGGAGTGCTTTTTTTGACGAGCTGCATTTTGAACCGGGGCCTGAAGCCGAGCACGCAATTCTTCCCGCGGACGTGGCGGCCATCGTGCTCGCAGTAGTCAACTTGCGCGCGGGTACAGTGCTTGACGAAATTAACGTGTCGCCGCTCACCAAGGTCTGGCAGTCCAAGTTACAGAAAGGGCGCGGTTAAGTCGGGTAGCGGATGTGATCAAGGGGATTGAGACGGGCGCTGCGACATTTTGTCACAGCCTGGCGATGGGTTTTACTGGGCCGACATCAGCAGTGATGCGATAATTGCGTAACTTATACAGACTGTACCGGGCAGAGTTTCTTCGAATCCGGTCTATTACCCAAAATCCGGATCGGGCGGTTAGCGCGAGCAG
>CACJWK010000009.1 GCA_902597095.1 uncultured Pseudohongiella sp.
GGGGTATTCGTGACAGGCCGAATCAAGCCCGGAGCAACCGTGCTGATGGAGCACCCGCTACTGCAGTATCAGAATCAGGCTCTACCGGTGCTTACAACGCAGCGCTACGGCAGCGGCCGAAGCGTCGCGCTGACGACTGCCAGCACCTGGCGGTGGCAGATGATGATGGCAGCTGCAGATCAGTCTCATGAGGCTCTCTGGAGGCAGTTGCTTCGCTGGCTTGCTGTCTCCGCGCCTGAGCGAGTCACCGTCGAATTTGATCGGGAGTTCTATAATGCTGGCGATGAAGTTCATGTTACAGCCACTGTGCTGGACATTGATTACGAGCCTGATAACGACGCCACGCTCTGGATGCAGGTCAATGCGCCGCTCGACGTCCTTCTGGATCAGTCTATGGAGTGGGATATTGAGGAAGACGGTGTCTATCGCGGCAGCTTCCAGGTTGAAGAAGAGGGGGTTTATGATCTGCTCGTGGATGTTGCCAGCGCAGCGGGCGAGGGACGCTCGGGAGAGTCTGAAAAGCGGGTGCCTTTTGTGGTGACCCCTTCCCTTCGGGAGTTCAATAACGCTGCCATGGATACGGGATTGCTCGGGCGGATTGCTGAGCTCAGTGGCGGATCCTATCTTGATCTGGCTGACATTGATCAGCTGGCCACCGCCATTGAATTCACCCCCAATGCCTACTCAGAGCAGGTCAGCCTTGATCTGTGGGATCAGCCGTGGCTACTTGCCCTGTTAATCAGTCTGTTGAGTCTGGACTGGACGGCGCGACGACTGAAAGGTTTATCCTGATGGAAAATATGACTGCAATCACAGTGAAAGAACTGGCTGGCAGAGCGTTGGTTTTCCTGTGCGGGCTGGTTCTGGCAGGGCTGACTAGCGCACAGAATTTAACGTCGGATCTGTCTGCTAGGCGCTTTCTCGACACTCCCGAAACTACAAAATATGCAGTTATTATGACCGGACCGGCCGTCGGGAATGACAATGCGGTGCGCTTTCGTCAGTGGTCTCTGTCTCTGCATGACATACTTTCGCGGGATTACGGCTACAGCTCCGAAACGATCACGCTGCTCTATGACCACGGTGAAGGTGACTTTACCGGTGGCAACCGCGTCGACGGTGCCTGTAGTCGGGAGGGAATCGAACTCGCACTCGAGCAACTTGCGCAACGCGTTAAGACGGGTGATCAGATTACGCTTTATCTCATTGGTCACGGATCAGGTGCTGAGGAGGAAGCCAAGTTCAATATCGTCGGTCCGGATATGACGGGAGTGCAGTTCGCTTCACTGCTGGACCGGTTCGATCAGCAGGATATGGTCATCATTAACACCACCAGCGCGAGCTTTGGTTTTTCGTCTTCGCTGTCCAGTGAAGGGCGGGTGGTGATCTCATCAACCCGTTCCTCTTCAGAGCGCTACGATCCCGTTTTTTCCGGATACTTCATTGAGGCCCTCGATCAGCGCAACGGAGATCGGGACAAGAATAACCGCGTGTCCATGCTGGAGGCATTCGAATATGCCAAGGCCAATGTTGAGTTGTGGTATGAAGAGCAGGGCCGCCTGGCGTCCGAACATGCAGGTCTGGATGACAATGGTGATGCGCTGTTCAGTCTTGACCCTGCCGCGGATATTGCCGACGGGCGTCTTGCCGAAATCGCCTATATTGACTCTCTGATTGAAGAAGGTGAGAACCTGTCCGCCGAGGGGCTTGCGCTTAAATCCCGCATTCACGACCTGGAAAGATCGGTGATCTTGCTGCGAGGCAGAAAGGCGGAATACCTTGAAGCTGAATACTGGCAGCAGATGGAGGGTCTGTTGGTCAGTCTCGCGCGCAGCACTGCCCGCTTTAATTCTGAGTTTGCCTCGACATCCTCTGCGCTCGACCCCGCAGATGAGTCGGTGGAATCGCAGTCAGCCCTCAATCGCTAAATGGTGCAATTCATGCTTACTTATCAATCTGTGAAAAAATTGTCTGCCGTTTGGTCCGTGTTGTTTGTATTTGCGCTGGCTCCGGTGCCTGTTGTTCTTGCCCAGGATGCACTCTCCACAAATCAGGATTCTGCGCTTTATCGGGGCGAGGAGTTGATGCTGGCCGGATCGTACGCTGCTGCCAGTGAAATATTCAGACAAGCCGATGGTCTGGATCGTATCGATGGTTTGATTGGTGCCAGCAGAGCCCTCGTTATGATGGGGAATTATCTGGAAGCGGAAACTCTTGTTGCAGAGGCAATTGAGGGTGATGCCTACGCAGACTTCCCGCTTCTGAGTACCCAACTGGCTGAAATCAAACGCGTGACAGGCCAATCGCGCGCCGCGCTGGACATCCTGCAGCAGGCAATCGGAGGCAATGCGGAACCGCCGGTGCGAAGCCTGGTTCAGTACGGCAGCCTCCTCAAATTTACCGGACAGCAGGAACAGTGGCGGCAGGTGCTCGACAGAGTGGTTCAGCGCTATAACGCGGGTCTGGTGTTCAGCTCTGAGGATGTTGCGATGGTTGCACTGGCCAGTTGGTTGCTGGGCAATTTTCATGATGCCAACAGCCTGTTTGATGAGGCCACCAGAGCAAACCCCAATAATCTGGAGGCCCACACACTCTGGGCTGACCTTTTTCTGGAGAAATATAACGCAGCCGATGCTGAGCGAAGCTATCAGGAAGCATTGGACGTGAATGCCCGATACGTGCCGGCGCTGGTGGGCCTTGCGCAGGTCGTGGGTGATGAAAGATCTTTGCAGAGGGCGCTGGCCATCAATCCAAACTCAGTTCAGGCGCTGGAGACCTATGCTCAGCTTCTGATGATCAATGGTCGTGAGCAGGAAGCTGAAGAGTATTTTGACAAAGTGCTGGAACTGAACCCCGAATCTCTGAAAACGCTCAGTGTGCTAGCGGCCTCGGCGGCACTGGAAGAGCGCATGGACGATTTTGCCGGCTATCAACAGCGGGTCGAAGTATTCAGCCCCGGCAACGCCGAATTTCTGGGGCATATCGCAGACAGCTTCGGAAATAATTATCGGTTCGAGGAGGCAGTGCGTTACGCGCGCGCCAGCATTGAGGCTGATCCTGAATACTGGCAGGGTCATACGCTGCTGGGTAGCAACCTGCTACGCCTGGGTGAGGAGGAGGAAGGGAGACAAAGCCTCGAGATCGGGTTCGATAATGATCCGTTTAATGTAATGACTTCCAACATGCTCAAAGTCTTCGACACGCTGGAAACTTACGCCACGGTTGAGAGCGAGCACTTCAAAGTGCACATGAGTGAAAGGGATTCACTAATCCTCTGGCCTTACCTGGAACCCTTGCTCGAAGAGGGTTGGGGAACGCTCACGGCAAAATACGGCTTCGAGCCCGAAGGCAAGGTTCTTATCGAAGTCTTCGAGAACAGTGCGGACTTTGCGGTGCGCTCCGTGGGCCTTCCAGACATCGGTCCACTGGTCGGAATCTGTTTTGGCAAGGTAATCACCCTGATTTCGCCGGACACCCTGACGGCAAACTGGCAGGAAATTGTGTGGCATGAATTTATGCACGTCATTACCCTTCAGATGACCCAGAACCGCATGCCTAGATGGTTGTCAGAGGGTATCTCTGTCTGGGAGGAAAGAGAGGGCCGGCCTTACTGGGGGCGTCGTCAGGGTTTAGACCTGATTCGGGCAGCTCAGGAGCAGAAGCTTTTACCGGTGGGCGAATTAAACAGTGGCTTTTCGGGGGCCCGCAATAATGCAGACCTCAGTTTTGCCTATTTTCAGTCCTATCTAGTTGTGGATTACATCGCACAGACTTATGGCTTTGAAAAGTTGGTTGAACTGATTTATCAGTACGGTGAGATCAAGGAAGATGCTGACCGCTTTCGCAGTGTTTTCGAGCTTGATATCGATGATTTTGACACGGCTTTCCGAGGCTGGATTGATCAGCGGGTGAAAGAGATTAATGTGTATGCGCACACAGAAGATGTGCCGGATGAAGGGGACGGTCATGGTCACGGGATTCGCGAGAACAGCAGCGCGATCCTTGCGGAGCTATATAACAATGCTTCTCTCAAACAGCACATGCGAGCGCGTATTGAGGAAAACAGCAGAGATTTCCAGGCTTATCTACAGTTGGGTATTGTTTTGTTCAAGGAAGAGTCATTTGCCGAGGCAAAGCAATATCTGGAAACAGCGCATGAAATGCTGCCAAGCTATACCGGTTATCCGAGCCCGGCCCTAGTGCTGGCGCAAATTTATGAGCGTGAAGGCAACCAACAATCCCGTCTGCAATGGCTTGAGGTGCTGATGGAAAATCTCCAGCACGACTATGGGTCTGCCATGGTGTTGGCTGAAGCAGCTCTGAAGGATTCCGATTTTAAGCAGGCCGCCTATTTTCTGGATCGGGCGATTCAGGTCGATCCCTATCGTAGTGAGGTTCATGAACTGAAGGCGCAATATGCTGAGGCGGTCAATGACAGCGCTGCGGCGGTTACGGAATATGAAGTTTTGATGCAGCTCGAGATCAGCGACCCGGTTGAAGCCCGTACCAACCTGGCGCAAGCCTATCTCAACAACGGGCAGGCAAGTAAAGCCAAACAAAATTTGCTGTACGCCCTGGAACAGGCGCCCAGTTATGAGCGCGCACAACGCCTGTTGCTGCGTTCGATCGAAGGGGACGGCAGCAGGTGATAAAGGCGGCCCTTCTCGGTATGGTGAGTCTGATCGCTTCGATGGAGCTTGGTGCTCAGGTGATGCCGCTATCCGGCAATAACGAGGATCTTTCGATTTATGGCACCGACGTTACCGAATTTACCTGGCTTCGGGGCCAATATACCAATCACGGAGGCGGGGCCGGGGGCTATGGTTGGCGGCGGCGCGGTGGTTGGTGGGATACTGACTACCCGGATTCCGATGAGAACTTTCTGCGCGGCGTGCAGCGCTATACCAACGTCGATACCAATCCCCGTAATCGAACCTTTATCCAGCTGACCGATCCGCGTCTGTTCGAACACATTTTTTTGTATATGAACTGGAAACGCGTGCCCATAGGCTCATCCTTCAGCGGCCCGAATTTTTCTGAGGAAGAAATAGAGGCTTTACGCGAATTCATGTTCCGCGGCGGTTTTGTGATGGTCGACGATTTCTGGGGTGAGCCGCATCTTGACGACATGTTCATGGAAATGGGCAAAATCTTTCCTGACCGCGAAATCATCAAGCTGGATACGAGCCATGAAATCTTCCATACCTTCTTTGACATAGATGAAGTCGCTCAGGTGCCGGGCAGGATGGTGACCTGGGATTTTGGTGGTTTCATGAATCTGGATGATCCCAGCTATCCACCCGAGGTTTATGCTGTCCTGGATGATGACGGCAGGGTCATGATGGTTGCGAATTACAACACCGATCTTGGGGATGGTTGGGAACACACTTTCTATGAGGGCTATCCCACCCAGTTCACCAATGAAGCTTATAAGATTGGCATTAACTTCTTAATCTACGCATTCAGCCACTAAGTGGCAGAGACAAAGGACAACACCATGGCGGAACAAGAACAAGCGCTGGAGATCGAAAATCAGGATGATATAGCCCTGGTCAAACGCATGCAGGATGGTCGCGACCAGATTGTCGCTGAGATTAAAAAAGTCATTGTGGGTCAGGATGACATCATTGATGAGTTACTTATTGCCCTGTTTGGTGGTGGCCATGTGCTGGTCACAGGAGTGCCGGGTCTTGCCAAAACACTGTTGATTAAAACGGTCGCTGACATTCTGCAGGTCGACTTCAGCCGTATCCAGTTTACCCCGGATCTCATGCCAGCTGATGTCGTGGGCTCAGAGCTTGTGGAAGAGTCGGATGGTGGTCGACGACTCAAATTTGTGAAAGGGCCGATATTCACCAATATTCTGCTGGCTGATGAAATCAACAGGACGCCGCCCAAGACTCAATCGGCACTGCTTGAAGCAATGGAGGAGCGTCAAGTGACCGCGGCCGGAGTCACGCACCCCATGTCGAAGCCGTTTTTTGTGCTTGCGACCCAGAATCCCATAGAACTTGAAGGCACCTACCCGTTACCTGAGGCACAACTTGACCGGTTCATGTTCAAAATCGAGCTGGGTTATCTGTCCGAGGACGATGAAGTGACCGTCGTCAGCCAAACGACCCAACATCACGATCGCGCGCTCTCCCACCCCCTCAGCGGTGAGGATATTCTGGATTTTCAGCGAATTGCCCGGCAGGTGCCTGCTGCTGAAGCAGTCATTAAGTATGCGGTCCGTCTGGTACACGCATCGCGGCCACAAAGCGAATCTGCGCCGGAGTTTGTCAAGGACTGGGTCAGTTGGGGGGCAGGCATCCGAGCCTCGCAGAATCTGATCCTGGCGGGAAAGGTCAGGGCGCTCTTGCTGGGCCGTTACAACGTTTCGTTCAGCGATGTGAGAGCCCTGGCGCCTTCTGTTTTCAGGCATCGTATCTTGCTGAATTTCCACGCCGAGGCAGAGCGGATTACGACAGACGAGGTCATCAGGCGATTGCTGGAGGCAGTTCCTGAGCCCAGTTCAGAAATCTGATCCGATTCGCAGACATTAACTCAGCGGAAGCATCATGGCAGAGTCAATCAACTTTCTTGATCCCAATGTGCTGTCGGGGCTCGACAATCTCGAATTACGCGCCCGGGTAGTCGTTGAGGGTTTTTTGTCCGGGCTGCACAAGAGTCCGGATCGGGGATTCAGCGTCGAATTCAACGATTACCGCCATTATCAGCGTGGCGACGATCTGCGTCACGTAGACTGGAAGCTCTATGCCAGGAGTGACAAGTTTTATGTTAAGCAATATGAGGACGAGACCAATGTTCGCTGTGTGATTCTGCTCGACACCAGCGCATCAATGGCCTACAGCTCCGGTGGGTTGAGCAAGCTGAGCTATGGCGTAACTCTGGCATCTGCTTTGTCCTATTTCATTATGAAACAGCGAGATGCCGTTGGTCTGATCACGTTTGATGAACAGATAAGAGAATATATTCCTGCTAAAACCAGACAGCCGCACCTGCTGCGGATCCTGAGGACACTCTCGCAGGTAGAGTCAGGCAAGAGAACCGATACGGTCAAACCCCTGACCGATCTGGCGGCTTCGCTCCATAAGAAGAGTATTGTCATACTTATTACAGATATGCTGGATGATGAGGAGAGGGTGATTAACACCCTGCAAAATCTTCGAGGTATGGGAAACGACATCATTACTTTTCAGGTGATGGATGATGCGGAGCTGAATTTTCCGTTCAATGAAGCCTCCGAATTTATCGACATGGAAGACGATGAATCTTACACCACGTCGCCCGCCGCGATCCGGCAGGCGTATCTGGAAAACCTGAATGAATTTCTTGCTTACTGTCGTAAGAAGTGTCAGAGCAGTGGTGTGGATTACTGTCTGCTGAATACCGCAGAACCGTTAGATGAGGCTCTGTCTTCCTATATGTCAAAACGCGCGAAAAGCTTCTAGGGTCGGTAGCAGAGCATGGTATTTCTTACTCCACTTTTTTTGATTGGCTTGCTGGCAGCCCTGATTCCTGTCGCGATACATCTTATCCGTCGGGAAAAGCCGCCCAAAGTCATGTTCAGTACTATCCGGTTCTTGAAAAAAACCTCAAAAAAACTGGTGCTGTTCCAGCATCTCCAGCAGATAGCGCTGCTTCTCCTGCGCGCCGCAGTGATCGTCTTGCTGGTGCTCGCGTTTGCCCGGCCTCTGTTTAATCAGTCTGTGGCGCGCTTGCTTGATGCAGATCCTCAGTCGGCAGTGATTTTGCTGGATCTGTCGATGAGTATGCGCTGGCAGGACAATTTTGATCAGGCGAAAGCCGAGGCCTTGGCGGTTGTGGATCGGTTGTCAGGGAGTGATGAGCTTGGTCTGATTGCTTTTTCGGGCGCAGCGGAAGTTGTTCGTGAGCTCGGCACAGAGGGTGGCCAGGTCAGAGAGCTGATCGAAAGTTTCGGCGAGCCCGGGTTTGGCGGCACGCGCTATTACCCGAATCTGCGTCTGGCAGATCAGATGCTGGAGGATTCGCGCTATGAGAACCGGGCAATCTATCTGATTTCTGATTTTCAAGAAGTCGGGCTGCAGGGGGCCGATGAGTCGTGGAAACTGGCTCCCGGAGTGGCTCTGTATCTGATTGATGTCGGTTCCGCTGACAGTGAAAATCTGGTGTTGACCGATGTGAGATCTCCCGAACAGCTGCTTGAGGATTCTGCTCAACAGCAAATATTGGCGAGAGTCCGCTCCACCGGGACACAGTATCTTGGCAGCGGAGAGGTCAGCCTGAGCCTGAACGGGCAAATGGTAGACCGTAGACTGGTCGACCTTACTGACCGGTCTGAGCAGGTGGTGACCTTTGCCGTAGATTTTGAGGCAGAGGGATACCACGTAGGTGAAATCCGGGTCGCAGGTGATGATTTCTCAGATGACAATGCCTACTATTTCACTGTTGATGTTCTGCCCAAGATCAATGTTTTGCTGGTCAACGGCGAGGCTTCGGATAACTGGTTTGACGATGAGGGCCATTGGTTTGGTCTGGCGGTAAGTAGTACTGACTCTTCTCCGTTCTACCTCGAGACGATTGATCCTGCTGAGCTCAGCGCGGCAGCGATGCGCCAAAGCGATGTGGTGGCGCTGCTGAACGTCGGTGAACTCACGAGTACTCAGGCTGCGGCATTGAGTGAATATGTCGTCAACGGGGGCAGCCTGCTGATTGCGCCCGGTGACAGGGTCGATGAAAGGGCATTCAATCAGCAGTTGGGGGAAATAAGCCCGGCCAGGCTGGAGCAGGTAGGCTTGCTGGGTCGTGATGACTACCTCGTTATCGCGGACTATGATCGCCGCCATCCCATTCTGCGCCCTCTGGGTAGCGACTGGTCAGCACGCTTTCAGGGGCACTGGCGCTTGATGCCCTCTGAGGATGCTAAAGTGCTGATGCAGTTCGATAATACGGAAGCGGCGCTGGTAGAGAAGGATGTCGGTGAAGGTAAAGTCTTGCTGTTTGCCTCTAGCCTTGATCTTGAGTGGAATAATCTAGCGCTGCAGGGGCTGTTTTTGCCATTTGTGCATGAAACGCTTCGACATCTGGTTCGCTCAGAGGCTGGCCAGAGCGCCTACGAGATTGGCGACAGCATCAATCTGGCGCAGTTTATGTCGGATGCTGAAGTTGCGGTGCGGGATGCAAACGGTCGCTCCGTCAGTTTGGAAGCCAACAACTTGCAGCGCGCGACATCACCGGGCCTTTTTATCGCAACGTCGGGTGCAGTCTCAAGTCGGTATGCGGTCAACATTCTGCCAGAGGAAAGCGACTTCACGCGGGTCGCGACATCGACCCTCTATGATGCGGTTGTGAATCCTGATACCAGTCCATTGCAGTCCAGAGAGGCGCAGACCGCCCAGTTGATTGAGGAATTAGAGAATCCACAGCGGTTGTGGTGGTGGATTCTGACGCTGGTGATGGCGCTGCTGCTGGTAGAAGTGCTGGTTGCGAACCGGACCTACCGTTGATTCCCTAAAACCCTGGCCTTCCCAATTCAACCCGCCAAAGTCTCCGGTCTTTACCGGGCAGTCGGCACAGATGCCTTTTGCTGGGCCAATAGTCTACTGTGCCAGCCGGAGCGAGCGAAAAATGTGACAAAATTGTTACTTAAATGACATATATGGTTAAATTTAAGTTATTGAATTTATTGAGATTATTTTTTCACTTTGTCATGCAAATGTCATAATATTGAAACTATTATAAAAATCCGTTGTAAAATAGGAGGTTATGGACGATAGTGTATGTAACAAAGGCATATCGCTATGACTCTGACATTCGATCGCAACACCCTCGGAAATCACACCCTTGCGCCAGTCCTAACGGCATTTGTGCTCAGCGCGTTGCTCGGGATTGGCACTGGAGACACCGAAGCTGCAGAGTCAGCAAACCCGGCTCAATCTGAATACAGCTCGCTAGTCAGTCTCTCTCAGGCAGCACTCCCGGTCCTGGAGGCCCCTTTTACCCCGTACCTCGAAACTGATACGTCGGCAACCATGAGGCGCGCCGTGAGATTTCAGGAGGAGGGTGACCATGATTCTGCTTCCGAGCTCTTCGCACAGGCCTTGCAGATTGCGAGGGTTTCAAACGGCCTCTATCACCAATCGCTCATCCCGATAGTGGAGCGCATGATCAGCAGCGAAGTAGCCCTGGAAAACTGGGAGACTGTCGACAACAAATATGGCCTCCTGGAGCACATGTATCGGCGACTCTATGACATAGATGACGAAAGGCTGGAATCCGGTCTGCAAAAAGTCTCGTCCTGGCATGTCAATGCGTTCAACTCGAATATCGACGGTCAGCGAAAGCAGCATCTTCAGCAGGCGCGTAGAATTTTCCTGGCGCGGCTGGAGGTCGCAGAACATACTCTGCCGGAAACGGATCCGAAATTTGCCTTTTTTCGGGAATCAATTCAGCTGACCGAGACCTATCTCTACCTGATGTCAGAACGTCATATCGAACACGCCCGCCATAATCAGCGGGCTGCAGAATACGGTCTGGTTGCGTCTGTTGATTAGACGGCCGAAGCTGCCGGGCAGGCTGTTTGCATCCTGGTCAGGAATCAGCGCTTTTACCGCCTCCTGATGTTCCGGGCTCCCCGGTCTTGGGGATGATGCCCAGTCGCTTGGCCCGCCGCTCCCAGTTGCTTCTGGCAAGCGCCTGCATGTCAGTCTCGTTGTCTGATTCGTCGACTATTTCAAGACCCAGCAGTGTCTCTATGATGTCCTCCATCGTGACAATACCCTCCATGCCACCGAATTCATCGACCACCAGAGCCATGTGCTCTTTTTTGATGAGAAAAGTATCCAGCAGATCCGGTATCGGGACCGTCCGATGGACAACAACGATGTCGCGGCGCAGCGCTTTGAGCAGCGTGTGATCCTGCGTTTCGGCCAGATTCAACAGTATGTCGTCACGTAGAACGTAGCCGGTGATGTTGTCGTTTTTTTCCCGGTAGACCGGGATGCGCGAATGGGGAAGGTTCGCGTTAACGTCCTGAAATTCTCGCACTGTGATGTCTTCGCTGGCGGTGTTGACTACGATTCGTGGCGTCATGACATCCTTGACCAGGACCTTGGAGAAGCGAAGCAGGTTGTGAATAATTGTCTGCTCGCTTTCTTCAAGCACGCCGCTCTCCGTGCCCAGTTTTGCCATGGCCAGAAAGTCTGTGCGGCTGAGTACAGGTTTATCCTTATCTTTTTTCAAATGTCGGGTAATGTACTGGCTTATCCAGACCAGCGGCGCCAGAACGACTAGCATCACTTTCAGCGATGCGATGGTGAATGGGGTCAGAGCTTCCCAATTATTGGCGCCTATGGTTTTCGGAATGACCTCCGAAAAGATCAGTATCGCCAGAGTCATCAGCCCTGCTATCAGGGCCTCGAGGCTGATGACGGGAACACCGGCGACTTCGAGCATGGATTCACCGAAGATGAGCGCGGCCTGTGAGCCTACGCCAATCGCGCCCACGGTATGTGCAATCGTGTTGAGGGTGAGAATGGCTGCCAGTGGGCGATCAATGTCGTCCTTGAAGCGCACCAAATCAGCGGCGATATGAGAGCCTTTCTGTTCCTGGATGCCGACATAGGCCGGAGTGATGCTCAGCAGTACGGCTTCCAGAATAGAGCAAAGGAAAGAGAAGAGAATGCTGGCGAAAAAGAAGCCGACTAAAAGGCCCATGGGTCTGTATTCTTGGCGACAGTTGTAAAGATTCTGGCATGAATGCCATCTGCGCGCTACCTGGTGTGGAAGCGCGCGATGTCCTTCAGGTCAGAGGCTGCGGTGATGCTCAGGAGGCGAGTTGTGCGCTCGGCGGGGAAGACGCTGTTGGCTGGCGCTTGATCAGATCACGCAGCCTCTGCGGGAGCGCCAGCATTGCCGGGGTCACAATCAGGGTCAGCACGGTCGCAAACGACAGCCCGAACACGATGGCAGATGCCAGACTCACCCACTGTGAGGTAATGGGGCCTCCCACCTCGATTTCCGCCCCGATCAGATCTACCGACACGCCCATGGCGAGCGGTAACAGGCCGAAGCCGGTTGTGAAAGTGGTGAGAAATACCGGACGCAATCGCTGTATACCCGTTTGTACGATGATTTTCCGCAGGGCCCAGTCCGGGTGTTCCTGCCGCAGGACATTAAAGGTATCAATGAGCACGATATTGTTGTTCACAATAATGCCGGCCAGAGCCACAATGCCGATGCCGGTCAGGATGACTGAAAACGTTTGGCCCGTGGTCAACAGGCCAAGCAGAACGCCGGCGGTTGAGAGCAGCACGGACGATAGGATCAGCAGAGCCTGATAGTAACTGTTGAACTGCGTGACCAGCAGAATTGCCATCAGGGCCATGGCTAGCGAGAAGGCCTGCACAAGAAACGCAGCCGACTGCTCCTGCTCTTCATTAGCACCCCTGAACTCATAAAAAACACCATTAGCCGGCGGATTGTCAGCCAGCCATGCAGAGATCTCCTGCAGTTTGTTGTCGGCAACAACGCCCGGCGCCGGGTTTGCCCGGACATAGACAACCCGGGCCCCGTCGACGCGCTGAATTGAGCTGACTTTAGGCTTGGCTTCCCGTGAGACAAAACTGCTGATCGGCACCGGTCCGTTAATCGTGCTGATGCGAATCGATTCCATCTGGTCAAGCCCACGGTACTCAGAAGGATAGCGCACCCGGATATCGACCTCTTCTTCGCTGTCATCCGGACGATAGTCTCCCATGAAAATACCATTGGTCATTAACTGGATGGCTGTGCCGATTTCAGCCATGTTGGCTCCCAGCATGGCGGCCTGAGCCCGGTCTACGATGAATTCCCATTCGATGCCGGGAATAGGCGCCGTGTCATCAACGTCGATCAGCTGGTCGCCCAGCTCCGTTTCCATAAAGGTCCGGATTCGAGTGGCTTCAGCGAACAGCAGATCGAGATCATCGCCTGACAGTTCAATTTGAATTTCTTTCCCAACAGGTGGGCCGTTCTCGACGGTAACCACTTCCGCTCTGACGCCCGGCATGTTGGAGATGGCTTCGCGATAGCGATTCTCTACTTCAAAGCCGTCGATCTCCGGGCGAACCCGCCGGTCAGTCATCTCCACAAAGATACTGCCTATCAGATCAGGCGCAGTTTGCTGATCTCCACCCATTTGTGCGCCGGCGCCGGACTGCGTCACTATCCCCTTGATGTGTCCCACGCGGCGAATACGGCTCTCCACATCTAGCATGAGATCACGTACCTCAGCCGGTGAAAAATTGCCGCGGGCAAAGACCTGAATCTGGGTCTGACTCGGTTCGACGCCGGTGAAGAATTCAACGCCCTTGCCGTAGCGACCGTAGGCAGTGACGATGGTGATCAGCATGAGAATGCTGAGGACAAATACGGCAACCGGCATGCGTACGGCCAGATCCAGTATCCGCGCGTAGACAGCAGTAATGCCGCTGATGTTTTCTGTTCTGCCGGAATCCAGGCTGCGCAGTGCACTGGCATCGGTTTCACTGTCAGCACCTGAGCGGCCCATCAGGGCCCCGATGGTCGGCGCGAAGAGCAGGGCATAGAACAGCGAGCCAATCAGCACCGCAAAGACTGTGATCGGCAGGTAACTCATGAACTGCCCAGCTACACCGGGCCAGAACATAATTGGGAGGAATGCGGCCAGTGTGGTGGCCGTTGACGCCAGTATAGGCCAGAACATGCGATGCACGGCCAGACGATAGGCTGCGAGGCTGTCCTTGCCTTCAGCCATTTTACGGTCTGCATATTCCACCATCACAATCGCGCCATCGATGAGCATGCCAAGGCCGAGTAACAGCCCGAAAATCACCATGAAGTTGTAGGTGAATCCCAGCAGGCTGATGATGATGAAAGCGAAGAAGAAAGAAAAAGGAACAGCCAGCGTTACCAGAAGGCCTGAACGAATTCCCACGGAAGCAATGACGACGATCAGCACCAGCACCATGGCGGTCGCCATGTTGCCCTGCAGTCCCATGTTCTGTTCGATAACCAGAGGCGCGGTGTTGTTGATGTAAGACACCGAGACAGCAGGGGGAAGGGATGGCCGAATGTCGGTGACTACCCGATCGACTGCGGCCATGGCTTCAATCAGATTGGCGCCGTTTCGCTTCATCACGTTGAGCGAGATCGACGAAGAGCCGTTGGCGTAGGCATATCGGGTGGCGTCCTTGAAAGTCCGTCTGACATCGGCAATGTCGGATACGGTCAGCACGCCATCGGCACTCGAGGCGAGTGGCAGATCAAACAGATCATTTGCGTTTTCGATCAGGCCGGGCACCTTGACGGAAAAACTGCCCTGTCCGGTATCAACCTGGCCAGCCGGAATCAGACGGTTGTTACTGGTAACCGTCTGAATGATGGCGGAGTTCGGGATACCGTAAGTTTCCAGTTTGGCCGGGTCAATCACGGCTTCCAGCAGTTCTTCCCGGTTACCGACCATCGTCGCCTCGAGGATTTGTGGGAGAATTTCGATCTCTCTCTGCAGTTCTTCAGCAATCCGCAGCAGTGTTCTTTCCGGAACGCCTTCGCCGCCAATGGCGATCTGGACAATCGGCAATTCTGCCGCAGAGACTTCCGTGATCAGAGGCTCTTCGGTGTTTTGCGGAAATCTGGCCTTGGCTCGGTTGATGGCTTCGCGCACGTCGGCCAGAGCGGTAGAGGACTCGAAGTCGATGTCAAACTCGGTGATCACGGTCGCTGCGTTTTCACTGGAAAAGGAGCTGATCTGGGTGATCCCGTCCAGTGTTTTCAGTTCAAGCTCAGCCGGCTTGGACAGCAAACGCTCGGCATCTTCCGGAGAAATGCCTTCGTGGATGATCGTGGTTACGATAATCGGTACTTCAACATCCGGATTCAGTTCAACGGGAATCGACAGGTAAGAGACAAAGCCTGTCAGCATAACCGCGACAAAAACCGAGAGGGTCGTCCTGGATCGCGAAACCGCAGTATCAAGGTAATTCATAGACTTGTCCGGAGTGGGGCTTTCTTAAAGATCCCAATCAAAATTGGCGGCCACGGTTTGGCCGGGAAAGACAATTTCCTGACCGACCGTGACCAGTGTAATGTCACCCTGAAGTCCGGTGACCCAGATTCCGGGATTGAGCTGATTTGTGTCGTCACCCACAATGGAGACGTTGTAAAAAGCGACCGTGTCGCCGCGCTCAACAATTTTGACGCCGATATTGCCACTGTCGTCGAGAGTCAGAGCGGAGGAAGGGATTCGGTGGGCCATCACTTCGTCGGCTTTCACCAGTATTTCGGTGGTGATCCCTTCGCGAATCTTTTCGCCGGCACTGTCCACTTCAATTTCGATGCGATAGCTGCGGGACACCGGATCAGCCGAGGCGGCGAGAAAGGTCACGGTGCCAGTCACTCGCTGGCCACCGAGCAGGCGTCCGCTAACCTCTGCTCCCGTTTTGATACGATTGACTTCCTGTTCTGGAATCAGGCCGACCAGCAGCATCGGGCTGTCGTCCAGTACGGAGGCGCAGACCGAGCCGACATTCAGAAGATCTCCGACCTCGACGCTGCGTTGCTCGACCACGCCGTCAAAAGGGGCAACGATCTGAGTGCGATCGACCGCAAGCTGTGCTCGCGTGACGGCAGCTTCGGCAGACTCAAGCGCGGCCTTCAGCTGCGCGACAACAACATCGGACTGCAACTCGCGGGCCTGAAGGTCTACCGCAGCATCATATTCGAATTGCGCGCGTTCACGCTGCGCCAGGGCCTCACTGAGATTTGCCGACCGGTCATCAATCGCCAGTTCGCAGAGCACGTCGCCGGCACTGACTCGTGCTCCCCGGGGAACCGGCTCGCTCACCAGTCGTCCCGGCAGCTCGGCCCTCACCTGAACATGACGAAACGCCTGGGTGCGGCCTCGAACCATGAGCTGTTCGACATAAAGCTCTGGGCTGATGCGCTCAGCCCGGATGGAAATCACATCCGGATTTTCACTGGCAGGCGCTCCTGTTGCGACGACCTGAACTTCGCGCTCCGCGGTTTCGGGGATATCTGCTGAACTGGGACCTGATCGCGGAACCATCATCCATGCCGTGATGGCGACAAGTATCGCGAGAGAGATCAGATGCTGCTTTTTCACAAAGGCCTCCGGCCAGATTTGACATCAATGGTGTGCTAGCGATCTCAGGCAAAAATGGGACCTTTGAGCGCATCCTACGCTACGGTTGCAGCTGCACCTCAGTTCATTTCCTGTGGGCCTTTTCCGGGGTCAGCAGGGTAGCTGCATCATAGCGGTTTCGAACGCAGGGTAAAGGGCGCGATGATAAGGCAGACGACCGGGAAAAAATGTTACGCATTGTAACGATTTTTCCCACTCATTCAACCTCTGCGGCTCACGGAGTATGCTCTCGCCTGAGTAAATGCCGTCTCATCCGGATGGCGTTCCTAGCGGGAATCCGCCCGGATTTGTGCTAATTTTCACACGGCTGAAACGGAATAGACTATCAGATACATATAAAGGTACGGACAAAGGAACTGACACATGAAAGATTTATCGAATCGCGTTGCCATAGTCACTGGCTCCAGCAGCGGAGTCGGTGCGGCAACGGCGCGCCTCCTCGCCGCGCAGGGTTGCCATGTGGTAATCAACTACAACAGCAACGCTGAAGGTGCAGAGCAGGTTGCCGCAGATTGTGAAGCGGCAGGAGCGGAAACCCTGGTTTTGCAAGCCAACGTGGCAAATGACGAAGACTGTGTCGCGATGGCGCAGGCCGCGCATGAGGAATGGGGTCGGGTTGACGCGCTGGTG
This sequence comes from uncultured Pseudohongiella sp., assembly GCA_902597095.1. Lineage (GTDB taxonomy): Bacteria > Pseudomonadota > Gammaproteobacteria > Pseudomonadales > Pseudohongiellaceae > UBA9145. The sequence continues at coordinate 16,796 of CACJWK010000009.1, forward strand.
AACAATGCGGGTACGACCAAATTTGTCGACCATGACAAGCTTGAGGGTCTCAGTGCTGAGGATTTTCAGCGTATCTACAGTGTCAATGTCGTGGGTGCTTATCAGATGATTCGGGCGGTGAGTCCCTTCATGCAGGGTCAGGAAGAAGGAGGCGCGGTGGTCAACGTCGCCTCAACTGCGGGAATCACCGGCATCGGCAGCTGCGTGGCCTACGCGGCATCAAAGGGTGCCATGATTACCATGACACTGTCACTGGCAAGAGCCTTGGGACCAAAGCTCAGAATCAATGCGGTGTGCCCAGGGTTTATCGAGGGAGACTGGCTGAAAGAGGGCTACGGGGACGACCGCTATGCCAAACTGATGGCGTTCAACCGGGATAACGCGCCGTTGGGCGTAACCGCCACGCCAGAGACTGTGGCAGATGCTATTCTGCATTTCATCTCCGGACCACAAGTGGTCACCGGAGAGACGCTCATCGTTGACGGTGGCAGACATCTGACTATGGCGCCGCTGTCGCGGCGATAAGAGCTGTCGTGCTATCTACCGTCTGAACGGTGGCCCATCGAGAGAAGAAGGCTTTGCAAAATTTTATACAGAAGGTGTTGCCTCGCGGTTTTCTGATAGTCAACGGTGCGATTTATGGCGTGCTTGCTGCGCTGTTTGTTGTTACGCCCCGTGTGTGGTTTGCCAATCTCGGGATTGAGCTGATTGATGAGATGGGCTACACCGAACTGCAAACCATGTATGTTGGTATGATGGGATCGCTGGCAGCTTTTTCTCTGATGGCAGTGAGTTTCCGCGGCATGCTGGAACCGGCGCTGGTATTATTCCTGTTGAGCTATGCAGCGCTGGCTGCGGTCAGGTCCTGGGGGATTTTTTTTGAAGGCCTCTTTGATGATTTTACCCTGCGTCTGCTCTATGCCGAGTTGCTAAGCGCTGCGTTGGCGCTGGTCTCGCTGCTGGGTCATCGCCGGGGCAATCCGGGTTCCCACTGAGTTCTCGTACGGGAAATGCAGCTGCCTGAGAGCAGGTTTAGGCGCCGCGCAGGAGGTCGGTGACCCGCTTGTCATCCGCTGACATTGTGCAGACTCTTTGGATTGAGATACTCTCTGTCCAACACTGAACTGTGCGGTCATTCGAGCAACAGCTGCTCCGGCGCAGCAAAACTTGTTGGTGAGCAACCGGGCGGTAGGTGTTCGTATCGACAGCAACAGGATGGGCGGGCGTCTGGTCACTTGCCTCAGATGTCATATGCCCGGACAACATTACGGGGCACCACAATCTTATGAGCGTTGAAAATATCTACGAGCAGAACCTGGGTATGAACCAGGCGAATTTCGCTCCTCTGACCCCTCTCAGTTTCCTAGAGCGCAGTGCCAGCGTTTATCCGGAACGGCCTTCGGTCATTCACGGAGACACCACCTATACCTGGGCCGAAACCTATGCCAGGTCCTGTCGCCTTGCCTCTGCATTGAGCAAGATGGGCATCGGTGAGGGTGCCACCGTGTCATTCATGGGAGCTAACACTCCGGAAACCTTCGAAGCGCATTTTGGGGTCCCTATGACCGGGGCAGTGCTCAATGCTCTGAATGTCCGGCTTGATGCCAAAGCCATCGCATTCATTCTGCAGCACGCGGAGACTAAGGTCCTGTTCACGGATCGTGAGTACAGCCATACTATTAAGGCGGCTCTCGAGCTGTTGTCTGACAGGCCGGTGGTGATTGACATTGACGACCCCTACTTTTCCGGTGGCGAATTGCTCGGCGACATGACCTATGATGATGTATTGGCAACGGGAGACCCTGAGTACCGCTGCTTCAAGGTCAAAGACGAGTGGCAAGCGATTTCACTGAATTACACCTCGGGAACTACCGGTGATCCCAAAGGGGTGGTGTATCATCACCGGGGTGCCTACCTGAACGCGATTTCCATGGCACTGTGCTGGGATATGAGTGGACACCCTGTCTACCTCTGGACCTTGCCGATGTTTCACTGCAACGGCTGGTGTTTCCCCTGGACGCTCGCTGCCGTTACCGGCACCAGCGTCTGTTTGCGGCACGTTCGGGACGAAGCTATCTTCAATGCGATAAAGGCGCACAGAGTCACACACTTCTGCGGAGCACCTGTGGTGCTCAACACCCTGGTCAATGCCAGAGACGAGTTTAAACAGGGCGTCAGCCAGACAGTGAGTGCGATGACGGCTGGAGCGGCACCGCCTGCTGCGGTGATCGCCGGCATGGAAAACATGGGCTTTAGTGTTTGCCATGTCTATGGACTGACCGAGACCTATGGCCCGTGTGTTGTCTGCTCGCCACATGAGGAGTGGCAGGAACTGAGTGTCGATGATCGGGCCGAGCTGCTGGCGCGTCAGGGTGTCCGGGCCCCGCTGCAGGATGAGATGATGGTTGCCGACCCAGAGACCCTGATGCCTGTGCCAAAAGACGGGCAAACCATGGGTGAAATTTTCATGCGTGGAAATTTGGTCATGAAAGGCTATCTGAAAAATCCGACCACAACCGAGGCCTCTTTTGCCGGGGGCTGGTTCCATTCTGGCGATCTGGCAGTATGGCATCCGGATGGTTACGCCCAGATCAAGGATCGCTCCAAGGATATTATTATTTCCGGTGGCGAAAATATTTCTTCCCTGGAGGTCGAATCGATATTGTTTAAACACCCTAAAATTCTGGAAGCGGCAGTCGTGGCCAGCACCAATGAGAAATGGGGCGAGGTGCCTTGCGCTTTTGTTGCCTTGAAAGAAGGCGAAGAGCTTACAGTAGAGGAGCTCATCAGCTATTGTCGGGAAGAAATGGCCGGATTCAAAATTCCGAAGAAAGTTGTTTTTGGACCGATCGACAAAACATCGACCGGCAAGGTGCAGAAGTACCTGCTTCGTGAGCGTGCTGAGGCCGTTGAACTGGCGGTCAACAAGTGAGCTGTAGGATGATTTGAATTACCTCATCAGGACGGTAAATTTTGCCTCATCGATAACATAACCTAATGCAACAGAGGATTGATTATGAAAAGACATCTCGTAAGTTTGGCCTGTTTTCTGCTCGCCACTCTGGCTTTTGAGGTTGGCGCTCAGGACGCGCCGGAGACAATCTCGGTAACCAGTTCGGCTTTTGATCATCATGGCATGGTGCCCGAAGCCAATTCAGCCTACGGCGATAACGTGTCCATCGATCTGAGCTGGGCAGATCTGCCGGAAGGTACGCAGCAGCTTGCGCTGATCTGTGATGACCCCATCGTAGTCGAGATCGGCATGATGGAGCAGCCTTTCGTACACTGGGTGATGTACAACATCCCCGCTTCGGCTTCCGGGCTGCCCGCAGGGTTGCCGAGTGATGCAACGCTCGACCTGGACGGTCTGGAAGGCGCTGTCAATGGCCTGAATGGTCTCCGGCGCCCCGGCTATTTTGGTCCGCGCCCGCCAGCCAACGGTCAGCTTCATGCTTATCATTACCGGGTTTATGCACTGGATGACGCCTTAAATCTTGAGCCTGGGCTCGGTAAGGCTGAATTGCTTGATGCGATGGAGGGCCACGTGCTGGCTACGGGCATGCTGATGGGCCACTACGAACGCAAGGAATAGTTGAAAGGCTAGTTTAAAAAAGCCGGCCCCCAAAAAAGGGCCGGCTTTTGTAATGCTGCCATTTGCTGCGCAGCCTGAGCGAGCCCAGAAGTGCTCAATCAGTTCGCCGACATCTCTGCTGGGTCAATGTGCAGCTATACTTCCCGGTACAGATGAATGCGCCCCTTGACTGAAGGTTTTTCATCGATGACCAGCTTCAGGGTGCGACTGCTCCCGGAAAAAAGTTTGTTCCACCAGCCTCGCGATCACCAATGATGATATCTCCCTCGACCGTGGCGCCCTGCAGCAAGGTTACGTCACCGTTTGCCGTTTCCAGATCTCCTCAGATCCGAGAATTCTTGAGAAGGATTTCTCCGTTGATGGTTTCAATGTTGCGCTCGATTTCAGAGCCGGCGTCCACAGCGATATTTCCGTTAGCGGTTGAGACAGCGCCGCCTACGATAACTTCTTCGCCAATTCCGATGCCGCCGTTTACCGTTTCGGCGCTGTCCACTCGGGCGCGGGCGCCGAGTTCAATTGAGCCATTTATGGTATGTACTTCACCGGCAATAGCCGCTGCGGACAGTCTGATGCCACCATTAACGGTGGAGACGTCTCCGACAATTAACCCGGCTGTTATAGAAATGCTACGGTTGACCTGACTGATGTCCTCTTCAGTCGCGTCGGCCTATGCAGTGAAAACGTAACAACCCAGCCCGATCAGCAGAGCAACCGGAGTGATCAATAGAGAAGGGGGGTATGATCTCCGCATTTTGGTTTACCTCAAGTGTCCTGACCCGCTGGTTCTGCAACTACCTTGTCAGTTAGTAAAAAGCTATAAAGAACAATGGGTTAAAGATTGGGTCTTCGCAGCAGTGGGTCGGAATAGCTAAATTGGCTAACAACGATAGTGTGTTTCGCCAGCAGTTGGCATAGCTTGAGCCGAATTGTCGCCCGGTTTGTGCGTGCTTTACAGCGCAAATCTGATGGGATAGCTTGCTCGCCGTATCGATCGGTTAAGTGTAGACCGTAGCTGCTGCCAGCCGCCCCGACACAGCTTGCGTATCAAACTCAGAAGGATTCCTGCTATGAGACAGACACAGTGGTCACTGACCCAATTCACCCTATTTGTTCTGGCGGCAGTGTTGATGTCGACGCTGAATGCGCAACCGGGGGTGATTGAAACCCCGACGCATCGATTCGTGAAAGCCCAGGACGGCGTCTGGCTCGGCACGGGCAGTGGGTCCGTTTACACCATGAGTAATGTGATGGTGCTGGTCGGGCAGAACGACACATTCGTAGTTGATTCCCATGTGACGCCGACGGCTGCGCGTGCTTTGCTTGATGCGCTCCCGGCATTGACGGACAAACCGGTACGTTGGCTGGTGAACAGTCATTACCATTTTGACCATGCGCATGGTAATCAGGCTTTTCCCGCCGGCATCGAAATCATCGGTCATGAATTTACGCGGCAAAAGTTGAATGGCGAAGCGGGTAATGTCCTGGAAGAAAATACCTTTCGCAGTTTTTCAGATCCTGTGGCTGAGACAGTGGCCGATCTGGCGCAGCAGGCAGCGGCAGAATCTGACCCGGATCGTCGTGCTCGCCTGCAGGAGCGGCTCCGCGTGCAACGTGAATACCTTGAGGCGATACCGGAGGTCCAACCGACGCCACCCAATATCACTCTTCAGGATAAAATGACGCTGTTTCAGGCCGTTGAGGGTGGGAGCAGGGAGATTCAGCTGCTGCACTTCGGGCGCGCGCACACTGGCGGTGATGTGGTGATTTTCCTGCCTGAGGAGAAAGTGGTTTTTACCGGAGACATGATGCTGCCCGGGCTGTCCTACATGGGAGACGGGCATGTAGATGAGTGGCCAGACAGTCTGGAAGGACTGAAGGGCCTTGATTTCGATTACTGGCTTCCCGGGCACGGGCCGGTCATGGATTCAAAGGAGCCAATCGACAATTTCCAGGCTTTCCTCAGAGATCTCTGGCTGAAGACGGGCCGCCTGTATCGGGAAGGAATAAGCTGGAAGCAAGCAGCCGAGCAAATCGATATGACCAATCACAGTGTCAACTTCCCTCAGATCAGGAGGGCAGGAGTCGATCCGAGGGCAGTCAGGAGGATGTATCAGCTGCTGGATCAGCGTCGATAAGCCTCGCATCAGGTGTCAGGCGTCAGTTTTTGCGCTCGTAAAGGGATGAACGGAGTCGAACTCACATGACGATTAAACACGAACGACCTATTTTTCTGAAACCCGGTCATAACGCGGGTGATCTGGTTGAGTCGACTCGTTGGAATATACTGACTGAAGAGCGCGGACTGGTAGAGGTCGAGGCGCATCTGCCAGAGCATCTGCTGAATCCACGCAATCAGCTGTTCGGCGGGTTTACCGGCACGTATGTGGATATGATCTCCATTTATACCTGCCGAACGCTGTTTGATGACGAGAATACGTTCAAGTGGTCTGCAACCGTTAATATGCGCATAGACTATTTCGCGCCAGTTTTGGGCCCGACATTCAGACTGCGAGGAGAGCTTATCAATGACGGTCGCACGACCTGCCTGGTGGCGACGCATTTTCTGGATCTTGATGGCAATAAGCTGGTGTATGCGATTACGACCTTGCGAAAAAGCAGGTGAATATCGCTGATCGCCATAATCGAAAACGGCCGAAGTTGCGGCCGTTTTTGATCGGGTCAGATTCACACTCACATGGAATAGCCTTTTTCATCATGATCACTGATGTCCAGACCAAGTTGTTCCTGCTCCACATCAACACGCAGACCGCCTGTAAGCGCGGCCACGAGCTTGAGCAATATAACTGTCAGAATGGCGGTGTATACGCCGGTGGCGACAATTCCGATAACCTGTACTCCGAGTTGTGTGCCGATGGTTGCTCCCTCTGCAAGGCCGTTGCCGGAAAAGATGCCGAGATCTGATGACACCAGAATGCTGGCCAGAAAAGTGCCAACGATCCAGCTTACGCGTGTACCGGAATTACATCCAGTGAATCATCGAGCTTGAAACCCTGTTTGAGATAGGACATGGCGTAGTAGCAGATTACGCCACCGCTCAAACCGCCCAGTGATGCACCTGCTGGCGGGATGCACTGCCGCAGTGCGAGGAGGATTAACGACTCAAATAAGCCGTCAGTCGGGCAGATAGCCCAGCGGGCAGGATGCGGTGCTTCGCGCAAAGGCAGGGCGATAGGGGGGGTGATTTGATACCCTATCTCAGCCTCGGGTGTCTCCCGAATGTCGCCAGTTCATTCTGAAGTCAGCTACTCGTCGGGTCTGAGACGTTCGTCCTGGAGCAGATAATCCAGCGATTCCCGCTTACGGCTCCACTTAGAGGCGAGCAGCGAGCCGCTGATATTGTGCCACACGCTGAATAGCGCGCCGGGGAGGGCTGCTGTGGCTGAGAAAAATTCCAGAGCCAGTGCGACGCCCAGGCCAGAGTTCTGCATACCGACTTCGATCGCAATGGTGTGGCTTTGACTGGTATCAAAACCCAAGAGTCGGCTCAGATAAAACCCTCCACACATGCCGCCCAGGTTGTGTAGTACCACTGCCACCAGTGTCAGGGCACCAACTTCCAGCAGGCTGTCACTGTTGAGCGCAACCACGATCGCGATGATGGTGAGAATGATCAGGATAGACAGTGCTGGCAGCGCGGGAGTCAGAGGCCGGATAAGTTCGCGAAAGAAGTGGCTGAGTGTTATGCCTGCCAGTACCGGGATCAGGACAATCTGTATGATGCTGACAAGCATTCCGATGGTGTCGACGTTTATGGTGGTGGAAAGATAGAAGCCCGTAAGTAAAGGAGTCGCAACGACACCAACCAGGGTCGAACAAACCGTCATGCTGATCGACAAGGCCAGATCGGCACGGGCCAGATAGCTGATCACATTAGAGGCGGTGCCGCCAGCGCAGCAGCCTACCAGCACCAGTCCGGCGGTAAGCTGATTGGAAAGCCCGAACATCTTCGCGAGCACGACAGCTAACAGCGGCATCAGTATGAATTGCAACAAAACCCCCACGAGAATGGGTCGTGGGTTCTGAAGGATGCGCTTAAAATCCTCCGCTTTCAGGGTGAGCCCCATAGTAAACATCACTCCGGAGAGCAGCGGAATAATCCACGAGGCCAGAGACGAGAAGGGTTCACTGAAAAAGAAGGCTACGCCGGAAAGCAGAATGGCCCACAGCGGGAATAAATTAGTAAGACGGCTCATGTGTCTGAAATGATTTGTCAGTATTCTGCATAACAGGCAGGCATCCAGCGCAGAAGCATAACGGAAGTGCTTGCTGCAGGTAAATTTAGCTTGCGCTCAAAGAGCAGATCGCGTCGTCAGTGAGCCTGTTTTCGGGCTCCTTGCAGTGCTTCTGTCAATGCGTCCCGAAATGGCCGGTCAGTCAACTACAGAAGATTCCCCTGAGCCTGACTTCTCCGGCTGATGAGGCTGGACGTTCACCAGAACACTTTTGAAACCCGGTGTTCTGCTGCGCGGGTCAGTGTCCTGAGGAATCAGCACGTTGGCTTCTGGGAAATAGGTCATGACCGAACCCTGCCTGATGTCGTATCGGGTGGCCCGGAGGGCAGCCATGATGCCGGTGTCATTGTGTACGTCGACCAGAGAGCCGTCTTCAAGGCCTAACCGGTCGAGATCGTCCGGATGCATAAAGAGAGCCCGACGGTCAGGCTGACGGCGGTAGCTGTCTTCGTCACTGTAGATAATGGTGTTGAACTGCCCTTCACTTCTGACGCTGGTCAGTATGAATTCTGAGAGCCTCGTGCCTGCCGCAAACCGTCTGTGCCAGCTGGTTGTCTTCGGCACACAAAAGTGTGCCTTGTGTGACGCAGTCCGGAAGCGCGGTGTTTCGAGGTGCCGACCCTTGATGTGGAACTCTGCCTTGTTGTCGTCGATGCGCTCCAGGTCTTGTAGACCGGGTATCACTTTCGCGATGACCTGACGGATATTCCGATGTTTTCTGAACTCGGAAAACTTCAGAGTACTTGCTGATATCACCTGTTCAGCGAGGCCGGCTATCAGTTCCACTTCGGAGCGCAAAGTAGGCAGACGATCCAATCCGCCATCGCTCAGCCGAACGAAATTAAACATGCTTTCCTGTGTCGTGGCCTGCTTTTCCTCGTCCCTCACCCGCACAGGCAGGATCAGATTTTCGCCCTCAACGCCATTGAGGTGGGTCTCATTAAGTGTGGAGTTCAGCATGACTTTGAACGGGATTCTATCCAGCGCCTGTGCCGAAAAACGCGAGTCTGGATTGGCAGAATAAAGGTTGCCACCGAGTAGCAGCGCAAAGTCAATTCTTCCGGCCGCTGCTGCCTGCACACAGGCCAAAGTATCCATCCCTTCCCCCGCAGGGAGCGCAATGTCGAGTTCCCGCTCAAGTGCCGCCATCACATGGCTTTTTATTGCAGGAGTCAGGCCGACGGTACTGACACCCTGCACGTTCGAATGGCCGCGCAGCGGAAGTAAGCCTTTGCCCGGACCCCCGACCATGCCCCTGAGCAGAGCAAGCGCAATAACCGCTTCAATATTCTCTGCACCGTTGTAGTGGTGGGTCAGACCCATGCCCCATGCCATCACGGTGGCCTGAGACGCCTGATAGATCCTGCTGATTTCAACGATCGTTTCTTGATCAACGCCTGACTCCCTCACGATATCCTGCCACTGGGTCTGCTCGATGAAGTCACGGTACGCTTCAAAGCCTTCGGTGTGCTGCCTGATGAACAGGGGGTCAGCGCCATTGTTGTCCAGCAGGCATTTGGCAACCCCGACAATGAAGGCAACATCGCCACCCACGTGGGGCTGGACATAATGGGAGGCTACCTCGCCTCCGCCGGCGATCATGGAACGGAAGTTAGCCGGAGAGGCAAAGCGGACAAGACCTGCTTCGCGGGCCGGGTTGATGACAATGACCTTGCCCCCTCTCTGTCGGCATTCGAGCAGTACCTTGACAAAGCGTGGATGGTTGGAGGCGGGGTTAGCACCAAACACGAAAATGGTTTCGGCTGCGTGAAGGTCGGCATAGCGGATGGTCGCAGTACCGGTGCCCACGGTGGCGCTCAGTCCGATCCCTGAGGCCTGATGACAATAATAGGAGCAACTATTGATGTGATTGCAGCCATAAACACGCGCAAAGAGCTGAAGAAGGAATGCGGCTTCGTTGGAGGAGCGCCCGGAGCCGTAAAAGAAGCTGCGGTCAGGATGCGTCGTACGCATTTTCTGGCCGGCCAGCTGCAATGCCCTATCGTAGTCTATCAGCTCGTAGCGGTCGGCTCCGGGTGCCTTGTACAGCGGATGTGAAAGACGTCCGAGCGCTTCGAGCTGTTTGCCGCTAAGCTGGCGCAGTTCCGCCAGGCTGTTGTGCTGAAAGATCTGTGGCGGAATCGGCGCGCGATGATCGCTCAGCTGCGCCTGAATGTTTTTATTGCAGATTTCAATCCGCTTGCTGTGCTCATTGTGGAGGCCGCCGCGCTGGCCTCCGGTGCCAAAGGCGCAGGCCTTGCAGGCATTCTTCGAGCGAACGCTGGCACTGAGTTTGCGGGCACCAACCTGACGGGCAACAGAAATCACATAGTTAATGGCTTTGAAACCGCCGCCAATGGTCTCGGCGTCGCCGGCATGTTTGTCAGTCATTTAGCCCGATGACCTCCATCCGGTCAGAGCCGGCTACCGTGATGATCCTCCCGTCCACAGTGGTGAAGGAGCGTTCGGCCAGCTGATACTTATAGACTTCATAACTGACCGGTGCTGCCTGATCAGCGCTATACAGTTTTACCGTAATCAGTTGGTGGTCATCCTGCCATCGGTAGTAATACAGGGCAGCACCCACCGCTACCATGAAAAACAAAAACAGATAGGATGCGGTTCGCAGATCGTCGTGTAGTGTGAGGTCAGGTGATTTTTTTTGATTGTCGTCAGCAATTTTCGCGAGGGCGGACTTTGCTGTGTCGGGCTTTGAACCGGGATCTCGGCGCACCATCAAGTAGGCAACGGCTACGACAGCCAGGGTGAGCAGTATCTTGCCTATCATTGCGGATTCCTCTTTGACCGCATCGTGCTGCGGCCCCTGCCAGACCATCATAACAGTGGCTGCGAAGTATTGACCAGTCGCCACCTTTGGCGGGTCAACGCTATAATCCGCGACTTGCTGATAATTCATCGCCGTAGTGCGTTAATTAACGGCCTGGAATGAAGACACTTGAGTTGACTGAGCGGTTACAACCTGAGATGCACGGAGCGTCGTTCGAGCAACTGCCCCACGTCCCCGAAGGTATGCCGCCGCTGGTTCTTCAAGGTCGCCCGACCTCGTTTTTTGAGTTCTGGCCGGCCTGGGTTATTTATTTTCCGGGCGCTTTGCAGTGGTTGCTGCTGTCAGTTCGCTATCGAAGTCTGAGCCCGCCGTTGATCGCGAACCCGGCAATTTCCCTATCAGGGATGGCGGGAGTGGCGAAGACTGCCAGGCAGTGGATTATCTGCACCGTCTCAGAGATTTCCGAACGCGAGCAGGCTGAGATTCTCGCGCTGCTTCTGGCCGATTCAGACCTCAGATTCCCCTTAGTCGTGAAACCCACCATCGGCTGTCGTGGTGCCGGTGTTAAGCTTCTTAAGGCGCAAGCTGAGCTGGAAGCGTGTCTTGCTTCCTATTCGGCCGGAGTAGAACTGCAGTTTCAGCAGCTCAGTCGATTGGGATGGCGAGGCGGGCATATTCTATGTCAGATTTCCCGGTGAGAAGCACGGTCGCATCACGTTGCTGGCTTTGAAATATTCACCATTCGTGACGGGAGATGGTCAGCGCACACTGGGTGAACTGGTTGCTGCTGACCCCCTTGCCGGACAGTTGTTGCATCTTTGTCGCCGCCGGCATTCGCAGAACTGGGAAAGTGTGATGGCCCGGGGCGAGTCCTATCGACTGGTGTTCTCGGCCAGTCACTCCAAAGGGGCATTATTCAGAACTGCGCCTGATCTTATCAGTCAGCCGCTCACCGAGGCACTGGATGCTATCTTTGCCGATATACAGGGAATGCGCTACGGCAGGCTGGATGCGTAATACCGCGATGTGGATTCTTTGCGGGCCGGATCAGAATTTTGAAATCATAGAAATTACCGGAGCCGGTTCGGAATCGATCCACATCTGGGATCGGGACGCGATGTCTCCGGGAAGCTGTTCGGGCGCTGTTGCAGCAATATCTTACGCTGTTTAAACTGAGCGCAGCAAGTCGCTGCTTGGGCCACCGACCTCCGAGCTTGAGCGCGCTGTATAGCGCCTGGCGACACGAATCGAATTTCTTCAAACAATACAATACCCGGATAATGACTAATCCCTGCCGATTACCTCTGAAGCCCAGACTTCTCGCTTCAGCGCTTGAAAGCCTGCTGGGTCTGAAACCTCTGGCGAGGGTGTACGATGGTCGTCCGCCAAACTGCGATCCCTTCGAATTTCTCGATCATGCACTCGATGCGTTGGGTATTGATATCGCGATCGATGAAGAGGAGCTGCTGGATGAGATCCCGAAGACCGGACCCGTGCTGATCGTTGCCAATCATCCGCTGGGCGGTCTTGAAGGCATGGCAATTGCCAAGGTGATAGGCAAGTACCGGCCTGATCTGCAGGTGCTGACAAATGAGTTGTTGCGCCTGATCCCCGAACTGGCGCCGATATTTATCGGCGTGAATGTTTTGTCCAGTAATGCGGCGGCGGGCAATGTCGGCGGTATCAAGCAGGTTCACAAGCACCTGAAGAATGACGGTGCGATCCTATTGTTTCCGGCAGGAATGGTGTCGGCGTTTGAATTGAGCCACCGCCGCATTCAGGACCGGGAATGGAACCGCCTGGCCGGACAGCTGTTGAAAAAATACGAATGTTCCTGCACGCCGGTCTATGTCGGAGGCAGGAACAGCAACTACTTCTACGGAGCCGGCCTGGTGCATTCGCGCCTTCGCACCCTTCTGCTACCGCGGCAGCTGGCGAATAAACAGGGCTTCACTCTACCCTTGACGATCGGGCGCCCGATCCCCTCGCAGGAGTTGAGACTGCTGCAGAATCCGGTGGCGGTGACGCAGTATCTTCGTGTCGCCACAGATGCGCTTCAGAGATCGGGAGACCTGTCCAAGCCGGCCGAGCCGGAGACGCTTTCGGAATTAAGTCATGAACAAAGCTCCGAGGAATTACGGCGGGCGGTCGCAAAGATGAATGATTATCTGGTTGTCGAGCATGACGAATTTGATGTGTATTTCGCGCCTTATGATCGGCTTGGGCCGGTTATGGAGCAGATCGCCATTGCCAGGGAGAAGACGTTTCGTGCAGCGGGAGAGGGAACTGGTCTTTCTCAGGATTCCGATGAGTTTGATCCGCATTATCGACACCTCTTTTTGTGGGATAAAACGGGGTGCCGTATCGCAGGAGCCTATCGGGTTGGTCTGGTTGACGAGATCGTTGCCGGTTATGGAGTTGAAGGGCTGTATAGCCGCTCGCTCTATAAATATGACGAAGCTTTTATCCGACAACTGGGCTCCGCGATTGAAATGGGCCGCTCTTTTATACACCCTGACTATCAGCGCCGGCCTATTTCTCTGAATCTTCTCTGGCGGGGAATTGGGCAGGTGCTTGTTAAAATGCCCAGGTATCACACTTTGTTTGGTTCGGTGAGTATCTCGAGAGAATACAGCGACCTTGCCCGCAGTCTTATAGCAGACACGATGCTAACCAACTTCAGGGCGCAGGAATTTGCTCAGCTGGTCGAACCGATTAACCCGCTGAAAGTTATGAACCGGGTGTGGACAGATGACATGCTTGCGGAGTTGGCTAACGTGAAAATGTTGAGCAAGCTGATCGGGCGCTGCGATCCCGGTAAGGCGGTCCCAGTACTCCTGCGACACTATCTGTCTTTGAATGGAAAACTGGTCTGTTTCAATATTCACTCCAGTTTCAACAATTCTTTAGAAGGCCTGATCATTGTCGATACGCGAAATACCGAACAGAAGACATTGAGCAAGTTTCTCGGAGCGGAAGGCCTGAAATACTTTCTGTCCTTTCATGAGGTCAAAAATACCGCCTAGCGCTCCCAGCGCCTGCCTCCTATAATGCGCCAATGAATAAGTTCTTCTCTGTGCTACAGCTTTTGCTCGCGGTTCTGGCCGCTGGGCTCGCCATGGCTACTCTGGTAAACCTGGTGCTGATCAGCACACGACCTGAAACGATATCGGTAGTTAATGCCATTATCGGACAGGGTCTGTTGATTGTTTGTCTGGCGGCATTCGCCAGGATTCTGGGTCGAAAAGCCTGGCGAACACTTTCTGGAGAAACTTCAGAACGCGCCCAACCCGACTAACTGGCTTTCCGCAGCCTGATTGCGTCTGCACAGTAACTCCAGAAAACGGTATAATGCCGCGCTTTTTCACCTTGGGCCTACCCTGAATGATCATCTTTGACCATCCTGATCGGTTTGCGCAGTTTCACCAGAGCTGTGTTGCTACTATCGGTAAGTTTGACGGGGTGCATCTGGGGCACCAGCTTATTCTCGATCAGCTGAAGCATCAGGCAGAAGCGCTGAATCTGCCCACCCTGGTTATTTTGCTGGAACCGCATCCTGAAGAGTTTTTTGCAGGGCCTGAGGGCGAGCCACCGGCCCGCCTGAATGTGGTCCGAGAAAAGCTGGCACTGCTGGAAAGTTTCGGGGTCGATTTTGTATTTCAGCTGAATTTTGATGAAAAGATTAGCAGCCTGAGTGCCGATAGCTACATAGAGGAAATCTTGGTTGAAGGTCTTGGTGTAGCCGTTTTTATCATCGGCAATGATTTTCGCTTCGGCTTCAGGCGGCAAGGTGATTTTGCGCTGCTCCAGCAGCGTGGTTCAGAGCTAGGATTTGAGGTTGAGGAAACCGCATCCTATGAGTACAACGGCGTCCGGATCAGCAGTTCATACATTCGGCAGGAGCTGGCCGTCAGCAATTTCGCCCTGGTCGAGCAATTGTTGGGCAGACCCTATTCAATCAGAGGGGAGGTTCAGCAGGGCAGACAACTGGCGCGTAACTTAGGTTATCCGACCTGTAACGTGAATTTGCAGCGACGGACTCTACCGCTGCATGGCGTCTTTGCCTGTGAGGTGAGATTGGCCGACCGATTTTTTACCGCAGCGGTGAATGTTGGCTATAAGCCCACGGTGACCGAGGAGAGAGTGGCCTTACTCGAAGCACACCTTCTTGATTTCGATGAAGATCTGTACGGTAAGACCATTGAAGTGATATTCCGTTACAAGATCAGGGAAGAAATGAAATTTGATGGGCTCGATGCGCTCAAGGGCCAGATGAGCAGAGACATCGAAAAAGTGAGAGAAATGATGGGCACGCCAGCTGCCCAACGAGCCTGAGTCAGGGAATCGGTCGACGCAATTATGACAGACTATAAATCTACACTGAATCTGCCCAGTACGCCTTTCCCGATGAAGGCAAACCTGGCGCAACGCGAACCACAGATGCTGTTAAATTGGGACGCTATGGATCTTTACAGCAGGATCTGTGAAAAAAATTCGGGCCGCCCGAAATTTATCTTGCACGATGGCCCGCCATACGCCAATGGAGAGTTGCATTTAGGGCATGCGATTAACAAGGCCCTGAAAGACTTCGTGGTGAAATCCCGGCAAATGAGCGGTTTTGATGCGCCCTATGTGCCGGGCTGGGATTGTCACGGTCTGCCGATTGAACACAACGTTGAGAAGAAAAAAGGGAAAGCAGGTCAGAAAATCAGCTTTTCCGAGTTTCGTGCTGCCTGTCGGGATTACGCAGCCAGTCAGGTTGAAACGCAAAAACAGGGTTTTATTCGACTGGGGGTTTTAGGTGACTGGGATAATCCTTATCTCACCATGAATCCCGAAACTGAGGCTGATATCGTTCGGGCTTTGGGTCGGATTGCCAGTAATGGTCACCTGGTGAAGGGCTATAAGCCAGTTTACTGGAGCGTGGTCGGGGCGTCAGCTCTGGCTGAGGCTGAAGTGGAATATCAGGATAAACAGTCCTTCGCCATCGACGTGCGCTTCGCCGCCGCTGATCGCGATGATGTGCTGGCTGGCTTCGGGCAACCGGCTGCTGCGCAGGCATTGCCGGTTTCAGTGGTGATTTGGACAACAACACCTTGGACGCTTCCCTCTAATCAGGCAGTCTGTCTGCATGGGGAGCTGAATTATGCTCTGGTTAAGTGTGCGCTCGACGGCACCACTGAACTGTTGATCCTGGCTGCAGATATGGTGGATGACGTCATGCTGCGGTATGGCGTTGATCAGTACGAAACGATCGCAAGAGCCCGTGGAAGCAGCCTGGAGCACAAGCGTCTTCAGCACCCTTTTGTCGAAGACCGCCAGGTACCCTTGATCCTGGGTGAACACGTCACCACCGACGCCGGTACCGGAGCGGTGCACACGGCACCCGATCATGGCCTCGACGATTTCTACGTCGGGCTAAAATACGGGATCGGCACCCTCAATCTGCTCGATGAGCACGGTGTTTTCACCGCAGGGGCAGGGCAGTTTGCCGGTTATCACGTCTACAAGGTAGATGAAGACATCATCGGTGTTTTGGAGCAGGTGCAGGCGCTTGTCTCGCAGCAGACCATTCATCACAGCTATGCGCACTGCTGGCGGACAAAAACCCCGCTTATCTACCGGGCGACACCGCAGTGGTTCATCAGCATGACAGAAAAAGATTTGCTGGGCTCCGCGCTGGAGGCGGTCAAAGGGGCTAAATGGATACCCGACTGGGGCGAGGCACGGATCGAATTGATGCTCAAAGGCAGTCCGGACTGGTGTGTTTCCCGTCAGCGTACCTGGGGAGTGCCGATTACCCTGTTTGTCCACAAGCAGACACAGGAACTGCATCCGCGTACGGAAGCGCTGTTTGAAGAAATCGCGACTCTGATTGAAGAGCAGGGCATGGACGCCTGGTTCGAAGCAGACGCTGAGCGCTTCCTTGGCGCAGAGGCTGAGGACTATGAAAAGGTCACTGACACTCTCGATGTCTGGTTTGATTCCGGAGTCACCCATTTCTCTGTGCTGCAGCGACGCGATGAACTTCAGTATCCCGCTGACCTGTATCTGGAGGGCTCTGATCAGCACCGGGGCTGGTTCAACTCTTCCCTGAAGACCGCGATTGCCATGTACGGCTCTGCTCCTTACAGGGAGGTCCTGACTCATGGTTTCTTCGTGGATGCGGAGGGCCGGAAAATGTCCAAATCCCTGGGCAATACGGTCGCGCCGGCAAAGATCTACCAGCAGTACGGGGCCGATATTCTGCGCCTGTGGGTGGCTGCCACGGATTTCCGCGGTGAGATGACTGTGTCAGATGAAATTTTCAAGCGGGTGGCAGATGTGTACCGCAGGATACGGAATACGGCGCGTTTCATGCTGGCCAATCTGAACGGATTTGAACCCGGAGAAGATGCTCTGCCGGCCGACCAGCTGCTGGCCCTGGACTACTGGATCGTCAGGCAATGCCAGCTGCTGCAGGCTGAAGTGGTGAATCAGTATCACAGCTACAATTTCCTGAGTGTCTATCAGAAAATTCACAATTTCTGCGTAACGGAACTCGGTGGGTTTTATCTTGATGTCATCAAAGATCGTCAATACACCACGCAGGTCGACAGCCGGGCACGTCGCTCGACTCAGACAGCCATGTTGCAGGTGGTCGAGATGCTTTCGCGCATGATTGCGCCTATTCTGAGTTTTACTGCTGATGAGATCTGGCAGCATATACCCGGAGAGCGGGTGGACTCGGTGTTTCTTTCCGATTTTGAAGAGGGACATCTTGCCCTGGAAGAGTCCGGTGAATTTGATGACGCATTCTGGCGGCGGATTCTTGAAGTGAAAACTGCCGTCAACCGAGAGCTCGAAGTGCAGCGCGCTGAAAAAACGGTGGGCTCTGGTTTGAGCGCGGAGGTTGATCTGTTCTGCGATGGCCAGCTCGCTGATGACCTGGCTAGGCTCGGAGAAGAGCTGCGCTTTGTGCTGATCGTGTCGAGAGCTTCTGTGAATGCTGGAACACACGCCCCGGAACAGGCGGTTGCGACGGAAGTGGCCGGCCTGAGCCTGCGGGTTACGGCATCAGAACATGAAAAATGCGAGCGCTGCTGGCATCATCGTGAAGATGTTGGTCAGAAAGCAGCGCATGCGGGTCTGTGCCTGCGCTGCGTTTGTAATGTTGCCGGAGACGGTGAACTCCGACGTTTTGCCTGATCGTATTACCTGGATGACAAGCACAAGCTCTCCAATCGTTGCAGGATCGCAGGTCAGCCTGCATTTTTCGCTGGCGCTGCCGGATGGTGGGATTATCGATTCTAATTTCGATAAAAAGCCCGCAAGTTTTCGTCTGGGGGATGGTCAAATGCTACCCGGATTCGAGCAGGTACTGCTGGGTCTTTGTACGGGAGAGGAAGTGGAAACAACCCTCGAAGCCAAAGAGGCGTTCGGGGAGCGCAATCCGCGCAATGAACAGGTATTTCCTCTGGAAAAATTCGAGCACCTACTGGACGACGATCTAGTTACCACACAGGTCGGTAGTGTTATTTCATTCAAGGACGCGGGGGGATTCGATCTGCCCGGCGTCGTCAAGGCAATCGGGGAGAAGACAGTGAGTGTCGATTTTAATCACCCGCTGGCGGGCAAAGCCATCGTGTTCACAGCGCGTATCGTCTCCGTCCTTCCCCCTGAGGAGCAGGTTGTCGAAGTGAAATTGTCATGACTGATGCTGACAGTGTCCAGCTACAGCCTGCTGTCAATTCACCAGTCATACGGCTGGCGAACCCGCGTGGATTTTGCGCAGGAGTCGATCGGGCAATCGATATTGTCAACAGGGCGCTGGATATCTTCGGCGCTCCGGTATACGTCCGTCACGAAGTGGTGCACAACAAATTTGTGGTCGAAACCTTGCGCGCCCGTGGCGCGATCTTCGTCGATGAACTGGAAGATATCCCGCAAAAGGATCGGCGGGACAGATCGCCGATTGTGATTTTCAGCGCCCACGGTGTCTCGCAACAGGTGAAACAAGAGGCCGACCGCAGGTGTTTCAAGATATTCGACGCCACCTGCCCGTTGGTTACCAAGGTGCACCTGGAAGTGGTTAAGTTCAGTAGGGCCGGGCGCGAGTGTGTTCTTATCGGCCATCAGTTTCATCCAGAAGTGGAGGGCACTATGGGTCAGTATGATGACAGCCAGGGCGGACATATCTATCTGGTGGAATCAGTCGCTGATGTGCAGACCCTCGTGGTTGAGGATCCTGCTCGCCTTTCCTACGTCACACAGACGACGCTCTCTATGGATGACACTGCGCGTATCATTGACGCGCTGCGTGAGCGCTTTCCCGCCATCGAAGGGCCGCGCAAGAAAGATATTTGTTATGCGACACAGAATCGTCAGGATGCTGTCAAGCAACTCGCTCTTGAATGTGATCTGCTGCTGGTGGTCGGCTCACCGAACAGTTCTAATTCAAACCGTTTGAAGGAGCTGGCGGAACGACTCGGCTGTGACGCTTATCTGATCGACAGCGTTGAGGATATCGACGCATCGTGGTTTGACGGCAAGTCGCGCTTCGGGGTCACAGCCGGCGCCTCGGCTCCCGAAGTGCTGGTCGAGCAGGTGGTCAGCAGGCTAAAAGAGCTCACGGACCTGCCGCCGGAAGAGTTAACAGGTGCTGAAGAGCACATTGTTTTCAGCATGCCGAAAGAACTCCGGCCGACACAGGCCTGAGTTCTCAGGACGACAGGTTATTCAATTCGTCCCGCTTGCCGCGCAACGCGGAAAGCGCAGTCTGCATCTCTTCCTGTTTAGCGCGTTCTTTGGCAACCACGGCATCCGGCGCATTGCTGACGAATTTCTCATTGTTCAGTTTGCCAGTAACCGATTTCAAGCCGGCTTCGAGCTTGCCAATTTCTTTTTCCAGTCGTGCGGTTTCAGCGCTGACGTCGATTAATCCGGCCAGTGGCACCAGCACTTCAACGCTGTTGTGCAGGCCTGTAGCGCAGGCCGGGGTGGCGTCATCAGGATTCAGCCATTCAATGGATTCGAGTTTGGCCAGTTTTTGCAGGTAAACCCGGTTCAGCTTCAGAAAGTGTTTATCCTGCTCATTGCTGCCGCGCAGAAAGGCGCGAATGGATCTGGCCGGAGAGATATCCATCTCGCCCCTGATATTGCGGATGGCTAGGATTATACCCTTCAGCCAGTCAATCTCTGCGCTGGCAGCCTTATCGATCTTGGCTGGATCAAATTCCGGATAGGGCTGCAGCATAATGCTGTCCCCACTGATGTCGATCAGCGGGGCTAGTTTCTGCCAGATTTCTTCAGTCAAAAATGGCATGAATGGATGCAGCAGCCGGAGACTGCGTTCCAGAACGGTCAGCAGCACGCGGCGGGTTGCCTGTGCAGCCTGAGGATTGTCTTCTTCATCCCAGAGGGTGGGCTTGCTGAGTTCCAGGTACCAGTCGCAATACTCATTCCAGATGAACTCATGCATTGACTGCGATGCCAGATCGAAGCGGTAGTCTGCCAGTGCGGCCAGGACATCGCCTGTCGTGTGCTCGAGCCTGCTGAGAATCCAGCGGTCTGCGCTGGAAAATTCATCAGGATTCCATTCAGGTGACAGAGGCTTTCCCTCGCTGTTCATCATGGCGTAGCGGGCTGCATTCCAGATTTTATTGCAGAAATTACGGAAGCCCTCGGTACGGCCGACGTCGAATTTAATGTCGCGCCCTGTGGAAGCCAGGGAATAATAGGTAAAACGCAGGGCATCCGTGCCGTAGGCAGCGATGCCTTCCGGAAAACTTTCCCGGGTCAGTTTTTCAATTTTCTGCTTCAGCTGCGGCTGCATCATGTCCGCAGTGCGTTTGCTGACCAATTCGTCGAGCCCGATGCCGTCGATCAGGTCTATCGGGTCCAGAATATTGCCCTTGGATTTCGACATTTTCTGGCCATGTTCATCACGCACCAGACCGGTGATGTACACCTTTTTGAACGGGATCTCACCGGTGAACTTCAGCGTCATCATGATCATCCTCGCCACCCAGAAGAAGATGATGTCAAAACCTGTTACCAGCACGTCAGTCGGGTGAAATTTGTTGAAGTATTCCAGATCATCAGGCCAGCCCAAAGTGGAGAACGTCCACAGCGCTGAGGAGAACCAGGTATCCAGAACATCTTCATCCTGATGAAGCGCCAGCTCATCGGGCAGCTGATATTTCTGTCGAACCTCTGCTTCGTTGCGGCCGACATACACGTTTCCTTCACTGTCGTACCAGGCGGGAATGCGATGACCCCACCACAGCTGGCGACTGATACACCAGTCCTGAATGTTCCTCATCCAGGCGAAATAGGTGTTTTCCCAGTGCTTTGGAACGAATTCTATTTCGCCGTCTTCGACAGCTTTGATTGCCGGGTCTGCCAGGGACTGGATTGCGACATACCACTGGTGTGTGAGATACGGCTCGATCACAACGCCGCTGCGGTCCCCTCTTGGCACTTTGAGCTTGTGAGGCTCGATCTTCTCAAGCAGACCGAGAGACTCCATGGCTTCCACAATCCGCGCTCTCGCTTCGAATCGCTCAAGGCCGCGAAAAGCCTCGGGCGCCTCGTCGTTGATTGAGGCATCGTCAGTGAGAATATTGATGATTTCCAGATCATGGCGCTTGCCCATTTCATAATCATTGAAGTCATGGGCTGGCGTGATCTTGACGCATCCGGTCCCAAATCCAGGGTCGACATAATCATCGGCAATAATGGGAATTCTGCGCTCACACAACGGCAGATCGACAAACTTTCCGACCAAATGCTTATAGCGTGCGTCTTCCGGATGAACCGCAATGGCAGTATCGCCAAGCAGGGTTTCAGGGCGCGTTGTGGCAATCGTGAGATGCTCGTCGCTGTCGGCGATGGGATAGTTGAAATGCCAGAGTGAGCCGTTTTCCTCTTCGGAGATAACTTCCAGATCGGAAATGGCGGTGTGCAGTTGCGGGTCCCAGTTGACCAGGCGATTACCCCGGTAAATCAGCCCCTCTTCATAAAGATCGATGAAGACTTTCTCCACGACCTGTGAGAGCTGCGGGTCCATGGTGAAACGCTCTCTGGACCAGTCCAGCGAGGAACCCATACGTCTGAGCTGCTGGGTAATTATCCCGCCGGATTCTTCTTTCCAACCCCAGACTTTGTTGACGAATGTCTCTCGCCCCACTTCATGTCGATTGGTGCCGGCACTGGCCAGCTGCCGTTCTACTACCATCTGGGTTGCGATACCGGCATGGTCCGTGCCGACCTGCCACAGCGCCTGACGTCCCTGCATTCGGTGAAAGCGGATCAAGGCATCCATAATGGCATGCTGAAAGCCATGCCCCATATGCAAACGGCCGGTCACGTTGGGAGGCGGAATCGCAATGCAAAAGGGGGTTCCTTCTCCCTGCGGAGCAAAGTAGCCTCTTTCTTCCCAGGACCGGTACCAGTGATCTTCGATTTGCTGCGGTTGAAAAGTCTTTTCCATTTGGAGCTACGATGTTTCGATCTGAAGAAAGGGCGCAAGTATACATGAAGCAGGCCGGCATTGCGGCCTGCCTTTCATGGCGCTTCAGAGTTTATGGGTCTCCGGCTGAAAGCCCTGTTGCTGATAGAACCGATAGCTCTGTCGGCCGGCCTGAAGCTCATCCGGATCGTTACTCATGATTTCGTTGACGCGCTGATAGCGGGTCAGATGCTGACAGGGGTGCCCGGAGAGGTTAATAAACACATCCTCATACTCTGCTTGCCGGGATTCAGTACCAATGATTACCGGCTCGGAAACGGCCGACTCGGCGAGGGCGTGAGGTACAAAGCTGCTTGGCTTGAACTGCCACAGCAGGTTATCCATCGCAGCAGCCTGTTCAGCTGAGTCAACCTGAATGAACACCCGATGGCCGAGCTGAGAGGCTTTTTCTGCCAGTCGGCAGGCGAACTGGCGGCGGCTTTCCTGATCATGGCTGCTCAGGGCATAGAAATTCACCTGTGTCATCAGTGGAGCAATCTCATGCCTTCTGTGTCAGAAGGTACTGCATCAGCATGCCGACTGGCCGTCCGGTCGCGCCTTTCTGGGCTCCGGACTGCCAGGCGCTGCCGGCAATATCAAGGTGCGCCCACTTCTGCTTTTCAGTAAAGCGTGACAGAAAACATGCTGCGGTTATGGTGCCTGCTCTTGGGCCGCCGATGTTTGCGATATCGGCAAAATTGCTGTTGAGCAGGCTCTGGTATTCATCCCAAAGAGGCAGCTGCCAGGCCCGGTCCAGGCACTCTTCGCCGCACTGAACAAGCCTTTGCGCCAGCTTGTCGTCGTTGCTGAGCATGACATTGGCCTGTGAGCCAAATGCCGCAACCGCTGCGCCGGTCAGCGTGGCAATATCGATAATCGTCCTTGGTTTAAAGCGCTCGGCATAAGTCAGCGCGTCACAAAGCACCAGTCTACCCTCTGCGTCAGTGTTGAGGATTTCAATGGTTTTGCCCGACATTGAAGTCACAATATCGCCCGGTTTGGTGGCCTTGCTTCCCGGCATGTTTTCAGCGGCAGCGACGATGCCAATCACGTTGATCGGTAGTTTGAGTTCAGCAACGCATCCCATCGTGGCAACGACACTGGCAGCTCCGCACATGTCAAATTTCATTTCGTCCATTGCTGCCGGTGGCTTGAGGCTGATACCCCCGGTGTCAAAGGTAATGCCTTTGCCCACCAGCACGTAAGGCCGACTGCTGCTGTTCGCCCCCTGATAGTTCATAACAATGAGCTTGGCTTCTTCCGCCGAACCGGCTGCGACCGACAGTAAAGAACCCATGCCCAGCCGGGCCATCTGTTTCTCACTGAGGATCTGGGTCGCGATGGACTTGTTCTTTGCGGCCAGAACCTGCGCCTCGTTGGCAAGAAAGGTCGGTGTGCAGACATTGCCGGGCAGATTGCCAAGCTGCTTGGCCCGATTGATGGCCTTGCCGATGGCGTGACCCTGTTTGAGCGCGTCCTCGAGACCTTTACGCCGTGCGCCGGCAGGGGCCGAGATGCTGGCGGATTTCAGAGCGGGTTTGGTAACTTTTTTGCTTTTGGTTGTGTCATAACGGTAACAAGCGTCCTCCAGCTCCTGAGCAACTCGGGCTGCCAGCCACGAGGCATTCCGGTCTGTGATCTCGACCGACGCCATGGCGTAGTGCGTGCTTTCGGACTGAGTTTTGGCCACTGCCTTAGCGGTCGACTTCAGCATCTTTGCGGCCGCGCGGGCATTGAGCTTATTGCGCTCGCCCAGCCCCACCAGCAGAATTCTGCGGGCGCTGACTCCGGAGATTTTGTACAGTAGAGAAGTCTCGCCCAGTTTGCCGTTGAAATCGCCTGACTTGATCACGGCGCCCAGCGCCTTACCCGAGACTTTATCTAGATGAGTTGCTTCTGCTGACAGTGCGCTTTTGTCCCAGACAGGGACTACTAGGCAATCGGCTGCCACCTTCTCGATTGCGCCGGATTTGATTGAATACCGCATAATAATAACGCGCCTCCCTGGCGCAAAAGTCTCTAAACGCCGGCACAATCCTAAAGTCATTCGAGGGCATAAGCAACACGATGCCACCAGCCGGAGAGGTCGCCCTGAGCCTGCATGGCCGATGTAGTTTCCGTCCGGCCATCGTGAACCTTTTTCAGTCGCTGTTGTCTTAACAGACAGGCCGGTTACTGTATTACGAGGAGTGGTTATGCCAAGAGTGGAGATCGGTACCCCCAACCAATTTTTGTTCAGCATGGATAGAGCGGTTGGCATCAGCGATCTGAATTACGCCAAGCATCTCGACAGTGTCGCGATGCTGCAGATTCTTGAGGAGGCGCGTCTTCAGTTTCTGGCTCATCTTGGATTCTCTGAGGCCAACGTGTTTGGGCTGGGACTGGTGGTGGCGGATCAGGCTGTGGATTTCCGGTCCGAATCCTTCGCCGGAGACCGGCTGCTCATTGATGTTGGCGTCAACGACTTTAATCGCTACGGCTTTGACATTTCCTTTCAGGTAACCAACAGCGCACTCGAAACTGTCGTGTGTCAGGCCAAGACCGGAGTGGTGTTTTTTGACTTTGATCAGCACCAGATTGCGGAAGTGCCGGCAGCGCTTGTTGATTTACTCAATCGGCGGGAAGAGAAAGTCGCTTGATCTGCTCAGAACGGACGATACGAGCGCGGCACCAGCACCACCCGGGTGTCTGAGAAACGATCATGCAGTGTGCCCTGCTGCCGATTGATCAGCAGCCAGAAGAACCCGATGCCCAGCAGGAAGAAACTTGGCCAGGCGAGCCCAAAGCGCAGGGCACTTTGAGGCAGCTTCAGCAGCTGGCCGTCCGGACGCTGAGCCCGCAGTCGCCATGCGATCATCCCCAGAGTCTGCCCACTGCGCCCCCAGAACCAGGCGTAGAAGCCGAATGACGTCGTCACCATCATGAAAAAGATCACCGCGTCCTGCAGCGGGTCGGTGACGACGCGCCCATCCACAAGCTGGTTGGTGTCTGTGCCGAACGCAAACTGGATCAGAAAGCCGAGAACCATCCATATGGCAGCGACGAGAAATCCATCGTAAAGCAGAGCGACCAATCGGCGCCACAGCCCGGCGACCGGAAAGTCAGCCGGGTTTTCTTGAACCGTGTCGGTCGCTGAATCTTCCATCAAGTGTCATTCCCAATTCGGATAGCCAGGCTGCTGTGGCAGGGATCTGCATGCATTTGGGCCAGACCCGGAGCAGGCGCGCACAGGCGACTATCGTGGATCTTTGATCCTGTGAGCAGCTTTTCGCTGGCTCGGGTGAACGGGTTATGCGAATAATTTTGATCGCGGGGCAGTATATAACGAATACCATAGCACTCCAATTGAGTCGCTGTAGCATCAAAATTGTCGAAAAATCACAGGCTTGGGCTAAACTGATTACGGTAGCTTGCAAGTTTTTGCTAGAATCTCTGCCCGCAGGCATTCTTCAGCGCCTGCATTTCGACTCTGAGTCGAATGTTAAAAAACTTAATCAACAAAAATCTGGAAAAACCGATGAACAGCACGACCCAGCCACGACACATTCGATTGCTGGATACCACGCTCCGCGATGGCGAGCAGACCCAGGGCGTTTCATTTTCCGCGAATGAAAAACTGAATATCGCTCGTGCCCTGCTCCAGTCCCTCAGGGTGGATCGCATAGAAGTTGCTTCAGCCAACGTATCCGAGGGGGAGAAAGAAGCGGTTGCGCAAATCATTCGATGGGCGGAAAGTGAAGGCTTAGCCGATCGCGTTGAAGTGCTGGGATTTGTCGACTACCAGCGCAGTGTGGACTGGATCAGGGACGCCGGCGGTCAGGTCATCAACCTGCTGTGTAAAGGCAGTGAGAAACATTGTCGGGAGCAGCTCGGCAAGACGCTGGATGGGCATGTTGAAGACATTATCAAAACCGTAGAGTGTGCCGAAGCTTCGGGGATGCGCGTTAATATGTATCTCGAGGACTGGTCCAACGGCTACAAGAACAGCCGAGACTATGTGTTCGGTCTGGTTCGCGGAGTGCAACATCTGAATATTGGTCACATTCTGCTTCCTGACACCCTGGGTCTGATGTCGCCTACAGAAGTCAGTGAAGCCCTGAGCGACATGCTCAGCAGGTTCCCCGATAAGCTGTTTGACTTCCATCCGCACAATGACTACGGGCTGGCCACTGCAAACGTCATGGCCGCCGTTGAGGTAGGAATCGAGAACATACACTGCACGGTAAATTGCCTTGGCGAGCGTGCCGGTAATGCGTCACTGGCAGAGGTCGCGGTTGCTCTGAAAGACAAGATGGGGGTACAGCTGTCTGTCGATGAAACTCATATCGCGATGGTGAGTCGGATGGTAGAAAACTTCTCCGGTAAATGGATCGCGGCCAATACGCCCATCGTTGGCGCTGATGTCTTTACCCAGACCGCCGGCATTCATGCGGACGGTGATCTGAAAGGGGACCTGTATAAGAGTACTCTCAGTCCTGAGCGATTTGCCAGAAAGCACAGTTATGCGCTGGGCAAAATGAGCGGTAAAGCGTCGCTGACGAATAATCTGGATGAACTGGGGATTCAGCTGTCCGATGAAGAAAAAGCCAAGGTGTTAGAACGGGTGGTACAGCTGGGAGACTCCAAGCAGGTGGTTACCGCAGAAGATCTTCCCTTTATCATCGCTGATGTGATGGAAAGCAAAGAATACCATCACATCACGCTGCTGAACTGTCATATCAACACCGGATTCAAAGTGGCGAGCACGGCAAGTGTCTGTGTCGACATTGAAGGGAAAGAGCTGCAGGGCACCGGCTCAGGCAATGGTGGCTTCGATGCGTTCATGGATGCTATTACCAATATTTTGAAGCGCCGCGATTTTGTTATGCCCGCTCTGGTGGACTACGAGGTGCATATCCCGCGAGGCGGTCAGACTGACGCGCTGACCGAGTGTATTATCACCTGGCAATCAGGAGAGCGCGACTTCAAGACCCGTGGGGTTGATTCTAATCAGGTGATGGCAGCGGTGAAGGCCACTCTCAGAATGGTCAATCTGAAACTCCACAGTCTCTGAGTCAGAGCTTGCTGAGTTCCTCGGCGACCAGGTCGCCGAACCCGTCTGTACTGATCATCTTGACATCACTTTCCGGCTTCGAAAGGTCGGGGGTGGAGAAACCTTGAGCGAAGACTGACTGCATAGCCTGCCAGACGTTCCGGGCCTCGCTGTCCATGCCAAAGCTCATTTCAAGCATCATGGCGACCGAGCCTATCATGGAATAGGGGTTGGCGATTTTCTGTCCGGCAATGTCGGGTGCGGAACCATGGGAAGGCTCATAGTAGGCCTTATTCGGTCCCATGCAGGCCGAAGGCATCAGGCCGAGGGACCCAAGAATGCCGCCCCCCTGATCGCTCAGGATGTCTCCGAACATGTTTTCCATGACCATCACGTCGAACTGCCCGGGGTTAAGGCAGAGGTAGGTGGCAGCAGCATCCACTAGGATGTGCCTAATCTGCACATCAGGAAAATCTCTGCCGACTTCCTCCATGACTTCATTCCAAAGCACGCTAGACTTTAGCACATTGCTTTTGTGAATGTTGTGCAGGACGCCCTGACGTTTCTGGGCGGTTTCAAAGGCCACCCGCGCGATCCGGGCGATCTGATCTTCATCGTATTCTAGACTTTCAGTCACAAAGCGTTTACCGCTCTCGGTGACTCCGGTTTCCTTGTTGCCAAAATACAGGCCGCCGACAAGTTCACGGATGATGATGAAGTCAATGCCGTCACCAATGACTTCCGCTTTCAGGGGCGAAAAATGCGCAATATCCTTTGGCAGGTATACCGGGCGGAAGTTCGCGAAAGTGTCGTACCGACGGCGCAGGGGCAGCAGAGCGCCGCGCTCAGGTTGCATATCAACGGGGATCTTCTTGGAGTCTTCGTGGCTCAGTCCGATCGGGCCTTTCAGTATGGCATCAGCGGAATCGCAAAGGGCTTTGGTTTCGTCTGGGAACGAGTTGCCATGGCTGAAGTAAGCGGTCGCGCCAAAAGCGCCGCTTTCCAATTTAAAATTTACCTGATTGCGTTCGGCTACTAGATTTAAAATTTTTACGGCTTCAGCCATGATTTCTGGGCCGATACCGTCGCCGTCAAGCAGGGCGATTTTATGGGTGTTCATGTTGCTGTCCTGTGGCAGTAAGATGCCATTATGCGGAAATTTAGGAGGCAGGTAATGTAACATGTGCGTTATAAAGCACAACCCGGAATAATTAGAGCCTAGCCATTTTTGGATCGGCTTTGCGGGAAATGGGCTGTTATTGGGGTGGTTTAATCGTGCACAAACTTTATACTGGCGATAGGCTAGTAACACTGGGCTATAACTTAGGATTAAAGTTCGGATCCAGGACCCTAGCTCTAAATTAGAATGCTTTTGTGTGGTAATGCTGATGAAACTAATTAGAGGGGGCAAGCGCACGGCTTCTATTAACGAACAGGATTGGAGGTTTGTTCAGCACGGACTGAATCAGTGTCTCGCTGCAGGTTTTATTACCGAGGCTGAAAGAGGTCGGATTCTGGAGTATCTTGAGGCTAATGAGCGGGTCGACGTGACTGTCAGTAGTTTGATGACAGGATCGCGATCGGTGACCAGTTTCATTCTCTCATTACTTCAGGCGGCGGATGATAGTAAGCTTCGCGACTAGCCCTAGGTGCACCAAATTTAGATGCATGGAATCTACTGCGGCTGCGTTGCTATGTAAGGTGGTAAAAGTAATTTTCCAATTGTCGTAACCTTACGATATTAATGTGTAAATTCTCATTGACGATGAAAAACACCAAGCTTAAATGCTACGTAATTTTTGTGATTGCAGGAGTATCGGGGTGTACGGCTGTCTCCGAAGCTCCAGAGGGATGCCAAATCGTCGATCTAAAAAATGATGCTCCGACGCCATTTGCCAATGTCGAACCTCAAAGTTTTGGTGACCTCGTAAAACTTGCTCGAGAGTATCCAGAGCGGAAACTGCTCTGGTGCGAAGACGGATATTTTGCTCCATTCGTTGATTAGCTCATTTTGGTTGCGTGATACCTGATTGCGCGCTTTCCTAATTTAGAAGATCAATTATGATTTGGAGATCATTGTGCTGAAGCTCGCGTCTCTCCTATTGTTCGCCTTTTTACTTTCATCCTGCGTCGTTGTTAGGGCCGCAGACTATTCATTTAATGCACCGAACCACGAAGATTTTTTCGTTGTTGATCACTGTTACGTTATCGACGATTGGCCTGGAGATCGGTTGCTGATTACTGACTGTGGTGGATATCTCAACTTGATGGTTTCTGTCGTTACGTTTGGTCTTGCTAAATCTGAGGAGGCAGTGGCCCGATCATATCGTGATTCAGCACTCGATTATCTTGCTCAGGGTCAACTATCTTGTGGCCTGCAGCGAACGAAAGACCTTGGGGGTCGAATATTTGAGATTTTCTAAAGTTGTAATGCGCAGAATTGAAGACTTGACTAGATGATGCTTCGGTGCTGTCCACGACTCTTTATCAAGGGATATACAAGATTCGTTTGTCAAATTTTATGAATCACCCGGCATCGTAGTTTTCTATTTAGCAAACAGCTGCCCTTCGATGTCTTTGAACGCCTTGAACTCCAAAGCATTCCCCGAAGGATCAAGGAAGAACATAGTCGCTTGTTCTCCTGTCTCGCCTTTGAATCGGATATATGGGTCTATCACGAAGCCGTCAACGAAGCTTTTCACCTGCTCGGCTAAAGTTACCCAGTCTGTCATTTGTAGAACAACACCAAAATGTGGAACGGGCACTCCCTGTCCATCAACACCATTGGAAATGTTACTGGTTTTCCCTTCCCGGCCCAGGGCTGGATTTAGATGAGTAACCAGTTGATGGCCAAACAGATTAAAGTCTATCCATTCTGAGGCGCTCCGCCCTTCAGGAAGTCCAAGTTTTTGCCCGTAAAATTCTCTAGCTTCATCTATGTCTCTAACTTGTATGGCAAGGTGAAAGGGAGTGAGGCGCATTTGGTCTCCGTATCTTTGGCGGTTGACTCTAGATTTCCTCAATTTACCACGGGCAGCAATTCTCTTACCATTACGGTGTTTGAAATCGAATAATAATTTTTAAATTGAGTGCAGTTACAGGAATAGGAGACAGTTAGGAAGCGCTGATATTTATATCCCGCCGATTGGCCTTGGCTGTATGGGCCTGTCAGAGTTCTATGGGCCACCCACTGACAAGGCTCTTGCCATTAAACTCCTTCATGAGGCAATCGAGCTGGGTGTAGAACACTTCGATACCGCTGAAATATATGGTTTTCAAAGTGCCAATGAAACGCTTTTGGGTGATGCTTTTACTGGTAAGCGGGACGGTTTGTTTATCGCAACTAAATTTGGGCCTACGCGAGACTAGGAAACAGGCATGCGAATTGGGATCGACGGCTCCAGGAAGAATTGCCGGCGCGCGGTAGACGGATCATTGCTTAGATTAAAGACAGACTTCATTGATCTTTACAATTTGCACAGGGTCGACCCGGCAGCACCCATCGAGGAAACGTCTCGGCAATGGCAGCGCTTGTAGCTGAAGGCAAGGTCCGAGCAATAGGTCTGTCTGAAGCTTCGGGCGACACTATTCGCAGAGCTGCAAAAGTGCATCCTATTTCAGAAGTTCAATCAGAGTATTAAATATTTGCACGCGACATTGAAGCCGACGTGATTCCAGCTTGCTTGGAAATTGGCGCTTCACTGACTGCCCACTCACCACGAGGGCGAGGCATGCTTTCAGGGCGCTTCAAAAATGATTCCTTGGGTGCTGAAGATTGGCGTAAGAGCAATCCGCGCTTTCAGGGCAAGGCTCAGATGACCAATCTCATAGTCGCTGATGAAATTGAAGCAATAGCCCAAAACAAAGCGTGTGCTGCCGCGCAAGTCGCACTGGCTTGGGTTATGGCGCAAGGAGACCATGTATTGACTATTCCGGGTACTACAAGGCTGGAGAATCTCGAAACGAACGTCGGTAGCTACGATATATCACTGGAGCCGAGTGAGCTTGACGCTTTAATTCGACTTGCAGAAAGGGTTGGAGGTGAGCGTTATGATGAACTAGGTATGAGAACCATATATGGTTAGGGATCGATCTCATACAGAGCAAAGATCCAACTGGCTTTTAATGTCAACCAGATATGTCTAAGAGAGGTTGTCCGCCTAACTTAATCTTAAGCGCCTTTGCGCCGATAGTGGTTTATGATTGTCACTTTTGGTGGCTGATGGAGCGATTTATGTTTGGTAAACGATGGCAACCTTGGGAACATAAGGTTTTCTATATTCACGTGGAAGATACTGAAGATATCACTAGTATTGAGAAGGTCCTGAATCGTTGGGGTGAGGAAGGTTGGGAGTTAATTTCTTTCGGTGAGCCCGAAGTAATTGCAGATTTCAGTGGTGGAGGGAGATGGGTTCTCGCTTCTATGAAGCGGCCGAAGGGGTAGTACTTCCCATTTCGGTCTAGACGGTATGCGAAGTGGTTAGCTTTAGTATTGTTTATTTACATTTTAGTTGTGTGGGGGGAATTAATATGAAAACGGCAACGGGCGGCTGCCTATGTGGAAACGTAAAATATGAATTGGAAAGAGACGCGGTATTGAATGCGATTCACTGCCACTGCCTTGACTGCCAAAAATCGACCGGTTCAGGCAAAGCGACGATAGTAGTAATACCCGAAGACAGCCTCACCCTTCAAGGGGCCTTGAAGTATTATTCGGTAGTCGGTACGGACGGAGCAACTATTGAGCGAGGGTTCTGTGAGAATTGTGGCTCGCCTATTGTTAGTGCAGCAATCGGCCCGGCCGATTGGGAAGGAATCAAGTTCATTAAAGCTGGTAGCCTGGATGACTCTTCATGGGTAAGCGTCGGTATGAATATCTGGAATTCCACAGCGAGGCACTGGGACGAAGTGAAAGAAGGATTACCCACATTCGAGCAGAATATAAAAGCCTAGCTTTATTCGCTTCTGGATATGAACTTGCTTAAACTTATTAATAGGATGGTGATTTAAATGATTGAAATAATATTGGGCGCTCTACTGCTTACTTTAATTCAGAGTTGGCTCATTCCGATGCTTCTAAATCTGGGAAATTTGAGCTTCCTGCTCTCAAATCGTGATGAAGACTTCCAATTCAGCACAATCACAAAGCGAGCTCAGCGTGCTTCCGCGAATCTGTATGAAACGCTTCCGATTTTTATCACTTTAATGCTGCTGGGCGTAATTTTAGATGTCGATCTCACGCTATCAGGTTCAGTATGGATAGTCCTCCGAGTGCTCTTTGTGGTGTGCTATTTAGGCGGTATCAAAATTGTGCGCTCGGGGATTTGGGTGGCATCAGTCGTAACTCTAATCATCATGGGTTTTGACATAGCCGCAACTGTATAATTGTTTGTTAGTATGTTCTTGAGCATTCTGCGGGATTTTAGATGCCATGGGGCTCAGGTGCTACAGTCAGTTAGCAGCGGTCATAAGATGCCGAGGTTGTGGAGAAGTAGCTTAAGACAAAACTCAATAATGAGTTGCATTGTAAAACCACCAATGAATAACAGAGTCTGTCTAATTCTGCTGACGGGTTTGATTTTCGTTGGCTGTGATTCGAGCCAGCAATCAGAAATCAGAAATATAAGTGCTGACCTTGAGCGTATCCAATTGACAGATGTACTTTTGGTTTCTGATCACACACTGCCTCATGATCTCAATATTGATACTGGTGGGGCGAATGGAGAAGAGCGTGTATTCATAGATCCTACTTTGGTAAGTCTAAGAGATTAGCTCATACCTAGGGGGCTAAGAACTTACATATTTAATGTTGAAGACATGACGATAAGCGGTGAGATCACCGATAAGGTCGCCTTTGAGGCTGCATATGCGTTATATGATGAGGTCCTGAAGGCAGCTGTAGCAGCTAAGGCGACCATCGTGGCGATTCACTGTGATGCAGATTCAATTCTCGCGGAAAACTACGGCATTCATGCCCCTTACGCCAGCGCATAAGAAGACGGTGAGGAATACGGATATGTCGGCGGAATTCAGCTTATCCTTAATGAGCGCTCGACGAGCGAAGCCACATTAAGGCTAGCCAACCAGATAATCCATCAAGATAAGATACTCGATCAGCTGCACGAAGTTGGATTTCGCATTCGTCCTGATTATGACGACAAGGTACGATTCCAGGCGAATCAGACAATGAATATTTCGAGTCATTCTGCCGGAGGTTTTTTCCTGCTGGAGATCGCACCGCAAGATCAAGCTGTACGTTTGTACGGAACAGCAGACAGTATTGTTATAGCTATTGATGACCCCCTGTCCTCACTGGCTGATACGATTACCATGTTCGGAAGAATTTGATGTGATATTAACTTGTATCCATACGGAAACGAGATGAAGCTACTCTTTCAAATTGCTTTCATTACCTATTTATTTTGATGGTCTATCCTGCCGTAAAGCCTCCATCTGATAGAAAGACTGCGCCATTACAGAAGCTGGATTCATCAGATGCTAAGAACAGTGCAAGATTAGCAATTTCTTGATTCGATCCATAACGACGCATGGGTATCGACTCTGTTACAAATTCCCTCACCGAATTTGGGTCGTCAGGATTAAGCTGATCATGAAGTGATTGCATCATCCGATTGTCTATTGGTCCTGGTGCTAGTGAGTTAAATCTAATTCCCTCGCTTCCAAATTCGAGACAAGCTGTTTTCATCATCCCGATAACAGCGTGCTTGCTAGCTGCATATGGGCAGAGTCCATTGAATCCGACAACACCTGCACCAGAAGAGGTGGCTACGAAAGAGCCTCCGCCGCGTTTCTGCATTAGCGGAACAGCATATTTCATGAGCATCCAAACACCCGTCACATTTACATGGAGGATTTCGTTAAATTCTTCAGGTGAGTATTCAGTCAAAGGTTTAATAGTTCCCTCAGTGCCTCCATTTGCAAAGACGGCATCTAAGGTGCCAAACTGATCATAAGCTTTTGCGATAGCCTCTTTTACTGCAGCTTCGTCCTTTGACTCGGCTTGAGCAATAAGTATTTTCTCGGCTGAATCAAATTCGTTTTTCAAGTCCGCGAGCTTTTCGGGGTCCCGGCCAATCAAGCATAAATTGGCTCCATGCTCATGAAAGAGCTTTGATGTAGCCTTGCCTATTGCCCCTGTTGCACCAGTGATGACACATGTTTTGTTCCTCAGTCTCATGGTATTTCCCCTGCTTGCTTAATTACCTAGTCGATTGGCTATTTCGAAGATTGGTGGTTGACGAAGATCTGCTGAATTATTTGTATTGGCTTTTACCCAAGTGCACCAAGCCCGCATTGCGGGGCCTAAAGACCTTCCGAATTTAGTGAGGGAGTATTCAACTCTCGGGGGAATCACTTCATATACTTTCCGAGCAACCAACTGATCCCTCTCCATTTTGCGAACTTGCTTGGTAAGCATTTGTTGAGTGATCGGAGGCAGTTTTTTTCCAGCTCGCCGAAGCGTTTTGGTCCGTCGATCAGAGTATAAATGATCGCTATCTTCCACTTGCCGCCAATCAGATTCATAGAGTTGGTTATGGGATCGGCGCATTGGTCCACAGTATATTTCCATATACTAGTATGAAAAAAGTGTCTAGTTGTTAGCATTATACAAGTAATTATAATCTGTGGAATCACAGCCGCTAAGGTATGAGGAAAAATTGATGCAAGACAAGATGTCAAAGGAGATAAGAACCAAGGTCACCAGCGCAGGAGAGGTTGAGCTTTCAATCGCCAATGTAGAAATACCGAAGCCAAAAGACGATGAAGTACTTATTCGAGTTGAAGCTGCCCCGATAAATCCTTCTGACCTTGGCCTGCTCTTGAGTTTTGCGGCCGATCTGAGCAGTATTCGCACCGAGGGCGACGGAGATGAAACTGTAACCAGTATGCCGATCCACCCCCGGCTCATGGTCAGCATGAAGCCAAGATTGGGTCAATCGATGCCCGTCGGTAATGAAGGATCTGGTGTGATCATAGATGCGGGCAGCAAGACTAAGGGTCTCATTGGCAAAACTGTCGGCCTTGCAGGCGGCTCGATGTACTCTCAGTATCGGTGTGTCGCTGCAGCTAACTGTCTTGTCATGCAAGAAGGGACTACAGCGGTCGAGGCCGCTTCGTCTTTCGTCAATCCCTTAACCGCGCTGGCTTTTGTAGAGACCATGAAAATGGAACATCACACGGCCATGGTCCACACGGCAGCGGCATCAAATTTAGGGCAGATGTTAGTCAGAATCTGTAAAGACGATGGGATTCCTTTGATCAATATCGTCAGGAAGCTAGAGCAGGTCGAGCTGCTGCAGTCTCTCGGTGCTCAGTATGTCTGTAATATGAACGAAGCTTCTTTCATGGTTGATTTAGTAACGGCGCTTTCTGAAACCGGGGCTACCCTGGGCTTTGACGCGACTGGCGGTGGCAACAATGGAGAGCTTCCAGGACAGATACTGTCAGCGATGGAAATCGCCGCCAATAAGACCGCGAAAGTATATAGTAGATATGGTTCTGAAACCTACAAGCAGGTTTATATTTACGGTGGCCTGGACCCATCGCCCACGGTTCTGAAAAGGGCCTTTGGCATGTCGTGGGGCCTCGGTGGTTGGCTGCTGACTCCCATGATAGGGAAAATCGGGATGGAAAAATTTCAAGGTATGAGACAACGCGTAGCCAAAGAAATTAAAACAACTTTCGCCAGCTCGTATGCGCAAGAAATCTCATTGAGTGAGATGCTTCAGCCAGATGTCATTAGATCATATGCCAAGCAAGCGACGGGAGAAAAATACCTGGTTCGTCCGCACAAATAGATCAGAACCGAATCCGTTTGTCATATCGCATTGAGCAGACAGTGCGCTATAAGCACTTCATAGAGCGTGCATTCATAACTATGTATGCATTTTCATTCGGATGCTGAGACCAGATGTCCTGCCACTCAGGGTGCTCCTGTGGAGCATTTACCTTCTGCTTCTTCACAGACGATAGTAGACCTTGCTTTCAAGTAATTGAAAAAGTCAGCGTTTGCAGGCTCGTCTGCCTAGTCGTCTTCAGTACCTACATCGAAGCCACCGAGCCAGCCTCTGCGCAGCTCGCGAGCGCGGTCCCCAGCGTTCTCGTCAATTTCAATCGCATGGTCTGCCAAAACTGGATCGAGCGTTAAAAAGAGAGTCTCTAGGGCGCCATCACGAAACAACGCCAGCTCTACCTCATCACCTGGGGCGTAGCGACGCAGCAATGAGTCAAGGCCACCTCCGATGCGATCGCCGTCGAGAGCGAGCAGTTCATCACCGGCATTGACGCCGGCTCGCCAGGCCGCCCCGTCGAGGCGGGCATAGCGCACTACCGGAGGATTCCCCCTCAGCGAAAGGCCAAGAGAAACTTGCACTGGGGCATCAGAAATATCTTCGCGACCAAGAGTCCAACCTATTGATTCCAGTGCTTCAGCAACGGGAAGAGGCAGCGTGCCATAGACCCAGCCATCCAGGCGCTCGGCTAGATCGTCACCGCCAGCAGAAGCTAACCGATCGCGAAAATCGCCGTAGGTGAAACCGCCTTCTCCAAGCGGAAAGTCGTCATAGAGTGCAGACATTACCGTATCCAGGCTGCGCTCCCCATCACTGGACCGGCGGATCTCAAGATCAAGCACCAAACCTAGAAGACCGCCCTGGCTATAGAAAGACACGGTGCGGTTGGGCTTATCGGCAGCACGGTCTGCGCCGCGATGATACCCCTTAGTCCAGGCTTCGAAGCTGGCTTGTGCTAGTGTGTCTTGACCATAACCTGGATTGTCCACAACGCTATCTATGGTGTTGGCGAGTTGCTCGCGATAATCTAAGACCGAGATAAGCCCTGCGCGCACTGGCAGTATTTCATCGTAATAGCTGGTGAGACCTTCGGCGACCCACAACAGTTCAGTGTAATTTATGTCTTGATAATCATAGGTATCAATTGCAGCTGGCCGAAAGCGTTTTACGTTCCAGGTATGAAAGAACTCGTGAGCCATTAGACCCAGAAAACGTTTCCAACGGTCCTCATCCCAAAAAGCGCGAGGGTCAGTATGGACAACGGTGCTGTTGTAATACTCGGTACCGCCACCCAGCCCCGGTCCGCTGTTAAGCAGGAAAAGGTAGTGATCAGTAGGAAGTCCGCGCTCGGCTGATTCGAACACCTTGGCTGAGGCTTCAACGATTGCTCTAATATCATGGGCAAGGCGCTCTTCATCGCCATCCCAGGTGCCCTCAATCAAGTAGTCGATGGTCATTCCAGCGGCTTCAAAAGTGATTAGGTCAAACGAGCCGGCTTCGATGGGCGAATCCGCTAAGCGATCATAATGTGGCGCCACGAATCGGCCTGATTCCGGCTGTTCCATTCCGCTCGCCGCCTGCCAGCCTTGGGGCAAGTCGATGCTGACTTCGATTGGTTGTTCTCGGAAGCCTTCAGCATAGATAAACACTGCAGCTGGATTCAAAAATGCATGCTCTGAATCTACA
This sequence comes from uncultured Pseudohongiella sp., assembly GCA_902597095.1. Classification (GTDB taxonomy): domain Bacteria; phylum Pseudomonadota; class Gammaproteobacteria; order Pseudomonadales; family Pseudohongiellaceae; genus UBA9145. The sequence goes on from CACJWK010000009.1 coordinate 54,451, forward strand.
TGACGGGTGCGATCGCCGAGACTGTCAGCGTATATGCGATAGCGCACAACGACATCATCAGCCTCTGAGTTCTGCCGTTGTGCTTTCCAGGATGACTTGGCGGTTTGACGAAAAGGCAGGGCTGAGCCGTCGCCATTCATCACCTCAATGCCGGACATGGTACCGACAGGGTCGATAATCAAGTACTGGCCCGAGCGCCATACGGGTAAGTGAAAATCCAGAGTTTCACCGACCACACCGCGAAAGCGCGCCTCGATCGTGACTTGCTGCACATCACGTTCGGACAGGTCTACTCGATAGCTGGTGCTGTCCTGAGCTGGTGCTGAAAGAGCCGTAAGAAATAGGCTAAGTGTAATCAGAGTTTGAACCGATAAGGCTTTTGAGTACAAGGTGATCATTACCGTGGGGCTTGACGTTAAGACGTTGAGGCGGATATTTAACAATTTAGTCGAAGACCCCTTTATAGACAATATTCCGGATGGACAATAACCCAAATCATGTTTGCGAAACGCCCAATCTCACAGCTGCAAGGGAATTAGAAACCTCGAATGTCCGAGACCCTGCCCCCCTTAAGCATGTTAATCATCGAATAGTTGCCTTCATGACATGAATATTCATACATTCGAAGGTCTGATTTAACAAAATGGTTCACCCCTTTGATTGTGTCTACAAAGGTAAAAGGATCATCAATGATGAATTCATAAAGTAGGGTTTCATCAGAGAGAAGAGTGAATCTCTCAGTGAGTTTCATCCTGTCAGCACTACCATAGCTTTCCCATCGAAGAAAAACTGATGCTAACTTCTCAGTGAAATTTCTAGTTTCAACAACCAGTGTATTCTCTTCCCAGTGGGCTCTCGAGCTTCCTGTCCAAGTTTTTATTCGCTCATCTAAAAAATCATTCTCGCTAAGCTGAATAATCCGTGGATCATTTCCCATTTCAGAGTTGAGTACGACATGATCCTTGGTGACAACTATTTGAATGTTATTGTTGTAGGGGTTTGCTTTTACATATGGACCAGTCGTTTGTGGGAAGAAAAGGCATCTCTCAGATAAGCCAAAGTCCTCCGGCCTATCGCAAGATATTGTGCCTCTAGCCATCCTTACTGGACGAACCAAAGGGGCATTTCCGGTGTCATTGCAGTTCGTGTTCTCATCAGTGCGATTGATATGAATATCAGGCCTGGTCTCCGGTAGGCGTCCATTTTTTGGGTGGATAATCACTGAAGTTCGTCGATTTGGAAACTTTGATGATAAGTCTCCCCATACGCCATAGTGCGCAGCGGGATTCGCGAGAAGGCCAAGCGCGAGCTCTGAGATTGGCTGAGCTCGCTTCTCTGATGAACCTTGCACGCGCTGAACATCTCTCGCAACACGTTCATCGTCCAAGAACTCTTGATTGCCTAGATGAGTGGGACGTTCAAAAGGAGTGTTATTATCAAAATTCCAAACACCGTTTAGGTCAGGATAGCCAAATTCATCTATCGAAATTTTTGATTGCTCTTCCGAAGCTTCAGCGCCAGCATTCAAACATAAGGTTAGTAATAACAGACCAAGAGTCGTTGAAGCACCCTGAAGCGTTTCTATCCAGTGTTGCGCCCGCGTAATCATGGACTAACTCCTCCGAGAAAAGAAAATCATTATAGTCGGTACGAAAGCGACATTGAAGGTAGATGTAAACTCAAAACAACATTTAATGAGTGGATGGTACCAGCGGGCGGGAGGCCGATTCGCCTACTGAATTGGTTATATTATCTTCCCAGACTTGCTTGAGCCGACTTTGAAAAAAAAGTGAATTTGATGGCGAAAAAAATCACGACATGAGCACCGAACTATGATGGGTACACAAGCAAAAGGTGTAATATTCGCGGTTCTCGTGATTCCAGCAGCACTTGGATGGCTTATATGGCAGCGATACATGAGTCGCTTTGAACTACCTGAAGACAACGAGTCTAAGCCCAGCAAAGAAGAACTAGAGCGGCAAACGAGTGTGCTGTGATAAAAAGACTAGGGCGGACACCTCTAATCGCTTCTTAACACGTTGTGATCATGTGGTATGCCTTACTCAGAGGCGAACGCGTCAATAAAGCGCTCTAAATTAATTAGGTCTGTTGAACCAGATTGTAATTGGATTCCTCCCCCATGATTAATCCCTTGTGGTTTAGACAAGAGGGTGCTTGACCCACCCTGTCTAATATAATTCCCCATAGAGTTGTAATTCTTATTGATATAATCATCCACATTGCTCCTTACTAGAGTGAGTGCTGCGATGCCTCCATGGCAATTCACACAACGTGCCTGCACTATCTGACTGGAAATAGATTCGGTGTAAATTTGCATACTATTTGAAACTGACCTTGCAGCTTCAACGGTAATTGTGGCGGTAACATCCGTAGTGGCTCCATCGTTGTCCGTGACTCGAAATGTGATGATTGTTGCGCCATCTGGAAGAGAGAGAGTCGCGCTGGTTCCCGTTGCAACCACAGAGCCATCAATCAACCACTGCGTGCTCGAGACGCTGCCGTCACTGTCAGAAGCACTGCCGGTCAAATTGACTGTCTCGCCAGAGATTCCATCAGAATCTGAAATACTTTGGTTGCCGCCTGAAATACTTGCACTTGGCGATGAATTTGGAACTGCAGGAACCGCCACAGTGACGGTCACAGCCGCATCCGTAGTGGCTCCATCGTTGTCCGTGACTCGAAATGTGATGATTGTTGCGCCATCTGGAAGAGAGAGAGTCGCGCTGGTTCCCGTTGCAACCACAGAGCCATCAATCAACCACTGCGTGCTCGAGACACTGCCGTCACTGTCAGAAGCACTGCCGGTCAAACTGACTGTCTCGCCAGAGATTCCATCAGAATCTGAAATACTTTGGCTGCCGCCTGAAATACTTGCACTTGGCGATGAATTTGGTGATTGCGCGGAAGGCTGCTCGGTGTCTAATGAGGTCACCGAAATTGTTACCGGTGTGCCCGAGTAGAATAATTCGCCAGGAACACTAGTTGTGTCATAAGCAAGAAAAATAAAAAATGTCTTACCAGAAAGCCCAGCGAGACCTAGAGCGAAATCTTTTATTATTTCAATTTGCTCAGTTGAAGCAAGCGTGATCGCTTGTCTAACCGGATGCAAAGTGTTCAGGTCCAAGTTCCATTCTTGGAATTGCCCATTCTCATTCTGGAAATAGTAGCTGTCTTCAAGCTGAACTACGACGTAAATATTTCCGACTGTATTTACATGTGTCACTTCAGGCTGCCACAAACCCACAATGTCTATCGGCATTTCTGCGTTGACTGCGCTCGAGTAGGAAGCGCCGTTATCCGAAGTCGCGCCGCCAAAGAATTGAGCGGTTGTAGATATGCCAGATACCGTTGAGGCTTCACCCAATTCAGGTAAGCTCTCAGCAACAGAGGGTGAGCTGAAAGCCAAGCTTAGGATCACGCTTTGAAAGTATTTCATCCTTAATCTTCAGTAACTTACAACAACTAGCGATGGTGTTTTAACGCCTAAATTCGGCTTGCAGGAAACCTTATTGTAGCTCTAAGACTTTTTATACGTTCAAAATTGATTTAGGTTTACCGCCGGTGTGAAATAAAATAAGAGGAAAGAAAAAGATGGCTGAACTGCCTAGCGCAAATACGGGAGAGCTTGATGTAATTGAGAGTATAGCCTCGAGTGACTCAGATACTTCGGTTTTAATGATTAATTTAAATCGATATGCTCCAGACGCGGAGTACCCTGACGGCCGGCTATATAAAGACTATATGGCTAAGCTTCATGAATTGGTAGATCAGGTTGATGGCAAAATTTTATGGAGAACAAGTGTTCACGGACAGGTGGTTGGATCACAGGAGCTTCATGAAGTGCTTGGTATTTGGTATCCAAGTCACCGAGCCTTTCTAAATCTTATGAGCGCACCAGCATCAGAAGAAAATATGAGACTACGAAAACTAGCCGTCGAAACGGCTGTTGTTCATAGAAGCGACGACTACACCGGATAGTATCTCCTGATTATGAATATCAAGAAACTAAGCTTACCGCTTTTTCCGGTTTTGTGCGCAAGCCTTCGTATCGAAACCTCCGATAGTTCTGGAGCTTACCTTGGCATATACCCACCATGAGAACGGTCATCCATCGTAGCGGGTCGTAGTTTGGCATCGCAAGCAGATACCGAAGTAAGGGGGTTTGTAGGGCACTGCAGTGTTGGAAGATAGTTCAACGATACTACAGAGGGGTACCAGCGGGCGGTTCCGTTACGTCATTAAAAACCAATACGTTAAATTGGATTCTATATTTTACCCACCTACCTACCCACCCTAAATTAGTCCCAGATGCTCAATTGGGCCCCGAACAGGACTCGAACCGATGCCCAAAAATTTAGAGAAGAAGTAATCCTTATGAAGCATTGGCCTTTTCTACTCGGTTCATTGTGCCTCTGGACATGTGCCGTAGATCTTAGGGAGGTGCCAACACCGAGGCTTTGTGACCAAGTTCTTAATTTTCAGTCGCCACAGATGCGCAGGATCAACCCGGTTAGTGATGCTCGCTTGGAAGAACTTAACAGGCGTGGTGAAGATTGCTCCGAGTAGTCCAATAGATCCAGAGTGGCTGCTTGGTATGTATATTCACCATATACTAAAATTACAAGCTTGGCTGAGGGAAACATAAATTGAAGTTTGATCTTGGTAATTTGATTCTATTCACCACTTTGCTGGCGATTGCATATCTACTGATCACTAACCCCACATTGATAACCTAGATTGAATTGCGGCACCAAATCATTAAGAGACATTTTGAACACAAATGAGAGATCCCAGAATATTCAATATTTTGCTTAGCATGGTATTGATGGCAGGTTGTAGTTCTCGACCACTTCGCAACGTTTATCTGCCTAGTGATACCGTCGAAGAGGATAATTACTCAATGTCGAGCTTTGTACCATCTGAATTCATCGTGCCTTTAAAGTTAGAAACGGAAGAGTTTAGACTACGGATGCTTTCAATTGATGATGTAGATAAAGACTTTGAGGCTGTTACCTCAAGCACGGATCACCTTAGTAAAGTTTGGCCGGAAACTGGATGGCCAAACGGCCTTACACTGAAACAAAACCTAATTGATCTTGGTTGGCACGAAAAAGAATTCCAGAACAGAACGTCATTCGCCTACACGATGGTCACACTAGATGAATCAAAAGTTCTTGGCTGTGTTTATTTCTTTCCGTCAAGAAAAGCCGGTTACGACGTAGAGATCTTTATGTGGGTAAGAGCCAGTGAGCTGGCAAGGGGCCTCGATCAGAGGCTCTTTGATGTTGTTCAGAGCTGGACTGCTTCAGAATGGCCTTTCAAGAATCCGGCATATCCAGGTAGATCAGTCAGCTGGGAAAGTTGGAAGCGGCTGCCGAGGTCATGACTATATGGTGTGGCAAACAATCTGTGACACAATTGAGCATCTTATCAAGAAGTCGTATGTCCAACTAGGTTCCTCAGCGAAGAACTGAGGCAAGACATAAAGCTAATTAACTTCGCCCGCTGTCTAAGTCAATATGACGCTGTTCTAGATATCGTCTGGGCATTACTTGATGACCGTATATCCGCTTCCTTTCGCAGATCAGTTATCTTCTCAATCTTAAGTAAGTTGATCAAAAAGGGCAAAATCAAATTCTATCTGCGCGCCAATTTATACAAATTGATCAGCCAGACGAAAGTCGAGTATTGTTATTTTCAACCGCTAATCGAAGTTCCAGGCATCGATGAATGAACGGGAGCGAGAACTGTCCATTATTTTGGTCGCCCACTCGACCAACTTTGCATTTTCCGCGGCAAGATCCATAGACTCCCCGGGATCATTATCTAAGTCATACAATTCGAAAACAGCTTTTGTGTCAGAGTTTTCATTGTACAAGCGTACTGCTTTCCAGCTTTTGGAAGAATAATCTAAAAATCTGACTGCTTGCGCGTGACCTCCACGTGTATTGTGGAATTCCCAGTAGAGACTTTGATGTTGTTCTTGTCCCTCGGCCTGCAATAGGGCTGGCAAGAAAGACAATCCATCATTGTTCGGTGAAACTGTGCCTGCGAGATCAGCGAGTGTAGGCATAAGGTCCCAGAATGCGGACACGTGGTCGCTGCGACTCCCTGGTTGGATTCTGCCAGGCCAACGTGCCAAAGTAGGCATTCGGATACCACCCTCATACAGATCGCGCTTGTAGCCGCGGTAAATGCTATTTGAGTCAAAAAACTCCATATCGCCACCCCCTTCTGGGGTAGGCCCATTGTCACTACTAAAAATGATCAAGGTATTGTCACTTATTCCTAATTTTTCAAGCCGGTCTATTATTGCTCCAACGCTACTGTCAATGTTAGAGATCATGGCAGCTCTTGCAGCTCTCGGTTTTGGGTGCGGCAAGTAATTCTGTTTTGCAGTGTAGGGTGTTTCATCAAACGTTGAATAAGATACCAGATCTTCATCAGGCACTTGCAACGCAGCATGAGGAGAAGCATATGCTAAGAATAAAAAAAACGGCTGCTCGTCGGTTGTTTCTATAAATTCTAAGGCAGCATTGTTTAACCTGGTCTGGGCATAGTCTCTCCTCTGATAGGGTTCATAACTAGCCAAGTCATAGGGGTCGGCGCCAGCAGGTAAACTCTGATGCGGGTGCAAAAACGCATTATCAAGCGGATAGCGCTCTTCGTTTTCCCAGAGATGAGTCGGGAAGTGATTGTGGGCTTGCTTTTGATCCAGGTAACCCAAGAAGTAATCGAACCCGTGCTTGTTTGGCACGCCATATGAATTGGGGCCGCCGAGGCCCCATTTTCCTATTAATCCAGTTCGATAGCCTGCGTCTTGCAGCATGGTGGCAACCGTAGCTGTCCCTGGATTCAGGGGCATCTGACCGAATTCCTCTTCATCTGTAAAACCGCCTAATTCGAAATTTCCTCGGATTTGCGTGTGTCCAGAGTGCAGGCCTGTCATGAGAGCAGCCCTTGATGGTGCGCAGACAGTGTTTCCAGCATAGTGCTGAGTCAGCACCATACCTTCACGCATCATACGGTTCAGGTTTGGTGTCTTGATACGTTGTTGACCAAACGGCTCAATATCTCCGATGCCTAAATCGTCAGCGAGGATATAAATAACGTTGGGTCGGGAACCTACCGCATTATCGATAGGCGAACGCGCAGACGTCATCTGCGTATATTGAATCAGGCAGAAGCAAAGCAGTATGAGGACCGCCATTTGCTGTGTGGTTGTGGCTTTGTGAAATGTTTCGGTGCTCATTGTTTATAAAGCTTCATTAGTCAGATGGTCCAGGCGCAGAGTCAAATTAGATTCCTCATCCGATGTCCACTGAGCCGGGAACATGTCCGGTCTGACTTCAATCTGGTAATCATGAAAGTCCTGAAACAAAACTATAGTATTTAGAATGATCATCGCTTCTATTGTATTGTCAGCTTTGCGTAGCGCATCGACGAGGTAAGGGCCGGGATTTTCTGCATGTGTTAGGCCGAGAAATTCAGCAGCGCGCACCCGTACAAGATTTTCGTTGTCTCCAGTTGCCATGCTCTTAGCGATCTTGGTAAAGGTATGCGCTTCTTCTCTGAAACTGCTCAAGACTATCAGCCCCCAATATCGCACCCAGGGGTCTTCTGACTTCAGAGCAGTCTCGATATCTTCTGTAACGTCATCGAATGGCTGCAAGCCCAAGTCTGCGATATCCACCAAATCAGCGATACGAGCACTGTTCTTCCGACCGAATGAGACGGGGTCATCAAAAGCTTCCGTAAATAACATACTTTCAGGAAACATGCTGAGATCATTAATAGACTTAACGCGGTCATTTAATTCCTGTCGCATCTCAATTAGCACGTCGGCATAAGCAGGATCCTTCGCAAGATTTACGGTTTCGAATGGATCATCGCCAAGATCAAATAATTGTTCTGCAGCTCGTGGTTCAAAGAATTGCCTTTGAGTCTCGTCAAGTGAGCCTGCTCGAAACAGCTCCCACCATTCAGCATATGCGAGCATGCGATACCGATACTCGTTGAACAGAGCGTCGACGTTAAAAGGCTGATAATTACGGATATACTTTATATTCCCTCTGCGCAATGTCCTTACATGGTCGATTTTCTCATCAAACCGATCGGCATAGCCAAAGACTTCATTTCGACCATTAACTTCCTCAATACTTACCCCAGCACCTAGGAAGGGTCTGCCGTCCATGTGCGGTGGTATGTCTATCCCAGCCAAATTTAGGATGGTTGGTGCGAAATCAATAAAGCTCACAAACCCTTTGATGCGAGAGCCATAGTCTGGCTCGACCATGTGTTTCCAATTTTTCGGTATGTAAACTACCAAAGGGACGTGCAAACCATTTTCATAGGCGTATCCCTTTCCTCTAGGAAGCACTCCGCCATGATCTCCGAAATAAAAAATAAACGTGTCATCCAGCACACCGTCTTCTTCCAGCATCGCAATATAGTCTGCAAAATAGTTGTCCACACGAACATGATTATCTAAATAGCGCGCGTGGGTATAGCGAAACGTTGGTGTGTCAGGAAAGTATGGAAACAAGGCGACTGAATCAGATGTGGTTTTATTCGCGGTCATCTCCATTTCTTCTCTCGAGAAATGCAGGCTACTTTCGTGAGTAATCGCAGTGTTCTGTACGTGCAAAAACGGCTGCCCAGCTTTTCGATTACGCCAAATTGCATTAGGAGAAGAATCGTTCCAGCCTTCGCCAGTGATCACATTGTAGTCGGTTTTACTATTATTGCTTGTGTAATATCCGGCCTGTTGCAAGTACCAAGGATACATTTTCCCATTATCGGGCATAGGAACTAATTTTGAGCGACGATGGTATTGAGTTCCTATGCGTGGAGCATATGCACCTGCAATTAAGGTAGTTCGCGCAACAGAACAAACCGGCGCATTTGAAAAAGCGTGCTCGAAAACTAAGCCATGCTTGGCCAAGCCTTCGATCGCCGGCATCGCGATACCCGCTTCACTGTATATGCGGCTAAAGTGGACCGAATTGTCTTCGGACGTAAGCCACACAAAATTCGGTAGATCAGCCGCATTTGCGCTGAAGCAGGAAATCAGCAGGCCCGTCGTAGAGATAATAAGTTGTATAACTTTCATAGTTTGCAATCATAAGAAGAGTAAATAAAAAAATACAGCATTGAGAAAAGGCAGTCTTGGGGCTGTCTTTTTCATGTGGCAGTGAGCAATGACCTTCGCTGCTCCATGTCTGCGAGTGCTATTCGTTGCGTTTGCCGCAACTCTAAAGCAACAAAAATAAGGAATCCAATTACTCGAAGTACGCCAAGGAAATTCGCGACTCCAGTGAATGCTACTGCTGTGGGGATTTTTGTGGGCATTTCTTCACCTCTGTCAGATATAAACGGTGAATTATTAACTTGGTGCAACTTCGATTCCTACTCTTTTGTGGCTTCTTCGAGAGCTATTACCAGTGGCAAGTACATCTCTCCCCTAGTGCGTATACTTTCCCTGAGTTCGGGATAAACCTTGTTGCAAGCTGATTGACCCCAAAGGGTTCCAGCCTGATATATGCGGGAATTGATTTTTTCAGTATTTCCACTATAGAAGTCCGCTTCATATAAATTGCCTAGGTTGAAGATGTAACTTCCGCACAATATCCGAAAAACAGCTTCTTCATTTTCATCAAGACTTTCCATCTTGGAGCCTTTCACCCATATCTCGATATTCTCTAACTGCTGTTGCCGAACCGCAGTGCTGCCAACAAAAGCGTTGTTTGCTGCTTCAATCCTGGCAAGGTTGTTACTTTCAAGTAGGGATTGCTGATTTTGGTTAAGCTCAAATGCGACTAGGAGCAAAGATAAAATGACAGCAAAATTAGGCGCATTTTTTAGAAGTGCTAGATTCTTCATCGTTCGATAACCTCACCCTTCAATTTTTCGGATCCTTTACCTATAACCCTTACGGTTATCGTAATTTTTCCACGATTATCAGACTGTTTCTCGAGAGTGCTTATGAGAAGGATCCAATCCATCAGTTACTTTTGGGCAACAGTCTGATTCATGTGAGTGTCATCAAGAGCAGTTCTTACGACCGTCTCTATGGCCGCAGGAACGTCTGGATGGTCCAAGAGCGTTTGCTTTAACTCTAGTTGTCTAGCCCGCATTCCTGCTGGACTGCCACGTTTGACGGGTGTTTTGCTCATGATTTGTCATTTCCTAAAATTCAGTTAACTGGTTGGAGACGAGCATGGCTCAAACTCTTAAAAAATATCGCTTCTGGTTATTCTTGACGCCTGCTGCTTTGATACTGTCCATTGACTTGCTGCTGGGCGTAGATGCTCGTCCGCTCATTAATGGCCTTGTTTTTATCTTCTTAATTGTCGCGTTCATGTCAGTTCCTGACACCTTTGGCAAAAAAGAAAAGCAGCCGTAGGCACCTATTCAGACTTACTCTTCTTGGGTACACCAGCCAACGGGTTTGAGCCTGACTTCGTCCATTAATGTTAAAGATACAAAGGGTCGATTACCTTTATACTCCAAGAGATTGTGTGCGTGCGGTTTCCAGAAGCATTGGATTGTTTCAGGAAGCCGCTATTTTTTATGTGCCCTATTCAGGGGCGCTCTCTACTGACTCTCTGCAGCGTGACTTCTTATTGGTCTCTTGAGCGAGTAATTATTCCACCAGTCTATTTTTCGCTTTGCTCATGTTCAAATTTGGAGCTAAAGCACGGGCCTGATGGTGGTCAAATCGCTCGCTCGATAACGAGAAGGCACAGAATAACTTGGAAATGACCCAAAGACAGCTGTCACAGTCATTCTGGAGAGGCTTAAGGGTATTACACCAAAATGCAATTAATTGTTTCCGCCGAAAACAGGCTATAGAAATTAGTTTATAGTATCGCTACGGACTCGATTAGCCTCAATTCGGATCTCAGGTGCTCTAAGGCTTTACGGCCGACTCGAATTTAATGAAACACGGTCCTGCAATTAGGCCCGATTAGGACACAAAGAGGTCTCTGGGACAGCGCGTGCTTTTATCTCGATACAAGTTACCTCTGCTTATTTCAATTTGTCTGAATTATTCAGTCGTCCTGGCACAGCTCCCTCTCGCTGAGCAGCTTGTCCGACTTGATGAAGATGAAGCATCTATTCAGCTTGATGGCTTTTTGGATGAAGCCGTTTGGGAAGATATCCCAGCTTTTGACGGCATGCGAGTGATCAATCCCGATACACTAGCAGAAACACCGTACAAAACTGATATTCGCCTGTTCTACACAGAGCGAGGTATTTACATTGGTGTAAAGAATCATCAGCCTGCAGATACCCTCGTAGCAAGAATGACTCCAAGGGATACTCAATTGGATAGAGATGGTTTTGTTGTGGGTATCGATGCGTCAGGTAGTGGGTTATATGGGTTTTTTCTCCGTATTAATCTTGGAGATTCAATGACAGATGCCTCCTTGCTACCAGAGCGGCAGGTGAATATGAATTGGGATGGCTCTTGGAATGGAAGAACTCAGGCGCTAGATGATGGCTGGAGCGTAGAATACTTCGTTCCCTGGTCGATGATGCCGTTGCCTGAAGCGGAAGCTATCAGAAAGATTGGCTTTTATTTTGAGAGGCAAGTCGGATCAATCGGTGGTGAGGCATGGTCCAATCCCCCCCTGCCGAGGACCGTCAATGAGTATCTCTCTGCGTTTATGAAGTTTGAGCTGAGAGATATCGAACCCCGCAGACAGTTAACGTACTACCCATTCGCTTCTTCTGTCTTCGATAATATCCGCAGGGATAATAAGCCCCGGATAGGAACTGATCTATATTGGCGCCCCACTACAAACACTTTGATTTCTGCGACACTAAATCCAGACTTCGGGACAGTAGAAGCAGACGATGTGATTGTAAATCTTACTGCGTTCGAGCAGTTCTTTCCTGAACGTCGTGTATTTTTCCTTGAAGGCCAAGACATTTTTAACAACACATCTCCCCGTTCCTCAGGAAGGAGAGGTCCAGGAGGGCCTATTCGAGTCCTCAATACAAGGCGTATTGGCGGGGCGCCGCGTTACGATTTACCAGATGGGATTAGTGTAGTTCCTACCGATTTGAGTAAACCTACTGATCTCTTCGGTGCTGCTAAGGTTGTGGGCCAGAGTGGCAATTTTCGCTATGGAACTCTGCTTGCAATGGAAGACGATCCGGAAATTGAAGGAACGCTCGAAGATGGAACAGTTGTTGGCGTGAAGGCCACTGGTCGAGATTTCTTCGTTGGTAGAGTCCTCTACGAAGACACAAGCGGAGGGGGGCGTCGTCAACTCGGCTGGATGGGAACCATGCTTGATCACCCTGATGAAAAGTCAGTAGTTAATGTAGTCGATATGCACTACTTTTCCGCTGACAATCGTTGGGTTCTCGACACGCAGATACTGCATAGTGAAAATCGCGGAGAATCTGGTCTGGGTTTCACTGGGGATATTGGATTTCGTCCGGTGAGAGGCATTAATCACAGCCTGCGCGCTACTTATATCGATGATACATTCGATATGAATGAGATGGGCTTTCTGACTCGAAACGATCAAGCAAATCTGGACTACACTTTTTTTAAAGTTGATTCAAACCTGGCCTCCTTCAGGCAGCGGACTACTAACGTTTCGATAGTTAACCAATTCAATACACAAGGCCAGCCGGTGCAAAATGGACTGTTCTTTAGAAGGGACTATCAGTTTAATAACTTTGATTCAGTTAACTACCGGGTCGGTTATTTCCCGCCCAGGACTGATGACAGGCTGGGAAGAGGAACGGGTGATTTCAAGATACCTGAAAGATACAGCCTTTCAGCTGGCTATGAATCGAACAAGGCAGAGGCGATTGCATGGAATGTAGGGATCGATCTAAGTCAAGAAGATCTCGGCGCCTCTGATATTTCAGGTAGCGCCGGAATTACGTGGCGGCCTGATGATAGGTTCTCAGTGGACCTGCAGCTCAGATACCAAGACCGGGAAGCTCTACTTGTGCATCGAGGGGCAGGCAAATATACAAGCTTTGAGTCTCATCAGTGGTCGCCGCGGTTCGATCTAAACTACTTCATTACTGCGCGTCAAAGGTTGAGATTCTCTCTACAATGGACTGGGTTAAAGGCATTTGAGGATATGTTCTATGAGGTTAATGCCGATGCACGCGAAGCATTATTCCCAGTGGCTAACCCGGATAACATCCCCGACGACTTTGTAATTAGTCGCATGACCTTTCAGGCGCGGTATCGTTGGGAAATTGCACCTCTGTCGGATCTGTTCGTGGTTTACACGCGAGGTGCTAGCTTGCCGCGCAGCAGCTTTCTTACCTTTCAAGATCTCCTTGAAGAATCTTGGAATACACCCGTTGTAGATCAGCTTGCGATCAAGCTGCGCTATAGATTTGGGTCTTAGCAAGCTGTTCTAGATGTCTTCTAAGCTTTTTCAACACGCTTCTATTGCTCTCTTCCATTTGCTTTTGCTGCCTTCTCATGAGGCCTTGCAGTGCTTAGACCGCTAATAGAGCGGGCGGAATCGCCAAAGCTTATGCTTAGTGGACCATATTATATAAAAATTATGGCTTTTGTTTCTTTAATCATCTTTCGTCGCAGTTGACTATTTTCCTATCGAGATCTTTCCAATGTCGATGACCTTTGCCGGGAGTTCGAGTCAAATTGATCCAATATTCAGAAATACCAATATTGATAATCATGCCGAGAACCATGCAGCTTGCAAACATGGTTTCAGCACCTATTCCAGTAAGGGGAATAAGGACCATCATCAAAACACGCTGTGTCGCAACACCCAACATCAGTGCAAAAGTCCGGATCATCCACTCCCTGTGTTCGCCAAAATTACGTGCCCGGATATTGCTATAAGCCTTATACAAGCAGAACAATGTATACGGACCAATTAAGGCGTTGATGCCGGTTTGCATCAATCCGAATCCTTGGTGGCCTGTAAACGGCCAGACGACACCGAAGAAAGCTCCAGTGAACCCCGCGGTCGCAGCGCTAACCATCCAAGCCCTGCCAATCCAACGATGAAAGCGAATAAATCGTTTCCGGATACTTGGCATAAACTGAAACGGCGCGCAGACATAAACGATGAATCCGAATAGCAGATGAACTCCTGCTACAAAATAGTGCTGAATATAGCGGACTCCAAAATCATCCAGCCCTTGTCCGACGTCGGTTGCCTCCTTTGAAAGCTCATTATTTAGAAAGTCAACTCGGCTAAACAAAGAGCTAAGACCTACGAAGAGCAGTAATAACACAAGCAGCCAGCCGACTAAATCAAGCACTTTGCGTATTTTTCGGTCTTTATGCGTTCTGAAATTGTTCTGGCCGCTGCTTTCCAGACGCTCTGTCGCTGAAATACCGATCATAAAAATATTTTAGCTAACAAGTTAATAGGCCCTAAGGGTTGTCTATATCAACTCTAAATATCACACTCCTTGCCGAGCAGAAGAAGATTTCGCGGTTGCTTCTGCTTCGCAAACAGTTTATCGACGATAAATGCCAGGGTAATGCTTTTATCTTTACGCGTCCGACCTCAGTTCATCTTTACATTTAAGTAGTTAGAATGCCAACCCCCTTTTTAATTAGCTGATCCTAAATAAAGGTTTACCTCTTCAAAATCACATCTAAACCAGTTGCCTTGACCGCGTCCGGTCTTCAAACTGTCGGACCTAGTGATTCTTACAATAATGAGGAGGGGGGGGGAAGAATGGCAGCTCTAGTAGTAAAAAACTTCAAAGCAGCTGAAGGAAAGTTTGACGCACTTGGGGATTTCTTTAAAGCTGTTTTAGGCGATACACGCGCTTTTGCGGGTTGTATTAAATTAGACGTGTATGTAGATGAATCTGCTGCGACCTACACCTTAGTTGAGGAGTTGGACACTTTCCGTGATCACGACAACTATGTCAGTTGGCGAACTGATCAGGGTGCTCTGGATGAGACTGGGGATCTGCTTGTAGGCGGTATCGAAAACGGCCTCTCCGTTTATGAGTGGGGAACTAAACTGATATTTAACGGAATTGGGCTGAATCGTATAAAGTGGTTTTCCGTTATTTCATTAATGGCGACTCGGAACTTAGTTAGGTATGCAAAATCGTAAGTGGAAAATATGCGGAATCAGCATAGCTTTACTAGGTATTTTAGGGGCCATGCTATCGTTAGGGATTGGCTCCTATTTTCATCTGGAGGCTGCTTTATTGGTGTTAGCTGGAGTGACTAGTAATGCGCTCTTAGCAAGCAAAGAGAAAACGCTTGCGCGGAGAGTGGGCGAGGGTGCAGTTTATTTTGGGTGGCTTGGTTTATTGATCGCATGGATTGCCATCGCATCCAACGGCTTTAATGCACTGAACGCGGCTGAACTAGGAGTGTCAACAGCGTATTCACTTCATCCCTTGCTTTATGGCTATGTTGTGAAATTCATTTCGTTATCCTTGGACGAGTAAAGTAAACCAACTTGGTATTATCGGAAAAAGTGGAAGTATTCAGAACCCACTGAATGAGTGGGTGGTCCCAGCGGGCGGTATCGAAAGGTAATATATTTACTGGTTTCAGCGTGCTTAATGCATATAGAAGTGCCAACCTAGGTGCCAAAGATTCAGCAACCACCCTCCCAAAAGCCCTGTAAGGTGGCCCCAATCAAAAGGGGCGGGGGAGTGCTTTCATACCCTTATTCGATAATAGTACCAACCCAGACTTGCTCGAGCCGATTTTGAAAAAAAAGAAAAACCAAGGTTGGTAATTAAGAAAAAAACCGCCTCACCCAATACCGATACAAGGTTGCAACAAAGTGAGGAGGGTCGACGCTCCCACAATCAGGTTTGGAAAAGTAGGTAACGAGGACAAACCAACAGAATTAAACGTATTATCTATCAATAGTGACAGGACGTTTCCAGAATCTGTGTTAGTTAGAGCAATGAGGGGCTAATTATGTGTATCAAATATGAAACCAGCAGTGACAAGGATATGCACAAGTCTGACTGGATGGTACCGCCAAGGCCGAATGTGCCTAGAGAAATTGAAGAAGCGAGACAAATAGCAAAAGGCACCTATCGCAAAGCGAGAGCAAGCAAAGAAGAACTAGAGCGGCAAATGAGTGTGCTGCTACCGACTAAATCACCAGATAAAGAGGAATGTTAGGGTGGTTATTTACATAACTCTATTTGCGGCGGTTGGGTTCGAGGTTGCAGGTACGATGCTTCTTCCGCTGACTCAAAGTTTTTCAAAACCCTTGCCAAGCACATTGTTGCTGCTTTTTTATGGATTATCTTTTTACCTGCTAGCAATGGTGACTGGGAAGTTACCGCTTTCTGTAATCTATGCCTCATGGGCGGGCCTTGGCGTATCGTCAGTTGCGATTCTAAGCAGCATATTCTACAAGCAAGCTCTCAACTGGCAATCTGTAGTAGGGCTGTTCCTTGTTGTTGTGGGAGTGACCATTATTAACGTCTATAAAACATAAACAACTACAGCGCCTCTGCTGCCTATTTAACTTCTCCCTGAATTATGCGTGATGCCGCCAAGGCCGAATGTGGCGAAAGAAATTGAAGAAGCGAGACAAATAGCAAAAGACACCTATCGCTTAGCGAGAGCAAGCAAAGAGGAACTTGAGCGGCAAATGCGTGGTTGATGAAGAAGGCGAGCCTAATTGTAAACAAACTGAATTGGAGTACTAACAATGAACGATAAGTCATTGAAGATATTGCTTGGAATTATTGCAGTTAGCCTAACACTTCAAACTATCAATTAGATTGGGCTGTTCCCGACTGCTCATGCTCAGTGTCCTCCCCGAGAGCCTCTCGATGTGCTGCGGATAGCGATTTATGAATCTGATGGTCTTAGCTGCGCAACACTAGTCGGAGTTTTTGGGAGCGACGGGCCTTTGGAAGTAGAAACAAACTAATTACACAGTTGCCGCATGAGCCTCCCTCAACATTAGAAAAGTGCTTGTAGGGTCTCTCACGAGGCCGTTTTTTTAGAACTAAGTGCAGTTGAGAATCTGCGCGGCTACAGAGTCTGCGTCAGTTACAGTATCCAGCCAGACTTACTGATCTAGATTTAAAGGGGGAAAAAATGTCTTCGCTAGAAATAGGTGCTTTCGGTGAGCTTATAGGAACTTTGGGTACGTTTGTTCCTATTACATACGTGGCATATGAAATGAAGTTGAAAAGAGAAAAGGAAGCTTAGAGATTATCTCTAAATACGCGCGATTATTTGGATTAATCGATCGTATAAATTTGCAGCCGAGAGGTCCCAAAGAAAAACTCTAATAGAGATCATTTAGTACGGTAAGACTGAAGGAGTTAATAAAACATGCGAAAGTGCCTTCTAGTATTCTGCGCACTGCTAGTACCGTTTGCGCTCTATTTCCAGAGCACCAAAATTGTGCGCGGTGGAAAGCCCGATTTTTCTGGCAATTGGGAAAACTTTCATGAAATATCGACTCATAGGGCGGCTGAATACGGACCGCAGAGATCGTATTCTGAAGAGCAAGTGCAAACAATTTTGTCAGGCATTTTTCAAAAAAAGCTGAGAGAGAAATACCCCTCTCAGCAAATCGTCCGCCACCACCCATTGCAGACCGCCCTGGGAGTCATGACGACTTCTTTGATGATTTCCCAAGCAGTCTGATGCGTATCAACGGGGAATTTAGAACTTCGATTATCATTGAGCCAGAAGATGGGACAATTCACCATAATGGCATCATCTTAGATTTCTACGGGCGAAGCTTAGAGGCGGGATTTGAGATGCGAGATCATCCAGAGCTTGCTGGCACAAGTCTTCGATGCTTGCACTCTGGTTGGCTATTCCCATTCATGGGTGCGGTAGGTCTGGGCCGAAATGGGAAAATCATCCAAACAGACCAACATCTAATGATTCTTGGAGAGTACCCATATTATCCAAGGATTATCCCCTTTGTAGCGGAAGACAAAGGAGAGTCATACTTTAAGGACAAAACCCCTCAATGGATGGGGCATTCCTATGCCTTCTGGGACGAGAATAAACTGGTAATAAGGACCTCGAAGGTAAGAGGTGAGCTGTCTCGTCTGCCGACACATGAAAATTGGGCTCTTACGAATGGTCTTCCAGTATCAGCAGAAACCACATTTTTCAAAGAAACCTTCGAGCTTCAATCCAGTGAAGAGATTCTATACCGGTGGGAGGCCTCAGACGAAATGTTTCTTGAGCAATCGGTGGTCGGTGAAGTTTTGTTGACGAAAATGCACGAGAGGCTCTATGAGTTTGCATGCCATGAGGGAAACTATGGTTTGCTAAACGCGTTACGTGGGGCCAGACGTGAAGACGTTGAAGCAGAGATATAGCAATTAAACCAAAGACTGGTTTAATTCTCATGCTCATCGCTCCGCGCATTCATCTGGAAGCGAATCTAAAAAGGCTCCGAATGCTGGGTCAGCATTAACAGGCATGAAATCACGAAGATGACACTCGGATTTTCTGATATTCGCAAAAATCAGGCTCTGCTCCAAAGTGTCAGCGGACAATAAACCAAGATTGTTTTGGAAAAAATTGTTTTCTAAAGAGTTCCATCGAAACAGCTGCAACATCCCTCTAGCTAGCTTCTGATCATCAGTCATTTCATCCCAATCCAGAAAGCGGACTTTTGCCACATCGATGTTTCCCTCGAAAGGCATCACTAGAACCTATGCTCTTAGTTCGGCTCTGGCTTGTTGTTGGGCACCTATCGCAATTCGTTGGGATTGCCGCATCTCTAATCCCACAAAAACTAATCCACCAAGAACCCCCGGCATTCCCATCAATTGAATCCAACTGTTTAAGCTTACTTTTTTCATGGGTTACTTCAGGCACTCGTCATGGATGCCTCTGATAATGTTTAAGAACTCCTCTGAGTAATATTGTATCCGTGTTTCGATGATTGGCCTCATTTCGCAATTGTTATAAAAAAAAGCAAACGCCGATAGTTTCGCTGACCATACCTCTTCCGGCATAAGCCCACGGGAATATTGAAAATGGTCATTCTCATAGGTAAACAAAAAAATATGGAAAAGATTTCTTTGGATGATTTCCTCTTCCGACAGATATTCTTTGTAATTCGTATTATTCTCAAAAACGAGAGATTGGAAGTCTGCAACAACTTCGTTCATAGTGTTAACCATATCGGTCGCTGCGCCCATTCTCTCTTGATTCTGACCCGCTTGAGCAATCATCTGCGATTGCCTCATTTCCAAACCAACAAATATGAGCGAGCCAATAATTCCTACCATTCCTAATAGCTGAATCAAGTCTTGTATATCTATCTTCCTCATTACTCAATTACCTCCCCTTCATTTGAGTGACGATCTTACCTTCTATGTACAAGTGAACAGGTCGTAACAGATTTCCGCCACCTTACTCCGTGTACGCGGAGAAATTCGTCGTGAATTGGGATTTCGACTCGCGATTGTGATTTCAAGCTTCACCATGAAGAAATACATTCACTGGGTAGGTCTGAGACATATCTAACGACTGACGGATAGGCGCCATTAAAGAACCGGCGGGTAAAACAGCTTGCATACCATGATTGAAGCCGCCCTTCGACCTGCCCCCATACATCGTCGGGTAACAATCCTAGTTCGTACTGTTGGAATGAGTTGACTAAGGACTGTACACGCCACGAATTAATTCTTGTTAAGATCGCTCTCATTTCAGGATCGAGACTTGATGGGTCAACTCGATGAGAAGTGACGCCATATTCTTAAAGGAGAAGCGCAGGCAGGAGATTTTCGCTGGAAAGCACATCTAAATCAAAATCTAATAGGGCTTGATTTCTAGCTTGTATTTGACCAGCTATTGCAATGGTTTGTGATTGTCTTAGCTCAATAGCAACAAAAACTAGTCCCCCTAAAACACCAACCATCCCCAACAATTGAATCCAAGTATCTAAGCTAACTTTTTTCATGACGTGCAAGCTCCTTTGGTGAGTTCGCTATGAAACATTGAGCGGTTTGAAGTATTCTCCACCGTCTCTCGCTTCACTTTCTAGCCTCTTATCAATGAGTTTTTGAAAGCTTGGCGTGAAATAATGCTTACCTACATTTTTCCACCACTCTCTTGCTCTCGTAGCAACGAAGATCGCATCTATCAGCGGGAGCCTCGAATCCCATAATGTCGACGGATGCAACCCTTTATCCCAGTCGAGGAAATCTTGCTGAAAGACCAGCAGATACTGCATCATCATGTGCTCTAATTGTACTGTCTGACTGATTGACAAATCAGGATCAATTTCCGCATAAGCTTTGCTCACATTTCTGGAAACATTTGGATCCATCATGGAAGCAGAGACTTGCTGGAGAGCAGATGCTGAACTTCTCGAACTTTGTTGCTGAAGGGCAATTGTATTTTGCCGCAGTTGAGAACTTAGAAATATCAAGGTGGCCAGCACCGAAATCGCACCTATAATTTCACCAATGGCCCCGATTGCTTCCCAATTCATATAAAGCTCCTAGTTATTTAAATCTGATACAGCCCAATTATTTCCTGACCCGTACTGGATGCATTCCTGCCTGCTTCCCTCGTGCACAATTTGTACAAACTCTTCTGGCAGGTCAGTGGGCCATATATCAGCCATTTCACAAAAGCGGCTCAGCGCCCTGATGCCTGCTTTCTTTTTCTCCCAGAGGTCCTCTTCCATAAGCCCAAGCTCGTATTGCACGAAATCATTCTCAAAGATTATTGAGGCGGCCCATAGCCCATTCAAACCAGCGTACTTCAAAAGTTACTCCATGCAATTGTCTGGAAATTGTTCGATCAAAGTAATCAATCTAGCATCTAGAATATTCCGCCTCGCATCGTAGACAGGACGCGCAAAGCAAAAGTTATACACAAGGGCCATCCCA
>CACJWK010000010.1 GCA_902597095.1 uncultured Pseudohongiella sp.
ATCTGACGCATATTCCAGCCTATTGATGTAGGCACCCAGCTTCGCGCGCTCAGCTGCAGCAGCGGTGACGGCTGTGTCTATCTGCTCGACAAGCACAGCAGCGTTAGCAACTGTAGTAATATCGATAAACTTATCTAATGCACCTGTTCCAGTTGAGACTTGAATCCCGTCGTTGGTGTCATCGGTACCGCCGTTTCCACCACCGTTGGCAAAGTCGTAAGTAAGGTTTGCCGTTCCATACGCGGAGCCATCGTTCCCGTTGACTAGTGTTTTCGACGCTTCGTTGTCACCGCTTATTGCGGCTACTGTATCGTTTGTACTGAAAGCTGACCTCGGATCCCAAGATTTCAAAGCAACAGTCATAGTTTGATTAGAACCCGCTCCAATTTGCAGCGTAATCTCTGTAGCTGACACGGTTTCATCACCGGTATCGTCACCATTCAAGATGGTCATACCGTTCCACTCAGTGTTTACAGCTATTCTCTGCATCTCAAGAAAAAGCTCTTGTAATTCGAGATTCAACGCAGCTCGATCTGTGATGCTGTATGTCCCCGACGCAGCCTGTATAGCCAGTTCTCTCATCCTCGAAAGCATGTTACTGATCTCTACAACAGCACCCTCTGCTACCTGCAGCATTGAAATTCCATCATTTGCATTGCGAACGGCCTGCTCTAGTCCGTTGACCTGAGATTGCATTCTGGCCGCAATAGCGAGCCCAGCGGCATCGTCAGATGCAGAATTAATTCTCATGCCTGTTGAGAGTCGCTCCATCGCTGTTGTCATCTGCCTATCGTTTCGTTTAATAGCATTCGACGCCAAGGTCGCGCTAATATTCGTGTTTATAACCGTCATGGTAAGTCTCCTTCATTTAATAACCCAAAGAAGCTTTTGAAACCCGACTGGTGTTGGTAAGCGCCAGATGCTCGGACTACATACACTTCTTTTGCATTCATATTTCCCTGTCGCCTACCCCCATAGGCATATGACATTGAAATATTCTTATCCGCGTTTATTAACATCTGATTGATGTCATTCCCGCGGACAAGCTGATAGATCGACACAAGAATTTTGAACATTAAGAAATTATAAAAAAAATAAAGTGACCAGACTGAAGACGAAATAGTGGAAGCCTGGCGGAAAATTACGTGCGCTAATCTCACACACACTGAGTTGTGCATAGGAGAAAACGCACATATTCGGAAATGTACCTACCATCACTTTAGACAACATCGGTTGGTATTCCCAAATACATCAAGATTGGAAGGTTTTGTTTTTGTCCTCGAATTAAGAATGAACGAGCGAGATGTCGATATATGAAAGCAAGATGGCAATTAGTGCTTCGTTGCTAGCGTTAGTTACGAACACTTGATCTGACTACAGGAGGAAAACCAATCGTGAGTCCAGCAACTCTTGCAGCCGTTGATATGTATCAAGGCGTCGCCCAATCAAATGTCGCTTTCGTTGGCCAGAAGGACCATCACGAGATGGTAAGGCTACTATTAGATGGTGGCATTAAGCGAGTCAGAGAGGCGAAAGCTGCCGTGACACTTCAAGACTTCAAGAAAAAAGCCGAACTTGTTACGAAATCGCAAAAAATAATTTTTGGGCTGAGAACTACTCTAGATTTTGAAAAAGGTGGTGAAATAGCCATCAATTTGGACAAACTTTATGACTACTGCTTACGCACGCTCACGCATGCCCACACCAGGAATGATCTCGATAAGTTTTCGGAAGTGGAAGGGATACTCGAAGACCTACTAACGAGCTGGATCCAGATAAAGAAGCAAGTACGATAAATACCGGGGTATATTCGAAAATGAGAGAAAGCCGTCAGAGTTTACAAGACCTAGAGTTCGAAACTTGGCGTGATGCCGGTTCGCCAGAAAAAAGTCAGAATGAACTAATACAGCTTGTCTATACTGAAATTATCGACAATTTATCGCGCTTATCGAATTCTGCAGAGAACAGCGCAAGTTCAGAAACAGGGTTGAAAAGAATACAGTCAATGCTCTTTTCTCTTTCTCAATCCAACTTCAAATTGAGCGATGAAAAAATCCAGCAAAAACTCGGTGTCTTTTACGCATACACCCAGCGGCAAATACAGGTGGCTATTGAGAGTCATGAGTTTAACCATCTTGAGGAATTTGGTTGTCACTTTGAGCAATTACTGGACACGATTGATCTATGTCCTATAGAGAGCCCTTTGCGCATCCACTAGCCCAGTATAAGAATCAATTATTTTTCAACCGGTGTGATCGTCTCATACGCTCATAAGTGATAAGTGCTTCTACTTGCTCGTCGCTCATCTTGAGCTCTGCGGCCAAACCCTGGATCTTTATCAATTCTTCCGAAGAGATGATTCCGTCTTCCAAAGATTCCTCAATTTCTTTGTCCAGCATGGTTTTCTTCAACGCCATCCTATTTGCAAACGATGAGCTCACGATTCCAGTCATAAGCGCTACAGTGAGAACTCCAATTATTGCTGTGAATGATCCTATAATTTTCCCTACAGGGGTTACGGGCGATACATCTCCATAACCCACGGTCGTCAAGGTAATTAGGGACCACCACATAGCATCTGGTATCGATGCAAAATCGTCTGGCTGAGCTCTGCCCTCAGCAAGATAAAGCGCGGCACTTGAAAAAAACATTGCAACGAACAACAGATATAACGTAGCGAGCAGTGAATTTCGTTCTTCTGAAATTACCGAATAAACATCAGAGAAAGCGCTCGAATAGTGGCTGATCTTCAGAAGCCGGAGAAGTCTCAATATTCGGACCCATCTAAGATCTAGCGAAACACCAACGACTTGTAACAGGCCGGGCAAGATCGAAATAAGATCGACTGCGCCAGTAAAGCTGAAGATGTATCGGAGGCGACGAGAAATCGCATTACCAGCCACGTCGTATTTCGACGCAGCTGTCCAGACCCTGACCAAATATTCTATCGTAAAAAGAATCAGAGAAATAATTTCAACTGATTGAAAGAAGACGCTGTATCTATTGCCTAGCGAGTCAACCGACTCAAGACTCACACAGATTAAGTTGAAAATAATGAGGAGTGAAAGAAACAGATCGCAGGTGCGACTGTATATGTCACCTCGCGATCCCTTGTCCACGATTTCCAGTGCCCTATTTCTGACAGCGATATATGTCATTCTTTTAACTTCTGATTCAAATTATACTTATTCATTTTCTGTATCAGCGTTGTTCTGGGCATTCCAAGGATTTGCGCGGACTTAGAGACGTTCCAGCCACATCGATCCAGGGCGGCGATAACCAAGTTTCGCTCGATGTTATTCAATACATTGGGGGCATCGATCCCCTCAGCCGGAATCAGAGGTCGAACCTCGGAGAGCTCTACTATTTGCTCATAATCAAAAATTTCGCCAACATCTTCTTCATCTTCTGGCCCAGTATCTCCGCCTGTAACATTATCACTCAGATCCTCTTCAATTCCGTTCTCCGCATACAGCTGGGCTATCGGGGGAGGTAGAAACTGCTCCGGGATATCGCTGAATCGAATTACCGAACCTGAAGTTAAAACGGTTATTCGCTGCACAAAGTTAGAGAGCTCCCTGACATTCCCTGGCCAATCATAGGCAAGCATCGCAGAGAGTGATTTTTTGGAGATAGAGAATGTCTTTGATTTAGATTTCGACTGTATAGATAGAAAGTGCAGGAGTAGCTTGTCAATGTCATCGGCCCTCTCCCGAAGTGGCGGGACCCTCACCGGCAACACATTCAAGCGGTGGAAAAGGTCTTCTCGGAATCTTCCTTCACTGACCATACCTTCCAAGTTTTTGTTAGTCGCTGCAACCAATCGGACATCAGTTTCGAGTAGTTCATTACCTCCGACTGGCTGTACTTTTTGCTCCTCCATGACCCGCAGAAGCTTCACCTGCAGATCAAGAGGCATATCTCCAATTTCGTCAAGCACCAGAGTGCCCCCGTCCGCTAATTGGAATTTTCCCTTCCTGTCACACGTCGCGCCAGTAAAGGCCCCCTTTACGTGCCCAAAGATTTCGCTCTCAAGAAGCTGGTCCGGGATCGCCCCACAGTTGATGAACACAAGCTGACCAGTCCGACCAGAGAGGCGGTGGACCTCCTTGCAAATTAGCTCCTTTCCTACCCCAGACTCTCCCAAGACTAAAATGGGAGCTTCGGCAACAGCGAATTTGCCGAGCAACGATTTTAATTCGACTGTAAGGGAACTAGCACCAACTATGGGATCGGCTTTTCGCTCTATACTCATCAGAATTCTTTATAAGTCCACGTTATATTATCGGCCTAGGGCTTGATTACTGGGGCAAAATTTGGACGGAATGTTGCTATTAGTGTATCAAAATTTGATCAATTAGATTTTGCAACGATATATAATACAACACGTCCAAGAAATGCGGATTGAGTACGGCACATAATCGGCCCTAGCCAGCCAGAATTGCTGATATCGAGACCATACCATGAAACCTCAGATCTTGATTGAACTCGCCTTATTATTAATCCTCGGAACAGTCATGGGTCTAGTCATGGCTGTCATGGCGAATGGCTTTGTGGAGGGCGTAAGCTCGGCTGCCAATTTCAGAGAATCGGCTGAGCTCTTACAATTTACGGTAGGTGGCAACGCTTATTCAGCCTCATCTCTTGTAATTCTCCTGTTGGCCGCAGCTGTCGTGATTGCACTGAGAAGGGCGCTCAAACTCGACAGCTGGGCTGGGCCCGCTGACTCAATCTTAGCAGCACACACCGACTCCAGCGATGTCGACATTAAAAAGGGGTTAGCATCCACATTGGCAGCCTTCACTTCTGCCGCGGGTGGTGGTTCAGTTGGTCAGTATGGGCCGCTCGTGCACTTTGGCGCTACAGTCGGCAGTATCTTCAAAAAAATAGGCCTGAACAGGATATCTGGAGATGTATTCTTAGGGTGCGGTGTGGCAGCAGCCATTTCTGCAGGCTTCAACGCCCCGCTGGCTGGAGTAATCTTTGCTCACGAGGCCATCCTGAGACATTTTTCCTTGAGAGCCGTGGCGCCGATTTTTATTGCTTCTATAAGCGCCAGCTCTTTCGATCAGCAGCTCTTTCCTTCGAGTCAGTCGACATTTCAAACCGTTGCTAATGCACCTCCATTATTACAAATCGTTCCTTATCTAATTGTCGCCGGGATTATTTTTGCAGGGCTAGCCCTGACCTTTATGTTAGCGCTCCGCTACGCGGCATCAGTCGGGAAAAGAATCCAATCGAAAAAGATAGAAGCGCCAATAGTCGCCGCGATCGTGTGCGGAGGGCTTGGTATTTTTGTTCCAGAAATTCTTGGAATCGGTGTGGGTGTTGTTAACGAATTATTCCAGGGTGCCTACGATATTCAGTACGTCGCGCTTATCCTTGTGCTGAAATTGATAATGACTGCCCTGTGTATAGGCTTCGGTCTGTTTGGAGGAGTGTTCTCACCTGCACTCTTCATTGGTGTTTCAGCGGGAGCGCTGGTTAGCGCGATTCTCAACTTGTCTGCTATGGCAAGCTTCAATCAAGTGATCATGATCGCCGGAATGGCTGCCGTGAGCTCCTCTGTCATTGGAGCACCGATATCAGTGATTCTGATAGTACTCGAGCTCACTGGCTCTTATGAGTATGCGGTCAGTGCGATGGTGGCTGTAATAGTTAGCAGCTTGATTACTCATCGTGTATTTGGCCTGTCGTATTTTGATCGTCAGCTAAAAGATAGAGGAGTAGATATGTCCCTGGGGCGTGAAGATATACAACTGAGTCGCACCCAGTTAAGCGGTTTTATATCGCAAGACTGCCTAATCGCCGATGCCTCTGACTCTGGTGATAATCTATCGCAGCGGATGTCAGAAATGCAGATGACGGAGGCCTATATCATTGGGCGCGACAAGGTGTTGATAGGAAAGGTAGACATTTTCGGGGCTCAAAGAGCGGGCGGCGAACCCATCGCCACAGAATTAACTAAGGACCCACTAGTTTTTAAGGATACCGATTCGCTGAAGATCGCACTGAAGTCTATAGAAAACTTTGTTGGTGAAAGCGTGCCCATCGTGGCAGAGGATGGCTCATTCAGAGGCGTATTAACCGAAGGCATGCTGTTCTCGGCAGCATCTTCGGTAAAAACAGCCATAACCAAATTAGAGAAGGAGTAAGCAGATGAGAATATCAAAGGTGTGTCGTGCTCTGAGTCTAATACTTGTGATTGTTCTGCAGTATAAATTGGCCCTTGCTCAGGAAGATAGATTTGATGCCGGTGTGGCAGCCACCGAGAGGGGGCACTTCGCAACCGCTCTCAGAGCATGGCTACCCATGGCTGAAGAAGGGGTTGCCGAAGCACAGAACAATGTGGGCCACATGTATGAAAGGGGATTGGGCGTAGCACAAAACTATGCGCTGGCGATGCAATGGTACCGGCGCGCAGCGGATCAAGACCTCGCAGAAGCTCAATTAAATATCGGGCTCCTCTACTATTACGGGTATGGTGTAGCTACAAACCATCGGGAGGCCGTAAGCTGGTTTAGAGCTGCTGCAGAGAGCGAGCTCCCGGAAGCGGAATACATGTTGGCGCTGGCTTATGAACAAGGCACGGGAATCGGACTGGATTACAGAGAAGCAAGACGATTGTTCTTGAAGTCAGCTCGGGCAAACTACGCACCGGCTCAGATGATGTTCGCGTTCATGCTCCAGGCAGGCGAAGGGGTAGACTCAGATTCGTTCAGGGCCTATGTGTGGGGCAAAATCGCAGAGCTCAACGGCTCTGAAGAAGCGATCGATGTGACCAGCATCGCAACGGTTCTTCTTGAAGATGAAGAGGTACTCGAAGCAGACGCGATGGTGAGGCAATGCTTAGAACAGGGGTTAGATACCTGCCTCTAGGAGCCGCCTCTTACGATGACTTCAATTCTGCGGTTAAGCGCCCTCCCCTCCGCATTATCGTTGCTCGCCACTGGTTTTGTGTCTGCATGACCCTCTACTACAACGCTACCAGCCATCAGATACCCCTGCTGCATTAGGTAATCTGCGACCCTGGAAGACCTAGCTGAAGATAGGTCCCAGTTGTCTCGGTACCTACCTCCAAACGCTAACGGCACGTTGTCGGTATGCCCCTCGATCTCGACCAGGCCGCCTGCTCCGACGAGCGAAGCACCGACACGATTAAGTACATCAAAGAAATTTTGTTCTAATTCAGCGCTTCCACTCTGGAAGCTACCCTGCTCGCTCAGGGTAATAATCACATCCTCACCATCTAATGATACTTGGGCAAGACCGTCTGCGATTTCTTCACGCAAATTAGAGCGGATTAGCTCATACCTGTCCGTTGCCAAGCTGTCCTCTCGATACTGCTCTGAGTTATACCAATTTGGAGAATTGCCACGTTGAAGGGCACCCCCGCTTAGGGTTATCAACTCAGTGGTATTAGCTTGGACCATAGCGATTCGGGCAAGTGCATCAATCATATCTCCTGTAATACGTTGACCACCTTCCGATGTGCCTTGCCTACTCGAGAAAGAGACGTCAATGCCAGATTCCGTTCTAGTTATATTAACCATACCTTGGGAAATTTCTTCACGCAGCTCTTGCGTTAGCAAATCTATCGCGTTGGTTTCAGCGGAGCCATCTCCAATATTGAAAGAGAGTTCATCTTCATTTGGGGGTTCGTCAGTCTTTTGTTCCTCAATACGATTCGAGGCGGTCGGATCTGTTACAGTGCGCTCGTATTGCTTAAGGATAATACTCTCCGCCGTTGGTGGCTCAATTGAAGGTATCACTGTCTGCACGCCGAATGCACTCCTCATCGAACCCGCAACTTCCTTGTATTTAGGGACGTTAACCTGTGCGAATGACAGAATAAGCACAAAAAACGCCATCAGCAATGTCGCCATGTCAGCGAAGGTTGCCATCCAGGCGGGGGCGCCTTTATTGCAAGCAGGACAATCTTCAGCGTCTTCCTCGAGCTCTTCCTCATCCTCTTCTTCGACCTCTTCTTCGACCTCTCCTTGGGATTCTTTTTGGATATCTTTCTGATCATCAGCAGGCGGCGCCCCAGCATCAGAAGATTCTGTGCCACCTTCACTCGTGGGGTTCTCAGCAGAATCCTCAGGCAATTCATTTGCCTGCTCCAATGCTTCCGCATTTTCAGCCAAATCAGCCTCGGATTGATCCTTGTCTGTCTCTTCTGCGTTGCTCATAAGAGTTAGGTCATTTAGTCTGGTATCTTTATTTCAATGCGACGATTGTTTGCTCTACCGGCTGCAGTCTCATTCGTATCCACAGGAACTGTCTCACCAAAGCCTGCGACTTCAAGCCGCGAAGAGTCAATTTCAAGCGAGTTCTCAAAATATGCGGCAACTGAAGCGGCCCTTGCAGCAGATAGCTCCCAATTTGATTCAAATCTGTCACTGAACATGATTGGGATATTGTCAGTGTGGCCTTCGATCCGGATACCACCGGTGCCTGAGGACACCACGTCACCAATATCAGACAGTGTCGAAAAGAATTGTCGCTCGAGCTCTGCGCTCCCAGATTCGAATGACCCCTGACTCGCTATGCTAAGAACAATCATATCGCCGACTTTCTCGACACTGAGCGATCCCGCTTCAATCTGTGAGGTCAATTGTGTGCGCACTTCCTCCAACCTCGACGGCCGCTCGGCATTGTTGTAAAACTCGCCAACACCAATGTTTGGGTCACTGTTTTCTGCTAACTCACTTGTAGTCTCTGAAATCGACATATAAATCTCAGAGGCAACAGAAGCCTGGGTTTCGGCCAGCACCGATGCGACTGCCAAGAGCGCCGCAGTTTGGTCGTTCGCAAATTGATCTTGCTGCTGCACGTTTTCTTGCACCATTGAAGCAACTTCAACAGAGATCTGATTATTGATTGCTTTTACTTGAACTAGGCCAGCTTCGATCTGATTTGACAACGCGCTGGAGACAACTTGAAGCTCTCTTTCAAATTTGTTTTCACTTTGTCCGGTACGACGGATTAGATATTCAGCGGTAGGGTCTATGGGAAGCTGGTTTGGATCATTTATTACAGTGCGCTCAGAGAGCGCGGGCGAATAGTCCTGAACAAGTAACGCCCTTCCACGCGGTATTTGTATCGTTGGCCTAATCTTTTTAATACCAAACGCATTCTGTAAGGAGCCATTGATCTGCTCGAACTTGCGTATTTCTGTGTCAGAGAATGAAAGGATGAGCACAAAAAACGCCATGAGCAACGTAGCCATATCAGCAAACGTTGCCATCCAAGCCGGAGCACCTTTATTACAAGGTGGGCAATCTTCGCTAGGAGGTTCATCAGAAGACGCAGCTGATGAATCTTCAGGTGCCGACTCGTCGGTATCCGCTGAATCTTCAGCCTCCGATTCCTGTGCTCCCTGTTCAATATCGTCTGCAACGGGAGCGCCTTCTTCGACGTCCCCGTTCTCTTCGATATCACCGATTTCTTCAGACATTTCCCTTCAACCCAGTTATTGGGCCTCCAGCAATTCTGCTCGAAACTTTGGAGGAACAAAGGAAGCCAAGTAGTCTGTCAACACTCTTGGGTTGCCGCCAGCTTGGATGAAGAGCGCACCCTCAATAATTAACTCAGCGTTCGCCGCTTCCAATTCCGACTGGTTCACTAGTTTCTGAGAAATTGGGATACAAATTACGTTAGCCAAAATCGCACCATAAAGCGTCGTGAGCAGTGCGATAGACATGGACGGCCCGATAGACTTTGGGTCAGACATGTTGCCCAACATCGCAACAAGCCCAATTAGTGTTCCAATCATGCCCATAGCGGGCGCGATCTCTCCCCAGGCAGAAAATATTCCTGCGCCCTGCTTGTGCCGGAGTTTCATTAGTTCAATGTCTTTCTCTAGGGTCTTCTTGATCAGATCAGCCTCAGACCCATCGACAAGCATACCTATAGCCTTAGATAAAAAAGGATTAGATATTTCTTGCCCCTCAAGCGCAATCATCCCGTCCTTTCGGGCAATAGTCGCGTATTCACCCAGCTGGGTAATAAGCTCCTGCGGTTTTTCAAGTGGGTTTTTAAACGCCTTTCCTGCGACCTTGATAGCATTGATAAACTCTTCCAAAGAGCATCTGAGCAAGACCACCATGATGGACCCGCCGAATACGATCAACACCGACCCAGTCTCGATATACCCTCCAAGCCCAGCACCCTGCTGAATCGCATATCCGATAAAGCCAAAAGCCCCCAGAAATCCGATAATAGTAGCTATATCCATCGCTTACACCCTTCAATACTATAGTTTAAGAACGAAATTAGGCTAAAAAACCCAAAAAATATCCCTGCTATCCTGAGACATTCTCAGCGATTTGCTCAGTGATTACGCGCTTTTCACTTCAGAGCCCATCCACAGCCGTCTTACTGTTCAAAATATCTGTGATATCGGCGCATTTTCAAGCAAAATATCAATTTTTCAACGTTCAACAAATTCTTTCGCTATTGCCCTATAAAATCGGCATTTGCTAACAAAATCATGAGTATACACGCACCAATAGTTCCGGCCGTTCTGTTGCTCTCTACTCTTCTCAGCGGCTGCGATCGCGTGATGTACACCCCCTCATGCGCAGCCATTGGTACGCGAGACTATGGATCAAGATTTTCAACCTTAAGAAACGGCATAATCTCGGACTCTGTGACAGGCCTAAGCTGGTACCGATGCCCATTTGGCACATCCTACAACGGGCTAAACGCCTGTCTTGGAGCACCTTCATTACTTAGAATTGCCGATGCCGAGCTCGCAGTAAAGGAGACTGCGGCCAAGTCCGGAGTCAGTTGGCGTCTCCCAACTATGAATGAATACAAGTCTATCCTCAGAGAAGATTGCGAGAACCCAGCCCTGGATCCTTCCCTGTTCCCCGGCGCCCTCGTCGAAAATCACTGGGCATCTGATAATCTTGAAGAGGGTTCTGCCCTGGCGTGCGCTGTCTATACCTATCAAGGAGCGAGCTCTTGCAGACTAGACGGAGAAAATCTGTTCCCATTCCTTATCGTCACTGATCAGCAGCTAGACTGAGCCTATCTGGAACTTCGCTCGAGGCGCGGTTTTACACTAAATTTCAGGCATCGGTCCTCGCTAACACTTGACACCACCTCGCTCGGTACCTGCGCTGATTTGAATCCAAAAGCCCTACAACCATGCGGATGTTTGTGAGCCCAGGTGACATAATATGATGCGCAGTTAATGCAAACCTGCGCACTCTCAGCTTCATCTCTTCTTTTTGTAGATTTCATGGTAGTACTTCCATGCAATCAAAGATGGCAATCCCACAGCTACAAACCAGGGGGCAATTTTTACTAATGAATAGGCCCCAAATATCGGTTCAGACGGCTGTAGAAATAAGACTGCGAGAACCGGAACTGACAGGATCAAGTATGTACGGATAATCTTACAAAGCGGACAATCTGCCGAGTTCGTCACGATAAACCCCCTCCCCTGGTTACTTGTACATATTAGACATAGATTCGAACTGACCTTCAAGGTAAGTCTGAGTATCTTTGCTTCTCTGAACAAGAGATTCCATCGCAGCGAATTGCGTGACGTATTTTTGTTGCAGATTTAAGAGCTTTTGCTCGAGTTCTAATAATTGCTCAGCATAATCATCGACTTTATCCTGAGCGGAATTAGATTGGCGTGTAATACTGCCTGTACTCCCAACCAAGTTATCCAATTCAATACTCGCATCCAGTGACAGCCCCTTGTTCGACGCGTCGTATTTTGATTGTGATTCTGTGTCTGCCGTTAACATCGTGACTGCAGATCTATAATTGGTAGAAATCACTGAATTATAAATCTCATCATCGACGTACATTTCACCAGACAGGCTGAAAGACAATCCGAGATCTCTTAAGCTGCTCAGCCCACCTGATGGCGTAGAAGACGTTTTATCGACGAGATTCTTAATTTGTCTGGAAACTAGATTAACGAATGATTTGTCTGAACTTAGCGAGCCGGAATACTCGTTTTCACCGCCTTCCCTTATCAGGTCTTTAGCTATCGACGAAAAGCTGTTGACAGTGTCGACGAAAATATCGATCGTCCCGCGCAACGAACTCTTATCCTCACTGATGGATATAGAAGCATTCGTAGCGGTGGTGCTTTTCAAGTTTAAGGTAACACCTGTGATCACATCATCGATGCTATTCGAGGCGCGCTCTATGGTTAAACCATTGTAGACAATCTCAGAATCCACAGCGGTTGTTCCGGTTGCGAATTGGAATGGATCCTCAGCAGCTGAAGTAGAGACAGAATAGCCGTTGCGCGACCCAAGGTCTCCGTCGAGCAAGATATACCATCCATCTTCAGCTGGCGAATCAGCAACGAGCGTCGCCTTAATGCCGCTAGTAGAGTCATTTATCGCGTCCACAACCCCAAGTGGCGTCGCGGTAGTAACTGGGATAACGGCGCTATCACCAGAGTTTTTTGTAATTGTTACGTTGAAAGAATTGCCGTCATTAAGTTGAGTGGTTTTGGATGCATATTCAGCGCTTCTCATGGTAGTCGAAAGAGCCAATCTGGTAACTTGAATGTCGGCGTTACCAGTTTTAGCTAAGGATTGAGAATTAATAGTTGCATCAATAGCAGTTGAGCTATTGGTTAGAGACAGAGATCGGGAGTTGCTTGCCTTAGCCAAGAAGTCTAATACAACTTTGACTTCGTTCACGGCGCCAGAAAGCGCAGCGTAACCACTGATCGAGGCCTCTGATTTTTCCTTTCGGGCCGTGTATCGATCTATTTTCGGCTGCGTCTCTGCCGCAGCTAAGTCCTCGGCTAGCTTCTGTATGTCAATGCCAGAACCCATGTTTAGGCTTGTGACAATTGAGCTACCGGCTACCGCTGTATTATTAACCTCAGCCATTCTCTTTTTTCTACCTTAGAAAGTTGAACAGCGACATTTGAGTCACCTTGGCGAATGTGTTTTGGGCAGCCTCAAGAGCCAGCATATCAGATGATAGACTGGTAATAGCTTCTGAATAATCTGTATCTTCAATATTTGATAGGAGCTGCTCATATACCATTTTTTTCTCTTCGACTATCTCTAGTCTCTCTTCGAGCAGATTTTGTCGAATCCCAAGGTTCGCTATTTGGCCGCCAACTTGAACCCCGAGCCCATCAAACTCATCTATCGATCTACTTATATCCGTTTTTGTATTCGAACCTAACGCAGCAATAAAGTCCCGAGTCACTTCAAAAATATTCTTGTTTTCAGCATTACCTGCCTGATCTACGCTCTCTATTTGACCAACTAGGTTTACTCCAGAACTATTAATTTTTACCTCATACCCCGAATCAACCTGAATATTCAGCTCAGCTGTATTTCCCCTATAAGCTATGGAGCCGTCAGCTTGCTTTTGAAACGGCTGGATATTCGTAGAAGTCCCAGAGAAAAGATATGAATTCTGGGAGTCCCGCGAATTTGATAGAGAGATCAATTCCTCTAATACCCCTTCCGCCTCGGCCTTCATAAAACCAATGTCATCATCGGAATAAGTACCTGAAGATGCAGTTATTGCAAGATCTTTTAGCCGATAAACATAATCTTGAAAACTGGTAACTACAGACTCTTCGATAGTTAATCTATCTCGAACGTACGAAAGATTGGTTTCATACGCGGACTGGCGTTGAAGGACAGACTTAATACTCAAGCCTTCTAAAGAAGACTCAATGTCGCTACTCGGAACTGCGGTCTTCTTGCCTGTAGCCAGCTGAGTTTGCAGCTCACCAATACTCTCTTGCTGTTTGGCAAGTTGCTTCGTAAGCACCTCGTAATATTGGTTCGATGATATTTTCATTATCCTAGCTCAGCCTATCGAGAGGCAGACAGTATTGAATCGAAAATGGTCGAAGACACCTTGATCACTTGGGCTGCTGCCTGGAATGATTGCTGAAACCGAATTAGATCCGCCGCCTCATCATCTAGACTGACACCAGATATGGATGACTCCAACGTGACAGCATCCTCATAAACTACTTCAAGTGCTTCTTCTGATATCTTTGCAAGACTGTTTACTGCTCCAACCTTTGATAGGGCTCTTTCATAGCCCTGTTGAAGGGTTGCCCCACTCAATTTCTGAGCGTCTTGTATATTCAATAGCCGCTGCAGGTTAGAGTTATCGCCAGCAGAATTCAGATTCGCTGTTATCGTGAAAGAATCTCCCTGAACAGGCATCTTATCAAGGGAGACCTTCAGGTCATTGAAGACGATTTGCGAATCAAAATCGTAATCCCTTTCAGAAATTACTGTATTTGTATTAGTGTCAATTATTTGGAAGCGCGTGTCAGTTATGAACTTTATTTCCAATGGATCCTCTATCGTGGGGATCCGATTCATCATTGACCCACTGACAGAGATCTTTCCATTCAATGAGAATCCGTCACTCCCAGAAATAGACACTGCTATATCTGAGAGAGCTGAAGCCGAACCACTCAATTTGGTAGTAAGACCTAGCTTCGCTAAATCCAAGGCCTTACCAGCCCCAGCCGCATAATCAACGAACGAGAAATCAATATTGGTGCCAGAGAATTGTAATTGGCCGGTATATGTTGAATTCGTTAATCCTAGAGCGTTTGTGGATTGACCTACGACATTCGTTCCTAGGCTGATATTCTCACCTTTAGCTGAGTCGCGATTGTACAGGGCTATACCACCCTCTCCACCCGCACGAGCAAGCACATTCGTTTGAGCCGCGAAACTATTTATCTTTGCCGCTAGATCGACAGTATCCGTGAGCGCACCAAGGCCAGTTATCTCTACATTATTGATCAACAGAGATTTTTCGAAGTCAATTTGACTCCCATCGACCTTGATTATATTTTCAGAGGTCGCTGTAACGTTCGTGTTAGCCGAATGTGTATTTATCCAAGAAGCAATGTCTTTTGCTGACAAGGTCTCGCCTGCCGCTAGGTCCAATTGCCCAAGAGAAACCCCGTTTAAGGCTAACTGATTTGCTGAGATTATCGTTGAACCATTACCAGCTGAGTCAGTCTGGAGCGGTATATTTGTAACCGACAATTCATTCGAATTGTAATTTCCGAGCTTGATCTCTTTATCAAGGAACGCATTTGCTCCTGTTTCATTTAGATAATCACTACCATATAGGCTAGCGCTGTTATAAAACTTATTATTGTTGACATAGGCTTTTTCCGCTGCTGTAAGCACCTTGCCAACTAAATGATTTTTTTCAGAAGTGATGACTTGAATAGCGAAATCATCGGATACCGAAGCGTCTAGCTCAATTTCGAAGTCATAGTCCCCTTGTGGAATTACTATCCCCGGAGCCATTGAGCCGGCTTCCAAATTAACTTGCCCGAAGTCCCCTAGCGGCTTGGAAAGATCGATCGACTCTGAGGAAATCACAGGACTTGATCTATAACCGAAGTCTATCTTAGCCAATGCCCCCGATGTATTACCCGAGGACGCTTCAATTATCAACCGATCGGCAGAAGCAATCTGATCAATATTCTGCACAGAAACTTCTACACTGTCTGCAGGTCTGCTATTTGAAGAAATTAGGTAATCTCGCCCAGCTAATGGTGGCTCCTTAAATGTGACGCTGAGATCCTTATATTTAAAAGAATACTGATCATTTAGGTTTGGAGTTAATTCTGTTAACTCACCAGCCTCCAAGATGTTCCACGCCCTTTTCCTCGCATCCCATGTAACATTTAATACCCGCGTAGACTCTTGGTCTTCGTCAACACTTACCTGAACTCCGGAGTTAACCGAACCGTTAGGTTCCGTCATCGAATAATTGGGTGAGAGCGTGAATAATTTTTGATTGATTTGACTCTCTCGCGTCAACCCGCCTTGGTGAACTAAGTTAGCTTCGCTGACAAACGTTGAAACTATGATGTCCACGTCTGCCCTCAGAGGCTCAATGATATTCGAACGCAGATTAATAAGACCGCCAATAGAACCACCCTGTACTGTTCCGACATTCAGAGCATCACCGAATGGATCGAATACGATCCCGGTTTGGCCGCTACTATCTTGCGCGTATTGAACGCCAACCGCAGTGGACCCCAATCGGTCAACGAATACTGTATTTTTACTGCTACCTTCAAATCCTGCCGTGACAATACCTGCGTCATCAATTACAAAATTAATCCTCGCAAGCTTAGACATTTCCAGCATGAGAAAGTCACGCTGATCCAGGAGCGCTGATGGTTGTTGGGATTCTTTCGAATGCTTCGCTAGACTCGCGTTGAGTGAACCGAGCTTTTCGGCGTATTCATTTAATTTATTAAGCTCTGACTCTAATTCATTTTTTACATCATTATCGACTTGTTCCATTTCTGCGCTAGTGGCAGCAAATCTGGAGGCAACATATTCAGAGCTCGCCAAGAAATCCTGTTTAAGAGTTGCGTTTGAAGGCGCGGCACTTAAGCGTGATAATGAAGAGAAGAACTTGTCGAAGGCTGAAGAAAGACTAGTATTATCAGATCCCAAATAGTTGAGTAACTTATTGGTGTGCTTAATGATTGGTTCTTGACTGGCGAGATTGCTTTGCGCAGTCCGCAAATTTGCTTCGGCGAATTGATCGTACGCTCGACCAGTGCGATCCAACGTGGAACCGGTACCGAGATAGTAGACACCCCTCTTGGAAGGAGTATTTTCAGACGACTCGATGGTCTGTTTAGAATAGCCTTCAGTATTAAGATTAGCTATGTTGTTACTTACAGTCGCGAGCGCTTGCCTGTAGAGTTGTGCCGCGCTGGCACCAATACTCAGGATGTCTGTCATGACTCAACCCCACATCCCTTAGACTGAAGTGTCCAAAATAGAAGCCTCATCAGAAAGCCCCTCAATTGATTTCAGCCACTCAGCAACCCCGAGCCCATTTCGAGAAGACATGTCTCGACTTATTTCCGTAAACAGCATTTCCTGAAACAGTTCAATATTCCTGTTATCTAGCAGACCACTATTCATCGTCTTAGTTGCTTCATTCATAGACTTCGCTATCAGATTAAAGAAAAGCGATTCAAATTCTTTCGCTATTGTCTCTATAGCCTCGTCTTTTTGATTCTTAGTGCCAGACGCAAGACCTCTCAGACTTGCAATGCTCTGAACGTCAAATCCACTAGAAATATAGCCTTGATCAGCCATCAGATGATCACCAGTTCTGCATTAAGGCTTCCTGCCTTTTTTAGGGCATCGAGTATCGCAATTAAAGCAGAGGGCGAAGCGCCTACCTGATTCATCGCGTCTACAATGTCTTGTAGTTCTACTCCCGGCTCAAACACAAACATATTCGAGTCATCTTCTGACACTTGGATATCAGCGTTTGTTACCCCCACAGTTTGTCCTGCGCCGAATTGATTTGGCTGGGATACATCGTTTAAGGCAGTCACACGGACCATCAACGTCCCATGCGAAACTGCAGCAGGCCCAACTCTGACAGAACTGTTTATAACTGCTGTTCCGGTACGAGAATTAATCACGATTCGTGCAACAGGTGCACCAGGATCAACCTCTAACTTCTCAATCTCGCTGAGGAAGGAAACTTTTTGATTAGAATCTTCTGGGGCAATAACCGCAATTGACACGCCATCAACAGATCGAGCAGTTCCAGGACCAAATGTTTCATTGATGATATTTGTTATCGCTGTCGCTGTACTGAAGTCCGAATTCCGAACGTTTAAAACGATTTGACTCGACTGTTGGAAGGATGATGGAATTAATCTCTCTAAGATAGCACCATTAGGTATTCGGCCCGATGTGGGGACACCAATCTCCACGCTAGAACCAGCAGCATCGACGGAAACTCCCGTTACCGTGAGCGCACCTTGTGCAAGTGCATAAACCTCACCGTCAATGCCTCTCAACTCGGTAAGAACTAAATTTCCCCCTCGAAGACTCTCAGCGGTGCCTACAGTTGACAAGTTAACATCAAGCTTTTGACCCGGCTTGGCGAATGGTGGCACTTCAGCGGTAACGAGAACAGCTGCTAGATTGTCTGTCTGTATGGGTTGTTGAACATTCTGAGTCGCCAAACTCACAAGACTGTCTCCGAGATCGAATTCTGACACAGGACCATCAACACTTACTCCGAGGCCTGACAGAAGTGACTGTAAACTCTGACCCGTAATTCTCAGGTCCTGACCATCCCCTGTCCCTTGCAAACCAGCCACTAACCCATAACCAATTAATTGGTTGCTTCGAACGCCGGCGACATCAACGAGGTCCTTTATACGTTCGGCAAAGGTACTCGGAGAGAAAATTATAAAAATAAAAATTATTAGACAACGTCTCATCAGGACCGCCTCAAAATGGCCAAATATCGAATAGCAACTTTGAACCCCAGCTTGTTCGAGTTGCCCTACGAAGCTCGCCATTACCGCTATAAGAAAATTCGGCTGCTGCTAGTCTTCTTGATAAAACTGTATTGTTCGGCTGGATATCATCAGGCCTTACTACGCCTCTGACGCTAATCACTTCAGAGCCCTCATTCAGAGCCAATCTTTTCTCGCCAAAAACAATGAGATTACCGTTAGGCATGACCTCCGTAACGCTGGCGGAGATAAAACCATATAACGAAGCCGACTGGCCTGCGCTTCCTGTTCCATTGCTAGAGATAACACCTCCATCAGTGTCTATCCCATTAAAGAACTGGCCGCCAGGAAATAACCCCGCAGCCTGATTTGCACCAATGAAACCGTTTTCGGTTTCTCTTTCAGTGCTAAGCGCTGAAGACCTCGAGGCCTGTGCAGTCTCTTGCAGTATGATCGTAACAATATCTCCAACTTGATGGTTACCGGTGGAATAAGATCGGCCCGCCGGATACAACTTTGCGCCATTATCAAAAATTGAACCACTGATAACGTTCTGTTCTGGCGCTACAAGCGGATACGTGACGTCGAGACGTTCCTCAGTGAGAACTTCTTCAACAATTGTCGCCGCTCGACATCCGCCTAGTATGACAAGAAAAGCGCATAGTGTAATTTTATTACTCATCTAACGTTCCTAGAGATTATTATTCAGAAATCTCAGCATTCCGTCTGTAGCAGAAATCGCTTTGGAATTGATCTCATACGCCCGCTGCGTCTCGATCATATTCACCATCTCCTCAACTACATTGACGTTGGAAGCCTCAAGAGCACCTTGAGTTATCATCCCTACGCCCTGCTGGCCGGGAACTCCAACAATCGGTTGCCCGCTAGCATTAGTTTGGATGAACAAGTTCCGTCCGTTTGGCATTAATCCAGAGTTATTTACAAATCTAGTCAACTGAATTTGGCCTATCTGAACAGCACCGCCACCACCAGCCAATTCAACAGAGATCGTACCGTCACGGCCGACAGTAACGCTCGCCGCCTGCTGAGGTATATTTATTGCCGGAATCAGGGGCTCACCAGATGGTGTCACTAATTGGCCGGCATTTGAAAGCTTGAATGAGCCATCACGGGTGTAAGCTATTGTTCCATCTGCCTGCTGGACCTGAAAAAAGCCATCTCCGGCGATAGCAAGGTCTAAAGCATTTTCAGTGGAAATCATGTTCCCTTGACGATGTATCTTCTCTGTGGAAACCACACGAGTACCCGTACCAAGCATTAATCCTGTGGGCGTCTCGTTTTGCTGATCAGCCTGCGATCCGGCCTGGACGATTCTCTGATAGAGCAAGTCTTCGAATTGTGCCCTATCTTTTTTGAAGCCGACTGTGTTTACGTTTGCCAGGTTGTTGGCAATAACCGTCATTCTAGTTGACTGCGCCGAAAGCCCAGTCTTAGCTACCCATAGGGCTGCGTCCATCTTCTTTCTCCTAACTGACTTGCATCATTTGTGCGCCATTCTGGTCGAGCTCTTCAATACTTTTGATAACCTTCATTTGGGTCTCAAAAGAACGATAGAAGTCGAGCAGGTTGACCATAATATCTACAGCATTAGCGTCGCTACCCTCTAATGTGCCTGACTGAACTGAAGTCGGATTGGGGCCTGTAGCAAAGTCACCACCCTGTCCATTTGAACCCTCTGCCTCATACAGTCCGTCTTGTCTTCGAACTAAATTGACCGCACTCGCATCGCGAAGCCCCAATTGGCCAATGGCAACTGGAGCAACATCTGGCGTCTGAATTGGAGAGCTAAAGACTTGCCCGTCGGACGCAATAGAAAGCAAAGAGTCGGCTGGTGCGGTTATCGGGGCCCCTCCTTCCCCGAGAACCAGCAAGCCATTTGAAAGCTCTAAGAAGCCATCTGGTGAGATCCGCATATCGCCTCTACGGGTAAAAGCCACATCGCCATTGGCCGCCTGCACACTCATAACCGTTTTATTGTTCATTGCAACATGCAAACTTTCGCCAGTTTCTTGAAACGGCCCTGATAAAATTTCAACAAATTCAACTCCGCTTTGTACGACAGGTTGAAAACGTGAGGGAAAGCCTGGCCCATTCAAAAAAGCTGAAGATGGACGAGTCTGGCTCGCTCTCTTGTAGCCAACTGTGCTCAGATTAGCGAGGTCATTGGTCAACTGCACCCGCTGAAAGGTAGAGCTAGTCGCAGCTGCAAGCACCGTATAAATAGACCTATCCATTTTTTGTTACCATTCTCTTAAGCTCGAATATTTACGATGGCCTGTGTCATCGCACTAGTCGTTTCAATTGCTTTGGCATTTGCCTGGAAATTTCTCTGCGCGGTAATCAAGTCGACTAGCTCCGCGGTCAAATCCACATTCGAACGTTCACGAGAACCCGCTCGAAGCGTACCAAATCCAGCAGAACCGGCCTCCCCGAAAGAAGCTTCACCAGAGTCTGAGGTCGCAAAGAAACTCGAATCACCAATTTGTCGCAAGCCTTGAGGGCTGCTGAAGTTAGCGATAATTATTTTGCCAAGAGATTTTTGGCTACCATTTGAATAACTCGCAACAACAAGACCATCATCACCGATGTTAACGCCGATGAGATCCCCTTCCGGCGCACCATTCTGATTCTGATTCAGTACGGCAAACGGACTGTTGTATTGGGTACTTCCGTTATAATTGACGTTCACTGTCGTCCCGGTGATCGCAGCGCTGTTCAGAGCGTACGCGGCAACTGGAGAGACCAGCGACCCACTCGTATCGAAAGTGAGCTCACCCTTATCTAGGAAGATCGGCGACCAGAAAGGAATGTCGTCCTCATTAAAATCACCCTTGTCCGTCGTTTCATCCCAGCTACCGTCTTGGTTCTGAACAACGTAAACATCACTTGCTCCATCAGTATCTGGATACAGACTCACATAGGTTGACGTGCTACCGAATGCAGCTGGAACATTTTCTAGACCCCAATCGGAGTGACCGTTAATTTGAATGAAAGATTCTGTTCCGGTTGTAGAGCCAGTAATTGTGATCGCACTCTTTGACTCATCAAATCCAACTACTACACCATTTACAGTCCGACCAAGGGCATCGGCCATAAGGTTAATTCTTGTCTGGAGCGCCTTGGTAAATGTACCGATTGAATAGTTACCCTCATCGATATTTATCTGAGAAGATATCCCATCAATGATAACAGTTAGGTTTTTATTCGCTGCGGTCACAGCAAAGTTCGTGCTCGGGTCGACGCCCATTTGATTGCCCACAACCTGAGCAGGTTCAGATCCCTGTCCTCTCAAGGTTGGAAGATTATTCACCGCCGAAGTCTGCGCAGCCACCTGTCCGACGATCGGAGTTTCAGCGGTACCTGCCATGCCGAAAAGTTCCTTTGCCAAAGTTGATGACGCGGTCAGTGTTGTAACATTATTGGCCGTTGCTGTGTTCAGCGATATTTCGATACTGGAAGCATCTCCTGTCGTGCCACTGCTGAAGAGGAACGAACCATCCTGATATTCAACCTTTAATCCATACCT
Organism: uncultured Pseudohongiella sp.; assembly: GCA_902597095.1. Taxonomy (GTDB): domain Bacteria; phylum Pseudomonadota; class Gammaproteobacteria; order Pseudomonadales; family Pseudohongiellaceae; genus UBA9145. Next base: position 21,840 of record CACJWK010000010.1, read on the forward strand.
TTGATTTTTAGCACCCAATGTTGAGCCATTTGGCTCGACGTCTCTGAGTAAAAGTGACTCGAGGTCTTGGTCAGCCGGTGCCACATTGGTTCCGTACTCTGTGTTTGCAGCATCAAAAGTGCTGATATTGAAGATAGACTGAGCATCAGCGTCAGCGCTTCCAACGTAAAGATTGTACTGCTTGGCAGGATCAGTTTGCTCAAATCTGAACCCCCTCCTTACCGCGTCATATTCTACGGTAATGTCGTTCCAGCCAACGCCTGCATTAGCAAGTGCCTTGTTGATCGTATAAGCCACAGCTTCTGGTGTAGCTTCATTATTGGCATCAATCAGAGTAACACCGTCTGTAGTCCCTTGCGTGGCAAGCAAAGCTGCTACATCCAATGTCAGCGTAGCAATTCCATTGACAATAGTCCCGGTATCATCTGTACGAGTAAGATTAATCTGACCAGGACTACCGGCGCCCGCAAAGTTGAATTTCGCGTTATCTCCAAAGCGCGCGTTGATCTGGTTTTGTAATTCAAAAGCTATTTGCGTCCCGGATAATCTAACGTCCTTTCCGGCTAGGTGCTCAAGGCCAATGCTAACAGCATCTGATCCATCAACCTTGACCGAAAACATATCGGTCAGGTCTGCTCTTGAAAAGATAAGGGCCCCATTCGCGTCAACCGAGCTGAAATCCACACCATCTTGATTGTTGGTAAGGTTCAAGTTGTCGATATAGGTTGAGTCAGCCGCGATTTCAGTTCCAACCGTAGCGCGCTTAGACGCCGAAGGTGAGGTGAGTTGGTCGTATGAGTACTTCTTGTAAATCGTTCCCGTTGTGATCAAGTACTGGGCGCTATTCTCACTCGTTCGCTGAAGCTCCCGTAATTCACTGGCTGTCTTGATCTCACCATATTTGTTCACGAAGAATTCGTCTCCACCAGTGTCAGATGCCTGTACCAATGCAGGAGCGACAGGCTGATCATCAATATAGACATAGGTCTGCCACTTGTTGGTTGGCTTATCAGCAGTGGCTGACGCGGTCTTAACGTAATAGATGGTAGTGAGGTGAGACGACCCTGAAGCACCATACACTGTGAATGAAGTCGTCTTGTGATAGGTTTCAGGCTTATTCGGATTAAACGCTGCGGTTATAGGCTCGGCGGTCGAAGGAAGATTTAGTCCCAGCTCGACCTCAGATGTTGGAGAAAACTCTGCCACTGTTGTGCGAGGAATAGCCATTGCCCTAAGCGGCTCACTAAAATCAGCCTTGTTGGTCGAGTCGACTGGCAGCGCCATGAGTGCTTGTCCTGCCGCATTCACCATCTGATTCTGCTCATTGAGCATAAATCCACCGTTACGCGTGTAAACATTCGCACCATCGGTAGTTTTTAGTGCGAAGAATCCGTCTCCTGTGATCGCAAGATCCAGAGAGTTAGCAGAGAATTCGATATTGCCCTGACTAAATTCCTGAACTACCTCTTTCAATGCGACACCGGCTCCCACAACACTCGATGCCTTCTGCAATGGCGATGTCGCAAAAATGTCACCAAAGTCAGCGTTCGAGCGTTTAAATCCGGATGTTCCAGCGTTCGCAATATTGTTAGAAGTTACAGCGAGCTCAGTTGTCGCTGCATTCAATCCAGTTAGTGAGGTATAGAAAGACATGTATTTTCTCCGAACTTATATTTCAATAGTGCTGAGCTGATCGAGTGGCATTTCATCCCCTCCATCTAGCCTAATTTTTAATTTTTTAGTGTCAGCGTCCCAATTTACCGAGCTGATCACCTGCTGAGAAACCAACGGGACAACGACTTTTTCATCCCCCCTACTCCCAATAAGTGAGAACTGATAAGTTGCCTCAGGGAGTGATCGGCCATCACCGCTACTACCATCCCAATCTAGCTTGACTTCACCGGCATTAAGCTTAGGGAATTCATTTTGGTAGACCAGACCACCAGTCTCCGCATCATAGACTCGAAAGACTGCATCGTTTATTTGCGCCTCAATGATCCCATTCAGGGTTACCGAGTCAGCACCGCCCGCCAAGACTTTCCCGCCCTCGATGCTTACGGTCTTTCCGAGAAGGTTAGCTCCTAATAGGAATTTCTCGGTTCTAGATTCATTTGCCATATCTTCCATTGTCTGCTGCATACCCTTCATAGACTCTAGACTCGAAAATTGTGCCAGTTGCGCGACGAAAGCCTCGTTTTCCAAGGGGTCAAGTGGGTTCTGATTCTTGAGTTGAGTCGTGAATAAGATGAGAAAATCATCCCGATCGAGATTTTCTTGCTTTTCAAAAATAGCTTTTGCCTGCTGATCTTCGTACTGCGCAGTCGTAAGCAAATTGGACGGAAGTGATAAATCTTGTATTGACATTATTTACCTCGTCTTTAAGACTTCGAGCGTGCTGCTAAGCAAGTTGCGGGTTGCAGTAACTACTTCAACGTTGTTTTGATAAGCGCGGCTCGCGTCCAACATCTCAATTAATTCGGCAACCTCATTGACATTAGAAGCGTATACATAGCCCTCCTCATCTGAGGCCGGATTATTCGGTTCAAAGACCCTTTTCGGCGATGAGCCATCGGTTACAATCTCGGTGACACGCACTCCACCCTGTGCAGCGTCATCGGAGATCGACGAAAAGATTGCTTCAAAGACAGGCCGACGAGCCCGGAAAGCGCCATCCTCATTAGTTGAAACAACTCCAGCATTGGCCAGATTTGAGGCAGTGGTGTTCATGCGCACAACCTGGGCATTCATTCCCGAGCCAGCTATATTTAAGATGTCAGATAAGGCCATTTGTTATTCCCCACGTATCGCCTTAAAAAGAGATGAAATCTTACCCTCAAAAAATTGTAGGGAAGCCTGATAATCGCTGGTTGCTTGCCCGAACTTGGCCTGCTCCACTCCGATCTCTACCGTATTGTTGTCAACACTCGGACTTAAAGGAACGCGATAAAACGTCGAGGCTTGTATTTCTCTGGAAGAAATCTTGGTATTAACAGAAGCATGGTCGTTTAGTTCAGCCTGCTTCATTCTGTCTCCGAGAATCTTTTCAAAATTGATATCTTTCGCTCGATAGTTTGGAGTGGAGGCATTAACGATGTTTTCTGATATCACTTGCACCCTGCGCGCCTTGATATCCAATGCTGCCTGACTAAACCCCAAATACGACTCATATTTACCTAGTATGCTCATTGATCTGCTGCTTGTATGAAAATTGCATTTAGTCTAACGACCCACTAATGCCTGCGATGTTTTGTGTCGATTACGTTGCACGTGGCGTGCCAATATTTGAAAAAAGACAAAAATTACTAAAAACCCTCGATCATTACGCGGAATCCCGGGCTCGACTCTTAAAATACGGCCTTCCATAATTTGAGCGCCAATTCAAATCCTGAAAATTTTTCCATGATGTGGCAGCAAAGCGGCAACGATTAACCGCTTATTTTTCTTTGCGACGTGCTGTCCTTACTTTATCCTCTGCACATGGATAAACTAATACGCCACACATTAGTGCTTCTCACAGTGAATCTATCTGTGACACATGCTGAGACTATCGAAACGAGCCTAGATCATCAGGCTTATTTAGAACGTTCCGCGATCCAATTTCTTGCAGCGGAGATCGGCGAATCAGCAAGTGGAATTACAATTAAAATGAGTGATTCGAGGCTCAGGATTCCCGCCTGCCCCAGCGAATGGTTATTTGAGAAAGACAAACCTTCTCAAAATCTACTTACTGTCGAGTGTCTAGAATCAAACTGGAAACTAGCCTTTAGATACGAGATTGATGGATTTGCTGCTGGTCAAAGTGACTTAAGTGAACTGAGTCTAGGTAAAGCTCACGCCTTATTGTCTGATGACTTGGATGCTGGGCATGAGTTACAGATCGAAGACTTTGCATTAGACGTAAGCAGCATTTTGCCGGAAGCATTAAGAACATTAATAGAGACAGGCGTTTTTATGAAGGTTCCAGCAGCTGCCGGAGCAGTAGTCACCGCATCAATGCTGGAGCGTGGCCAGCATGTTTTGATAGCGCGCGAATATATTCCAATTGGACAGTTGGTTTCAGAGGCTGATTTTGAACGATCTACAGCAGCTTCCGTTGAGTCGGCGAATGCATTGCCGACAGACTATACCTTCGGAGAAAATACAAAAGCTTTTGCAAATATCGCAAAAGGGGCGATAGTCAGCAAAAAAGCCATTGGACGGCCCATTCGAGTTCTTGTTGCGGAAACGCTCATCAGACCGGGCGAAACCTTCAGTGACCTAAACACAGAACACCAGGAAGTTTTGACCGGCGCTCCGGATGGCGCCGTGTCTGACCTCAGCGCATTGGGGAGAAGTGTGGCAACTTCTCAAATACAACCCGGTAGCATCTTAAGATATATAGACGCAAGGCGTGAAGAAGACGTAAAGAAAGGTGAGGAAATTAGATTAACTGTAGCGAGAGAGTCGTTTCAGTTGGAAATGGACGTTATTGCCCTCGAATCTGCTTTTATCGGGGATACGATAAAATTAACTAACCCTGAATCCGGAGCGACTATCACAGCAACTGTTTCAGGCAAAAATCGCGCAATAAAGTAAATTTTATTAATATTGAACACTGATGTGTCGATTATCACAAATGAAGGAGACTGAAGCAGCCTACAATTGGTTGCATTGAGAATCATTATGGCAGACCCAATTTCAGGTAATTTTGATAAAAATCAACTACCTAAGTACAGCAAGACAGTTAGCTCCGCGGAGAATTTATCTGAAGCTCCAATAGCGGGTCAGTCCGACCTCGATCGTACTGAAAAAAAACCTGGCCCTCAGTCGACCGTTAGTATTTCTGCTGAAGCGAGAAAAAACGCGGAAGAAGCGGTTTTTAACCGAGAAAAAGTTGAACAAATTAAGGAAGCAATCCGCAATAACTCGTATCCATTGGATAATAAGAAGATGGCTGAGAGCTTTGTGCCTCTTGAGAAGCTTATTAATAATTAACTTGAAAGTTAACGGTGCAAGAAGTGGTTATCCAAAGTCCGAACAGCTATCTTGAGCGACTTCAGCTACTCGAAAGTTTACTAGAGCAGGAGTTTTCGATGTTGTCAGCGAGATCATTCGAGCAGCTACCTGAAATTCAAAAGAACAAGACAGAATTACTACTCTTACTTCAAAAAGCTAGCGAAACCGACGAATCATGCTCGAAAGAACTTTCAGAGCACAAAGAACTTGTCGAAAAATGTCGCTCTTTGCAATTGAAGAACCAGATATTAGTCGACAAGCAGCTGCAAGCTGTTCAAGGTGTATTGGACCACCTGATTCATCACGGCCGTCAAGCTACTACGCATACATACGAGAACTTACGATAGTTAGTGGCTCGCGAACAATTTCAATCGTAAGTCTAACCCTCTGGAGTTTTGGATTTAATCCAATAAGCCCAGCTCAATACAACAGCAACCATCTCGAACAATGCTTCTGGCACTTCAGTGTCCTCAGGCAAAACGCTCAGCGCTTCGGTCAAGCCCGGGCTCCGAACGACGGGAATTCCTATTTCCTTAGCGCTTTCGACCATGATCTCGGCATATTCACCAGAAACAGACTTAATCAGCTTTGGTGAATCCGGGCTATCATATTTAATGCTCGCAGCTTTATTAAGCTTAATTTCAATATCGTACACGCTATACCTACGCTTCTAGATTTATATTGCCGGACCTGTTTAGGCCAGATTGTTGTGCATAAACAGGCGGCTCTTTGTTGTAGATGTTATAACCAAACAAACTAAGTTCCTGGGATTTAAACCTTGAGGCGAGAGACTCGACGTTATTTGCAACAAGTTGAAAGAAATCGGGGTTTCCAGTTACCCAAACATTGGCAAATATCAACTTCGAATTAGTGTTGACAGCACAATCGACCAGCAAGCTTTTCTCATGGCCAACACTCACCTGAACTTTAAAGTTATCCACAGAGCCAGCAAGGAAATCTTCAATATTTCGGCTGCTCCTCCACCGCTTGGTTTGCTCATCGTTTCCATCAGCATTATCTCGGCCAGACTCGGTTTCCGAATCACCACCGCTTGAATCATCAAAATCAGACGCGTCATTGCTAAATGAATTTGAAGAGTCGACGTAATCTGGGCCCGTTTTGAGAGACTGACTATAGCTTTGCAAGTTCATAAATTGCGATAAATCAAACCCATCACCTGAATCTATTGAGACAGTAGCAGGTGCTCCATCTAGCAAGAACACGGGAAAATTAATTTGATTCAACCCCCCCTCAAAACTTTGTGACAGGACGTTTAAGCCTGTTGATATAAAGTTCTTTACTAGCCCCGCTACATTATTTTCGGCGTTTTTCCCATTCCTGCTTAATGAAGCTAGCGAGTCATGGAACGCATTTAATCCACTGCTATTTGATCTTTTCCCCATGTTTGCAAAGCTCTTAAACTGGTTCACGACCCGCTCCCCAGTAATCGATTGGGCATCCAGACCATTAGCGGACAAAAAGCTTGCTAGACTTTTCCCTTCAGCATGAGAATACCCAGTAGTCGGATCCAAGTATGCTGACAGCTTAGCTGAAAGATTCGCCCACAGAAATTTACTGCTTGCGAGCTTCGAAGCCTGTTTTGAGTCTAATTTTGAGGCGATTTGCGTAGAGGTTTTTGAGGCTCTATCCACACGATTTAGTTGGAAACCCCCAGGCCTCTTAACAGCGGTATAATCTACAAAAGGCAAATTGGCCGAAAGCTGAGCAAATTGTTGCTGGGTAAATGCACCATTTGCCTTAAGCAATATCTCGCCGTCTTTCAGAAAGCCGCGTATTACCTGACCATTCTGTAAGTTAAGGTCATTCGCTTCCGTAAGGTTAAGGGAAATAGATTGAGTAATAGGTGAATCTGCGATAGACAATCGAATCGCAGACGTATTCAAAGAATTTTCAACGCCGACCAGCATTAGTGCGACAGCCTATCACGTTGCCCGATGATTCAACGAGAGTATCTGACCCATCCGGCTGTGGCAGTGTCAAAATTGCTGACATCTCTTCCGTAGTTGTTAAAGATCAGATTGAGGAGATCGTCAGGTTCTAAACTTTCTATCGTAGAACCTGCCAGTAAGCGATTGGGGTTTCCCCGTACAAAAGCTCGAGGATTTTTATTCACCAAGGCTTGGATTATTGCGTCTCTGTTGAGTATAGAAGAATCCCCGTAAAGCATATTTACGATCCCACCAAGCGTATCGCCCGCCTGCACTATATAGGTATCGCCTTCGATAGAATCAGATGCCCTATCTGTGATTACGGAGATCCTTTCTTCAAAATTTGTGTCCTCAAATAGTAATTGCAGCGCTTCCTCAATCGGGAGACTTTGTGCAAACACTTTAGACGCTGTGCAGGATATTAAAATCACACACCCGACTATTAATCTCTTCATAATGGTATCACCGAAAATCCCGTTAAATTAATGTTCTCTTCATCAATCACTCTGATTACTGTCTCATGCGCCTTCAGACTCAAAACCGACGCAACTTTTATATTGTCTAAAGTGTCAGAATTTAGTGCATTAGCCTCACTGGGTAGTCCTGGGAGAAGTAAAAACTGGGTTTCTTGCGTCACGCCCGCGTTGAGGCCGGATGGGACAATCAGCTGATCTGTCGTCACCAGTTTCGGCTTGTAGTATTCCAATGCACATTTATCGAGTTCAGCATAATCAAGGAATTTTCCACTTATCATAGCACCCAAAAATTCTGCAAGTTCGAGGGCATTTCCGGAAAAACGCCGTGACTCTCGCGATTCTAAAGTTGAATCAAAATCCGGCATAAATGTGACTGTGATATCTACGGACAGCCTGCCACTATCCCGTAGCCCTGATACTCTATCCGATAAACTTTCAAAAACACTAAATGAAACATCATATCCTACATATCTAGCAATAGAATTTACAGAATTCTCTACATAATTGATTAGTAGATTTCCGTCATCAGAAATACGCGGAGTTGCTGTAATATGTACAGCAGGTCCCGACCAAGTGTCTGCAAATGCTGCCGTACTAGCTGACCGAGTATACAAGTCAGACAGCGGGATTAATCCACTGCCAAAATCAGTAAAAGTGTAGAGGCCTGATTCATTTTGCGTCTCATTGGCACGTTCTTCCAACGCAGAGAGGAAACTTTCCGTATTAATCACGCCATATTGCTGCGCATCATTGCTACTGAGCCCATTAAGATTTAAGTCTACAGACGTTTTGAAGCTCCTAGGCAGTCTTCTAAAATAATTGGTTAAGCGACATGATTCGCTAGGAGCCGCAGCGTCGGGTTCTTCTCCATCAATAAGTGCGGCTGTATACCTATTAGGATAAAATTGACGTGTCGAATAGAACCTCGAATATTGTTTCAACTCACCGCTTCTTTCGATCACAGAAACCGTTGATACTCGAGTTTCAGAATCAAGCGATTCAGTAATTAACCGCTTCTTAATCTCTTCAAGATCAACAAGCTCGGCTGCGTGCACTAATGAGACACTCCCCCCCAAAATCACGCATGAAACTAAAAATTTTCTAATTAATTGACACATAGCGAAATTAAAAACTTCTAATGTATTCTCTGCGGATATTTTCAATTTGCTCGCGTGACAAAGCCACGGTTGTTGCGTATGTATCCTCGGAGACTGGCTCCACCCTGACTAACTCAGCACCCATGATAACGCCCTCCACTCGAGAGCTAAACTCATCTTCACTGACAATAAGACTCCCAACCGTAGTGTTCGAGTCGAGATAAATCCCATAGACATATTCCGCGGCCAACCTATAAGCATCCAGCTTTGAAGCACGCACAGCCATGAGCCTTTTGAGCGCAGCGTCGCCTGTTTGGGCTGCGATCGTGGCATAACCAGTGAACTCCAGTTCGTCAACCATTTCATCAACAGCATATGCGCCGGCACCCAAAGGGAGATCTATTTCGACCGCACAAGACGCAAGAGTCAGAGTAAGACAGACCAGTATGATCAACCAAGCATTAGTATTATTTCGCATTTTCGTCTCTGAATAATCGTATTGGATATCAAATGAGCGGTGGCTCTTAGGAAGTAAATCGACAGGTCCATTAATAAATATTAATTAATTCACCTGCGCGATGGCATGATCTTTGCTGCTATTGAATAATTCGTGTGCGAGCACTCTGAATTATCTATAACTTAATGTATTTGTTGTACTTTTTATGACTGCACTAGTGTCACAATTACGTCAGTTTCCAGTAAAAGCAGCCTTGAGCAATGCAGGCTTACCCATAGCTCTGGTCGCTATCTTGGCTATGCTGGTTGTACCACTTCCTTCATTCGCTTTGGACATCCTATTTACCTTTAACATTATGGCAGGACTGATTGTGGTGATGATTTGCATAAATATCACCCGACCGCTCGATTTCTCAGCATTCCCGATAGTGCTGCTACTCACTACAATGCTGCGACTCAGCCTTAATGTTGCGTCCACCAGAGTCGTTTTGGTAAGAGGCCATGAAGGTCCTGACGCAGCAGGTGCGGTGATTGAGGCATTCGGAGAGTTCGTTATAGGCGGAAATTATGTCGTGGGATTTATCATTTTTATAATCCTTATGATCATAAATTTTGTCGTCGTAACCAAAGGCGCAGGCAGGACTTCAGAGGTAATCGCACGATTCACCTTAGACGCGTTACCCGGAAAGCAAATGGCCATTGATGCAGACTTAAATGCTGGGGTTATTGACCAAGAAACTGCAATGAATCGACGGGCAGAAGTGGCGCAAGAGTCCGACTTTTTTGGATCCATGGATGGGGCATCTAAATTCGTTCGCGGTGATGCTATTGCCGGTATTCTTATCTTGTTTATAAATATTTTCGGAGGCTTAGTTGTTGGAACAGCTCAGAATGGATTGAGCCTAGAGGCAGCCACAGAGATTTATGTCCTCCTCACCATAGGAGACGGTCTTGTCGCCCAAATCCCTGCACTTTTGCTTTCGTTATCTACTGCAATTGTAGTTACGAGGGTTACAACGGCAGAGTCAGTCGGCGAACAGGCAAAGTCGCAGCTTTCGCAGAAGATTCCATTGTTGGTGTCTGGATCAATCCTTACCGGTTTAGGATTAATCCCAGGTATGCCTCATATAGTCTTTCTTACGGCAGGCTTAGCCCTCCTACTGATTGGTTATTTTCAGAAACCTAGCCAGCACGGCACTTCTAAACAAAACATCCAGCACCTAGATGAGAATACCGAGGTGGAGGATGCGGAAGAAGTACAATGGTCTGATATTGAGCCAATAGACCCAATCGGCTTGGAGTTAGGATACGGACTTATTCCGCTCGTCGATGGAGAAGACGGAGGCACCTTACTGACAAGAATAAAGGGGATCCGAAAGAAAATTTCTACAGAGCTTGGTTTTCTTGTTCAGCCGATTAGGATCAGAGATAACTTGGAGTTGGATCCATTCTCTTATCAAATAACAGTCAAGGGCTCCGTAAGGGGTGCGGGTCTTGTTAAGATCGGGAAAGATCTGGCAATAAACTCAGGGGAAGCCTCTCTTGACTTGGGTGAACCATCCGTTAAGGAACCCGCATTTGGTTTAGAGGCTTATTGGATCGAGCCATCGATGGCAGATATGGCTCGTACAGCCGGGTATACGGTAGTTGACACCTCCACTGTAATTGCAACTCATGTCAACTCTATTCTCAAATCTAATGCCAATGAACTGCTGGGGCACGATGAAGTCCAAGAAATTATTGACCGGGTAGCAGAGAAATCGCCAAAACTTATAGAGGAGTTAGTGCCCAACAAATTGAGTGCAACTGCAATAATGCAAGTTCTGAAGAATCTACTTACAGAAACTATCCCAATCAGAGACCTGGGAACCATTTTCGATGCGCTGCTAACTGAAAGCGCTAGAACTCAATCTGCGGACGATCTGACTGAAGCTATAAGACCAAGAATTTCAAGACAAATTCTTCAAAGCCTCGTCAATCACTCTGAAAGACTAGACGTACTAACATTAGATCCATCGTTGGAACAAATGATTGGTTCTGCCCTAGCAAAGGCCTCGGAGCCAGGTCAGATAATGCTCGATCCTGCTGTCTTGGAAAACATGCTCAGCTCGATATCCTCAGCAAAGGAAGAAATAGAAAACCAAGGAAAGCCTGCCATACTGATTACTGCGCCCAAGATTCGACCGTGGCTCTCCCGAGTAGTAAACATGAGGATGCAAAACTTTACCGTACTTTCCTATACAGAAATACCTGAAGATCAAGATATCGCAGTAGTTTCAAAGATTTCAACTACGCCGAACGATACAGGGGTTGAAACATAATGTTTATTGAGATTTTTGAGTCAAATTCATTGAGCGCAGTCCATAAGTTGGCAAGAGATCAGTATGGGGAAGATATTTTTGTCCTTAAATGCATTCAAGAAAAAGGAAGGTTTAAAATATTAGTGGCTTGCGATGAACAAGCGGATACTGCAGGTTGTCCTCGTGCTAAGAATTCAATGGAGAGCAAAAACTCCCTGTCACTTATTCCAAGCCAAGAAGACTTTGTCCAATCCTCAGAGCGACACACCGCCCAACATCAAATACCGAACAAGTTGGATCTACTAGAAAGCGTACCTGCAGAGAAAAACATAGACCTTCGAGAGAGCCGTATTATTTTCTTTGAAAATGAAAGACAGCGATTTGAGTTCAGTAGAGCCCTCCATCAAAGCGCCTCAGGATTTGACTTTGTCCACCTACTAGGCAAGAAAAGCGCGGAAACTATTAAACTTAGCGCAGCAAACGCCAAAGATTATTCTATCGACTCACTGAAGGGATTAATCAAACACGTCACCAGGCAGACGCGAGATTCGGTCGTCATTGGAACAGCATTAGTCGATCAGCTATGTGTAGCGTTAGACGAGTTCGAGTCAAATATTTTTAAGGTCGCGATTGCTATTTCAGAACCTTCCATAAATGATATTTCTTTAAATAAAGAGTATAAAGGCATAGATGAAATCTTCATTACTGACATCAATGAAGATGCCAACTACTCCAACATTGGCGCCTTATTCTCCAAATCAAATATTTCACCTTCTTTAGGTTTAATGGATGATCCACGCGGTCGATTTGTAACTTTGAACAGAGACGTTATTGTCTCAAAGGCAAAGAAAACAAGTAATGTGAAAGCTGCAGATCCAGCCAGTGAATTAAAAATGGCATTAAGTAGACTTTCGAGAAGTATGGAGGCTCCGAATGAGAGCTATTACTACAGCCGTCGCTAGCGGCAAGGGAGGGAGTGGGAAGACTACATTCTCCATTAATTTAGCTTGCTCTCTCGCAAAAATCGGTAAGAAAGTTTTAATTTTTGACGCTGATGTTGGCACTGCCAATGTCCATATTGCATTCAGAAAAAAAATCACTAAAACACTAATCGATGTCATCGAGGGCACAACGGAGATTGAGGAAACAGTTCAGGAGCTAGCACCTAACATTGATTTAATTAGCGGAGGGTCTGGATACACTGACTTCATCGATTTAGGTATTGATAAGATACATCTGACAATTAGGGCGTTCGCAGCACTTGAGGGGATCTACGACCATTTGATAATTGATTTACCAGCAGGGATTTCTGAATTAGTGGTGGAAATTATGAAAGCAAGTGATAACAATTTTATAATTGGTAATAATGACCCGTCCTCCGTAGCGGATGCCTTCGCCCTTTTGAAGGTGCTGAGGTCGCACCAGGAAAAGATGAATATTATCTTCACTCCAAACAAAGTTGAGACTCTTGCGGAAGCCAAAACTCTTTATCAGAAAATTAATTCACTCTCGGAGAAGTACATTAACTTATCTTTGAGATTCTTGGGCGGTATAACAGCAACTAAAGACTATGATCATAGTTGGGCAACTGGGATACCTTGCAGTTGGGAAGAGACAACATCAAAGGCTAGTGCTGAATTTCGGTCAATAGCTAAAGGTCTTGAACAGCCGGCCGACAGCCTGATAAGCGGCGTTAGGTTTGTACTATAGGACGGTCAAACTAATAAGATGAATCTCTATAGCGACCACCAGAGCTTGAATAAATCAGAGCTTCTAGAGCTTGGTTTTCCTATTGTTACCCGTATAGCGCACTATCTTCGCGGCAGGGTCCCTGATCACGTTAGTCTCGAGGACATGATACAAATCGGAACGATCGGCCTCATGGAGGCGGAGAGCGCTTTTGACCAGGATGCGGGGGTTAAGTTTGCCGATTTTGCAAAGCAGAGGATTCGAGGCGCGATACTGGATGAGGTTAGAAGGCAAAGCAGCATCAGTCGACTCGCCATAAAGAACAAACAGGCGCACTCAGTCGCTGAGAATAATTTGCAGCAATCTTTAGGGCGAGAGCCTAGAAACTCTGAGATTGCAGAAGCGCTAGGCATTAGCCTTGCAGAATACGAAAAACAACGCATTCACGCAGAAAGATTTCAGATAGACAATTATTTCCAAGGGTCCGACGAGCTAGACGAGCTAGTTTCAGAACGATCAGAAAATCCATTCGATCATATGGATGACGAGGATTCTATATGTCGTGTCAGGAATGCAATCGCTAAGCTCCCCGAACGGCAGAGACTAATAGTTAATTTATACTACGTCGAAGAAATGAACATGCGGGAAATCTCAGAGGTTATTGGGGTTAATGAGTCTCGAATTAGTCAACTGCTTAAAGAAATAGTGCAAAGCCTGAGGAGCAACCTGCTCACTGATTAAATATGTTTGAATTTTTAAACAAGAAAGAATCTAAGGCTCAAGCCAAAGCTGAGATGTTTTTCGAGAAATATACTCAAAAACACAATCACTCGTTTACCAATAAGTCGACAAGGCTTGTAATTGCCCATGCATTGCGGAAACATATTGAACAAGTGCTATTTGATGGAGTGGAGGCAGGTCAAGAATTCAAGGAAAAGAAACTCCTCGCAGTATTGCACTCCAATGTTGATGAGCCGGAGAAGCCGTCTTCAGATAAGCCCTACCAGCTTATAGTGACAAAAGCAGGCCCAATGACGTCCTTTTTACCCCCTGAGATATCATCTGAAGTGTTCGACTATGGCGTATCCCTTTCAAATTCTGGCGCAGATGGAAATTATGTAAAAGAACAACTTCAGATAATCATGGACGACTTAGCGGAGCGCCTAGGTATTTCAGTTGAGATGGAGGTGTTAGCTGATATTAATCTAGAAAACGTCTAAAAGTTGGAGTAGTCTAACTTAAGGTTCTGTCACCTAGAACAGGCTTGCTAAAACAAATGAACACCTCAGTATTCCTCCTAATTGTACTACTTTCCGTCATGATGGTGGTCCTCATTGCACTGACCGTTTACTTGCTCGATAGGCTCAGAGTGCTGGAGAACTCTTTAAAAGCCTTAAGCAGCTTAGATTTTCGATCGAGTGGTGAAAATCAATCAAGCCGACACAGCGCTGTTCAAGATCCTTACTTCTACGGACTAACCGGCCAGAGGTTATGGCGAGTTCTTGAATCAAACTCTGATCCAGATTACAACCAGGTGGAAATCGAAGAGGTCAGGAGTCGTTTTATCGCAGTACTGTCCAGAGCCCTAAGCATAATCAAGGATACCCATCCAGACCAAGTCCCGAATACAATAACAGAAGACAGCGACGGATGGGGCGTTTATCTCCGAACACTTCGGGGATCCATCACTGTTTGGCTACCGATAGAATTAGTATCTCAAATTAGGAATTTAACTAACTTAGCGATGTCGTCAAACGAGCGAGAACTATTAACAGAGTCAGAAAGAGTTGTGGAGGCTATTTTCCAGCGCATAAACGCATCGACGGCACCTCAAGGCACCAGAACCACCATCTCCCAGTCTTTAACCATCTAGGCAGACCACTATAGGTCAGCTTCTGAACGAAAAAATCGGACACCCTCGAAATTATTTGACGAATCGTCATTTGGAGCAAGACTCTCCAACACTTCGAGATATTTCTCTTGTTCTAAAACTAGAAGCGCCTGAACTACACTATTAAGCTCCTCAATTGACTGTGATGCGGTTGTAAGCTGTTGAACTTGCCTATCATTAGCAACCATCTGATTCTCAAGATCGCTTAAACGCCCAACAATAGCCTGTATCGAATCAGAAAGGCCAACTAGCGACTGATAATCGTACTGATTAGCTTCATTTATGGTATTCGCCAGTTGTGTTGAAGATTCAGACTGCATACTCGCGCTATCCTGAAAAGCCTGATTCAGTGTTTCAAGTCCTATCCTACTCTCAACTACCAATTCAGATACATTATTCTGGAGAGAAGCAATACTATCTTGCGTCAATTCTAGATACTCAACACCGGTATTCAAATCCGTTATCTGCACCATCATGGCCTCACTTAAAGACATGAACTGCCGGTTAAATCCTCCAATTGTTGTTGCAGCTATCACCACGATTATCGCTGAGATAATCAATCCCCCAACGGTTATGGCTGCACTTCCGAAGGTATAAAGCTTTTGCTTTTCGACAGTTCTGCTTGCCGCTCCAATAAGCAGCTCGATATTCGTATGATGCTCATCAAGCAGCGCAATGCGCTCATCTAGTTTTCTTAAAGAAGAAGTAATGGCGGCGGCGAACGATATGAATTCGGTCGAATAGTCAGAATCATCGGATTTGTGCTCGTCGGCCGAGCGCAAGGCCTCATCAAGTATTACGCTTTCAGAAGGCGACTCCAACAACGTTTCAGAATCTGTCTCACCGATAACTGGTTCCTTCCGAGGCTCTTCACTCTTTTTCTGACTCGCTTTTTTCCTTGCCATATTTCATCACCCTTAGCTCTAATCTAGGCGAAGATTAATGCTATACAAAATCACCATCTCGATACGATAGTCGACACGAGTGTTAAAAATAATTAATTTTCGGTATCACGAAAAACCATTATGAATTTATTATTTTGACCTGGTAGTGGCGACTCAAAATAGACCTCGTCATAACTTATTTAAGTGCCATATAAACAGTTTTTTAGCTTATCTGGAACCACTATTATTTATGAAGCAGTCTTTTATTCCCCGGTGCATCGATGTTGATTGTGTCCACAGACCAGTTCGAGGCAGGAATTTAACACTGACGCCACAACAGTGTTCACTATTTCTGTAAGTCTCGCTCCATCCAACACGATGTTTTCCAGCATTTCTAAATCCATGAGATATAAGGTTAGAGACTTTTTAATTTTAACTTAGCTATCATCTAAACAATTTCCATAATAATTAACAAACTACTTGTCGCGGTAAGGACCCAAAGCAACGTGCCGTGGAGAACTACCGAACCTCGAAAGTTGAGAACATTGGTTCGAGTGATCTCCGAACCAATTGAGTATAGTGCTATTACTAACAAAGTTTGACTTAACCAACTGGACGAAGATATCAGAAAATTCGGAATACTCACCTCCGTTCCAAGAGTTGCGGCAAATAAAAACAGAACGACAAACCATGGCACACCAGGCCGAGAATGCTGCCGGCTCTCAACCAAACCAGCAAGAATCAGCAAGGGGAATAGCCACAGAGTTCGAAACAACTTCAGTATGGTAGCGATCTGTGCGGAGTCGTCACCGAAGCGTGCTGCAGTCGCAATCACCGAAGAGGTGTCATGAATGACTACCGCGCACCAAACCCCAAACTGCTCCTGCGACATTTCCAACCACCCACCGATCAACGGAAAGATGATCAACGCAATCGCGTTCAGGCAAAACACAAGAGTCAATACGACACCGGTTTGCTCCGGTCGAGCTCCAATCGTAGGCGACAGGCTGGCGACCGCAGTTCCACCACAAATCGCCGTCCCTGAACTCACTAAGAGATTGATTTTGCGATCATCGTGAATCAGACCTCCTGATACGAAGCCAATTACGAGCGTCATAATCACGCAGGCCGAGACCAGAGCACTGTGCGCAATACTCGTTTCAATCAGCTGCCTGGCATCCAGAGTAAGCCCTATCAAGACAACAGCTATTTGCAGCGCGCGCTGACCGAACAGATGCGCCGCAGGTGACCCTTGGCGATTAAGAAGAAAAGAAATCGTTGCACCAACCAGCAGCGAAACGGCGGGGTTACCCAGATAAATCAGAAGTGGGACCGGGACGGCCAGAAACCAAAAACCCGAAGGGACAGGAGAGCCTACCTTCCTCTTAAATAAGTTAAAAATACCGCACTACCTTCATTCAGCTATGGATACCCCTCTTAATCCCGGACATAGTGATTTGATTGCATTTTATTCATGTCGCGCATTGCCTCAGAATCACTTACTTGATTTTTAATTTCATTTCAAAAGGGTAGTCAGCAGAAGCTTCATGCTCCTTTTTCATTCTTATCATATTCTCAAAGATTTCTTCTAATATCTCTGCGGATTTTCTGATATTCAAATCGACGTGTATTTCAACGGTTTCAATCAGAGCAGCCACTTCATCTGATTCTTTACAAATTGCACAGACAGAGTGATAGAGCTTTTTATTCACATTAAGCATTCTGAATCTTGGCATCAGTTTTTCACCTTCCAAACATTCCTTCAGATATCGGATGTTCTGTTCGGCCGTAAATGAAGAAAAACCCCTAGCAATGTAATCCTCCCCAAAACCAAGACTGTGATAGAAATTATTATCATGGTCCATGGGAATGGTTTGATAGTGTCTGACATTCATATGGCCATTCATATCGCACATGTCGTGAGACACAATCACAGGGGCACCTTCGATTGGAAATATTTTTTTCATAGTCTTATTCTTTTGGTCGCCAGGATTATTTACAACCCCCGCGAGCAATGTTTAGTGAAGCTCTTTCGCTACTGTGTTTTAACGGAGGCAATCAAAGTGAATTTTTACCGCACTGCGCACAAATTACTCTTGATTCGCCGGTTTTCTTCAATATCAATCACATTGCGCATCCACCCGCATATTGTCTGACGAAAAGCTAAATCATTTCTGGGATTTCGCGATCACGAAGTGCTCGAGTTGTAATAATTGATTTTCAGCGAGAGCTCTTCCAACAGGAGCAAAGTACCGAGAGTTGAGATCTTTCAAAGTTACGTTTTCGTCTATTGTATAACCGTTCTGCGACAGAGCACTTTCAAATTCATAAGCACTGTAGAATGATACCCAAGGCTCACCTGCTTTCTCTGACCCATATGTTATTAACTTGGCTCTTTTTTCAGCGTTTGGATACCCTCTCCCAAAGCAAGCTACCGGATTTTTTTTGAAAAGCTCACTGACATAAGACACAAATAAGATGGCATTGGCGTTTTGAGAAAGCGTGGCCACTTCTTTGATCGTTGAATTTAAAGCCTCTTTAGTAATGTACTGCGAGACGCCCTCAAGGGTAAAGACGGTTGATCTGCTTTTATCAAAACCCGCATCCAGAAGTCGTTGAGAGAGCGACTGATCAGTGAAGTCAACCGGAACATAAGTGATATTTTCTGAGTTAGAGGCTTCTGCGGGAAGTTTTGACCGCTTTCTGGCCTGAACTTCAGATTGGTCCACTTCAAAAATTCTTAGCCAAGATGGAAGTTCTAGCCGATGAGCCCGGCAGTCATATCCCGCTCCCAGAATGACATATTGCCCATACTCACTCGCCGTACTTTCTTGAACCAGATCATCAAGGTAGCGCGTGCGCGAGATCAGATGTTCATGAAAGCCGGGCACAAGCTTTTGACCCAACCAGACATTAAATTTATGTCCCATAAATTGAATGAAGCTTGCACCTAATACGAACCTTTGTGCATAAGGGTCGTTTATGATGCGTTCCTCTGGGGTGGCTAACGTTTCAATCAAACGTTGCTTGGCTACTCCCTGGGCTGTACCGTCTTTTCTAAAGATTGACTCACTGACCGCCACTTTTATTCCCACTCGATAATGACGTGGATTTAATTCTGTTTAGTATCAATGTCTTAAATGACATCAATAGTGCTTGTGCAACTAATGTGTAAAACGCCCCTGTATTGCACGCTTTTATTACGTTTATATTCATATTGTATTTCAATAGCTTATACAACCGTTGGCTGCACACTGTGCATTGCTAACCTTGCTTAATCGTCTCCTAAGTAAACCCCATTTCAAAACTCTAATATGTATAAACCACCACTGATGTATTGATTTTTATCTTTACGGAGAGCTTGGGTTTCAAAATGGCGTAATTCGAAGCCAAATTTTTTACATAAACCTTCGATGTACTTTTTTGAATGCGAATACCGCCCCGATTGTTCAAGAAAAAAACCGTCGCCGTCATAATCTTCTGTCGAAAAAACTAACTTTCCGCCTGTTTTGTTGCGGGACTTTATTAATTTAAAAATATCAGCTAAATCTCCGATATAAATGAAGACGTCAGTTGAAACAAAGTAATCAAAATTCAAACTTGCATTTGATAGATAGGCAAGAATATCTTCTTTGATTAATTTATTGTAGATGCCTTTTTTTATTGCTTCGTCGAGCATTTTTTCTGATAAATCGATACCCTCAAGATGCTTACAAAATTGTTTAATTTCCGCCCCAAACAAACCAGTGCCACATCCTAAATCCATTATTGAGCCCAATAAATCGAGTTTACTATCTTTTAGAATTATTTCTGCGATGACTCTTGGAATTTTATATTCAAGGTTATCAACCAGAGAACTTTCAAACTTAGCAGCATAGTTATCAAAAAGATTCTCAACATAATCTCGAGGTGCAGTTTCAGTTGTTTCTCCAGTTAAGGCCGCAAGCATATGTTTAGCCGACGAATATTCAGGCTTCAACGCTATCGCTTGTGTATAGCTATCTTCAGCGTCATCAAATCTGCCCAAGTCTTTGAGCGTGTTACCCAAGTTGTAGTGGGCTTCAGGATAGTCAGGCTTCGATGCTATAGATTGGTTGAAGCTTGCTAGAGCCTCATCCAGTCTTCCTAGTTCTTTGAGCACATTACCCAAGTTGTAATAAGCCTCGGCTAAGTTAGGCTTTAACGCTATCGCTTGGTTAAAGCTTGTTAGAGCCTCATCCAATCTTCCTAGTTCTTTGAGCACGTTACCCAAGTTGTAATAAGCTTCGGCTAAGTTAGGCTTTAACGCTATCGCTTGTGTATAGCTTGCTTCAGCCTCATCTAATCTGTCTAATTTTTTTAACGTGTTACCTAAGTTGCTGTGGGCTTGGGCATAGTCAGGTTTCAACGCTATCGCTCGGTTAAAGCTTGCCAGAGCTTCTTCTAATCTGCCTAGTTCGTAGAGCGTGATGCCCAGATTGCTGTGGGCTTGGGCGTAGTCTGGCTTCAACGCTATCGCTTGCGTGTAGCTAGCTAGAGCCTCGTCTAATCTGCCCAAGCCTTTGAGTGTGTTACCCAAGTTGCTGCGGGCAGCAGCGTCTTTAGGAGATAATGCAACTGCTGTTTGATTAGCATCTACGGCTTCAGACCTTCTCCCTGTTTGCCCTAATACTGCGCCTAAAATTTTCCAGGCAAATTGATGCCTAGGAAACTCCTGAGTGATGTGCACAGCGAGCTTTTCTGCATCATTAAGTCGCCCGTTCTGATAGTGCTCTAAAAGGCTACTGAGTTGTTCTTTAGATGGGTTTGCACTATTGACATTTTCGGTTTGAATTTTCGGAGCTAGTTGTGCCTCGAAATTACTTAATTTTTCTCCATCCAATCCCTGATTCTTTGCCTGCTCATAGACTTGCTTGGCATTTTCAAACTGTTGTTCCCTTATGAGGGCATCAATGTAGCTTAGCCAAAACTGTTCTATCTCTGGGTTGGCTTCAAGAGCAGTTTTAAATAAAGGCAATGCCGCGTCAGCTTTATTAACGGAGACTGCTAATACGCCCAAGTTATGGTTAGCGTCTGGATGCAAAGGCTGGGACCGCAAGATTGCCCGATATAAACGCTCGGCATCTTGAAGCTTACCTTCTTTGTGTGCAGCAACACCCTGCTGCAGTGCTTGTTCAATCGTTAGTTCCATTAACTACTCTTAATCTCTGCCTCTAATCATGCACGAAACACGTGTTTTAACTCATTATTGCGTGCTCATAGCATCTGTTATTTTCTTATAAGCATAGTATTAATTTTTGTGGGATTCGAACAGCACGGTTTTTTCGACGTCTTAAAATAAATACGCTCTTTCAGCATGAGCCCACCAAAGAGCATCTATTCCCGGGCTCACTATACCAGTCACCGATAACGTTAAACAGAATTATGGACAGCTGAAAACCGTGCATTAATCATTAATTCTTAAACGCTTGTTAGCTTATTTGTTGATTGGGTAACGGCTTTTGAGCCATGGTGGGTTTGATAGCAGCTCGAGCTGCGTCGTTCGCAGCGGGTTTACAAGCTTGCTGAACAGTTTTTTTGATGACTTTGCTTTTGGGTATTGAAATTGTACGAGTGACTTTTTTGTGCCTGGTTTTGCCATCTTCTTTGCTAATGCTACAACGCTGGCACTTGACGCAAGCATCAACTAAAGTGCTGCCCATTTTGTGTCAGCATCCATAGCATCAATTTGATTGCGAATGATGTTGAGAGTTTTTTGAGTGCGTGGCAATTGTTGCCAAACATCCACTTACAATATGCCCTAGTTCTACATCACGTTTGCGAAAGTCTAAGTATTGTTGCCGCCCTCTTTTGTTGTACTTGAAAAGTAGGTTTTACCTTGCTGGAGATTTGCGTAAATTTCTAAGTAAATAGCTTTTCCACGTTCGACTGCTGTTATTTCACTGCGAGTACGTGGGCTTTTGCGTGCGTATTTGTTTTCTTTGGCAAGCCACATACGAAACTGCCAATACCCTCCCCGCCCGTATGCACAAGCTTCATCAAAGATTGGAATTTCGTCGTCTTTGAATTCTTGCTTTTTGAGTACCAAATTCTGCCTACGAGTTACTATTATTGTCAGTAGTCACACGCTTGTGAGGCATTCTGAGTGACTGTAAGAGAGAATTTCAGTTAAATCAAACGATTAAATTTTATGTGAAAGTTTCGTGTAACCAACTATTGTAATAAAATCAATAACTTAGTTATTATCGTCTATTCCCAATCGATAATGGTACGTCTGTAAATTATTGTTTTTACTGACATTTTAAACCTGTTCACAGTTAGTTTGAAGTTGCGTAAGCGCCTGAATTTGCTAACTTTTTCGCTAATCACAGGAGATCAATTACCTAGGTTTCATGTTACTACGAAGTTTGTAGAGCTTCCCTCTCATTCACACAGAAACCAGATTCACAGCATTTCGTAACTTGTCGACGCTGACATCGCCGTATTGCTGCGTGACTGCTAATGACGAGTGTCGTGCCAGTTCCTGACTGACTCTCGTGCTGACTCCTTTTTCCGAAAGATTCGTGATGAAAGCGCGTCTTCCTGAGTGAGACGAACAAGTGTCTAATCCGATCTTCTTGTACAAACCCTTCAAAACCATTTGTACTGTGTGATTTACCATTTTTCCACCCTTCTGAGATCTCAGCAGCGTCGATTTCCGAGACAGTAAGAGTTCCCTATGTGCAGCTTTTATGTACTTAGCAATTTCTTTTCGTACAGAGTCGCTGAGATAGAGAGAATGCGATTTCGAACCCTTTGTCTGATGGGCTGCAAAAATTACTGTCTCTCTGACGTTATTTTCACTGTGTAAAACATCTCCTACAGTGATTGCTGCAATTTCACACGCTCGCAAACCCACTCTATACGACAAAACCACCATCATTCTGTTTCTGTCAGCGTCTCGTGTCATCTTTGTTGCGTTTAAGAGACTCTTGTACTGTGACACTTTCAAAACTGGTGCTTTCTTCACCTTGATGCTCTTGATGTTCGACTCTGATTCCAATCGCTACCCGTGAAACCAGTAATAGTTCCTTGAGCTGCGATTCCGTAAGCAGGTATTTGTCGTTTTTCACTAAAAAATCCAATGTTCCTATAGTGATTATAAAGCATCCTTCCATTTAAAATTCCCTGCATTTTCAATAAAATCAGCACCTTATATAAGTCTCCGTTTTCCTTGAGAATTCCTTGTCAAGTGCTAGGAATGTAATAAATTCCTAGAAAGGTGACATTTGTGATGATGAGTAAAAACTAGATTTGCTGATTTTACTCAATTCCTGAGAGAACCTGTGAAAGATCGTTGAAGAGATTGATGTTTGGGTAAGTCTGAGCCCTTGAAATACGTCAAACTGTCGGAGAAGCTCTCTAATTGACATTTTTGAAGAGATTCACAATTATTGCAGTGATCCTTATTGCCCCCACCTGTTTTGGACAGGTCGGTGGTAGGAGAATTTTCTGTTCGAATCCTGATCGCACCTATGCAAACGGATGGTTCTTTTTGCCGGGAGAAGTGATCGGTTTCGGCGTTGTTAGGGACAATGATGAGTTCGTAATCTTTGAGGATGATGGCGTTGCATATTGGACTGACTCAGCCACAGTAAAGTGGACTGACAAGATTTCAAAGTGGTCGCTAAACAGAAGAACTCTCCTCCTCTCGCACTTCATTAATTGGGGGTCAGTGAACTACCAGCAACAATGCGAACTTTATCCCGACCAATCAACTCTAGAGATTAGAGTTGGAAAATATCAGAAAGCGCTTCAGGCGGAATATGATAAAAACAGAGAAAGGTAATTTACTTTGAAAAAACTCCTAACACTGTCTCTGCTGCTATCGACGACAACGTTCTCGTCACTGTCTTTTGGAGAGTGGGTTAAATCTGCAGAATCTGAAGATGGATCGTTTTACATCAATCTTAGTGATATTAGGGAAGTCGACGGGTATGTTTATTGGTGGCAGCTGAATGACTTAATAGAACCAAATAAGGGAATTCTTTCCGCTACCACATACCACCAAACTGACTGCTTGTGGTTTCGAACCAAATATTTACGTGGAAAGTCGTATAAAGCCAAAATGGCAGAGGGAACTGCAGAACGTAAGTATGATTACGATGATCCAAAGTGGATTTATCCAGCAGGACATTTACAGGGGCAGATCATGCAAGATGTTTGCGATTATGTTATGAGCAAGTAACCCAGGCATTGTCTTAGTCTTCGCAATCCTGACGTTATGAACAAGAAACTCCAGATATGATCTCTGCAGCTATCCACGACAACGTTTTCATCTCTAGCCTTTTGCTCACGAACCCTGCCATTGATCGTGTCAAATCTAATCCATAGGCTTTCGGTTTGGATAAATTGAGAAGTCGCCACCTGACAGCACTACCTTCGCTAACCACCAAATAAACGAAAAAAAATCAAACTGAAATAACATCTCTACAATCTCGAAAGTAGAACCTTCATCAATAAGTGATAGCAGCCAAAAAATCGGAGCTTAATAGACGCAAAGGACAGCCATCCAGTGCGCCTTATTTGCCATTCGTTGAATAAATTCACTCATAGTTTTTCGAGATTAATAAATATCAGACAGGTGCTGATTAAGTATTGAACAGTGCTAGTGAAAAAGCTTCTTCACCGTGACTAGCTATGCATACTGAGGTTAGTCACAAAATATTTTAGGATTTTACCCAAAAAGCGTGCTTTTTCTCGAAATCCGATGAACTCGTCAAATTACCATCCAACTTTTCCGTCATCTGCTTAACAAAATCTCGACCAAGAAGTAAGGTATTGTGTTCATCCCACCATTTCCGCCGACCTTGGGTCTGATATAACTCAAGGTAATAGTTCTCTTTTGTACTGTATATCTCTTCGCTTATAGCTTCTTGTCGATGCAACCGATAAAGAAGTTCCCAATAACCAGATTCTTTGATGCACCATACTGCATACAATGACTGATCCTCTTCGTTTAATGAATCCCAGTCGCCGTTTCCACGCTTTATGACATCCCATAAATTTTCATTTGCAAATATGTCCTCGAGCATTGACCTCTCGTACTCAGCAATAGCAACCAGAGCGCTTCCCTCTAGCTGCTTACTGTTATTTTCTATCTGCCTAGATAGATATAAGAGAGTCAAGATAACTCCAAGAGCTCCTAATAATTCCGCTATCGCACCAACTGCATCCCAAGTCATTTTTACCTCCTAGTTTCGGTATTTACTTACTCAGTTCAAATTTTTGATTGGCAGAAGACGGTTGTGTCCCCTTAAAATACCCGACTAGCGAACTCATTTTTTTGAAGACAGTTACCTACTACCCATCTTTCCCGTTCTTTCCATCGCTTGATCTGCGGCTATAGTTCTAACTTCTTACTCTCATATCGATCTCTATAATGCAGTAATTTAGATCTCCTTCTAAATTGCACGCTAACTGCGAATAACTCTCATTTGTCTTTTGATCAATTAACGACAAGAAGTTGGCAGAACTCTGAGTTCACTGTAGAACCACATCAGTGTTGAATATCGTTATGACTCGTGTACTCAACTTTTAATTGGTTTTTGATGATGGAAAATTTCTTCGATAATTTAGTACTAGTAGTAAGTCTAAGCGCAACTGTGACATCTCTTGTTATCTACCTCTCGTGGATTTCTGGTGTCACGGAAGGCATTAAAGTGTCGGAAAACTCGGACCCTAATGAAGGTATAGACGATACTTTATAAACTCGGGTGTCAGTTATGGGTAAAGATCGGGAAGCGTTTGCTGGAGTTTCGTCTCCCTGATCTTGCCCATTGTCTTCTGAATCAGCAGTTTCTATCTCAAGGGTTGGTTTTGTCTCCGCAAGTCCTATATGTCCTAAAGAAGCTCTCCTTCTCGCCGTCGATCTTCTGCTACAAACTCTTTGAACCCTAGCATGTCTTATTTTCCTTCCGAAAAAGTTTTTAATATTTAGTTTTTTATCATTTATAAGCATAGTTACTACCTATGCCTAGATATACCCTTCATTATTCCAATTAAACTCTATGGTTCAATTGTCAGCATTCTGCGGAGTAATGATTCCTTCAACAAAGTCAACAAAGTCATTCTCAAGTGCAGGCTTAGCGAATGGACTGTTGTTCCACACGAGTTTAACGCCAGGATTGTTGTAGAATAGTTGCACAACGCCCTTCAGCTCTTCGATGTCCTTTTTAGTCACCGTAGATGCATGCTGCCCCCAATGTAACCAAAACCATGCAAGCATGGTCCAGTGCATGATGAAAGCTTCATCTTTAGAAATACCAAGCTCTTGAGAAAACATGTCATGTAAATG
This sequence comes from uncultured Pseudohongiella sp., assembly GCA_902597095.1. Taxonomy (GTDB): domain Bacteria; phylum Pseudomonadota; class Gammaproteobacteria; order Pseudomonadales; family Pseudohongiellaceae; genus UBA9145. The sequence continues at coordinate 47,892 of CACJWK010000010.1, forward strand.
ACTTGTTCCAAGACCTTTTTCCAATGCTTGCCTAATTTCGGTGTTTGCAATGCTTGCAAGCATTATTTCCCTTACGCCGTTGGAGCGATGGAGCCGATTGGTGTCAGCTGCTGCCTCTCTAGCCGCTCGAACCTGTATTCCAAAATATCCGAGAGTAAGTACAACTGCTAATGCACCAGTTATCTCTCCAACCGCACTAATCGCCTCCCAGTTCATCATTCATCTCCCAAAAAGTAATTAATTACTTGTCGTATCGGCTCAGCTAGAAAATATTAAAAGTGTGCAATGCAGGTGGAACTCGCACATTTTCTCGACTAATTTGTCCCCACGACTACAACTGTGATTTCTTCTCCAAGCGGGATTTTTGACTCAACCATTCTTTGTAAACTCCTCAGCTCCTGTCGTTTATTTTGATGAGTATCATTCTTCTGTAGCATGACAGCAGTAACCTTATTTTGCTGTACAGGTTTCAATATCCGTTCAGTTTCTTGCTTGTTGATAGTTATTTTCTGATGCAGCTTAAATCTTGTTTTTATCCATCGTTGGTTCGTGTTGTTCACTTCGTGAACCGCGTTGCTTCGCACCATTATTACTATTTATTAACTCCTGCATGGAATTAGCATCAATCCTAGAATCTCCTTTATGCAGATTCTGTCGAGGCAACTCACCTGTAAAGATGAGTCACAACATCCTCATCTTTATGCGAGCTCCATTGATGCTGAATCAGGAGACTAATAAAAATATTAGTAAGTAGTTAGCGTTCTCTTTTATCTCCTCTCATGTGGTCTTTTAATCCCACCCAACGGACAACTTGTTCCCCGACTCAATTTGTATAGGTTCGTTGACGGTTGCGAGTTCTACCATTGCGAGTATTGTCTTCTTAACTTAATCACCCCACAAAATCTAATCGGGCTCATCTGAGTCTAGTTGCATATATTCTTCCGCAGTTGTGAACTTCAAATCCTTATCGGTAGACTCTTCATCTCTTTTCTTACAGGCTTCTCTTTCCTGTTGTTCCCGTGCTTTCTTCAAATGTGGTGGCAGCTCTCTATTCGCGCACCCAGTTTTGTGCATTTCCTTTTCTTTGCTCATCACCCTTACTATCCTCTAAGAAATCTCGTCAATTATTTCATTCAAATAAATTTGAAAGTCTGGAGCGAACGAATCTTGAACGCGTGTCCAGATTCCATTTACGTTTGCATAACTGATCTGCCGTTTCCATGTGTTTGTTCTTGCTTCAAATTCATCCGAATCAAAAAGCCCTATTTGATACTGATAAAATTCGTTCTCCCACATCCGAAGTTGCGAAAGTGAGTATAGTGAATACTGATAATCTTCTGCTGTACCTGCTTCATATGCATCGCCATTTGCTCTAAATGCGGTTGCAACTCGAGCAAAATCTATACTGTCTATCACTCTTTCATAATATGACAATTGATTTTCCACAATCGAGTTCCTTGTTTGTGATTGCATCATAGCTGTGTTTTGCTGCATCTCTAAACCCAGAAATACGATTGAACCAATCACACCGATATTTGCTATGAGTGAAACAACTTCATTAATTGCTGACATCTTCATAAATCCTCCTTTGATTTCTGTGTTTCTATCTTATTGAAGTGCTGCCGTACCTTTTTTTCTTACTTCTATCTCCAAAATTGAGCGCAATATAAATTTTGAACTTAAATCTCGATTTCCTCTGCATATAAGCGGTCAATATAATCTACAAAGTCTTTCGCAAACTGATCCCTACGAGTTGCCCAGACTTTGTATATCGAACCAATTATAATGTTCGCTCTCCAAGTTTTTTCCCTTGCTTCAAACTCACTAGCCTCAAACAGACCTGTCTGATACTGATAAAATTCATTCTCCCAAATCCGTAATTGTGAAATTGCAAAAAGGCGGAACTGAAAAAACTCTACCGTATTTTCTGGATATGCATCTGCATTCTCTCTTAATTCGAATGCAATCTTTGCGAAATCGTTGTTGTCAATCGCCCTCTCAAGCAGCGAGAGTTGATTTTCAACGATAGAATTCCGAGTCTGCGATTGCATCATCTCAGTGTTTTGTTGCATTTCTAAACCCAAAAATACGATTGAACCAATCACACCGATATTTGCAATAATTGAAATCGTTTCATTGATCTCAGAAATCTTCATGAGCCCTCCTTTGATTTCTGCATTTCTATCTCATTGAAGTGCTGCTGTAGTCTTTTGCTTACCTCTTCTATTGTCTTTTAATGCTGTTTCTATCAGCGTCTCTTCATCTAAGTGATAGTGAGTCTTTTTTAATTGTTGAATTGATGTGCCACATGGATTTGCGATGTCTCTTAACTTCACACCCCCTTTCCATCGCTGCGTGACGTAGAAGTGTCTGAGACTGTAATACGTGATGTTTCTGTTGGAAGTATCTATGTGACAAAATTTAAGAATATCCTCCCAAAATGCTTTCTTCTTCCTTCCTGGCAATCGCGTACCGTGGTAGTCAGCAAATACCAAGTCCTCAAGATCACGATAAAGACTGATCTCTTCTGTTCGTCTGAAGCAATTAGAGTCTCGACAGAATTATCTTCTGTCTTTTCTCACCTTTAATGTTTCTGCTCTCACTTGTAAATAGACAATCTCTCTCGTTTTTACGTAATCGTCTGTTTTCCTGTAGTCGATAATATCTCGCCACTGAAGTTGCTCAAGTTCCCCTTTTCTCATTCCCGTATTAGCGAGTGCAAGTCTGTAATTTCTTAATATTTGTTTCTCGTAATACTCTTTCTCGCTTACTCAGTTCTTCTTTGCACAAAACGATCTCGTTCCCTTGTAGAGTCTCTCTCACTCTTCTTCGGTGAAAGTGTCTATTCTGACATTTGTCTGAAGTTTTACCCTGTCAAACTTACTGATCTCAATCCTGTCTGCTGAAACGTCAGTAAATCCTTCTCGATGACAATATTTGATGAACACTCATATCGTTGAATATTCTTGTCTAATCGTGTCTTCGTTGACTGTTGAGTTCCCTTCTCTTCTCCAGTTGTAGTAACCGAGAAAGGTTCTTTTGTGAATATCAGACACTTTCATGTCACCATGTAAAAAAGACAGCATATGCTTAATGTGAGTCGTGATCGTAGTTAGTCTTCCCTTGGCGATTGTGCCTGACTTCACATCAGCGTTTTTCTAGTCAAGAAATCTCTTAGCAACCGTCCTTACATCATCTGAGAATATCTATTCACCCTGATTCACTCGTGCAGTGGTGCTTATGTACTCTTCTTTTCCCTTCTCAGGAGCAGTTTCAAGATGGTTAGTTCGTAGACTTTTCCTGAACATCATTCCTTCATCTTTAACCCAAACATGTAACTGATAAACCCCGCCACTTTTATTTGAAGTGAAAATTTTACAATCACCACCAAAAAGTTCATGCACATTTGCCATCCAGTTGTTCGGTTTTTCTGTCATATCACTCACTCGTAAAATCTTATTAGATCAATCTTGAGATCCAACAGTAGTCACACATGCCGAGTTCGCATATGTGTTTGCTCTGAGTTTTCTTAAATTCCATCCAAAAAAAACACCGATGTCGCGAAACATCAGTGTTTTCCGATTCAACTACAAACCGATGCTGTTTTTATGATTTTCAGTAAATACAAAACCTTTATAGTGAGTTTGTAGTAAATTTATAGAAAAATAATAAATTAAATCAACAATTTAAAATAGTATGCTTACTCCCACTCAATAGTGGCAGGTGGCTTGCTGGAGATATCATAGGCAACGCGCGATACCTCGGGAATTTCATTCATGATCCGGTTCGAAACGTGTTCCAACAGTTCCGGGTCGAGCCGGGCCCAGCGGGCCGTCATGAAGTCGATGGTTTCTACTGCTCGCAGGCTGACCAAATAGGCATAGCGACGGGCATCGCCAACCACCCCGACCGATTTCACCGGAAGAAATACCGCGAAGGCCTGACTTACCTCGTGATATTTCCCGGCGCGATGCAGCTCCTCAATGAAAATCGCATCCGTCCGTCGCAGAATATCGCAGTACTCCTTGCGTACTTCACCCAGCACTCTAACGCCGAGACCGGGCCCCGGAAACGGGTGTCGATAAACTATATCGTAAGGCAGACCCAGTTCCAGACCGATTTGTCGGACCTCGTCTTTGAAAAGCTCGCGAAGTGGCTCTACCAGATCCATGGCCATGTCTTCCGGCAAACCACCAACGTTGTGGTGAGATTTGATGACATGAGCCTTACCGGTCTTTGAACCGGCGGACTCAATCACGTCAGGATAAATCGTTCCCTGCGCCAGCCATTTCACTTCCCCCAGTTTCGTAGCCTCTTCATCAAACACCTCGATGAAGGTATTTCCGATAATCTTGCGCTTGGTTTCAGGATCCTCGACACCGACAAGCTTGCCAAGGAACATCTCCTCAGCATCTGCGCGGATCACCCGGATGCCCATATTCTCGGCAAAGGTCGCCATCACCTGATCGCCTTCATTGAGGCGCAGCAGGCCGTTATCGACAAACACACAGGTCAACTGATCGCCAATAGCCCGTTGCAGCAACGCGGCCACCACTGAAGAATCCACTCCCCCGGACAGCCCCAAGAGCACCTGGTCCTTGCCGACTCTCTCCTGCACCGTCGCAATGGCATCCTCAATGATGCTAGCAGCGGTCCACACTTTCTCGCAGCCGCAAATGTCGAGGGCAAACCTCTCAATGATGCGCATCCCCTGCAGCGTATGCGTGACTTCCGGATGAAACTGGAGTCCGAAAAACGGCTTCTCGCGATGGCGCATGGCAGCAATGGGCGCGCTGTCGGTTGCCGCTACAATCTCAAAATCAAGAGGCACCGCGGTTACTTTATCTCCATGGCTCATCCAGACATCCAACTGAGAGACTCCATTGTCCAGGCGACGATCTTCAATATCGTCCAGCAGAGCACTGCTAGAGACGATATTAACCTGCGCAAAGCCAAATTCGGATTTATCGGAGGCCTCAACCCTGCCGCCAAATTCCTCGGCCATGGTCTGCATGCCGTAACAGATGCCAAGTATCGGCAAGCCGGCCTCATAGAGAAACGCTGGCGGCCTCGGAGACACTTCGGTATTCGCAGATTCAGGACCGCCGGAAAAAACAATCCCCTGAGGCGCGAAGGCGGCGAAGTCGTCCACTGAGACATCGTAGTCCCAGATTTCACAGTACACACCTGCTTCACGAATTCTGCGGGCGATAAGCTGCGTATATTGCGACCCGAAGTCGAGAATCAGAATCTTTTGGCTGTGAATGTTGGTGCTAGCCATCAGTAAGAGAGAGCCCCCGGCGTGAATTGGAAAATTTGGTGTGTTGTCTCCGGCTGACCGCATTCCCCCGTCGGTACGGGCCTGACTGTTACGCCATCACTGGCTGAAAGCTTCGGACCCTGAAGTTTAGGATACCCGGTAGTTCGGCGCTTCTTTGGTAATAGACACATCGTGCACGTGGGACTCTGACATGCCGGCACCGGTGATCTTTACAAACTGAGTCTTCGTTCGCATTTGCTCGATGTCCGCACAACCGGTGTAGCCCATGCTCGACCGAAGCCCTCCCATCAACTGATGCACAATGGCTGCCATCGGGCCTTTGTAGGGAACCCTTCCCTCAATCCCTTCCGGCACCAGTTTTTCGAGGCCGGCCTTGCCATCCTGGAAGTAGCGATCGCTTGACCCTTGAGAGTGTGACATGGCGCCAAGACTTCCCATTCCGCGATAGGACTTGTAGCTGCGCCCCTGATAAAGCTCCACCTCGCCGGGAGCCTCCTCGGAACCGGCCAGCAGGCTGCCTACCATCACGACATTGGCGCCGGCAGCAATCACTTTGGCGATATCGCCTGAGTAACGAATACCACCGTCTGAAATCACACAGACATCGGTGTCCTTAAGGGCATCCACCACATTGGCCACAGCGGAAATCTGCGGAACACCAACGCCGGTGACAATACGAGTCGTGCAGATCGAACCGGGTCCGATGCCGACCTTGACCGCATCGGCTCCCGCCGCAGCCAGGTCCCGGGCAGCCTGCGCGGTTCCGATATTGCCACCGACTACTGATACCTCACCATAGCGCTTCTTGATACTCGCCACCTTGTCAATCACACCCTGATGGTGGCCATGGGCCGTATCCACGATAATCACATCGACGCCCGCCTTAACCAGCGCCGCCACTCTGTCATCAGTGTCCGCAGAGGTGCCGACAGCTGCGGCCGATCTCAGCCGGCCCTGTTCATCTTTGCAGGCATTGGGAAAGTCTTCTGATTTGAGGATGTCTTTTAGGGTAATGAGTCCCTTGAGCTCAAAGGCATCATTCACCACGAGGATTTTTTCGATCCGGTGTCGGTGGAGCAGCGCTTTCACCTCAGCAAGGTAAAAGTCTTCCTTTACGGTAACCAGACGGTCTTTCGGCGTCATGATCGTGTCTATTGCCGCATCCAGATTCGACTCGAAGCGCACGTCTCGACTGGTGACGATCCCCGCCAGCCCTGAACCATTCATGACTGGCATGCCGGAGATGTTGTTTTCCTTCATCACCGCCACCAGATCTCGCACGCTCGCCTGCGCGGAAATCGTGATCGGGTCCTTTACAACCCCGCTTTCATATTTCTTCACCGCACGCACTTCACGCGCCTGCTGCTCGATGGTCATGCTCTTATGAATAACGCCCAGACCGCCTTCCTGCGCCATGGCAATAGCCAGACGCGCTTCCGTTACCGTATCCATAGCTGCGGAAATCAGCGGGATATTCAGCGAGATTGCTTCAGTGATTCGGGACTGCAGATTGACGGTGCGAGGAAGCACGGTGGAGTGCGCGGGCAGGAGCAGGACATCATCGAATGTTAAAGCTTCTTCAGCAACCTGTAACATAGGATTTCACCCATCCGCAAATGAGAGACTATACAGATGAGAGGGCCTGTTGTACAGATTGACCAGCTTGAGGATGGCTCTGGCCGGCCTAGTGACCGCTGTTTTCGAGGCTGGCCGGTGACCCGGCAAACCGCGATCTTCGATGGAGAGACTTGCCCACAGGGATGGTCACGAATAGACTGAGGTACAGATAACCGGCACCAGCAACAACCACTTCGTCGGACACGAGTGCCACCACCCGCGACAGCATGGCAGTGGCAATCAGCAGGCTCCAGGCCAGCGTGGTTTTGTGGCGGTAGTCACGCTCATACGCCGTGATGTGCAGCTCCTTCCGATAACGGAGGCGCTCTGATAAAAGGCGATAATAATCGCGCCCAGAGAAATAGGCCCGACAGCGACATAGACAAACAGGCCCGCCACCGTACCATCTGGCCAGCCGATATCGTCAAATTGCCCGTTATCAAACATCTGGATACCATACTTAAGCGAAATAAAGAGCACAGTAGCCTGCATGATCAGCTTGATGGGATAGACAAACACCAGCATCAAAATCACCAGCGCCAGACTCAGATACACGGTGATCGAATCCTGCAATCCGAAAGTGCGGCTCCATTTGGCATGTGCCAGCCAAACAGCACCGATGTTCAGCGCGCTGAAGACAAACGCAGGAATGTCTCTGGAGAGCTCAAACAGTTCTGGAGAACTTTTCGGAATCTCGTCTATGCTGATTACCAACATGGTAAAAGCAAACGCAAAGGCCGCGTCGACGAAGGTTTCGATGCAGGTCATGTTGTCCCCGCGAATAAGCCGGTATTCCTCGCGACGACAGCCGTCAATATATTCTCGACTAAGTGGATCCATGACTGGCCGCATCCCACTCCCGGTTATAGAATATTAACGGTGGTACCACGGGCAGACTCTACTGGGTTAACACTGGCGGGACACCCTTGAACCTCAGAGTGTGCCGGCGACCACACAGAACAAGAAGCCTGAAGGACAGTAACCGATGAGCGAAGACGCACGATCCGACACCATCAGATGGCTTATGCGAGAGCCGCTGGCGCATTTTTTCCTGATGGCCCTGATCATTTTTGCCGTCTATGGGCTAAACAACCGAACCCAGACCGCGCTGCTGGAACTGGACCAGGCCGACATAGATGGACGTCTGTTCATGCAGGAGATGGCGACCGGTCAGGCCCTCAGCGAGGAGCAGCGGGAATACTTCACCGCCGCTTTTGTCGAGGAGCAGATTCTGGTTCAGGAAGCGCTGAAAATGGGCCTGGATGATGATGCTCGGATTCACGACATCCTTGCCCAGAAAATGCGCCATGTGCTGAGCGGCGACATCATTCAGCCCAGTGACGCAGAGCTGGAGGCTTTTTATCAGGACAATCTTGAACGCTATCGGACTCTGCCGACGCTGAACACTGACGAAATCGTATTCAACAGCCGTGAGACGTTGCCCGCAGAATTGCTGGCACAACTCGCCGCGGGCGCGGAGGCGGAATCCCTGCTGTCCCGGTCACCCGGAAACCACGACCCTCTCCCGAATGTCAACCGGCTTGATCTGTCCAACATCTTTGATGAGGCTTTCGCCGCGCAGGTCTTCAGCGCCGACATTGGTCCATGGCAGGGCCCGTTCCTCAGTAATCGCGGTCAGCACTGGCTTCAGGTCAAATCCAGAACTGAGTCGGTGCTGCCATCACTGGCCGAGATTCGCGACCGCGTCAGGCTGGAGTGGATTGCCATGGAAGAAGATCAGCGTCTGCAAGCAGAAATAGAGAGACTCTGGGAGCAATACACCGTCCGCATACTCAACGGCGATTCAGCCCACTAGCCGGACCTGCGACCTGCCAGAAGTCTCCGTCGCCATGAAATTACTCCACCGCCTCATGCTCTGCTACCTGCTCATCCCGGCCTCCGCGCATGGGCACGACGTCGATGTCACCGGTGTCGCAAGGATCTTTCTCGATGAACAGAGCCCGGGCAACTACAGCCTGTCTGTGGTCGATCAGCAGGTTCCTCCTCTGTTCAATATCGATCGGATTCTCCCCGAACGCTGCGAGGGTCTGGCGCCCGGTAATTTTGCCTACCGGTTTCAGTGCAGCCCCGCGCTGAACATTGCCGACAGCCTGAATTTTCCGTGGTCGCTTCAGGGCGTCGTCGCTATCGCACACTGGTCTGACGGAGAAAATGTTTCCGGTTATTTTCCGGGGGCTGGCGCCACCATTACGGTCCCGATGAGCGATCTTAAAGCCGGCGCAGGGTCGCTAGGAAATCTCGCCTACCGCTATCTGTTACTGGGGGCCGATCACATCCTGTTTGGCATTGATCACCTGCTGTTCGTCCTCGGACTGCTCTTGCTCTTGAGCGGATTCTGGAAGCTGCTGAAGACCATCACGGCGTTTACTGTTGCCCACAGCATCACGCTGGCTTGTGCGGTGCTCGGCATTTTCCCGGTACCCGGACCGCCGATCGAAGCGCTGATCGCGCTGTCGATCCTCATGCTGGCGCGGGAAGTCGTGATGAGCCAGCGCGGCCAGATGACTCTGGTGCACCGAAAGCCGTGGATTGTCGCGTTTGTGTTCGGCCTGTTTCACGGATTTGGATTTGCCGGAGCGCTCGGCACGCTGGGATTGAGCGATTCCGACATCCCGCTCGCCCTGCTGTTCTTCAACCTCGGCGTTGAAGGGGGTCAGGTTATTTTTATTTGCACCATGATTCTGGTGAACTGGGTCTTCAGAAATATCTCATCAGAAAGTCTGGGCAGCATCCATCGAGGTCTGGCCTATGGACTTGGCGGCATCGCGTGCTTTTGGTTTTTGGAGCGGCTGCCTGCGCTCTTTGTGGCGGCTTAGAGTGGCGACTCAGACTGGCGGCGCAGATTGGCAACATAGAGTGTCAGCAAACAATGGCGATTTGGATTGGCAGCTGAGTACCGAACGTCTTGTTATTTCTGATAGGCCTGATGACAGCTCTCACAGGGCGGGTACAGCGCATCATTGCCCACCTGTGACAGCGCATCTTCATCGCGCTTATCCACCGCCACCCGTACTTGTCGGGCCGCAGCCAGCAGCTTCTGATTAAAGCGCTGCCATTCAGCCTCGCCGGCGATCTCTGCCTCACCCTCGCCCGTTCCACCCAACATCAGCAGATTGGCTGCGCCGATCAACGCCGTCGCCGCATGGCCCACTTCCTGCCACTGCGATTCGGTTTCCAACTGGTAAGCTCCCCAGATAGTGTTGGTTGCCGGCGTCACGATGCTGTTCATAACCTCCTTGACGGACAGCTCTGGCGACAGATCATCCGCCAATCCCGCGGAAACCGACATTAAGATGGCGAATGAACCTGCAAAGCGACAAGCTGTCATGACACGGTCCTTTGCTTATTGGCGATTACTGACAATTATTGGCCCACCGGCCCGAGTTCTGCCTGCAGCTCCTGCCGCCTTGCCCCGGCCAGGATACCGGGAAGCGCATAGTTTCCCTCATGGCAGGCGTACTCGTAAATCTGATCTTCAACGGCAATCATCGGCAGTTCACCGCTCCAGGGTCGGGAATAGACCGCAGGATCATCGACCGTGAATCGATAGAGCAGGGTATTTTCATCAAGGCGGGAAAATCTTTCAGTAATTCTGGCATCCGCAGACAAATAGAAAAAATGACGAAGGGCGCCGCGGAAACCCTCCTGTGCGTGGAAGTTGGTCGTTTCGACAACCAGACTATCACCATCGTAGTATCCGATAGAGTCCCCCAGCCATTTATGTATTTCGCTATGCTGGCTGTCTTTCAGGCGGATAATGCGCGCATCATGGTTCATCTCAGCAAGAATCATTAGGTAGTCATCAGTTTGAACAATCTGGCTGTGATTGTTATAAAGAACCGGCAGCATCGGTGGCCCACCGGATGATCCGAAACCGACCAGACAGCGCTCACCCATCGGCCGCACTTCCGGGCCATCGAAGGCGCCCTGAGCGCGCATACTGCCAAAAATACGCCGCTGAGCCCCTTCGGCCCACGGCAGGCGTCCGTCCTCCGGCTCAACGATGATCGAGGTTCGGATGCCGCCGTCAATCACGGCCATTCTCTCACCCGGATCCATCCAGAACGTGTTGTAGCCTCCGACCTGAGCCTCGGCCCCGCCCACATTGCTGACAAGATCATCAAGATAGCTGGCTCCGGTTTCACCGACGGCAGCCGCCTGTTCGGCGCTGATCACCAGTTCACCGCCGAACTGCTCACCCCGTTCCAGCATAGTCACCGTGGCAATACTGTACACGCCCTGTAAGTCAGGTATCTCACCTGAACCACGGCTCTCGCCTTCCTGAGAATAAGCGATGCCAGAGGCAAGGCTAAGGCTGACCAACAGGCACCTACTCGCTGCTTTTGCTCTCCTCAAGGCTGACATCACTTTCTCCCGTATTTTCTGCTAGAAAAGATAGGACCATATTCTAGCACGACACAGCGGCCAGCAACTAAACTCGGGGGTTATCCCGGATTCCACTCAAACTGCCGCCGGATTCTGCGAGCCGTCACATCCGCCTGGATCAGGGATCAACATTTGAGGCGAAATTTGCTTTAATCGCGCACTCGCAAGACAGCATGGTAATTGTATGCCTCAAGCCCTACCCTCTCTGGCCCTGCTCTTCGTCAGCGCCCAGCTCTTTGCCGCTGAAGCAGCCGGCACGCGCTCCCTGATTGAAAGCGCGCTCCAGGGCAGCATCAGAGAGCCATCAGAGATTACCAGAGATAGCAATCGTAAGCCTGCGCAGGCGCTGAGGTTTTTTGGCCTCGACAGCGGCATGAAAGTGCTGGAGCTTTCCCCTGCAAGCGGGTACTGGTCGAAGATCCTCGGCCCGGTTCTGTGCAGTGGAGACGGACAACTGGTGTTCGCCATCGGTCTCAGTGAAACCTTCAAAAGTGAGGTCATGACACTGCCGGGGCTGGAATGCACTGCAACCATCAACGAAGAACTCACCCTGCTGAATGTGCCTGAATTCAGCTTTGCTGAAGCAGACTTCGATCTGATCCTGACATTCTGGAATTTACACAATCTCAATGAAGAGCGGCGGCTTCACCTGAACCGGGCTGTTTTTGAGGCGCTGAAATCCGGTGGAGTCTATGGGATTGTTGATCACACCCGTCGTCATATGCAGCCGGATAATCGCGCCCTAGGGCGCCGCCTCGATCCGGTGCTTGTCATTAGGGATCTGACCGGGCTCGGCTTTAAATTCGAAGATTACAGCCCGCTCCATTACCATCCTGAAGACGATCTCGCGCAGGAGGTTGGCACTCCCGGCATCCGGGGCAACACCGACCGATTCACCCTGAAATTTAGAAAACCCTAGGCAGCGGCTCTGCAGAGAAAGGGCTGCCCAATTCTGATACAGGCCTAAGAAACCCCCATGCATCCCTACGTGAAGAAACTGCAGAGAGCCAACGAATACTACTTCAAAGAAGGTTGTTACATCATCGAAGTGTCAAATACGGATCAGGACAGTGCGGTCTCAATCGCCCATGCCAGGGTGCTGGAAGGTCAGCAGACTGCATGGCACTGGCTGACCGACACCTATGAACGCTACGTCATTCTCAGCGGCCAGGGGCTTGTCGAGGTTGGCGATGCCGCTGCCGCTGCAGTGAACGCAGGGGACGTCGTACTAATCCCGCCCGGCACCAGACAGCGTATTACCAATACCGGCGAGAGTGATCTGGAACTGATGGCCATCTGCAGCCCCCGGTTCAGTCTCGAGAATTACCACAGCGGCTGATCAGTGAGACATATGACGCCACCGACCCTCAGAATCTTTCTTCTCACCGGACTGCTTCTGTGGCTGCCAGCCGCGAACGGCTGGAGCCAGTCGGCCAATTTTTCCGTGACAACTAGTCAGGGGTCAACGCTTGAGATCTTCAGCCAACTCGATCCGCTGGCAATCAATAGCATTCACAGTTGGGAACTCGTGCTTTACTCCGCCGATGGCGCCCCTTTGAATGGGGCGCGGATGTCAGTCGTTGGCGGCATGCCTGATCATGATCACGGTTTGCCGACCTCGCCTGTCGTCACCGGCGAGATCGCCCCCGGCCGCTACCTCTTGGAGGGCGTAAGGTTTCACATGCCGGGTCGCTGGCTGCTGAGATTCGACGTCACCAGCGCTCATGGCAGAGAATCAGCAACTCTGGAATTCCAGCTATGACAAGAATCCTGATCACGGGATGTACTCTGACAGCGGTGGTAGGAATGTTGACCTGTAGACTGTTACCTGATCCCCTGCCCGCTGAATGGACGCCGGCGCAGCGCGCACTCATCCAGTCTCTGTCTCTTTCCCGGCTACCGGCAACTCCGGCTGATCCGAGTAATGCGGTGGCAGAGAGCGAGCTTGCCGCCCAGCTCGGCCACCGGCTGTATTTCGACCAGCGCCTCAGCGGCAATGGTGAAGTCGCCTGCGCGAAGTGCCATCAGCCACAAAGCTACTTCACCGATGACCGGACTCTCGCAGTGGGCACCCAAACGGGCTTCAGACATACGCCTTCCCTCGTCGGGCTTGCCTACAGCCCCTGGTTTTACTGGGACGGACGGAAAGATTCACAGTGGGCCCAGGCCCTCGCCCCGATCGAAGCCGGTCATGAACACAATCTGGATCGACTGCAGGTAGTACGCCTGATCGCCGAGGACCCGCTTTACAAATCGCAATACGAAGCACTTTTTCAGCCACTGCCCGCATTGCCGGCCGCGCCCCGCGCGGCCTCGCCGATTGGCGACGAACTGCTCCGACGGAACTGGGAATCTCTCGGGACAGATCTGCAGCTGGACATCAACGGGGTTTTTGCCAACATCGGAAAGACACTCGCGGCTTACCAGCGCAAGATCAAACCAGGGCGCAGTCGTTTTGACGACTATGCCGACAGCTTGACTGAAAGCTCTGCTGTAATACCGGGGAGCCTGCTCAGTAAAGACGAGCTGGCAGGCCTTGCGCTGTTCATTGACCAGGCCCAATGCACCAGCTGTCACAACGGCCCGCTGCTGACCAATTTCGAATTTCACAATACCGGCGTGCTTGCCATTGCGGGACAGCTGCCCCCTATGGGAAGGTATGATGGCATCAGACTTGCGCGTCAGGATGAGTTCAATTGTCTGGGGCAATACAGCGATGCTGAGCCGGGTCAGTGCACGGAGCTTAGGTTTGCCAAAGATGACAATGAATTGGTCGGCGCGCACAAGACACCAACACTGAGGAACATCACCGAAACGGCACCCTACATGCACGGCGGTCAGATCGCCGATCTGCAAGCGGTCATGAAGCATTACAACGAGGCTCCCACTTCCATGCTCAGCCACAATGAGGCGAAACCTCTGGCCTTGCGGCCAGTGCAGCTCAAACAGCTGGAAGCCTTTTTGACAACCCTGACTGCGCCTTTGCAGACCGAGCAAAAATGGCTTATTAAGCCGCCGGACGGATAGAGTCAGCCAAGGTACCCATGCTGGGCCAGCTGCACCAGAATGCCGTCTGGGTCATTGAAATACAGTTGATCCCCGCCACTGGTCCGATTGGCCGGATCCCTGTTGATATTGGCCTGGACGCCGTGATCCGACAGCCTTTCAGCCAGTAGATCCGGATTGTAATTGTCCACGCCGACACAAAGATGATGCATACGCCCAGGATTCCCGAGCTCATACAGGCCAAGAAAACTTTCCGGCCCCAGCCCCATATTCAAGCCCCCGTTGGCTGGCCGGCTGATGATTTCCAGGCCCAGAACCCGGCTGTAGAAATCCGCGGAGCGCTGCACATCACTGACCGACAGAGAAACATGGTTCATTGAACGCCCCACCGCAGCGGGCGCTTGCGCCTGAGCTGGAGTGATCGAAACGCCGACTGCGGAAGCTACCAGTGCGCCCAGCAATTGGCGTCTGGACAGTTGCTTGCTTTCATATTGTTCAAGCAAGGCATCGAAATGCTCAAACGGGCATCCGGCTTCTGTCTTTGGCTGATTCTGGTCATGCGGGATCTTTAGTTTATTCATCACTGCACCTGATAAAAATCTTGAGTAGAATGACCCTAGCAAATCTGATCAGGCGTCTCAATTCCCGGCGCGGGCTCGCCCTTCATGTCAAGCAACGCAGCATTCTGAATTGGACTCTGAGTCTGTAATTTCGAAGGGACTGCCGGAAGAGGAAAAACTCCGGCAACAATCGCTCTGACAGGACCCGCTGCCTCAGCAGACTGACAGGAAACAGTATGAACCTATCCTACAAAATCCTTATCGGCCTGTTTGCCGGTTGCCTGTTCGGGCTGTTCATCGCCCAGAACGATTCGCAGTGGCTAAACGGGCTGCCAGTGATGATTGCTCCGTTTGGCAGCCTTTGGGTCAATGCCATTCGTATGACCATTGTTCCCCTGCTGATGTCCTTAGTCATTGTTGCCATCGGCGGCACTGAACAGAGCCATCGGGTTCTGGCAATCGGCGGGCGTTCATTCTGTCTGTTTGCAGGACTGATCCTGCTGTCCAGTTCGTTTTCAGTGCTGTTCGCCGCACCGCTGATCTCAGGTCTGACCCTCAGTAGCGAGTCGGCTGAACTGATGCGCAGCTTTGTTCAACAAGCAGAGGGTCGCGGCGCTCTCCCCCCCTTCAGCAACTGGCTAATAAATCTGGTGCCAGCCAACCCGTTCTCGGCCGCTGCGAACGGTGAGATTCTGCCGCTGATGGTGTTCACCGGCATATTCGCGCTGGCTCTGTTGAAAATCGATCCGCAGAGCCAAAAGCAACTTGTCGAGTTTTTCGCCGCCGTAAAAGAGGCGCTGTTTGTGGTGATCGCCTGGGTGATGGCGCTGTCGCCCTACGGAATCTTCGCGCTGGTACTGCCCGTTGCCGCCAATCTCGGCACAGAATCGGTTTTGCTGCTGGGCAGTTTTATCTTCCTGACCTGCAGCCTGATTGTACTGCTGGCAAGCACGCTGTACCTGATTCTCGGGCTATTAGGCTATGACGTCTGGCGGTTTGCCAGAACTATGGCGCCGGTGCAGGTGATCGGGCTCGGGACCCGGTCCTCCCTGGCGGCGCTGCCGGCAACTCTGGCTGCGAGCCGGGATCTGGCGATCGACCAGAACACGGCAGGCCTGGTGCTGCCGACCGCGGTCGCTCTGTTCAAATTTGCTTCTCCGCTGGCCCGCACCTGTGGCGCCTATTTCATTGCGGCACTGTACGGCATCGAGCTTGCGCTGCCAGAAACGATTGCTATCGCACTCGCTATCGGGGTGCTGAGTTTCTACAGTCCCGGCATCCCCAGCGGCGGCCTGCTGGTCCTCACCCCCGTCTTTGTGGCGCTCGATCTGCCAGTGGAAGGCATCGGATTGCTGATCGCGGTGGACCTCATTATTGACATGTTTATCACCGGGGCGAACATTGCTGCCAATATGGCGGCGACACTGATCATTGAACGGTACACCAGCGGGTCTTTCAGCGATGTCACTGAATAAACTGCGCGCTGAAGTATGCATCCCAAGCCATCGGAGCCGGGCCGGAGTGGCGCGATGATTTTGCCTGAGCCACCCGCAAAGTCAGCAATTGAGCCTGAAAAAGTACTCAGTGTCAGCAGTCTGAACCAAATGGCAAAATCCCTGCTTGAGGGGCACTTTTCACAGGTCGCCGTTGAAGGCGAAGTCTCAAATTTCGCCAATCCGGCATCCGGCCACTGGTATTTCACACTCAAAGATCAGAAATCTCAGCTGCGCTGCGCCATGTTTGCCGGCCGCAACCGCCTGGTCCGATTCAACCCGAAAAACGGGGATCAGCTGATCGTTCACGGCCAGCTGAGCATTTACCCCAACCGCGGTGACTACCAGCTGATCGTGAGCCAAGTAGAGGAAGCCGGCGACGGGGCTTTACGGCGTGCCTTTGAGCAGCTCAAACAACGCTTGCAGGCTGAAGGCCTGTTTGATCAGAGACACAAAAAGGAGATTCTGGAGGGTTACCACCGCGTCGGGCTGATCACCTCCGCCACCGGCGCAGCGGTCCGTGACATGGTTAGCGTTTTTGGACGCCGATTCCCCGCAACCCAACTTACTGTCTTCC
>CACJWK010000011.1 GCA_902597095.1 uncultured Pseudohongiella sp.
AGAAATTACTTCAACCATAAAGTGCGAAAACAAAAGCTGCATGACCTCAGTCGATGATAAATTTCAGGAAGTTATCAGAACTTTAAGATCGACCATGATATTTCAAGCAAAAACTTTCTACAGCATATGTTCTTTCCAATACGAAAAAGAAGCGGTAAGCACAGATTTATAAACCCCGAATATGACAACAAGTCGCAATAAAAAAGCTGTAATGGTAACTTGATCTAGGTGACGCAGGCTGTTGAGGTGAGTTGTGGTTGATTGTCTGCGAGGGACTAAAACTCCGGGGGCATGTTAATTCATTGAGACTTTGCGTCCGAAATTGCCTGATTTTTCAAGTCGTAGTCGTTCCAACCTGGCAGTATCGATAGCTGTTCTTCCTGCTTCACGGCTAGTTCATTCCAGACAAGTCACCAACTTCGATGCCAAAGTTTCGATCCCCTCAAGTTCGGTTTCACCCAGCTCCAGTTCATGAGTTCGATTCCCCATGACACCTTTTCCTGAAAGATAAGGGCCGTATTTCTTCCATTGAGCTGAGCTTCTGTATTTCGACATATTTGGGCGCGCTTTCATCATTTCCTGATGCGCGGCAATGAATGGCTTGTCTCCGAATAGTAATTTAACAGCCTGAGGGCCGCTTTCGACCTCAAGCATGCGCTGCGTCAAAATATCAACAATATAGAAAATAGCAAAATCAGCCATGCTTACTCCATTGCCAATAGCAAAACCACCCGCGTTCTCAGCAAGCACGTTCTCCAAATTAACAAACTTGAGTGGCAACCCAGAAGTTGGACCAGCAAATCCCCCAATAACATCCCGATCCCAGTCCCTGAAGCCCCAAAGCGCGTAGCTTATATTAATAAGGATATCCTCGTAGATGTGATCGCAGATCATGATGACCTTGGCGCGGTCAATAGGGCTGTTTGGCATGTAGCCGGCAATTTCAGCGATATATTGTGCACATGCCCCAGTCTCATTGATTGTGGATCCGTTATGCTGTACCACCGGCAGCGCTTTAAAAGGCCCAGCAAGTTCAGGCATGTACTTCTTTTTGCTTTCCCAGGTTCCCCCCAAAAAGTCCTCGTCGATGTCGACAATATCATCTGTGAAGTCGAGGCCCGCATCATAAGCCATATAACGCATAAGCATACCTCGCCCGGCACAGTTCCAATATCGGAGTACGAGTTTGTTTTCAGATGGGGCATTTTCTGTAGTCAATTTTCTATCTCCTACTCGGAATTGATTAAACTTCAATTTGAATTAAGTAAATAACTTACCACTCAAGCAGAATAATACGTACTAGCAAAATATGGAACCAACCAGAATAAAGGGTGGTACCCATGGGGGTGGGTGCTGCCAGGTGCCGTTTTGTCTTTACAGGGGTGGGGGTCTATTTGGACCAAATTTGGACCACTGCGGCACAACCCACCACAACTAATGACAACAACTGGCAATAGAAAAGCTGCAGTGATACCTTACTTTTAGTGACGCAGGCTGTTGTGGTGAGTTGTGGTTGATTGTCTGCGAGGGACTCATAATCCGTCGGTCCCAGGTTCGAGTCCTGGTGGGCCCACCAACTAAATCAATAAGTTACACCCCCCGCGCAGTAATACCCCAATCGATTTGGACCAAATTTGGACCAATGAGATCCCTAAAACACTCTTGAGTTTTCGCTGTTCATTCACTAGGGTGAACATCAGTGATACTTCTGCGCTATGCAGGAGGACCGGCACCACTCAAAAAATGCCGTGCGCTAACAAAACCAATTTGAGGAATAAGCATCGGGGAGACTTAAGTAAACCGGGTTTTATTGCGCCGTGAAACTTCTTCGGAGAGCGCCTAGTAAAGGTTCGAGGACTCCAACCTGACTGAAGTCGTCCTTATAGTATCCGGTATACACAGCAACAACATCCAACAAGGGATTAACGAGTATTCCCTGCCCTCCCCAACCACCCTTAAACATGAAGCCATCATCATAGATGCGGTCCCACTGATATGAATTATGTGATCCATCAATTTGAACAAGATTCGGATTTGGTTGATTTAAGAGCAAATCTAGAGTTTCTTCAGAAACAATCTCATCGTTCGACACGACGCTATAAGAAGGAGTGAATAGTAGGCCGAATCTAGCCATATCCCTCATGTTCGACAGAAACCCACCGTGCGTAAGGGGAATTCCGTATCTATAAGCCAGAAAAGAGGCGTCTGACTCCGCCCCTATTTTGCTCCAGATCTCCTCAGTGAAGACTTCATGGAAAGGCTTCTGAGCAATACTTTCGACCAACCACCCGAGAATGAAGGTATTGACCCCTGAGTATGAAAACGAGAGGCCTTCGGCACTCACACGCTCCGCCTTGAGTGTTCGCAGAAAGTCATACGGATTGTCAGGAGAGTTATCGTCTCGGTAGCCATCGCCGATCGCCATCGAATATTGATAGTAGCAGGACTTGCGGTCAGTGTAATCGTCTTGGCAGTCGAGTCCAGATGACATATCGAGAATATTCCTCACTTTAATGCCTGAAAATGCAGATGACAAAAGTTCAGGTATGTAGAAATCAATAGATCTCGCTGTATCTATCAGCCCCCTTTCCTCAAACAGTCTTACTAACAGTGCCGGCATGACTTTAGTTACTGACCAATATATAGGTTTCTCATAAGGCCGCATCCTAGGGTAGGACTCGAATACTATCTCTCCTCTATGAAGGATAATCATCCCTAATGTGGCTGACGCTTCGTTTGATATAAAAGTATCAAGGTCAAGTGAGCCCTCTTCAGTCTCAACTTGAAATTGAATGGAGTTCTGGGCTGCTTTTTTTAGGGTACTTACAGAACCTCGGCGGTAAACATTTACGGTGGGAAAGAGCTGGTGAACATTCTTATGCATCCATGCCATTTGATCTCCGGTCTCTGTCCACCATATGTCGTCAACCGGGACCGATAAATGCCGAGCAGGAGTCCAAGGCCTTTCAAGAAAACTATCCAGCAGATCATCAGCTTGACCATACGCCACTATAGAGGCGCATAACGTAAAGTCGCCAACAAAGGCTAAAAATATGGATTTAAACTGCCTCTTTTTAATCATAAAGAAAACCCGCCTCGCAAGATCGACCCATAAAGAATCCTAACTAGCTTTGAGTTCGGCGAGATTCGGAAGAATTTGTCAAGTCTCCAAATTCGCAAGCCGGCTTGAAATTGATTGAATATGCTGAGCAGTAGTCCCGCAGCAACCTCCAACGATATTAGCGCCCTGATCAAGCCAATTCATCGCAAAGTCAGCGTAAAAGCTTGGAGTAAGGTCATCTCTCATCTGTAGTGATCCATCCGTGCTTTTAGTCCCATCTAATAGCCAATCTTTTGGCACACAGGAGAATGCATTTCCATAGCCACCAACGTAAGGAGCCCCGCTGCTTGCAAGTGACGCCATCGCGTCAGTGATTCTCTCTGGCAGACAGCAATTAGCTAATATACCAAGGGGCGCAAATGAAATAAGTAACTCGATACAATCTGTCAAGGATTCACCACTTCTTAAGCGGTTCGACTCATTATCATCGAGAGTTAAACCAATCATGACCGGCTTGCTGAAGTTATAAGCTGCTTTGAGAGCAGCCTGGGCTTCATTAATTGAGGACATTGTTTCAAATAGGAAAAAGTCAACATAGGGTTCCAACAAATGCATCTGACGATTATAAAGATCTATAAGCAAAGGGCCGTCTAGGACTCTATCTGGCCGGTAGCTTCCATTTTGGGGAGGCAAACTGCCAGCGACAAGAATCTTCCTTTCCGAGGCTTTTGATGCTTGTTGCGCTATCTCTCCCGCCAATAGATTAAGTTCATCGAACCGGTCTGCTAGCCCTTCTTTCTGTAAATCAGACAAGATGATCCCATAGGAATTTGTAGTGATTATATCTGCTCCGGCTTGAATATTTTCACTATGGATTTGTTGAACTACGTCAGGTGCAACTAGTAGCGCATTTGCAGACCAAATAGTATTAGGCACATCAACGCCTTTCATAGACAAGGTTTTGCCCATTCCCGAGTCTAAAATTTTAACGGAACCGTCTAAATTAAGATTTTTTATGTGGTCGACCATCTTAGCCTCCAGGAATGACTATCAAAGGTTCAAATAAAGACAGAACTTTTTATATAACGCCTCTGAATCCTATCTGTGAAATTTCCTGAGAGTACGGACTATGGATATAGCCATAAGAACATACAGCAACATAACTGGCAAAGAGCCAACTAATGATGCTGTCTGAAGCTCACGCAGACCGCCTACATACAGAAGGGTCAATGGCAATGCTCCTAAACCCAAAGCCCAAAATACTCGGAGCCATCGAGGCGGCTGTCTAGACTCCCCAAAACTTTTTGAAGAACCTGAAGCCAAGACATATGAAGCGGAGTCGTAAGTCGTAGCCGTAAAAATGAGCCCAATAACCGCAAGGTAGGCTAACCAGACCTTTGGATATGGTAAAAAAGAGATTACTTCTGACATAATCACCGCTGGACCTATACCGTCACCTACTTTTTCTACCAAATCGTAAGTTCCATCTAATTGAAGACTCAAACTAAAATTACCCAGAACTATAAAAAACAGTGCGCATCCCGCACTACCGTAAGCGAGCACGCCCACAATTATCTGTCTAATTGTCCTGCCCTCTGACACTCTAGCAACAAAGATGCCCATGAATGGCCCTAACGCTATCCACCATGCCCAATAAAAAACAGTCCAAGATTCTACAAAGTCATTCCGCTCTCGAGGATCGCTCCAAGTTAACATTTCAAAAAAACCATCTGCAAAAGACCCTAAAGAAACTAAACCCATCTCCAAAATAAATTTACTTGGACCAAGAAGAAAGACGAAACCAATAAACAACAACGCAAGGAATACGTTTACTGTGCTCAACACCAAAATGCCTCTTTCTAAACCTCGATAAACGCTAAATGTGATGAGCATTGTTGCCAGTGTGATGACGCATAATTGCAACAGTACAGAATCTGATATTTGAATTAATTCACTAGTTGCCGCTGAAACTATCGCAATGCCAAACCCTAACCCTGTGGCAGAGCTCGCGATTACCCCAAAGAGGAATGACAAATCTACTACTCGGCCTGGCCAACGGGCCGTGAACTCCTTGAGTACCGGGCGGCAGGCCTCACTCAAACGGAAATTCGAGCTACCTTCTAAGTAATACGAGCAGCCAAGGGCAATAGCGGGAAGGCAATAGAATGACCAGCCTATCGGGCCCCAGTGAAATAATCCGTAAGCTTGAGCCCACTCCAAAGATTCATCAGATAGCGGCGGCAATCCAAATGGCGGATCAACATAGTAAAAGACCCATTCTGTGCCGCCCCAGTAAATCAAAGACCCACCAATGCCAGAACAAAAAAGCATAGAGGCCCATTTTAGAGTCGAGTAATGTGGCTTCTTTGTAGCGCCCAATACAATCGAACCGTATGGACTACACGCAAGCCAAAAAAGAAAGCCGAGGGTGAAAATTGCAGCAAATATATAAACAACGCCAATCCGACGAGTCACAAAGACGTACAGCTCGTCAAGTAACAACGCGCTTGATTCGGGGCGCATCATGAAACCCGCAGTGATAATCAACAATAAGCCCGAACTACCGAAGAACACAGCTGTATCAATAGACGCTTCCGGGACAGGTTTGCTTACTGTTGTAGAGTCATGAGATTCCTTTGAATCAACCTCTAGCCTAGATAAACTGCTAGTCAATCTGTAGGGCCTCCTCTCAAAATTGAACCTTCCGTCATCAACTTGCAAAGCCCTCAAACAAACACTGGTTCAGAGAATCATGAATGTGCTCTAACGTAATCATCGTTGGTGCTAGCAGGCCGCGAGTTGATTTCCACACGCAGTGGGATCGATTCATACCGGCCCTCTCCAGGTTAACACAAATGACTACAATATAAGCCATACCATAGCAACAGACGACGCGCTGGTCGCGCCGGCAGACACCGCGCAGATGCTGCGTAAGATGCCTTGCGCCAATCAAAATCAAAGGGGAGGGACGATAAGCAGACCAGAGTCAAGTAATCTATCCTCTGTAAGCACCTCGCTCTCGGGATAGCCATTTCTCGCTCTATGCCGGTTCTAGTGATAGTAAATTCCTGCACGGCCATGTCTCTCAGATTTCCTAATTATTCGTGCAAAATTATTCGTATACACGCCGTATGGAACCAATCTGAATAAAGGTGGTACCCTCGGGGGTGGGTGCTGCCAGATGACGGTTTTTCTTTACAGGGGATGGGGTCGAATCTGATGGGACACTGGTGGGACAAGTTGGTCCCACTACCCACAACGAATGACAACCATCCACAACAGAAAAGTGTTATAGTTTAGGGGCTTAACCGTTGCAGGCCGTTGGCAATTGTTGGGTAGATTGGTCGGAGAGGGACTCATAATCCGTCGGTCCCAGGTTCGAGTCCTGGTGGGCTAACCAACTAAATCAATAAGTTACATCCCCCTCGCAGTAATTCCCCAATCGATTTGAACTAAATTTGGACCATCGCCAAAGTCAGCCACCACAAATGGTTGGGTTATGCCGCAGGGGCTGCATTTGTGACCAGCATCCTTTGTATGCAAGCGTTTGGTCAACCAGAGTTATATCTGCTTGCTGCTATTGCAACCCTGTTCACTTTGGTGCTGCCATCTCTTTTAACTATGGGGATTGAACATGCCGAGCAAAACTACCCCAACCGATGCCGAGCCGGCAATTAATATCGGCGAGATTGATCAGGTTATTCATGGACGCATGCGGCTGGGCATTATGGCTTTTCTGTCGGCGGTTAGCCCGGCCAGCTTTCCTGATTTGCTGGCCAAAACAGGTTCCAGCAATGGCAATCTCTCGACTCACCTCAGCAAGCTAGAAGCCGCAGGCTACACAAGCCAAAAGAAGGGCTATCAGGGTAAGCGCCCACAGACATTAGTTTACCTTACAGCGGCAGGCCGTAAGGCTTGGATTCAGTATCTGGAAGCTATGAAAGAGCTGCTGGGAAAATAGCAGCTACCCTAAAAAATATAGACCAAGCTTCAGAAATAGAGTTTCGCAACCCAACCTTAGCAGAAGCGTTTTAAACAAAGTTTTGTGAAAGAATTGAAAAACTATCGGCATCAGGGGACAGATACTAAATTGACGATACGCTCATCTATTAAGTGAAGGGAGAGCTCCGATGGCCCTTGTATCGGATTTTTACACTCGATTTAGAGACCAACAAATTTAATAAGCATATACACGGCGAACGGGCACTTTGGTTTTCAAATTACTCACCCTATTGAAGTAGAGATGAATTCCTGGATGACATAGACCGCAGCGTAAAGTGAAACAAGGATTTGTTGCTGCTTTGTCGTTTTCAGGAAGACTCCAAAGATTAGTAAAATTGGCAGAATATATTGACTCCGCTCTAGGAGGGTTGCTTCTATACCGAGGTTGTTTCTTAAAATGTTTATGGATATCAGCAGCTGAAGCCACAAAAAAACAAAACAGAGAAAAAACACGTTCTTGTACGTCAAGAAGTATTCTTCTCTTGGCATTCGCAGTTTATCAGCACTGTTGACAGGTAAAAAACGGCTTACAAGAAAAAAAAGGATGACTGAAAGAAACGGCGCAAGCGTGAATTCAAGAATTGAGATATCGCTTCGGTCGCTATACATTCGCCAAAAGCCAAAAAAATAGCCAACAGCAGTAAACAAGACCAACAAGCCCCATGCTAGGACATGCCAGCTATTCCGAAAAGCCTCATCGAATTGAACCATTAAAGAAACTTTCGTTAGTGTGTTTGAAACTGCTAACCCCAAAACTAGCGAAACCAATATTGCTATGTATTCGAAAAGGCTCATTGAAGCAACCAATCTGATAAAACCATAGTAGGCAGAGTAGTATATCGCTTTCGTAAAGAGAAGCTCCTCGCCCTTTTGCGGACGACTGACAAGCGAGATTCATCTTCATTGCGGGTCGGAAATTAACGACTTGGCTTCCTAACCTCGAACTTAACGTTAGCTCTCTTCTACAAAGTATTAGAAAGCTCGAGGAGACTCAAAGGTGGCATTATGATGAGCGCGTACAACGCATGAGCTTCAATCATATGCCAGTCGAAAAACTTAACAATTTTATTTGTTTGATCGACTTGCCCTCCCAGGCAAATCTAAACAACGCAAAGAGCAGGCCATAGAGAATTCCTATTGTGGCGAACGCTACAATTTCGCCCAATGCGGAAATATCTCCAGAGGAGATACCAAATGTCCAATTTGAGACGCCAATAACTGCAAAGACAAAAACCATAGCCAGAGACGCATTGAAAGCCCTTTCAACAATCCTCGACTCAGAGAAATCAGGATGCACTAAACAAACAATTGAAATAAGCCTACAAACTCCCGCGGCTAATGGCGAAATGAAATTTGTTAATGGCAGGCCTTCGGCAACAAAATGAATCAAAGCTGCAGTTACCAGCGGTATAAATAGGGCAACTAAACAAACTTCGAGAATGCAGGTTCTATATTCTTCGATTTTCTTTGGTTCGATTATCTTAATACGGAAAGATAGGATTAGGCCGAGCGCCGCCTAACCTCGTCCATGTTTGAAACTATAGAAAGAAGGTTTAATCCACAAACACTTATTCCGATGACGATGCAACATCTCCGAAATATTTGAATCGCTCGCCATCCAATCTTAAATGATAAGCTTGCAGGCACTACTGCAAGGACCAGAAAGGGATAAATAGAGCTTCCATCGAGCATCACGAGCTCCGCATTGATATCAATCGCAGCAAGCATACCAAGTGCGACTAAAAAGACTACCCACCTTGCGACAGGATTTCTTGAAATCTGGTCTACGTCCAGTCTAGTTATTAAATTATCTATTGTTTGTTAAATACCTTTCTCTGAGTCTTCTTGGAATCACGCCACTGTTCAAAGCCACAAGGTATTTTGTAGTGCTTTCAAAAACCGCGTCATATACTTTCATGCTTTTTTCTGGAATGGCTCCTCTTTCCGATTTTGTTAATACCATTTCGCAATTCATAGCATACGCAAGGTGGTAGTAATTGAGAGTAGTCAATTCTTCTTCGTCAAAAATTTCTTGAAGTGCAGCACGATCAATATGGGGAGGGAGCGGTAGCCATACCCCACCCGTTACCCTATTCCACTTTGAAAGGACTTTGCTTAATTCAGGGTTTTCTGCAGCCCCCAGCTGCATCTCCTGGGCCCGTATCTGAACTTGCTCTAGGTCCCTATTATCTTCAGCTTGCCTCTTCAATCTCATTTCCATAGCCAGAAACACAAGTGTCACAATCAATCCTAATGCGCCAATTACCTCACCCAATGAACCTAATTCACTAATAGTCATTTTTTCCTCGCATACCAACATTAAAAAAAGAATGAAATATAATTGCGGAACTCTAGGCCAATAATTTGGATATGCAACCATCAACAACGACCAAAAATGGTGCATTCAGTCGCTGT
The DNA here is from genome assembly GCA_902597095.1 of uncultured Pseudohongiella sp. GTDB lineage: Bacteria > Pseudomonadota > Gammaproteobacteria > Pseudomonadales > Pseudohongiellaceae > UBA9145. The sequence goes on from CACJWK010000011.1 coordinate 9,479, forward strand.
CGATGTTTATCAGGTTAAACATTTGTTCTGAATTTAGGTGCACTTCCCTTTTGTAGATGGATATCAATTGGTAGTATCAGAAAGTTAAAGACAAATTCAATTTCTAGAGACTGCGGAGAAACAGATGCCTAGTCAGTGGGAAAGGTTCAAACAGAGTAATATCGCTAAAATAGTTATCGGCTATAGCTTGATAGTGTGGGTGCTTATTCAATTAATCGAGGCTGTTCTGCCGACGTTCGAAACACCACTCTGGGTTGCTCAAACCCTAACTTTTTTGCTCATACTAGGCTTCCCAATAGCACTTCTTGTCGGATGGGCCTACGAAAAGCTGCCTGCTCGGACGACTGACTCTGACGGAGCGGAATCAGTGCCTCAGCCAGCGCATTCAACTCCAAAGAAAACGTTAGTCATAGTTGGAATAGGATCATGTGCCGTAATCGGGCTCTTTGGCTTCTATATGATGCCCTTTATTTTTGATGGAGATGCCTTTTCAACTCAAAACCAATCAAATGGCCCTATTGTTCAGCGTACAGCGTCTTATAAAGGCATTCGTTCCAATATCCCAATAGGGGAAAGCGGAGTTAGAAGCGGGCTCAATACTCGCACGGACATCGCAATTTCACCAGACGGGAATTTTATAGCCTACTTAATGCACAGAGGGATCAACTCTGAGGTAATACTCCGCGATTTGCGTGGTTATGACAACCAAAAAAGTCTTGGAACTATTTCTGGCCCGGGAGGCAGTGGATCGCTGCAATTCTCACCGGACGGAGAGTGGATTGTTTTCCAAGATCGAGGACAACTTGCTCGCGTTCGCATAGAGGGAGGCTCTATCCAAATGTTACCCGGCACGGCAGAACAGCGAGCGTGGGGTAGTCATGCGATTGTGGAAGAAGACATCTATTTTATTAGCGGCTCTGGCTTTCAAGTTTACCGAATTGCCTTTTCCGGAGAAAGTGACGTAGCTGAACTAATCAGTGTGCCAGAGGAAGGCCTTTTCTTCGGCCAGCCCTCACCAATTCCTGAAAGCAACAAACTTCTGATCACGGCATGTGACGCAATTAACGGGTGGTCAGACTGCGACGTCGGCATTTTGGACATTTCTACTGGAGAAGTTGAAATAAAAATACAAACAGCCTTTAACGCTCGTTACGTGTCCTCAGGGCATGTGCTTTTCATCCGTGATTCTACACTTTGGGCGGTCCCCTTCGACCCTGAAACACTAAGTATCACCGGAGGTCAAGTTCCGGTAGTTCAGGGAATCGAGGGAAATAGTTTTTACACAGGTAATTTTGCGTACTCCGTATCCGACAATGGCAGACTTGTTTATCTTAGTGGTAGTGATGCTTTTGAAAGTGGATCTCGGGTAGACATCGCCTGGGTTGATAAAAACGGTAGCAGAGAAGCTTTACCACTTCCAGAGGGCACCTATGGAAATATTAACTTATCACCGGAGCAAGATCGTTTGGCGATGACCTCATACGATGGAACGGGTTCAGATGTTTGGATTTGGAACCTTGAGCAGCAGATTTTTTCAAGACTCACCTTTCATGACGACGCAGCCTATCCTGTCTGGTCACCTGACGGCTCAGAAGTGATTTACCAGAGAACTCGTCCGCCTTTTGGGCTCTGGGCTACATCTTCGGATGGAACTGGCCGTGCCTCAATGCTCACTGAATCGCAACAACCATTATATCCTGAAACTATTTCTCCAGACGGCCAAGTGATTTTTTCAGTAGGCGATAACACTGCAAGGAAACTGTATAGTTCAAACCTTTCAGATGAGAGGATTCAAACTTTAATAGACATAGGGCCCAATCAAGTACGAAGCTCACGAATCTCTCCCGATGGCAACTGGCTTCTCTATACCAGCGACGAAAGTGGAGATTTTGAAGCCTTTGTAAGGCCCTGGCCGAATTACGATGACGGTAAGTGGCAAGCAAGCCGGCTAGGTGGAGGACAGCCATTGTGGGATCAAAGTAATAACCGCCTGTATTTTTGGGCAGCGAGTGGGACTCAATATACAGTCGACTATGAGATTCAGACAGATGCCAGATCAGGTCGACCATCGTTCCGTTTTCAAGAGCCAAGAGAATTATTCACCTTACGCGAACCCCGATCACTGCAAATTTTTCCCGGTTGGGCCTATCATGAAAGCCAAGATAAATTTCTAATGGTGGCGGCAGGAGGTATTGAAGCCGACGCAACTGAGCAAGTGCTCGCTCAACAAACAGTTCTATCGCTTGTTGAATACTGGGATAAAGAACTCCAAAGCTTAGCGCCAGCTACAACCCCATAACCACAGGCGTCTCGCTCAGCGAGGGGGACACCTCTTACTATGTCAGGTGGGAACATGTTCAGATGGAGTATTGGGGCTATTTCCATCATCTAGGCTAACTCCCGTGTCCTCGGGATTCCTGTAGAATTATTAGCTCATAAGACGAGCATCTGAATCTCTTCACCAGGCAAGAGTCATGAAGATATCCACGATTAATGAAGTTATTTCGATTATCGCGAACATTGGTGTGATCGCATCGATTGTATTTCTTGGACTTGAGATGAGACAGAACTCAAGCATGATGCTGTCGCAGACCAGAAATGAAATGACCCAGAATCAAATGGAAACGCAGCTTGCTGTTGTTGAGAATAGCGACTATGCAAAGATACACAATGCTTTACGGGCTGATCCCAACGCTTTCCCAGTTAGTTCATCGGAGGCACTACAAGCGTATTTCTGGAATATAACTCAGCTCCGTATGTGGGAAAACGAGTGGTATCAGTATCAGAATGGCCTATTTGATGAAACTGAGTTCGAGCCAAGACTAAATTTATGGCGTAATTCAATGTCCAACCCGTACAACATTTTAGTTTGGGAGCAACAAAGACTGAATTTTTCCCCCGATTTCAGGGAATTGCTGGATAACCTCATCCAGGAGCCGAACCCGTGACTGTTTTTGAATATAGTTCAGTACTCATGGCAATAATAGTTGGTATGACAGTCAATGAGTTACTGCAAAGAATCACGAATATTCTATCTAGGGAAAATGGCCTTGCTTTATATTGGTACGAAGCCTTCTTTACGATTATATTTCTCATAGCTACGATCGCCTATTTCTTTAGCTATTTCAGCATAGCGGGTAGTGCTGACGTGATCACTGTGACTATGTTCTTAGGACCATTCACGGTCATCTGTGTTTGGTACATCCTCATCTTTTTTTTTCCAGTTCCGAAAAAAGAAGATGGTGCGATAGATATTGAAGCGCACTTCATTTCAAAGGTTCCTAGGTGGGCCGCTTTTAATGGTCTGTTTATGATCGCTATTCCATTTGCAATGCTGACTATGGATAACGACATTAGCCTGCTCTTAATAAGCGCCAGTATCCAAAACTATCTTGGGGGGCTGTTGATGACTTCTTTAGGCGTCTTGACTCCTATTATTGTTTCCCGAGTTGGAATCCGAAGATTTAAGTTCTGCATGGCCGCCTTATCTGCACCTTGGAGTCTTATTGTCGTTGCCAATAGCTTCTATACCTTGTCTTGAGGAGACCAAGGGCTACAGCGACAGTTTGGCTTTGCTAGTGCGAGAAGAAGCGACTGTTAGATTATTACCCTAGCTTTGGCTTCCTCCCCCGCGTTCTCGGGGTTCCTTCAGCAAACAAACCAACCTTAAAACCTAACTCTTCTAATTCTCTCAGTTCAGCCAGCTTGGCACTGCGCTCTGCGGGTTTTTCTCTGTTTTCTCTACCGTGAACTACTGGACGACCACTGCCTTCAGCGCCCCGTGGAATCGACTCTTGATCTTACCTCGGACAGCTGGTGCTATACGCCTTTGCCGTGTCCGTTTCGATAGTGCATTGCACTGGGTGCATGTCACGCGCCCGCCGATAGTTGTATATTGGTCAATAGGCACTCACTCCGTACTCATGTCACCAATAATTCCGCATAGTGAAGTAGATCTTATAAATATAGCATTGACCCCAATTGACCTTACGCCTGAAACTTCTTTCAATAATGTTCTGAAGTGAGATTACGGTTTGCGAATAGATGCTATCGACATTAATTGCGCCTCTGAGCATCCCTCTACCCCAGGCCTTATAGGCTTCTTCAATAAACTTTAACTTATGAGCATAACCTTGATTCCAATAAATGAAGTCGAGTTTGGTGTCTCCAGGTTCGAGTCCTGGTGGGCCCACCAACTAAATCAATAAGTTACGTGCTGCTACTCTACACCTCATCCAACGAATCATTTACGATGTAACGATGGATATAAGCACAAAATTACCATAGATCATCTAACCCTTCGAACGACCCCCCCCCCAAAATAAAAGCAAACCGGCATCTGACTCGCCCACCCGAGCCCCCCTTTATTCAGTTTTGTTCCATACGCAATATTTGAGTCTTATTTACTAATGAAGGTTATAAAAATCGAATGTTGTCTAGCATTAGCGCCGGGCGAAATTACTGAGGGTGATCGAAGGGTACTAAAGTCGCCAGCTCATCGAACCAGTTTTCAACGACGTTCACGATAACTTGTGACTCTAAAATTCTTACGCCACCGTCTGAGTCATTTGTGAAAATAAATTCTGTTTCGCTCAAAACATCAAAATTTGGTTGATTACCATTTATAGGTTTGTTCGACTCAACCAATAATTCAGGACTACTTGCAATCAGGAATTCTGGTCTTCCGGTCTCTAATAAAGGTCCGTACTCTATTTCGGCTTGAAATATTTGGGTACTGCCTCTCGACTCAAGCTCCCCATCAAACTCTTGCCTGGTGAAGTAAAGTTTATTCCCATCAGGGTGCCAGTCGAATGAGCTTACATTTCTGCCAGAAGTAATCTGATATTTACCCTGCGTAATGCTCGGGAAAGACTGTACATATAATTGTCTGCCCCCTGTTTCATTGCTTAGATATGCTATCCAGTTGCCATCTGGCGAGATCCTTGAGAGGTTTACTCTGAAACCTGGTGGGGTTATTAGTGGCTCGTGGACATTTTCACTGTTGGCATTACTCAAATTAAAAGTGTAAATCCCACCAGTTGGACTATTCTCTGAATAGACAATAAGGTCCCCGGAGGGAGAGATCGTTTCTAAGTCAATACGGGAAAAAGGGGTCGAGGTTATAAACTCGGCAATTGAGGATCCATTAGAGGCTGTCCTCCAAATTTCTGCAGTAGCGTTTTGCTCGGATTGATAAAAAATCGACTGCCCATCACTACTCCATATTGGAGTGCCATCAACCCCGCCAAAACTTCTCCTTCCCAGGCTTTCTCTTACTAGATCCCAAATCCAGACATCTCTCGAGCCAGACTCATCTAGCCTTGTCATTGCAACCGAGTTCTGATCAGGACTTGCTGCAATTTCAGCAAATGAACTTTCCGGAATATTTACCTTCCTAGCTTCGCCAGAGTGACTGAGTCGTGTTAGCTCTATGTCCAGAACATTAAAATTGCCGGAACCCCTCCGCATCAAGTTACCTGAGATGTATACTAACCTACCATCGTTAGAAAAATTATAATTTCCATAGTAGAGGTCTCTGCTGATTGTGGTCTCGATACCATTTACCACAGGCACTGAACTTCCCTGAATAGTCATATCTGAGATGCTAAACGGTACTGCCCATAAAGTATCCGCCTGCAAGTAAGTAATATGTCCGGACCTTGCATATTTCGATTGATAACCTCGATCTATGATTATTTTAGACACGCCAGTTTTAAGATCTATTAAGATAACTTTTGGCTCTTGTTCTGAGAAAACCACCGGCAAAATAGTCGCCATCAAGTAATCAGTATTATCAATAAACTCTAACCAAACAGCTCTTTCACCATCATTCTCTACTTCATAGATTAATTCTGTGTCCTCAGAGCCGATGGCTTTTTTTAAAATCTTCCCATCCTGAGTGCCAAAAAATAGAATATTCCCTCTGACAGTAAAACCAGTAAGGAGCAGGGGACCGTCTTGAATTGTCTGCGCCGTTCCCCCTTCGACTCTTACACGATTTAATTTCGACCCTCGGTCCGAATAATAATAAATCCAGTCGTTCCCACTCTTAAAGGAAGGGAAGCCTGATCTATTCTCAACAGAACCTCGACCTGTATTTAAGCCAGAACGCTGTAAACTCAATGGCTCGCTGTAACTCTGTAGACTCCTCGCGTAATATTGTGACCCCCTCTCTCCAGGCCTGGCCACTCTATAAATCAGAGTAGCACCATCTGGAGAAAGCGCAATCTCTGACTTTAAACCATTCGCTTTTTGCCGACTAACGCCTATGTCGATTTGTGCCTTTAATACGTTTGCTGTACCAGGTCCGTCTGGAGAAATGATGCTTGGCCTGGACCGTTGCTGAAACTCGCTACTGTTAAAAATAAACGGCATCAAGTAGAAGCCGAAGAGCCCAATTACGGCACATGACCCTGCTCCAACTATGGCCAGCGTTTTCTTTGGAGTTGAATGTGCTGGCTGGAGCTCTGATTTTACGTCGTCAGTATCAGTAGACTGAGCAGGTAGCTTTTCGTAGGCCCACCCAACAAGTAATGCAATAGGGAAACCTAGAATCAGCAAAAAAGTGAGGGTTTGAGCAACCCAGAGGGGTGTTTCAAAAGTGGGTAACACGGCCTCGATCAACTGGATTAGCACCCAAACTACTAAGCTGTAGCCAATCACTACTTTTGCAATATTGCTCTGCTTGAACCTTTCCCACCGGCTAGGCATCTCTTTCCCCAAATTTTTAGAAGCTAAAACTTCAACTGGTTCGATGTTATCAAATTCACTGTTCTCAACAAAAGCAGTCTGATAGCCACAATAATAATTCATTTGGATCCGCCACCAACGAATACCTCATTACGCACTATTTTTGGTCATCTATTCTGCTGATTTGACCGATTTATGTATTCAGAGATTCGCCATCATATGTAAACCTTTTTTTAAATATTGGTATGAGAGGACAAAATGACTATTAGTGAACTAGGTTCGTTGGGAGAGGTGGTAGGAGCTTTTGGGTTGATTGTGACGCTTGTGTTTCTTGCGATAGAAATGCGCATGAAAAGGGAAGACAAGCGTTATAGGGACCTTGAAAGGTACAAATCCGCAATCAAGAACTCCAACTGAGCGTCGCCACGAGCCTATCACTTTGTAGTGTCATGACGAAGTGGAACAATTTGACCGGCGGCCATTTCCAGCCACTGCCGAGCGGAGTAGCGGCATATTCAGTCGCTGAGCTTTTTACCGAAGAAGAGAGGACAGCTCTTGTTTTCTACTTCTACGGCAGCGCCATGAATTTTGAAACGATTTTAGCCAAATTCAATAGAGGCGATATTCCGGAAGCAAGCATGCGACATTATGACTCTGTCTTGAAAGAGTCGGCTAGGTATCTTACTGTTCTTGGGAATTTGACGATGCCAAAAGGTTAGGCGAAAGATATTTATCAAATCAGTAAAATTGGTTTGATTGAGAACGCACGCTCGGGGCATCTCCTGATGCGAGTTCGAAATCATGTGATGCTATTTCCCAACTAGCAGAAACACATGACACAGTATCTCCTAAGGCCATCATAATCTATATGTATACACCATATGGAACCAATATTAATAAAGGAGGTACACCCGCGGGTGGGTGATGTCAGATGAAGGTAAAATTTTTAAGGGGTGAGGTCTGCGGCCTCTTGACACGCGGGGTGACAACATATTCTGCTCCACCCAACAGATGGTAAAAATATATAATCAACTGCTTGCTGGACGATCGAGAGGCCCTTGTTGAGGATAGATTATTCGACGCTCAGGAGCGTCCCTAGACATTTTTAGGGCATTCTACTGGTGAGCTGATAATTTCGATGGGAAAAGGTCGCCTACTTGGGCACTGCCTGCATTAGCGCCGTCCAGAACGCATCGTTGAAACTGACGCCGTCCTTATCTCCGTGAAACCCCAAGCGACTCACTACCAAATTCAGGCTTGGCACCAGATAAAGCTTGCGATCACCCGCACCCTGCATGGCGACTAGGTCATCCGGCGCTGTGGGGATTAGCTTGCCCTCCGACCGAGTCGCCTTGCTGCCCGCACCGAGGGCAAACTCTTGGCCATTTATCCACCAGAGGAGGCCGTACGCTGGGTTTAGGGTTTGTGAGGGAGACAGCATGCCAGCAATAAAGTCAGTATCTTCGAGTACAACCTCATCACCCCATCTGCCGCCTGCCTGAATCATCAAGCCGAAGCGAGCCAGATCTCGAGCGGTTGTGGACAAACCCACCGCGATAGCTGCGTCGCGGCCAGGACGAGGCGTCCACACCGTGTTGCTTGCGCCGATTGGATCGCTTATCCAGCGTTTGGTCAGTTCATTGCGCTCCAGGCCCGTTGCTGACATGAGCACTCGCATGGTGGCATGGTATACAGGCGTGTTATAGAGCCAGACAGTACCCGGCGCTGCCTCATAGCTGAAGTCAGTGGCCAGGCCGCTGTTCATCATGAGCAGATGTCTCAAGGTAATGGCCTGCTCCTGATCAGCATTTGCCTTGGACCAGCCCGCACCAAGGTAAATGGAAACAGCATCATCCAACTTGAGGTAACCCCGCTCCTGAGCTATGCCTGCCAAAATCGCCACAACACTCTTTTGCGCGGAAGCCACATCTTCAATTGCGCGCTGCTGTTCATCGAGCCCCTTAAGAGAACGTCCGTAGCGGGCATCCTCTGGACCGTCCCAATAGCGTTCAGCCATGATTCGACCGCTATGCACTATGACAATACCGGAGGAATTGCGATCTCCCACAACGTCGAGAGCATCGGAAAGTGCCTGCGCGTTCCAGCCAATCCGATCAGGGGCAACGGTTTCCCAGTTTTCGCCAGAAGGTGGGAAATATAGCTCTGCAGAGTAGGCGATGACGGAAGCAAACAAAGCTAGCAAAGAGGTTAGAGAGCTTATTAGGACAAACATCTGGTTCTCAATAGAAAACGAAAGAGCTGATCGGAAGTCGAATGCTAGCAAGCCTACTAATCAGCTAAACAAAACTCAAGCAGGGCAATTAGACGCGGATTCTATCGAAAAAGCGAAGCGACAAGTTCCAAGAAATAAAAGAAGCCAAGAGCGTTTTCGCGGCATTAATCTCATTTCCATAGCCAGAAACACAAGTGTCACGATGAATCCTAATGCGACAACCACCTCACCCAACGAACCTGGTTCACGAATAGTCATTTTGTCCTACTTAATCAAAATTCAAAATCAGCTTGAATATAGTACCGGAACTTCAGCCCCATGATTGGGGTATGCAATTAGCAAGAATGACCAAAAATGGTGCATTAGGTCGTCCCTATGCTTACAAGCTAAAGCTTATGCTACAAATCTAATAGCTCCTCCCTTTTGCTGAGAAAATTCGATTGCTAATATGGAGTGGTAGCCAAGGTTCAGGATAACTGGAGGATCGAAGTGATAAACCCGTTGGAGAAGTTCAAGCATCGAAACATTGCTAAAGTCGCTACAGCATATGCTGTTGTTGGGTGGTTGATGCTGCAAATGACTGAGATCATACTTCCAACTTTCAATGCCCCTCAGTGGATCGCTCAAACCATAATTTTTGTGGTCATTATGGGCTTTCCTATTGCACTGCTAATCGCTTGGGCATCCGAATTGAAATCAGACGTCAACGATCACGCCTATAGAGAATCGACACTTGAATCGAGCGCGATAAGGGCATCGGGTAGTCAAATTCCAAAAAAACTATTTTATGGCGTGGGTGCAATTAGCGTTTCTGTGATCGGCCTATTCGCGTTTTACGTTTCAACCAGCCTATTCGATGTAAACAGCCCCAATGAAGAATTGTCCCGCACAACTGGCGGCGCACAATTTGAAACTGCACAAAACTTTAGAGGGCCAAGATTCAGTCTGAATCTCGGCGCGACAGGGTATCGAGCCCTACAGAACACAACGACTGACCTCGCGTTTTCAAATAATGGGAGGCTGCTAGCTTTTCTTGACCATGGCGCTACAACATCCGAAATATTTATAAAAGATCTTCTGTTCCCTGACTCAACAAGGTTGTTAGGTACTATTGGTTGGACACAAGGAAGTGGCCAGATGTTTTTTTCAGAAGACGGAGAATGGCTTCATTTTATCGATAAGGGGCAATTAAAAAGGGTTCGCGTTGAGGGCGGCCAATTCCAAACACTCAATGAAGCGGTCACGGTGGTAAGAAGTGGCTTCAGTTCGTTTGACGATAATTTGATCTACAGCAATATCGCAGACGGTAAGCTGTATAAACAAATCCTGAGTACGGGCGAAACAAGCAAAATTGAAGTCGATGAAGATGGTGGAAGCTTTTATTCGTGGCCGAAAATTCTTCCCGATTATGCTCACTTGCTAGTGACATCTTCAGATAATGCAACGAGTGTGGGCGACGGAAATATTCAAGTCATCGAGCTAGAAACTGGTGTTGCGAAAACCTTGATTAGGACTGCATCGAATGCCCAATATGTGAACTCAGGTCACATAGTTTTTATCAGAGATGCAGCGCTCTGGGCAGTACCGTTCGATCTTGAGTCACTCACATTGAGTGGCGCTCAAGTTCCGGTAATCCAAGGCATAGAAACAAATAGTCAGTACGGCCATGCAACCTTTTCTGTGTCTGATCTCGGAAGGTTGACCTACCTCCCTGGTAAAGACAGAGGAGAAGTTGGTGAAGAGTTGGAGCTTAAGTGGATCAGCAAAGATGGCAACGTGACCGGTTCAAACTTAGCAACGGCGTCTTATGGACACATCGAGCTATCACCGACAGGAGATCGGGCGGCTTTTACCATCTACACGGGCGATGGCTCTTCTGACATATGGGTTTGGGACTTAGGTCGGGGCACATTAGGCCGAAGGACCTTTGACGGCAAAGCGTCAAGATCAATCTGGTCAGCAAATGGTGACACCCTCTATTACAGGCACCTTGACCTTGGACTTCGAGCAGTCGCTGCTAATGGAACCGAGCAGCCAATTACCCTATTTGAAACTGACTCACCGCTCTGGCCACAAACAATCTCTCCAGATGGTTCTGCAATTATTTTTAACACTGGACAACCTTATGCAACTTACAGATTGTCTCTTGATGATGAAATAGCGGGATCGAACGAACTTAGTGCTGAAGTTGTAAACTTGACGCCCGTGGTTCCACTTTTCTTGAGTGCAGAAATCTCGCCAACTGGAGATTTCATATCATATTGCTCTAACGAGTCAGGACTGAATCAAGTATATGTCAGACCATGGCCAGAAATCGAGAGAGGAAAATGGCAAGCAAGTATCAGTGGCGGATGTGGAGCGACGTGGGATTCATCTGAAGAGCTTCTCTATTATCGGTTCTCAGGGGTAATGTATGAGGTCCCATATTCTTTGGGTGAATTCAACGACCAGGGTAAACCAACCTTAATCGAATTTGACATACCCACAGAGCTCGAAGCGATGGGCAGACTAAGCTTTGTCAATTCCCCTAACACATGGGACCCATATGATTACTCTGAGGATAGAGATCAATTTATAGTTGTTGGCAGGATTGGATCGGCATTGGAAGGCCTTGAGGAGGAACTGCTGTCCGCACAAACAACATTAGTGGTGGTCGAAAATTGGTTTGACGAACTCTTGAGTCTTGCCCCTTCCGCTAGGAGCCTCTGAGGGTAGAGGTTTCACATTGTTTTCAATTAAGATGGCAAATCAAACATATACTCCTGATATATTTGTTGCCATTGAGTCTAAAGAGAATGTGCAACGCTCAAGCCCATGAAATCAAAACTTGGAGAAAAAGATGCCTAGTCAGTTGGAAAGGTTCAAGCAGAGTAATATTGCTGAGATAGTAATCGGTTATAGCTTGGTAGTGTGGGTGCTTATCCAACTGATTGAGGCCGCGCTGCCCCACTATCGAAACTCTCCTCTGGGTTGCTCAAACACTAACTTTCTTACTCATTCTGGTCTTTCCAATAGCTCTGCTTGTGGGATGGGCCTATGAGACATTACCTGCTCAACCTACTGAAACTAGTTACAACAAGTGGCAACAGGAAAGCTGCGGCGATACCTTACGTCAAAAGCAGTTACAAAACCGAGCACACTGGATGTGTGACACCATCGAAGATCTTAGGAATATTGCTGTTATCATTCGAGTGCGACAACAAGTGCTGGAGCTTTGTGAACAATTCCCTGTCTATCGAGTTCGAACACGGCTAACAAATAATGTCGCTTAATGGTTATGTACGATGACTCTCAGCGTTTTTGACCTCTTCACCATAGGTATCGGTCCTTCAAGCTCTCACACCGTTGGGCCAATGCGCGCGGCCAAATTATTCATTGATGGCCTTAAGCTAAACGCGGATCTGCAAAATGTTTGTCGGGTACAAGTCGAGTTGTTTGGATCCTTAGGCGCGACAGGGGGGAGCCATGGCTCTACGAAGGCGGTAATCCTTGGTCTCTTGGGTCAAGAACCTGAGACTGTGGAAGTTTCCAAAATTGATCACGAATTACGCCAGGTCAGAGAACAGCGTCGACTGATTTTAAATAACGAACGGGCAATTGACTTCGATGAAAAAACCGATCTACTTATGCACCGAAACCGCTCCCTTCCCTTTCACCCGAATGGTATGAAATTCAGTTCTTTCAACAATTCAGGCACTGTACTCGCCACGAAAATATTCTATTCGATTGGCGGCGGCTTCGTAATCGATGAGAATGCTAAAACAGAAACTAAGACACCTAAAAACCAGACGCACGTACCCTATCCGTTTTCTACCGGAAAGCAGCTACTAGATATAGCAGAAAAAACAGGGTACTCGATAAGTAGCATCATGCGCAAAAACGAGCTTACCTGGCGAAGCAAAGATGACCTAGAACTGAAATTAAAAGATTTATGGGAGACTATGGAACACTGCATTGACAGAGGATGTCAATCAGAGGGACTGCTACCTGGTGGCTTAAATGTGAAACGACGCGCTAAAGACCTTTACCGCCAGTTACAAGCGATTGAAGCAAACAGCGAGGATCCACTCGGAACAATTGACTGGGTCACGCTGTACGCGTTAGCTGTAAACGAAGAAAACGCGGCTGGGGGAAGGGTTGTCACAGCGCCCACGAATGGCGCAGCCGGCATTATTCCAGCCGTCTTAAAATATCACTTGACGTTCTCTGCCGCAGCCGACCGAGCTGATATAGGGAGCTTCTTGCTCACGGCTGCAGCAATTGGAATCTTATACAAAGAAAATGCTTCGATTAGTGGTGCCGAGGTTGGCTGTCAAGGTGAAATCGGTTCTGCGTGCTCTATGGCTGCAGGCGCTTTAACCGAAGTGTCAGGAGGCACGCCCGCTCAAGTTGAAAATGCTGCTGAAATCGCTATGGAACACAATCTGGGGTTAACGTGTGATCCTGTAGGTGGGCTTGTTCAAGTACCGTGTATTGAACGAAACGCTATGGGAGCCATAACGGCTATATCAGCATCAAGGATGGCCTTGCGCGGTGACGGAAATCATCTAGTATCGCTAGACAAAGTCATTAAGACCATGCGCGATACAGGCAGAGACATGCAAGAAAAATATAAAGAAACAGCTAGGGGTGGTTTAGCAGTTAATGTGATAGAGATCCCTGTCAATGTTGTCGAGTGTTGATTAAACGTTACTATTAACTATGTCTGTTTGAGAATTACTGCTTTAGAACACCAAAAAGAACTGTCTCGTCAGAGACTCACACAAGCGAGCCATCCAACCTTCCCCGACTCATAACATCGCTTATATTACCGATAGCAAAACAAAATGTGAGCCTAGTGCTGTGATCTAACGTGGCAGCGAATAAAGTGATTTGGGTCAATTTCAACTAGGGGAGGCCGTTTACTAGCACACTGCGACTCAGCGATCGTGCATCTGCTTACATAAGGACAACCTTTTGGCGGTTCAATAGCATTGGGCAGCTCTCCCCGAATCACGGGCTCTTTATAGGTCTTCCGGCGATCGGGGTCCGGAATTGGAATAGCAGAGATCAAAGCCTGGGTGTACGGATGGCACGATTTAGCGAAAATATCCGCAGTTGGGCCTTCCTCAATAATTACACCTAGATACATTACTTTGACCATATCAGAGATGTGTCGAACAACAGATAAATCATGAGAAATAAACAGATAACTGAGACCTAATTCTTTTTGTAGACGAGCGAGAAGGTTTAGAATTTGGCTTTGAATTGATACATCTAAGGCACTTACCGGCTCATCGCAAACGACTAACTTCGGAGACATTGTTAGCGCTCTAGCGATTACCACCCTTTGCCGCTGCCCACCTGAAAGCGCTTGAGGTAGCCGGCCAAATAGGTCAGGATTGAGCCCTACCATTTTCATTAAATCGCGCGTTCTATTTTCTATTTTCCGCTCGGGAAACCCCGAAATTTGCATGGGCTCGCCGATCGCTCGACCCACGCTTAATCTGGGGTTTAGTGCTGAAACTGGATCTTGGGAAACAACTTGCATTTGTCTCCATACTTGTTTTCTTTCGTTTTTATCCAAAGCAGCTAAGTCTGTGCCTTCAAAGAAAATTTCCCCTTCGGTTGTTTCAATGATGCCAAGTATCGCCCTTGCAACTGAGGACTTCCCGCAACCCGACTCACCGACTAGTGCAACGGTTTGCCCATGATTAATTCGTAAATTAACGCCATCAACAGCACGCAGAGTTGAACGCCTTTCTGAGAAGCTGTGCCTCTTTAATTTGTAGTTAACTTTAAGATTAACTGCATCTAATAAGTACATAGTTTAAAGTGGGGAAAAACACGCGGCCCCGTCGACCCCCGGTAAAAGCACTGGCCTTTCCTTACAATCGTCAATCGCACGATCGCAACGCGGGAAAAATCTGCACCCACTCCGCTGGTCTCCCGGCGACGGCACACTCCCGCTGATAGTGAATAACTCTTCTTTTCGAGGCCGGTCAATGCGTGGCAGGGTTTGAAGCAACATTTGCGTATAGGGATGGTGTGGCAAGGCAAATATGTTTTCTACTGAGCCTCTCTCCACTATCCGACCGCCGTACATTACGGATACATCGTCTGCGATTTCGGCTACAACTCCCATGTCATGGGTTATAAGAAGTACAGACAAGCCCAGTTCCGATGACAGTTCGGATAACAGCTGTAATATTTGAGCTTGAACCGTAACATCAAGAGCCGTAGTAGGCTCATCCGCTATCAACAATTTAGGTTCAGCAACTAGGGCAGAGGCGATCATTGCTCGCTGACACATACCGCCGGATAACTCGTATGGTAATTGTTTCGCTCTTATCTCCGGTTGAGGGATACCAACCCGCTCCATAAGTTCTATGGCTTTAGAAAAGGCTCTCTTTCCGCTCGCAATTCCGTGAACCTCCAAACTCTCTGCAACCTGAACGCCCACCGGAGCGAGAGGATTCAAGGAGCCAACCGGCTCTTGAAATATCATAGAAATCTGCCGACCACGTAAGCTAGACATTTCCCTTTCAGAAAGCTCAGCTATGTTCACATTATCAAATTCTATCCTTCCTTTTATCAATTCGAGGTTGTTACTCAGAAGTCCAATAGCGGCAAGTGCTGTAAGGGATTTTCCCGAGCCGCTCTCACCAACAAGCGCACTAATCTTTCCACCTTCAACGTCTAAATCTACCCCATCAATCAAGTGCAGTCCATCTGCAGCCACTATAAGCCCTTTAATCGACAATAAAGGCATTTTAACTCTCCGCCATCGCGGCTGCCCAAGGGCTGTTAGGGTGCGCCGCTCCAATGTTTACCCTGTTGCCACATCCCGAAGTTACCAGGGAGGGAACTGCGAAATTTACTGGAAACAGTGTATCTTCAACAATTTGAGTTTTGTGATGTTGAGCTATGCTTTCGAGTGTTTCAGCCGAGAAAGCCCGATTCATTAGTAGAGTATCGGAGCTCGTGTCTATCCTTGGGGCATGCATAGCCTCTTCGGGTGAGTAATTAAGATCAACCAAATAAGACAAGATCTGTGCGACTGCGGGCACTATTTTGCGACCTCCAGCTGCGCCGAGGGCTATTTCAGGCTTCTTACCCCTCAGAGCTATTACAGGGCTCATATTTGCAAGTGGTTTTTCACCAGGTGCTATTGAGTTTGGTCTGCCTCTACGGGGGTCGAACCACATCATCCCATTATTAAGTAGGATTTCTAGGTCAGGCACCATGACCTTTGAACCAAAGCGAGACAACAAGGTGTTTGTCAGAGCAACCATATTGCCTTTTCGATCCACAACAGACACGTGACTAGTGCAGCTATCTTTCCCCGCAGCATGCCCCATTGTTTCAAGCCTCAACCGATCGGCTGCCATCAGCGCGTTCGCATAGGCGAGGGTCATCTCTGGTTCACCAGCTGCAGAGAGATCAACGCATCCTAGACTTGCTAATGCTGCTAGTAAAGTCGGCCCCCCGGAAAGTTGGGACATCGTATAAACCTCTCGGTCTCTGTACTGAACGCTGAGCGGCGCATGCCACTCCGATTGGTAGTCTCTAAGATCCTTCTTTGTAAGCCGGGAACCATTTTGATCTAGAGATTTCAGCATTTTATGAGCGATTTCTCCCTCGTAAAAATCATTGGCGCCTTCTTTTGCAAGCCGCTCCAAAAAAGTTACATTTTGCGGCAATCTCAAAAAGTAACTGTTCGGAAATTCAGGAGACCTTTCCCACCTACTCTGATTAAGAAACGCTGACGCGGCTGCAGTATTCTTTGAAAGACCATCACGATCATTAGCAATCGCTAGCTCAGCGAACCAGTCAATTCGCATGCCCCTCGCTGCCAACTCGATAGTTGGAGCTATTACTTCATCCCATCTCAGCGAGCCATAACGTTGAAGGGCAGCCGAAAAGCCGTGAACCGAGCCAGGAACACAAATCGATTTCGGGCCAATCAGGTTGTTATTGTTCGTCACCCTAGGCCAATTAAACCAATCACCATCTTTGCCTTCTTCAACAATATAGTCACATGACTGAATAGCTGCTGCCGCTCGGACGCCGAAGTCTAAGGTAATGACCTCACCATCCGAGTTTGCAAACAAAAGGAAGCCTCCTCCACCAAGACCTGACAACCATGGTTCCACAACCGAGAGGGCGAAAGCCGCGGCTATCGCTGCGTCCATGGCGTTTCCCCCACGCGCTAAAATCTCGCAGCCCACGCGTGATGCTTCATAGTGTTGAGTAGAGATTACACCACCGTAGCTTTCGACCTGTGGCTTACGAACGGACCATGTGTGATAAAAATCCGACGCTGCTGAGAGCTTTTTTGTCTGCAATGATTTACCCTCTGGAAGAGGACCTCTGACTTACAGCGAGATCAGAAGGCAGTCTGACTTCAAGCTTCTTGCTAAGCGTCTCATGATACTTGGCTAATTCTCCGCAGGTCGTAATCCAGACAGACAGATCTTCGCGGATTGTAGTGAAGAGCTCTTCCAGCCTTGCCACTCTTGAAGGCCGCCCTGATATCCAATCGTGAATGGTAAGCATAAAAAGCCCACCAGAGCTGGCCTGTGCGTCCGCGTCGTTCGCCCATTGTGTAATTACCTCATTATCCCCTGCTGGCATATGGTCCCCCGGACCCAGGAATTTAAAATAAACAGCGTCGTCGTTATTCCAGAAAACTGGGATTTCAGTGACGCCGTCTATAGTGTATGGCGCATCAAAACCCATGAGGCTGGAGTCCCAAAGCCCTACCCTCTTGAGCTCACTAAACATGAAAGGCGTCATCTCCCAAGCTGGTGAGCGAAAGCCTGCAGGTTCTTGACCAGTTTGCTTTCTGAAGAGTTCAATCGCACTGCCGAGTGAGTCAGCGAACTGCTGATCTGAGATATCGCCCACTAATTCGTGATAGTAACCGTGCAAAGCGATCTCATGACCTCGCTCTATGAGCCCCGGCAAAAGATCAGGGTTATCTTCTGCAACAACACCTGGTACAAAAAAACTGCCTTTTATTGAGATTGAGTCCAACATCTTAACGA
This sequence comes from uncultured Pseudohongiella sp., assembly GCA_902597095.1. Classification (GTDB taxonomy): domain Bacteria; phylum Pseudomonadota; class Gammaproteobacteria; order Pseudomonadales; family Pseudohongiellaceae; genus UBA9145. The sequence continues at coordinate 27,431 of CACJWK010000011.1, forward strand.
TCCGGGCAAGACCGACACGCATCCCATATTGCCGATGATCTGCGATCGCAACTGTTTTTGGTAAATTTTTACGATGCTGCCAAAGGTAAGGTGCGTTGGCATCTACATCTACACTAAAGCATGCTGCTGAATTTTTGCCTTCTGGCCAGATGTAGTTCGGTTGGTCCCAGATCATAGTGCTCTCTTTTTCTCTTGATAAACATCCATTGTGCCGGCGGAATTGCCGCCATCGACCGATAGAGTTGTCCCTGTAATATTGCGAGCCGCACTTGAGGCAAGATACAAGGCCGCCTGCCCGATGTCATTTTTTGATATCTCGCCTCCGAGGGGGATTGATGACAACACCCGCTCTACGTGTTCTTCACTTAAGCGCGAGACTGACGAACCTTTCGCAAACCCGGGCTCCAAACAATTCACCCTTATTCCGTATTCAGCAAGTTCCAGGGCGAATCCTTTGCTCATTCGATCCAGTGCTGTCTTTGACATACAATATGTCACCGCCGTACGGCGCATCTTACGAGCAGCCCCGGAGGATATGTTTACGAAACTCCCCTTGATCTCTTCCCGAATCATTTGCAAGGAAAAACCTCTCATCAGAGCGAATGGAGCCCGCACATTAACACCCATAATTTGGTCCCAGTCTTCGATTCGCATATCAAGAAGAAATGAAGACGGGTATATCCCAGCGTTATTGACGACAATGTGTGGCGCTCCCCACTCCTCGCTAACCGATTCCAACAATTTTTTCAGTCCTAAATCAGTTGTCAGGTCTGCCGACACTGCGAACCCCTCAAGCTGATCTGCTGATGTATCTGATGAGCAAACGATTGCACCCTCCGCAAGGAAGTGTTCGATCAACATCCTTCCGATGATTCCATTTGCGCCCGTGATCACAACGCGTTTCCCTACAAATTCATTATCAAAATTCACGATTTAGTATCCCTATCTGTTGGTAAGCCGCCGACGCGCTCACCAATCGTGTTCGCGCTCAAAACCAAAATGAACAAACCTAACCCTGGAAATGTTGAGATCCACCACGCTGTACTCACATAATTACGCCCAGTCGATAACATTGACCCCCAACTCGCTGCTGGCGGCTGTACTCCCAGTCCTAAAAAGCTTAACCCAGCTTCAAAGAGAACCATAAGGCCAAACTCCAAGGTTGCGATAACTAAAATCTGATTAAAAATATTTGGGAAGATGTGGGTCCTGAGCACATGCAGGGTAGAGGCTCCCATTGCATTTGAGATAACAACGAACTCTCTATTCGCTAAGCTCAATGTTTGCGCGTGAGCAACTCTTGCATATCGGGGCCAACGCGAAAGACTCAGCACCAGTATGACATTTACTATTCCTGGCCCAAGAATAGCAACCAATAAAATTGCGAGGAGTATCGCAGGAATTGAGAGAAAAACATCGACAAGTCTCATGATTATCTGCTCAAACCACCCCCGGTGGTGGCCGGCAAGCATCCCTAAAGCCGTACCGACTACCCCCGAAAAAATAACCGAGAGAAAAGCCACAGACACGGATATTCTTGCCCCGTAGATCACTCTGCTCAGAACGTCTCTACCGAGTTCGTCTGAGCCAAGCCAAAATACCCCGCCCCTGACTTCAAATCCTGGTGGTTTTAATCTCGCAAGCAGATGCTGTCGATCCGGGTCGAAAGGCGAAATCCAAGGTGAGAAGATTGCCATCGCAATGAAAATAACCAGAAACAAATAAGGCCAGAATTGTGCCATTGCGCGTATCTGGATAAATGTAGATTCTTTCAGGTATTCCATTTCATGGCCGAATGCGAGGATCGATAATTGAATAAAGAAGATCCGATATCAGGTTGGCGGATACTGTAATAAAAGAACCGAGTAGTACAATTATCTGCACTATTGCAAAGTCTCTCGCAGCAATACTCTGCATAGTTAGAAGACCAAGGCCAGGCCATGCAAAAACCGTTTCAACAACAACGGCACCTGCAAGCAACTGAGAGACTTCAATCGCACTTATTGAGACTATGGGAACTAAAGAATTCCGCAAAAGGTGCTTTTGCACCAGTCGCGCAGTGCGAACGCCTCGTGCGCGAGCGGACCTTATGTAATCCTTGTCGAGCTCTTCTAGTACTGCAGTTCTCGTCATTCGTGCGTAGGTCGCTAAAGAAAGGAGCCCAAGAGAAATCGATGGCATAATCAAGTGCGAGAGACTCCCTGTCCCTGACGTGGGAAGCCATTGCAGCCAAACCCCAAAAACTAAGATCATCACAATGCCCGACCAGAATGTGGGCAACGATTGGCATGCTAAGACAAACGCCATTAGCCACTTCGATACTTGGCGGCGAGCAGTGAAAGCCATAATCAGCCCGAGCGGGAATCCACAAAGCATCGAAAAGGCAAGAGCCCCAATCGCTAGCTTGAGAGTCTCAGGAATCCGACTGATAATGATTTCACTTACAGGCGCATTCCGGACAAAACTAAAACCAAAATCTAGTTTAAAAGTATCAAATAGGAAATTCGCATATTGAGACCAAACCGGCTGATCAAGGCCCATCACCTCACGCATGACCTTTATATCGTCCTCCGTCGCGGTCTCTGGCAAGAGGAGGGCAACGGGGTCTCCAGTAAGACGCTGTAAAAAAAATACCAGAGAGACCACACCGAAGATTGTAAGTGCGGCTTGGCTGAACCGAAAAACGAGAAAACGAATCACTTCAACGGATGATTCTCATTCTATTGAGAAACATGCTTTCATTCGCGGTTGGTACGAAGTTGAGGTCAACCGCCGCGCCGTACAGCACAGTTGCCTGATAAAGCGGCAACATTAGGTATTCCTCCCTTACTATTTGATGCACCTGATTATAAGCTTCCTGTCGTACCTCAGGGTCCAGCGAAGATCTTGCGGCCTCTAACAAGTCATCGAGATGAGTGTTTTTGACACGACTCCAACTACTGCTTGAGTGCAGCAATGGATAGACTACCCCGTCCGCGTCTTGACAGGCACATGACCATCGACCAAAACTAAGCTCGCTATTTCTACTCGATGGAGATGTGACAATTTCCAGATATCTCGGCATATCTGACATTGAAATTGCGATGTTGAAACCAACATCATTAAGCATTTGTTGAATGGCTTGGACTATTCTTTGGTCGAATACCGGGGAAGTAGCTAAGGTTGCTGGTGAACTTGCCAGCGCCTGATTGGTAGATACAATCGCCCTGGCGCGTGCAACGTCGAATTCAAAGGGAGGAACGGCAGCATCGAAGCCAAAATGAGATGGAGTTAACATCTGGGAAATAGGGACCTCGCCCGCCTGCAACAGACCCTCTATTAATCCCTGCCTATCAATTGCCATACTCGCAGCTCGGCGCATCTCAAGATTATTGAAGGGCGGTTTCTCAAGGTTTAGTCCTAGGTATCCAACCCGCTCTGAAAGAGCCGAAAGAATCTTTCCTGTGCCCCCTGAGTTTATTTGCTGTGCGAAGTCAGCATCAATCGAGACCACTAAATCTGCTGTCCCTGCTCTTAGGTCAGCCACACGAGTCGCAACGTCTGGCACGGACCTAAAGGTCGCGCGAAGAAACGGCCCAACATCCCCCCAATAGTCCTCATTACGGATGAGCTTGACCATATTGCCCCTATCCCATTCAAGAAAAGCGTATGGCCCAGAACCTATCGGCGCATCGTTGAATTTGCTGTCCCCAACTTTTGAGATTATATGCTCAGGCACTATGGATAGCTTTACTAACTGAGCAAGCAGGGAAGGGTATGGATCAGCAGTAGAAATGACTACTATATTTTCTTCCGCAACAGCATCGACAATTTTATTGAATTGGCCAAGCTGGGGAGATCCAAACTCCGGATCGATGATCCTCTTTATAGAAAATACAACGTCAGAGGGTTTAAGAGGTTCCCCATCATGAAAAAAAATACCTTCACGAATTGTGAGCTTCAGGGTCGTATCCGTTGTCTGCTCCCAAGTCTCAGCTACTTGCCCGACTATCTTGCCCCCATTGTCACGCGTAAACAAGTTATCAAAAATATTGCGATACACATAATAAGATGAAGGATTCCACTGCACATGAGGGTCCAAAGACGCAGGCTCTCCTGAGAGATCTATGACAATATTTTCTTCGGTCACTGCGAAAGCAGACAGACAAACGCAAGCCAAAAATAAAGCAGCGAGACCCTTTAGAAAAAGTGCCAGAAAAGCACGTCCTTCAGAGAAGGGCATTTTTACCAGCACTTCTTTCGTCACCGTCTTGTCCTTCAATTGCTTCGCTTATTTTTAAAAAAGAACTGAGCTGCCTTATTGCGCAGAACTCGACCCCTCGGCCTTATTTAATCCCGCATACTCATATATGGCCGTAGCAATAGACTTCTCCATACCGGCCATACCGTAGGTATTCCCTGCGCCTTCAACGATAAAGTATTCATTAGCAGCGTGGGACCCGCCCCCACCACCAACGTAACCATCCGCAATTGGAATATCATAGACATCACCAGCAAATAAATAGGCCGGCCAGTACCCACCGAGAATAGTCTCTTCAAGGATCGGCTCAGGATTACCAGCACCAAACGTTTCCCGCATCTCGCGGACGGCCATAGCCAACTCATTGTTGTCATCCATCTTAGCCCAGGGGACATCACCAACTACATTGATCTCAACATCTTCATAGCCATGTTTATCCAAATGTGCCCTGAGTTTTGCCACAATGTCAGGCCCTGTTTGATTAGGGACATACCTGAAATTATGTTTGGACACGATGCGATTAGGCAAAATAGCGCCTGAACCACCCTCAAACATATTACCTGCCCATATTCCGTCAAGATTCATTGACTGGCCATAGCGAGACAGTTTTTGGACCTCATAGGGGTCGTCAGATATGAAACGGGCCACGCCAAGACGCTCCGCCGCAACCGTTACATCGTAATCCTCCGCAGCCTCACGCAAAATCGCCTCCTCATCTTCTGTAAGAGGCACGACGTCATCGTAAAAACCATCAATCAGTACTTCATTTCCGGTATCATCTACCAGCGTCGCAAGCATCTTGATATGACGCCAGGCAGGCGCATCAACCTGACGCTTACGTCCCCCATGGATATTGCTGTAGGTAGGTCCCCGGCCCCACGCCTCTCCACTTGTAATTAACTCGACGAAAACACTGCCCTCGGAGGCGCCATAACCCCACATGACGTCGGCTTCAGAGAAGAGCTCCGGATTGTCTCGTATAAACTTACGATAGCCAATGGACATCCGCTCCTCATCCCCTTCAGCAAGAAAAATCAAATTAACCGGCAGACTCCCTGTCACCGCCTTTATTGACATCATTGCATTCCAGAAAGCCATCTGCCTGCCTTTGGAGTTATTTGCCCCCCTGCCAATGATGACTTTGTCAAAAGGAGGTTGCTCCACAATTCTTGCTTCAAAAGGAGGCGATGTCCAAAGGTCAGGCTGCGTAATAGGCATCGTGTCATACATCCAGTAAACCGCCATGGTCTTTTCCGCACCCTCATCACACTTAGCATAAACTACCGGATTGGCCTGAGTACCGTATTCAGTAAGGCCAGGATCAACAACCTCGGTCTCCTGACATCCAAACTGATCAAAGAAACCTTCAACCATGTAGGCCGATTCCTGAATGCCTTCACCAGTGTTGGAAACGCTTGGCTGCTGAATCCACCGCTGCAAATTCTGAACATGCTCATCGATATTCGCATCAATATGATCAAACACCGCGACCAGATCTGGATTGTGTATTCTGCTCATGTCTATCTCGAGCTCGGTTTTTCCTCTCGGGTTGATGCCCAGAGAAGGCTCTGGAGCAGCAGCCTCCACTGTAGACATCATGGCGGGAGCTGTACTTACCTCAGACTGTTCTGATTGAGGACTGCAGGCACCAAGCAGAACCGAGAGGGTCAGTGCGATGAAACGCACCATTTGGATTGAATTCTTATAGCAATCAAACACGCTGAAACTCCTTTATTTACGTTCGATAAAATTCCTGTCCTATTGTTTGTATAAGAGGATACAAAAATACTTACCCTCGCGATTACCTAATTCCCGTCGCTCGATGCTCCTGAGCTAATAAAGCCTTCGGGCAACTTTTCTGCTCCTATGATTAACTCCTGGAGTCCATCCCAATAAGCAATATTTAATTTGGCTAGACTACTTAGAAATCCAGTTACCGTCGAACCCGATATTGGATAAATAGCTGCATAAGCACCATATCTATCAACAAATTCCAAAACCGCTCTTGGGCTCGCAACAAGGAAGTCATTTTCTAGACGCACCGCTGCGGCAACGCTTGGCAGTTTTTCATCCGCATATGCCTGAATGGTTTTTGTTACACCGGCGTTAGCGATCTTAACTAGATGATGGACGCGCAAATATGATTCAATCTCAGAAGCATCCAGTCCCGCTAAAGGAAAGAGCACGTCGCGTTCAAACTCCAATCGTTTATCCTGCGGAAAAGCTAAGCTTATCCCGTAATCCGCAGCCCCCTCTAAAACAGCGGTCTTCTGAGTTCGAAGTAGCATCAAGCGCTCTTCTGGCGAGAAATCCCCCATCTCATTCAGGCTTTGCTCAAGCAACACATGTTGCGCATGATGTCCTGGGTAACCTTCGTGACATGCAACATCAATCATCGAACCAACGTAACCCATTGCCAGGGGGTTGATAGAAATTTCACTCGCACCCTCACCCAAATAAGAATGCCACGGCGTGGAAACTTCTCGAGTCCAGTTGATTTTCACGCCAGAATCTAGATGTAATTCCCAATTCTCCTTGGTGTTTTTTTCGCAAGCATCCAACGCCAACTCGAATAATTGTTCTCGCTTACTGAGCGGCACCAGGAATCGCGATTGGAAGTCGGATACGCGAAATGGAAGACTACCCTGCCCAGGTAAAAGTTTATCCAACTCTTCTACAGCTTCTGAGGCAGCAAGCTCGAGAGCCGTCGGGGCGCGATCCACAGATACAACTCGTCCACTGGCATCCAGACGAGTTTCAGGGCGCAATTCATCTATTGGGATACCAAAGAACCCACCCAACTCTTCCGAAAATGACAGCGAATCGCCGTCTGCCAAGAAGTCGAGAACCCGCAGAAGATGAGCAATCTTGAGCGCTAATCCTTCTAATCTCGAATCGCTAATATCCTCTCTGGCTCTATCTACTCGCGCTTTCAGGTCTCCTGCAGTGATTAAGATCTCATCGAGGGATGTCTCTGATATCTGACCAGGATCGTAAGAGCCAAAATAATTGTCCACCTCCCCTCTCGATATTCCATCAAGCTTCAAAGCAATGTCGATATAATCCTCCGCGAGACTGGCAACCGAGGTCTGTGATGCAAACCATACAAAACCCGCCACAAGGCTGATTAGGATACAGATGACAGCAGCTAATTTGACACGCATTGATATATAAGTTACTCCGCCCTGAGAGCGTCAATAGGATCAAGCATGGCTGCTTTTTGCGCAGGGTAATAACCAAATATCACTCCAACTGCTGCCGCAACTCCCAGCGCAACCACCACACTGACAAATGTAACCGTTGCAGGCCACCCCAAGATCAAAGTGACTACTTGAGCGAGCATTAGCCCGACTAGCAAGCCAACTACACCGCCCACGGAGCTGAGCGTGACGGCCTCTACTAAGAATTGGCGCGAAACATCGGTTTTCTTGGCGCCAGTTGCCATCCGGAGTCCTATTTCTTTTGTTCGTTCCGTGATGGAGACCAGCATAATATTCATAATGCCGATACCGCCGACGAAAAGCGATGCTCCAGCAATACTGGCTAAAAGAGCAGTCATCGTCTCATTGGCTTTATCAAGGGTATCTGTCATTTCTTCCAAGTTTACTTGATCAAGTTTGGGTAAATTTGCAAGTGCAAAGGCAGCGGCAGGTGTATACAGTCCTCGAGTGAGAACTTCTTCAGCCTGAGTCTCAACGGTGAAATCATCAGGAATCCCCCCAGCACCACCTTGGTTCGCTAAATAGCCAGCCCTCGCTTCGGCATTCGCCTCGTTAATAATCCCATGGCGTTGGCGCAACATAAGCCTTATTTCCTCAGCTACCGAAGCGGCTTCACCGGCTCTATTTGTAGATACGATTATTGAATCAAGATTCTGCTTGTTAATAGTTGATTGCAGGCTCTCCCATGGTATGAAAAGCACCTCATTATGATCATCAGTAGAATCATCTATGACTCCAACAATCTCAAAGCTAGAACCTCTCAACTGAACACGTTTTCCCAATGCATCGACATAAGAGCCAAAAATGTCACCCGCAATAGACCGGCCAACAATCACCTCGTCACTAGCCGCGCTTGAAAAATTCGCGCCAGCCAAGAAGTCCCAGGCATACATCCTCGCGAACGCATCTGATACGCCTTGAATTCGTACGAAAGATTGGCCCTCGCCAAACCCGATGAATGTCCTCAACGAGTTCCCGGGGCTAATGTCTCGAACGCCTAATAATTTTGCGATTTCCTCACTGTCAGCAACCGATAGGGTGTCTGCGGCACCTCGGCCAGAAAGTATGCCCACCCCTTCACCGCCGCGCGTGTAATTTCCAGACTTAACGTAGATGAGATTTGTACCCGCAGATGTGACTTCTTGTTCGACAGAGCCACGAGCGCCGGTCCCGAGAGCGACCATAGTTAGAACCGCGGCCACCCCTATGATCACACCAAGCATCGTTAGCGCTGATCTCAATTTATTCCTATTCAGGGAGTCCACCGCGAGCTTTACATTTAACACCATTCTTTGCGCCAAGGTAATTTTCCCTCAAAAAAACCTATTCGGATCTTAAACTTAAAACAGGATCAAGTAATGCCGCTCTTCTCGCCGGTACGAACCCGAAAACCGATCCAACTATTGCAGACGACAAGGCTGCAATAAAAAACATCGCAGGCGAGAATGCTATTGCCCAACCAAGCCAACCATCTGCCACATACAGCGCAAGGAATCCTACTGCCAGTCCCAAAAATCCTCCAAGCATCGCTAGCGTGAGAGATTCGACAAGAAACTGAGTCAGCACATCCCGGACTGTGGCACCAAGTGCCATCCGCAAACCGATTTCTCGAGTCCGGCTAGAAACAGAGACCAGCATGATATTCATGATGCCTATTCCTCCGACGAGCAAACAAACGGCGGCGGCGCTCGACAGCAGGTAAGTGAAGGTTCTTGCGGCTTGGCGAAGGCTATTAGCCATCTCTGTAAATGCAGCTTCCTCCAGCTGCGAAACATTTCCATAGACGGCCCTCGCGAGTCGCGGATCAGAACCGAGAGCAGGCATTGCTGATAAACTCTGAGTTGTGACCCTAAAATCGTCTATAGTGTCATCTGGAAGACTCCTGACTTCTCTCAATATCTCTCGAACAGATTCAGCGACCTCGGAAGTCACACCCACGTTGGCAGATCGTAGTGCAATTTCCTCGTATTCATTAGTATCGATAACGCTAGTGGCCGCTTCAAGTGGCATGAAGACTTCGGGGACGATCACGGGGCTTCTGCTTCTTGCTTGATCATCTGCTAGCGTCCCGACCACTGAGTAGTTAACGTTTTTTACTTGCAGGGATTTGGTGAGTGGATCTTCACCAGGCCAGAGTGCTGCAGCAACCGACTCAGAAAGGACTAAAACGGGCGAAGAGTCGCGATGCTCTTGTGCAGTTATTAACCGCCCACGATTCACTGTCCAGCCATCCATCGAGGGCCAGCTTGCTTGGAACCCTCTTATCCTGGCAATCCTTACTGGGTTACCGGCGTCTTGGTCCAAAGTCAAGTTGGCTGAAACGAGTGCTGATAAAGAACGTACGTTCCTCACGCTTTTTTTAATGGCATCCAGTTCTGCAGAACCTAGAGGAGGTGCTGGACTCCTGACCTTGGAACGCTTAGGAGCAAGAGCTCGCTGCCTTGCCGCCATCATCGCAGCATTTTGCTCAAAAGACGCATCGCCGTAACCTTCCTCGCCAACGACACCCGCGCCAAGTCCTCCGCCCATGCCGCTGTCTCCTGCCGCCGCGATTGCAGGTGGTTGGAAGTTACCGGCTTTGACCTTTACTAAGGTTGGACCTGAAGCTTCAATCTGCGACTCTATTTGTTGCTGTGCCCCCAGTCCAAGCCCATGGACGAAAACAACCATGGCCACGCCAACGCCCATCCCTATAAGAGTCAAAAATGCGCGAAGGCCATTCTTTTGCAGCATCTTGAGAGCTAAAGCGAGGTTTATGGACATAGTTTTTGAAATTCGAATCCACTTAGTCTGCGCTTAGGCCCATATTCTTCATTTCAGTGTCCCCTGCAAATCTGGGCATCACACTAGCAGGAACCTCCAAAGTAACCGGTTGGCCTTGCCAGAAAAACTCGACACGTACAATTGTCTTCGGATCTGAGATAGGACCGCACAACCCAGCCCATCGATCGCCCTGATCGCTGACATTCATTTCAAGTGTCTCTTCCGAACCATCAGGCCTGTGTAAAGCAACAGCTACTTCGGATACTACACTTGCGGGCATGTCTCTGCGCATATCGTCGCTGTAGAAAATTTCGACTCCGCCTTCCTCGGGAATCACAAGTTCTAAATGCAAGTCAAGGAACATCATCACAAACCCCCCATGACGAGAGCTATGATCTTCGTGCGCCTCTGAGACACCAAAAAAAGCGAATAAGAAAAAAGGAAGGATCTTATTCATAGTATAGAGCTCCAACCGGTTCTAAACTTGAAGCCTTATACGCCGGATATAAGCCCGCAAGGACTCCCAACGCGGCCGAGATAACCACCGCAATCACCATTGAAAGTGATGACAGATAGACCGCCCATCCCAGAAACTCTCCAACCATATGAACAACAGAAATTCCGACCAAAATCCCAATTACACCACCAGTGAGTGTCAGTGCTGTGGCTTCAGACATAAATTGGAATACGATGTCCCTCCTTGTCGCCCCCACAGATAATCTGAGGCCAACTTCTTTAGTCCTCTGAGTTACCGAAAGTAATAGCAAATTAACTACCCCAATGCCGCCAACTAAGAGCGAGACCCCTGCGATGCTGGCAAGGAGCGTAACCATGGTTGTGTTTGCCCGTTCGAGAGAACCAGAAAGCTGTTCCATCGTGATGTTGTCTACCGAACCCATATTTCCGGCAACCACGCGGGCAACGTCTGGCGGCAACCCGCTGCCAAGTAATTTTTCAGCTTGGGTTTGAACGGTAAAGTCATCAGGCATCTGCTCAGTAATTCCATGCCTGCTTCGAAGGAGCATGGTGATATCTTTGGCAAGCCTAGACGTCTCGCCGGCCGATCGGGCAGCAGCAGTGATTGTATTAAGCTTGCTCAGATTCAATAGCTCGTGAATTGTCGAGACGGGCGTGTAGATTGCGTCGAACTGGTCATCCCCGGCCGCTGGGCGAGACGCCCAGCTCTTGCTACTAACGACTCCCACTATTTCAAAAGGCTGATTCCACAGGAAAACGGTTTCGCCAACTGGATTAGCATTAGTTCCAAACAATCGATCAGACACCACTTGGCCCAACACCATGACATTAGATTTGTCATTAAATTCAGACTCCGAAAAAAATCTCCCACTGGTATAGGTCCATCCCGCGCGCAGGCTTGGAAGTGTCGGCTCGGTACCATGAAGCCGTGTGAACCAGCTTTTCCCTCCTTCTTCTTCAGAAAGCGAGACTCGTGCATTCTCATGCACTCCAGATGCGACAAACGAAATTCCCTCTAAGCTGTTCTCAATAGCTCGAGCATCCTCGATCGATAAGGTCGCAGCGGCGCCCAGTCCAGCCATCGCATCGCCCAAGCGCTCCGCCGCGGTCGGATGATCATGCTCGGCGTTCGGATCGTCCTCATAATGTGCAAGCAAAAACGTTGCGCCGCCAGTTTCTGGCTTCTCCAAGTCGCTGATAAGACGTGGTGACTCCATTGACGCTAGCCCTCTCATCACAGATGTGTCAGGCATCAGGAACCCATGGTCTGCTGGCGCTATGCCAGAATCTTGAGGTCGTTTCACCTGATAGTTTCCTGCGGTCACCACGATCATGTTGGCTCCAATAGCCAGCATTTGATCACCGATGGACTGTCTGGCGCCGCGCGCCAAACCGAGACTGACAATCAAAGCTGACACGCCAACGGTCACTCCCAATACAGCCAGAAACGCTTGGAAATTGTTTTGCCGGATACCATGAAGCGTAATCGCTAGATAGTGTGCTTTCATAAAGTTAGGTTGCTCCGATTAAATCTTTTTATTTGTTTTACTGACTGATTCGAGATCGAAGGCATGTCGGCCTTTACCGGCGGCCCTATCAGCCTACAAGCAGCTTTACCTTTGAACCTCCTGCGTAGTCGCTAATTCATTGGTTGCTGGTGTCAGATGTGATTAGGCCATCCTTCATTGATACTATCCTCGTACCGTAAGCAGCGATCTCAGGCTCATGAGTAATCAGAATGATCGTAATGTTGCGTTTAGCCCTGAGTTCAACCAATGTCTCCATCACTTCCCTGCCCGTGTCTGTATCAAGGTTTCCTGTTGGCTCGTCAGCCAGTATCAGCTCCGGGTCATTAACAAGCGCTCTAGCGATCGCGACCCGTTGTTGCTGACCACCGGACAGCTGATTAGGATGATGGGAGGCACGGTCGTCTAACCTCATCAGATTCAGCGCAGAAAGCGCCTTCTGCTTTCTAACACTGGCAGGCTCCAGCGGACGAGAGTATAACAAAGGGACCTCAACGTTCTCTGCAGCAGAAGTCCGTGGCAGCAAATTGAATCCCTGAAACACAAAACCTATTTTTTTGTTCCTTATTTCTGCTAAGTCTTCCCGACTTAAGCGAGACACATCTTCAGAACCTAACGAGTAATGTCCTTCAGATGGTGTATCAAGGCACCCCAAAATGTGCATCAGCGTGGATTTTCCGGATCCGGACGCACCTGTCACAGTCACAAACTCGCCCTCTTCAACTGACAAAGAAACACCCTTCAGAGCGTGTACAGACGTTTCGCCCATTTCGTACGTTTTGCGGACATTATCTAATTTTATGACGTTTGCGTTCACTGCAACCTCGTTGGTACCAACTACCTCTCCAAATCGACTCACGGGCGATCGGCGAACTTGGGGACAGTCTGAGTTTACTCACTGTGGCTCATTCATTCCCGCATACTCATATATGGCCGTAGCAATGGACTTCTCCATACCGGCCATACCGTAGGTATTCCCTGCGCCTTCAACGATAAAGTATTCATTAGCAGCGTGGGACCCGCCCCCACCACCAACGTAGCCACTGGCAATTGGAATATCATAGACATCACCAGCAAATAAATAGGCCGGCCAGTACCCACCGAGAATAGTCTCTTCAAGGATCGGCTCAGGATTACCAGCACCAAACGTTTCCCGCATCTCGCGGACGGCCATAGCCAACTCATTGTTGTCATCCATCTTAGCCCAGGGGACATCACCAACTACATTGATCTCAACATCTTCATAGCCATGTTTATCCAAATGTGCCCTGAGTTTTGCCACAATGTCAGGCCCTGTTTGATTAGGGACATACCTGAAATTATGTTTGGACACGATGCGATTAGGCAAAATAGCGCCTGAACCACCCTCAAACATATTACCTGCCCATATTCCGTCAAGATTCATTGACTGGCCATAGCGAGACAGTTTTTGGACCTCATAGGGGTCGTCAGATATGAAACGGGCCACGCCAAGACGCTCCGCCGCAACCGTTACATCGTAATCCTCCGCAGCCTCACGCAAAATCGCCTCCTCATCTTCTGTAAGAGGCACGACGTCATCGTAAAAACCATCAATCAGTACTTCATTTCCGGTATCATCTACCAGCGTCGCAAGCATCTTGATATGACGCCAGGCAGGCGCATCAACCTGACGCTTACGTCCCCCATGGATATTGCTGTAGGTAGGTCCCCGGCCCCACGCCTCTCCACTTGTAATTAACTCGACGAAAACACTGCCCTCGGAGGCGCCATAACCCCACATGACGTCGGCTTCAGAGAAGAGCTCCGGATTGTCTCGTATAAACTTACGATAGCCAATGGACATCCGCTCCTCATCCCCTTCAGCAAGAAAAATCAAATTAACCGGCAGACTCCCTGTCACCGCCTTTATTGACATCATTGCATTCCAGAAAGCCATCTGCCTGCCTTTGGAGTTATTTGCCCCCCTGCCAATGATGACTTTGTCAAAAGGAGGTTGCTCCACAATTCTTGCTTCAAAAGGAGGCGATGTCCAAAGGTCAGGCTGCGTAATAGGCATCGTGTCATACATCCAGTAAACCGCCATGGTCTTTTCCGCACCCTCATCACACTTAGCATAAACTACCGGATTGGCCTGAGTACCGTATTCAGTAAGGCCAGGATCAACAACCTCGGTCTCCTGACATCCAAACTGATCAAAGAAACCTTCAACCATGTAGGCCGATTCCTGAATGCCTTCACCAGTGTTGGAAACGCTTGGCTGCTGAATCCACCGCTGCAAATTCTGAACATGCTCATCGATATTCGCATCAATATGATCAAACACCGCGACCAGATCTGGATTGTGTATTCTGCTCATGTCTATCTCGAGCTCGGTTTTTCCTCTCGGGTTGATGCCCAGAGAAGGCTCTGGAGCAGCAGCCTCCACTGTAGACATCATGGCGGGAGCTGTACTTACCTCAGACTGTTCTGATTGAGGACTGCAGGCGGATACAAGTAAAACTCCAAGCAATATGGACAGTTCAGCGCGGCTTCTAAAATAATTATTTACCATGATTCAATCCTATGACCTATTCAAGATTTGCTAACTTTCTTTCTTATGATGGTACTGTAAAAAAGGGCCTAGGGCGAAAACGTCCTAAACCCTTCTCTAGTCAGAGCTGCGGTTTGGGCGCCTACCGCCGTTACCGCAACAACTGAAGTGCGTCTATTGATCATTACCCAAAGTTAGAATTCATATCTGATTCCCACTCTGTAACTCCGACCAAGCCAGTCCATCAGGTACTTATTAACTGGAATGTAGGCTGGAGTATTTTCCGCACCTTGTCGGGCTGGGTTCCCTGCGAGCACCGGATCGGTATCGAGCAGGTTTTTAACGGACAAGAATACCTCTCCCTCTCCCCCCATGAAGCTCACGTCCATGCCTGCATAGAGATCATAAAAGAACTCGCCTGGGACATGGTTGTTGTTTACAGTCCAGTTGGGCGCGGAAGAGGCTGGACATTGGCCAGGCACACACTCGATGAAGTCATTATCAACAACTCCATCGCTGTGGCCACGCGCAGTAAGGTTAAACGAGAACGCATCCACGTCATATCTCGCTGTACCGCGGTAAACCCAATCGGGCGTGCGATCAAAACCCGCATTTTCACCGGCCTGATTGTTTTGGGTGACCCGGTTATCAGTAGTATTAGCTATGTAATGAGTCGCCATTCCACGAAGCGTCATGGTGCCGGGTCCGATGTCTCGCACATAACCAGCCTCAAAATCGTAGCCTTCCGCGTAGTACATGTTGAGGTTTTCCCACTTCAAGTCGATGTACTGCAGTGACCCACCCAGCGCGGCGGCGAGCAGATCACCTCCGTATTGTGGAAAAGTGAGGGGATCGAAGCGAAGCTGATTACAGTAAGATTGGACACTAAATTCAAAGCATGCATCAGCGACCTGCTCAGCGCTCAGGTATCCAAGGACACCCTGAATGTCAATGTCGTAATAGTCAACCGAGAATGATAAACCGTCTATAAAACTAGGTTGGAAAACTAACCCAATGCCCAGTGTATCGGCTTCTTCCGGGCTCACCGTCGGTGTGCCTGTCAGATTTTGTGTAAAATCGACAGATTGTCCAGCGACCTGAACCGCATTCGTTCTAGCTCGACCCGCATCGTAGAGCTCCGACATATTGGGCGCCCGGATGTCATGTGATTGCGTCACTCGCAGAGTGATGTCGTCGATTGGAGAATAAGTAAATCCCACCTTCCATGTATTTACTCGACCGGAGGTACTATAGTCGGTGGCACGTCCTGCAGAGTTCAGCTCAAATCCCTCAAAAACAGGCACCACTACTTCGGCATATACCTCGGATACCGAGACGTCGCCGAAAGTCATTTTGTAATTGCCGTACTTCCAACCGCTCTTGTATTTTGGATCTACAACGCCAGCTATCGATTCCTCTCGGTACTCGCCGCCAAAGGCAAGACCGATTGGCCCAGCCCACCCGTCAAGCTCTGTCACGAAATTTACTGCTGTGACGTCTTGCTGAAATCGCTGCTCGCGCCGCGGGCGCCCAAGGACGTAGTTCAGTCCCTCCTCTGAAGCAACACCAACTCCAAAGCGATTGAGTGGCACGCATCCATTGCCTGGGTCAGTGAGTGTGGACCTGCAAACAATCGCGCCATCGTCATTGAAAACCGCATCGGACGCTAGTGATAGATTTCGGAAGCTAAATGTCGGGCGTTGGTGTTCGTCAGTCTTGCTTACACCTCGCTGGTGGTAGCCGTCCCAGTCGAAGTCTAAAGCACCAAGAGAAAAGCTACCATTTATGCCTGCAACAATCCGGGTCGTTTGCCTGAAGTTATTGGTGCCAGAGACTGGGAAATCCATGTTTCCCGAACTCATCTTGAATGACGTTTCACCAGCAGCAGTCATTTGATCCCGTATCTCTGCTGGGAGGTAAGCATTATCGATATAGTAAGTTCGGTTTCGATCAGTAGGCCGTATATAGGCGCTAAAGCCCTCGTAGCTGGCGTACGACACTTGTAGAAATGCTTCTGTCGTGTCTGTCAACTCCCAGCTCGCCCTAGTAAAAATACTTTCCCGATCGTCTTCGGCCTGAAGCGAATTGGTGCCCAGTGCTGATGAGAGTGTGTATTGCCAATCTCCACCACGCATCCACTGGCCTCCAACGTCACCGAAATTCAGCTGATTGACGGAACCTCCCGTTCCAAAGTAGGTTCCGGCAGCCACACCGTTTTTGATGAGGCCTCCCGGGGAGTAACTCGACAACCCAATGCCCGTATCTATTATGTACCGTGGTTGGCCGGCGGACTGGTCGGGATTCAGCATCGCCCAATATCCGGACTTCGCCCAATCTGCCACTGTCTCTTCGATCCCGTCCCGGTGGAATATTTCCGCATTGAATAGCAAGTGACCACGATCATTAGCAAATGATGTACCCGCGGTGATTTCAGCTCTTTGGTCTGCAGCCCCGTACTCGGTTACCTCCCCAGCCACGATGGAGGTTTTGAGTCCTTCATAGTCTTTGTCAAGGATAAAATTCACCACCCCAGCGATGGCGTCAGAACCATACGCGGAAGATGCACCACCGGACGCCACCTCGATGCGCTCGATCAGACCTTGAGGAAATGTGTTCGTATCAACTAAGCCGGCGGCGGAGGAAGGCACGTTTCTCTGACCGTCAAAGAGCACAAGCGTTCGCCCAGTGCCAATGCCCCTGAGGTTCATGGAAGAGATTCCTGCGTTGCCAGAACTAAGGGAGCCGGAGGATGTTGATGCGGTGGTTGTTCCCTGGATGGAAGGCAGCGTAGCCGCAAACTCCGCAATGCTTCCGGGTACCTCTGCTTCAAGTTCGGGACCACCCAGAACGGAGATTGGCGTGGGAGAATCGTAGCCATCTCGAGCTATACGGGACCCGGTAATCACAATAGACTCTATCTCTGGCGCATCCTGGGCGAGGACGGCGTTGGAGAAGCCACTGGTGGCAATGGAGGTCGCTGCTATGCAGGCCGCGAGCGAAAAATTAGAACTTACTGACTGGTTTTTCAGACACAGACAAATGGGTTTTTTCTTAAACTTCGGAAGAATCGAACACGACGACATAGTTTCCCCTTGATAATGACGTTGGTTTGTGGATAGGTGCCTTAAAGCTACACACTCAATGACTATCGTTTAACTACCATCCGTTTGCCATGCATCGCTCGTGCCAATCTGCGGGGCCCGAGTTTCCGCACTCTAGCCGTCTTCTTTAAGAAATTTTGCTTCTTTCTGGCACAAAGGTAACCAACACGGTGCAATTTTATGCACAATTTCAATGCACAGATTGTCTTGAATTTCCTTGATAGCAACTCTCGAAACCCCTCAACCAAGCTCGGCTTCTAACCGAAACATACTTAAATCGGAGTGAGTGTTACCGCAACTTGTTTGGAAAACAAACAAACAGCTAGAACCCGAAACCGTAATTTTTGCCGTTCACAGAACTCAACGAGTGCCCGATATTCGTCTTCCTCCCAGCGCTCATTCATAAGCATTTCATCAAATATCAGAATCGTTTTGTCGTCTATCACCTTTCTTGCGTAACTCAGAGCACATATGGTCGACGAGTAGAGATCTGCATCGAAGTTTATGACGGATGCAGTCTCGCGTGGCTTTGAAAAGAACTTGGGCAGCGTATACTCGAACTCACCAGCAATAAATTCTCCTCCGTCCAGCACTGGAGCTTCTCCATCACTATCGTAGGACCCTGGGCTATTATCATGCCAAGCCTCTGGGAGCCCTCTGAAAGTATCAAACCCGAAACCCCTATCCAGTGACTTAAGTAAATATCGAAAGGACGCGCCTCTCCAAACACCGAACTCATAAAACGGTTTCGTGCCGACACACATTTTAATTACTGCGTCGTAAAACGACCACCTGTTGAACAACAACAAAGGCCTTTCGCTTAAGCCTAGAACCCAAGAAAAAGATCGAACAAAAGGATGATTCGTATACTCGGGCGGTACCCTCTCGAGAATATCCGTATTATCGGTCTCCCACAAATCCATAAAACAAAGCATCAGTACAGCTTTTTCGCAAGTTGGATCAATGTTGACACACAACTGCAACCACTTCTTCGCTTCTGCGAAACTTGATGATGCTCCAGACAAATTCCAATAAGCATGAACGCAATGATCATCGATCTCGATAGCAGTGCGAAAGGCGCGCTGTGCCGATGCGATTTTGGCTTGCTCAAGAAACGCATCGCCGAGGTGAACGTGTGAATCGATCAACATTGGATCAATGGATAAAGCCTTTGCGAAAAACTCGGCTGCTAGTTCGACTTTGCCCTGCGCTTTTAATGCAATTCCGAGGTTGTTATATGCCAAAGAAAACGCCGGATTTATATAAATGGCTTTTTCAAAATTTTGGATAGCAAGATCATATTCTTTCAATGCCACTTGGGCATTCCCAAGGTTATTTAGAAAGTCAGCATTATTCGGCTCAATCGCAAGTGCTTTCATGTAAAACCCAACAGCTTTAGTAAAAACATTTAAATTCGCGTGAGCTACGCCCGCAAGGTTAAGTAAAATGCTAGATTTTGGATAAAGTTTAAGCAGCTTCTTCGCACTTCTTGCCATTGCGATAAATTCGCCTCTTTTTCCACTCTCGAGTAAAGCATTCAATTTTTTTATAGGGGGATGCAGCGCGTTCATATTTGCTGGGAATTTAACAACTAATTGTAGAAATTGATCCTTTTATGGCTGAAACAGGTCGCTGAACAGCATTAGATATGAGAGACTCAAAGGAGTTGGGTCACCCGAACTTCGAATATGGTCTTGTAGTTGACTTTAAGTTTCTGCCAAAGTTCAATCACATGATTCGAGCCTTTCGATCTCTTGTACCTATGATCAGTGTTCTTGCGGTAGTTGATGCTCAATCCTCCTTTGATGACCGAGGTATGCGAATGAAGTTCGAATCACATAGTACTGCCTCTTTGCATTTCGAGAACAGTAAGCGTTAATTGGAAAGATTCCCAGCATTGCGGGCAACCTTCTCCGAGCACCTGCAATGGCTACTCTTCAATTGTAAATGTATGCGGCAGCTCTACACGTAACGTGTTCCGGCAGCGACCTCAGCAAGAAGTTGGCAGCAAGCCAAACGGGATTAAATAATCGTCGCTGGTGTTTTAGGAAAGTGACAAGGGTCTACTCAGTTTCAAGAGCATCAAGATTTTTATGGAAAGATGATCCCAAGTTCGCATTCCAAATAATGTTCGAGCTAGAAACCGATCTCGAGACACCTGATCAGCTTTTTTTCATCAAATGTGTGCCAAATTTTAAAGCTTATGCGTAGCCAGGTTCTCCCAATTCTCAAAATCTTTACAAGTCTCTTGGCTATCTTGTCATTCCAAATTTCTAATATCTGCCATTCGCAGGCTGCACACATCGAAAATTCAGACCAACCGAGCCACCGTTTAGATCGGTCAGATTTATTCCCACATGGTTCAGCAGATTTTTCAGCCGCACTGGGCAATCTTCTTCTCAACACGCGCAATGATCAAGCAACGTTTCTACTCGAAGATCACGACCATGAGTCTGCCCTTGCAACTCTTCACAGCGACTTGTTTGATCAGCGTATCTCGTTAGGCCTGAAGTCAAAAGAGGTTTTACCCATTCTAAATGAGATATCGCAGTTACAAGTAATTCTTGGTGATTGGGAAGGCAGTGCTGACACCATTGCACATACAAGATTTGTCACAGCTAGCAATCATGGGCCCGACTCTCTGGAAACGCTCTTCGTTTTGGAGAAGCAAGCGACTTTAAGAATTCTAGAGTTCTACTCAGGCCTTGACGAGCGACAGCCGAAGAAGTTTTTACAGGCTAGAGATATCCTTGCGGAAACTACCAAGATCGCGAAAAATCTCACGATCGATAAGGGACCTGAGATCTATCCTTGGTACTACAAAAGGGCTCTAAATTTAGCAAGATTAGTTGAGCTGATTTATAGTAGCCAAGATATTCTCTCGGGAGACTTTACGAACGACCTACTTAAACAAGATGGACCGATTAGAGTTTACGGAGCTAGTCGATTTAATGATGTGATTGGGGAAGGATATCTACGACAAGCTACCGAGCAGATTCGAAGTATTTACAATATTGCTCATGACCTTAATGACGCAGAGGCTAAAGGTTTAGCTGAAATTTACCAGGGAGACTTTAAATTATTAAGTGGAAGTATTTCAAGCAATCGCCACTATGAAAGAGGCCAGCAACTACTCCGAGAAGCGGGCGTCAAGCAAGAAAAAATAGATAGGATTTTTCTTGCACCAACGCCTATTCCAATACCGCAATTCTTCAGTGATGTTGATGAGCTTCTTAGTTACCAAGATAGCCAGTTCAATCCCGTAAATTCGGCCGAACAAATGCCGGTTCTACAGATCCTCGATGATTGGTATAGGAAATTGCAAGAGTTCTTCGGTCGCGACCATGGTTATATTCTTTCCGAGCTTGAACTTTCTTTGAAGGATATTGAGCTTACCGCAGACGTCAGTCAGTCTGGGAAGGTCTCGTTCCAAAGTAACGCCCGCTCCCAGTTTGCTGAAAATATTTTTGATCTAAGTAGCTTACGCCCTCTAAGCGCTATAAAAATTCGACCTTCATTTTCGGACGGCAAATTTTATCCGAGAAAAAATCTAAATATTCGCTATAGCTTTGTCACAGCGAAGTAGCCTTGGAGTGGGCCTACCCCCAGTTGAATAGCGTTCGACACCCTCAGAACAGACTACTCTGGTTTGATAACCTCCCGTGAAATGATAACCACCTTTAACAAAAAAGTGTCTTGATTAAGACGCTTACCCGTCGCAGGCTGTTGAGGTGTTTTGTGGTTGATTGTCTGCGAGGGACTCATAATCCGTCGGTCCCAGGTTCGAGTCCTGGTGGGCCCAACAACTAAATCAATAAGTTACACCTCCCTCGCAATAACACCCCAATCGATTTGGACCAATTTACCCAAGGGAATTTTTGTCTAAAATCCTTGCCTTTGGGAAATAACCTCACTATGTTTGACCCAAGTGGCTGGCAGTATCAAAGTTCCACTCTAAACATATGGCCATGCGTTTGTACCTAATCGAGTCAGCGGCGACTACCGCCGCAGAGTTACTTACCGCATGGCTTCTTTCGACAAACGCACAGCTCCCCGCTCCAGCAAGGTTACTTGGCGTGTTCGCATTAGGCGAACCAACCTTCCTGATATATACAAGTCATTCCCGAATAAAACAGAAGCGAAGCAATGGGCCCTCTCAACTGAAGCTGCGCTGATTGAAGGCCGACTGAATACCAGTGCGGCATTAAAAAAAACATCGGGTGAATGAGGTCTATGATTTATACGAAGCCGACATCGTCAGACGACTGAAGGCCCCATACAACCGCATCGCGCATCTTAAGTTTTGACGGGCTGAGATAGGCTGCAACCCCTCCATGAGTGTTATCAGTGGAGGAATTGGACATTGATAACTTGGCCGCTTAACCAAACTGTTCAAGATATGATTCGACCTAGATTGAGAGATCAGAGCTTGTCGGATCCTCGCCCTGACAAGCCTGATGAATGTATTGATTTGACTGAGGAATATGATACCTTGTAACTACGGTATTCCACTGTAATTCAACATTATCAGGATCTTATACCACCATGATAATCTACTGATGGCTCTGTCGCTCGGCTTAAATGGTGAAACTCTGAAACTTAAAAGATATGGGCAGTCAATCGGATAAAGAGCAAAAAAAGCCAAACCAATCATTCGCAAGTGCGAATTCTTTGAAAAACGGCGATGTTCAAAGCGCATATCATTTGGACGACAACAGGCCGGAAGCCATTGCACAACGCAAACTGCAACAACAAGCAGTTTCAAGACATCAGACACAGTCCGCTTCGAACCAAAACACAATTCAAAAAAAACCAACAATCCAAAAAGAAGGCGGCTATCACAAACTGGTTGATCCTGCCGAGACTTTTCACAAAAACCTTGGCAAGCAACTTATTGCAACCTATCGCACCATGGACGCTGCTGCCGATGCACTGCAAATAGGCAAGAACCGAAGCGCTTTAAAAGAAGCAGTCGTTGGTTTAGCCAAGGCAGGTATTCAAATTGCAACTATGATAGATGGTATACCCAGTATAACCGAAGGCTCCGATTTCATGGCTGGTGAAATTGAAGTAAATCTTGGCGCAGACACACTGGGTGCGCAGGTGGGCTCATCAGGCGGAACAGCCGGTCTGGATGCTACGCGGGATGTCACTCAAAGTCCCGGTATGCGCCGGGCTGTTCAAGATACCACAACGGGAGGAGCACTCCGAAATAAAATCCACGACAAAGTGGGAAATCTGCACAACACGTGTAAAACCCTGCTTAGTTTTGTTCCATTCTTCGATGCAGCAACAAATGTTGCCACGGGTGTCTCGAGGGCGGCGACAAGCAAGGACGACTGGAATCGGAAGAAAGGAATATTATTCAAGCACATACGCGACATAGAAGTAGGCATGCGGGACGCCATTTCTGGAATTGATACTGAAAGTTATGGCAACTTAGATGTGACTAGTGCCAACAAAACCAATTTTCTAAGGCACACGACAAGAACGTTAAATGACGTTTTGGCCAAATTCAATGATAAATCAGCAAAACTAAGAGCTGTCACGGATGCCTACAGCGAAAAACATGCTGAAACTGTACCTCTCCTCACTCAAGAATTAGACGATGAAGAGTAGGCTTAACAGGATCATTCTGATGTGAGATTTTAAGCTACCCATAAAATCAAAACCCCTTAAATGAAGAAAATGGGGTGCCTGCATGAAAGAATACGTAGTCAAAGAAAGCTGGACAGCTCGCCTTCTGAATTAAGAGAATCTTTAGCGCATCTGAGTAAGTAATCTTCCCTGCCAATCGAAGTGCATTCTTCCCCTCATGGCCAAGGCATTGAGTTTGATCCCTTCCCCTTGTTCCAGGATTACTTCACCCCGGTCGTAATACACATCTGCTAGTGTCAAGTTATCCAGAGATTGATGATAGCGTTCATGATTGTAATAACTCACAAATTGCTGTAGACAGTTCTCCAGTTCGCTGGAGAAATAGTAGTTGTTCAGTAGTATCTGGCTCTTCATTGAACGGTGCCATCACTCAATCTCTTCCTGAGTCTGAGGCTGGTAAGCCATGCCATATTCTTCCAGGTAGCCAGCAAGCTCACCCGATAAGCAACACGGACTGTTATCACTGAGCAGCCTCAGGCGATACTGCATGTTGACCTCATCCAGGTAGGTAAAACCTCACGCATCATCCAGGCTGTCAGCCAAATCAGTAGGGCGCATGGAGGGCATAGACGCTTCGCAATAATGCAGTGGGAGCAATCACCCAATACCTTAGACTGGTAATACCAGGCCTGGTCATTGATTCGATGAATTAATGTCGGACAATGTCACACTTGAGACAGCTTGAGCAATTTCCAACGACTCAATGCTATAAGGTTCTTGTTTAATCTTAACTGGGGTTTGGTTACCATGCTAGGTCCCGAGGATCATCTAACGTTTATAACTGATGAGTTCGATGAAATCAGCCGCCATTAAAAGTGCCAAACGAAGCTGGCCCCGTTCCGTAAAACGTTGTTTTTCTTATTTTTTACTTGTTATCGTAGCGGGCTGCCAAAGCAATATCACTGACAGAGCCAGGGAGTCAGCCTCAAACATTACCGCAAACATCTCAAACCTGCCATCCGTTATCCTTCCTGGTGTCTTTCCCAGCGCTGCCCGCATTGATAGTGACTTCAGCATACCAAATGCAACGATCCTGCCCAACGGTGACCATGCAGTTATCACAACATTTTATTCAACAAACCGTACGCTTTCTAACTCCATAGCACCAGACGGCATGTTTGGTCAGCGAAGAGCAAATGCTGCAACCTTCGGTAAAAGCTATTCGGTTATACCGCGTTCAGGATCAAATTTTGAAATCGAACCAGAAACACTGCTCAAGGTGCAGATCAATGAGCCTACAGAAAATAGTAGGGCACTGAAGCAAGTAACAATTCAAGACAGAGCTGAATTCTCCAGCGAAATAACTACCAGAATGAGGCTTACAGAAGAAAAGCGCGCACTGTTGTATGTGCATGATTTCAATGTAAGCTTCGAAAAAGCAGCCAATAACGCCGCTAAATTGGCATATGATCTTGGCTTCTCAGGCACTACTTTTTTCTTCAGCTGGCCAGCGAGGGGTGATGCCCCCGCCTACGTAGCCGATCTCGAAGATGCGACGAAATCAACGGAATCTTTGCGCTCAATGATTAAGGATATAATACTGCTCACGCCAACAGAGCAACTTCTGATTGTGGGAGAGGGTATGGGATCTCTAATTGCTAGTAATGCGCTGCAAAGTACGATTACCTTGAATCCCGAATTTCAAAATTTTTTAAAAGAGATTATATTCATTGCACCAGACATAGAGAACCCGAGCTTCACGAATGTCCTTGCCAGGTTAGTCGCTTCAGCAAATATATATGTTACTCTCTATGCATCAGGAAACTACAATAACGTTGAGAGCAATGAGTTTTTTGGAGGAATTCAAACGCCCCCAACTCTCAATAATCAAGCTCATACGGAAAATGTAGGGGAAGCGTTGCTCCACAAACTAATCGGTGCTACTGAAAATGGTGCCTCTGAGGATTTTAAAATCGAAATCATAGACATGAATAGATCTAATACGCGATTGGCGGAGGCAGAAGGATTCGCAGATTCGAGCGCAATACTCAGAGATATGTGGAATTTGGTTCACTACGGAAATCGCGCGAACTTCCGTAACACCCTCACGCCTTGCCTTTCTGCAGAGGGTACATTCTGGACTGTAAATCCCGAGGACTTAAGATCGTTTTCACAGGGCTGTCGTAGATAGAAAAGAGTCTTAGAAGCCAGATCAATTGTGATACAGGAAGAGCGTGAAGAAATCAGTCTCTGGCGAGTTTTTCATGCGAATATTTCCACTTAGCTGCTGGCAATATTCAAAGATTTCATCCGGGTCATATGACACCAAAATCCCATTATCGAATCCCGCATCCAGATGCTTAAGCAAGCTCAGACCCACCCCTAGACGAGATATACCATACAATTTAGAAATCATTCTCTGAATAAAGCCACTTTCACTGGTTTTATAATTGAGCGCACCAATACAGACCACAAAATCACTAACAGGAAGCAATGCTGAGCCAAACTCGCCAAGCAGAAGTTTCGCGTTCGTGCTTCCTTCAAGGTTACGCCAGGCTTCCCGTAAAAACGAACTGGATTGATCTATTCCCGTATAGCGTAAATCTCTATATCGATTCATGAGAAAATGATAGAAGTCGGCCTGGCCACAGCCGACATCAAGAACTGATTTTCCATTTAAATCAGCAAAATCACAGAAATCCTGAAAGCGTTTGCGCTGACTATCCTCGTTTTTCCAACCTAAAGCTTCCACGGTTGATTGGCCAAATCGGGCGATCCGATCTTGGTGATAAGCCTTTACCATAGCGTTGTCTTTAGTCTGCATCTCGATGCCAGATCGCATTTCTGATAGATCGCCGCACTCCTCGAAGCATTCTTGTCCGCTGCCTCTTCAGGCTCCGACTCATATATTTATTACCCGGCATCGTAGTCACAGCTGCCGGCGTAATATTCTGCATGGGGACAACAAAGACGACAAACGCCAATGGCAACAAAAAGTACATCATCCTCCATATGCTCACATAGGGGTCGACAAACACGTAAGTGAGCACGACAAATGTAAAGCTAAGTCCAGTGAAGATTTTAGCGAGGAGCAAAAAAAGTGCACGTATTGGTTCTCGCACAGACCAAATAAGTGTGAGGATTGAGACCGTGTATATGAAAGTTAGGACAAAAAGAATAAATAATCTGTCTCGAAAATAAAAACTCTCTACATCCTGCTCGACCCCAGCCCAAAATCCAACATCCTCGACCACCATTGATGAGACGAATGCTTCCTTGATTTGGCGCCCCTGATTAGAATTTTCGACAGGAATTGGCCATATGGCTGCACCACCTGCTTCACCAAAGATGCGCCTCATGCCATTTAGATCTCTGGAAAGCGTTGAGAAACGTCCTTCTTCATCCATAGCTGGAATCAATATTGGATTTAGCTTTTCAAGAACTGAATCACTATCGTCGTCGACAAAAACAGTCCGGACAGCATCTATAAGCTGCTGACTGCTGTCCCAGGTGTCTTGCTCTAAGAATAGCAACAATCGAGAGATGTACTGATTAGGATTGACCTGAGATCCTTTAATCGTAGTCTTAAATTGGCGCAGAACCTCGGAAGTATTTCTTGCATGGAAGTTAAGCATCAGATTTATCGGAGGCGCATTCTCACCGAATTCATCTTGTAGGTCCCTTGCAAGACGCTCAATTAGCCTACCAATGAACACAAGATCCTTAACTTGCAAGGTTTCAGGATCTTCCAGATTATCGAATAGGAGAGTCAGTCCATCCCCCATATACTCGCGGCCTATTGATTCCGTAGCTGTTGGATAAATAGGCAAAAGATAGTTTTTAGCAAACCGTGTGAATGCGCCGTATTGTAATGGCAATTTCAATCTGTCAATTATGTTAGTGCTGACAACGCTGAAGTGCCTTTCGTCCCAGAGTTGCCAATAGGGTGAATAAACTGCAAGATCGACCTCAGTCATACGGTTATGGGCTCCGATTATAAATTCATTCATCGCACCACCATTAACCCAGTATTCTCCAGCGTCAATTTCCCCATTTGCTTTTAATGTCATGCCATAGTAGGCAACCCTATCGTAGTACCTCAAATCAATTTCTTGGGGCACTCCTGGATCAGGGAATAACCAGCTAGGATAAAATCCATATATAACTTTACTCTGATCGATATCACATCCGCATCCAAGAAAATTCCAAGAAATATCAGAATTTCCAGTCATATCATTTAAATCGGTTTCTCTATCTGCTCCACGTATTTCAGCTAAACTAAAAGTTGCCTCTAGAAGAATAAGATATTGTTCATGACTTAAATCCCAATCGCGGTCGTCCAACTCCGGATTAAATTTTTCCAGAGCCTTATTCACGGCTACTCCCAGCAGCCTCTCATTTGGATAAGGGATGTCATTGACCAAATCGAGCGCCGACGTCACTTCCAGCAGAAACGCCTCATCTTGCAGGATTTCAATAGACGACCGCTTGTCTAAATTAGATTGGTTGTAACTTAGGCGACTCTCTTCAATTAAGGTAGCAATGCCAGGCACATTTTGTATATTCGTAATCTGCTCGACTGTAGCCCCACTAATATAGTCAAATGAGTTCTCTATGAAATCGTTTTTAAAAGGGATAATAAAATAGTTGCGAGCGATAGCTGCGATATGAAATCGAAGCAGGTCAAGGCTTTCATTCGCAGTTAGCTCTGGAAATTGGATTACCGAAGACCCAATTTCGGGCTGGAGATTTATTTCAGAAATTTCACCTGCATTCGTATTTTCATTCGAGGAATCAAGTGGTTCCCCGTCGGTTTCAAATGATGCACTTACCGGTAGTTCTAATATTGAAGGATCGTTGACTAAACCTCCAATCATTAACGTAACATAGTCTATATAGGCGGACTCAAATTCAGTCTTTGAAAGCCCAACAATTTCATCACTAAAGTCTCTAAAAAAAGAAGGATCGCTTACAGAAAAATCTGACGTGCTCAAAATAGCTTCATAGTCATCCCCAATCAGTTCCCGCAGCTCGTCTCGAGTCGCTGAACTTGTGAAGTAGCTCCATAGTGTAGAAACATAGTCCTCAAATAGCGCGGAATATTGATTTGTTGATAATTGTAATATTTGAGATAGCACATACTCCGCAAACTCAATATCCAAACTACTTGTAAGATAATCCGAGGTCAATTGACCAAGATATTGTCGATAAATCGATGCGAATTCCGCCGTACTCATTTGCTTTATGTATAGTGAAAAGAAGGACTGAAATTCACTATCAATCAACTCACTAAGCTCGATCTCCTGCAAATTCAGAGTATAGTCAGTCACGAAACGAGCAATATCACCGTCAGTTAGACGTGCAACAAAAACATCTGAGTCTAGTTCAGGGTCAATATTCTCCAAAATAGGAAGAGATATAGCTGAGAGTTTTTCGGCTAATTGAAGAGGATCTAATATTCTTAGCTCCGCAAAATTATTAATATCTAGAGCTGCATCAGGCATCTCTTGGGCAACATCTCTCTTCGCCGGGAATAAGCTCAAAGCTAGCAAAACTATTCCTAGCCAAAAGGTTTGTATTTTCCGATGGAGAATGGTCATGGAGTATCCCGGTTTAGGCCGTTTTTCCTTCTTTTCGAAGCTCTTTGGTGATGCCTTCAATTAGATCATCTTCAATTATCTTGGCCCGATTGGCCTGTAAAGTGCTGATTGCTCCATATCGCACAACGTTGGTAATTGAGCCACCTGAAAGCTCATATTTCTCAGCGATACCCTTTAAAGATATTTCTAAATCTATATTCTTAGTAGCCCCGAGAATACGCTTCCATAGTAAAAGCCTGTTTTCACTGTCTGGCATTGGGAAATAAACAATACTTTGAAATCTTCTAGAAAATGCTTCATCAATGTTTGCTTTAATATTTGAAGCTAGAATTACAACCCCTGGGAAATCCTCTATTCGCTGCAATAAATAAGATATTTCTTGGTTTGCATAGCGATCGTTTGAGCTATTTGCCTGAGTCCTTTTCCCAAATAGCGCGTCAGCTTCATCGAAAAATAAGATCCAATTTTTACTTTCCGCTTGGTCGAAAACGTTTGCAAGATTCTTTTCTGTCTCACCGATGTATTTAGACACAACCATTGATAGATCAATACGATAAACATCGGCATCAACAGAAGAGCCTATTAAGCTGGCAGTGAGTGTTTTCCCTGTACCTGGGGGCCCGTAGAATAGGCTCCGGTAACCTGGCTTTATTACTTTTTCCAGCCCCCAATCCCTCATTATTGTATTAGAGTGCTTAACCCAAGTGACTATGTTTTCAATTTCCATCATCACTTCAGTAGGTAGAATTAAGTCTTCCCATGTTAGCTTGGTCGTTATCAGCTTCGCCGGAAAATTCATATTATAGTCAGGCTTGTGATACAGCCCAGTCGTTACTTTGTTCAAATATTCAGTACTTACACGCAATGCGGCGCTCATAAATGGCTCATCGGATGCGCTGTGCTCAAGTAGAACGATACCTTTACTCACTAGACTACTTTCACCTTCAAAACAACGTGTAATCTCGAATCGCTTATTCAAATCACTGCCGGCCAACAAAAAGACGGCTGTCTCACATGTAGGTAGAAAGCCTCCGTGGTTTTTTCCTTTTAAACCGCCAAATTGCGTAAAGCCTCTATCGAAATTTTTATTTCTAGTAAAAAGTATATCTAGCAAGTCAGGTCTTATGTGGGGAATTAATGCCAACAAGAATATAAGGCGCTCGTCAATACTGAGCGACAGGTCTCGAACTAGGTCAGAGTAGAGAGAGGCGTCATCCGAAAGATTAGGCGCGGCGATATCATAGATACTTTGAAAAAGTGAAGACTCTCCGTCCTCTTCAGACTCATGCTCGAAGTAGAGAGCAATACGCGCGTCCAGTACAGCATTGAACCAAACTAGTTCTTTTTCAAGAGAGTGCGCATTTGACTGGTTTACAAGATCACTCATCTCCAATCCACATAAATAGGCCTCTCCATCCAAGGAAGCTTAATTGTTGAATAACTCCAAGGCAGCCCATCTAAGAGCATATCGAATGCTTTGGACTGCACAATAAGTTTCCAACTCTCATCTTGAAGTTGTAATTTAGCTTCTCGATGGAGAAATGATTCCCGTAAGCCAGCGATAGACGTGTTCTTTAATGAAGGCCAATTTGACAGCACACTTTTTAGTAACGTTTCCGAGAGATTAATTTCTTCCTCTGTAATATCGATATCTCTGATAATTGGAATACCAGGCTTCACCCCACACAATAGTTTATTCAAGACCAATTCGTACTCTGGGCGATTGGTCGATTCGCTTACAATATATTGAAGCAGATGCACACCGCGCTCAGAGCTTCGACGATTAATAAATTTTTGCCCTGACGTCAGTTGTAAATTACTAAAGTAACGAGGCAAATATGTGGCTATTAAAACTAACCCTGCATTCTGTATATGTACCTCTTCTTTTATCTCTAAATCATCATCTATCGGTGAAGGTATATATGGTCGATGCTCTTCTCGTTCCCTCAAAATATCTTCTTCCTTCTTCGTAGCCATTCCTGAAGATTGATTTTTGGGATTATCTGTTCCATAGCGTATGCGAGAATCGTCTTGATTCTGCGTCTCTTCTCGTCCGCTTACTCCAGTCGATATATTCTCCTGAGTAGCGACCGCATTGCTCAAGATCATCGCGATTCTGACGCGAGTCGCATGCGTATCGGCAGTGGTGGCCAACATCACTCCGCTGCTCAGTCGAGCACGGATTGTTTCTCTCTCACTAACATTTACTCTCTGCTCTAGATAAGCATAGTACTGCCTGATAAATACTATCTCATTAAAAGCCCGCCGCTCTATCAGCAGGTATCTATAGATAAACTGCCATTTCAATTGATGTAGTAAATTTTCGCTTACTTTAAATGCATCAGCGTGCTCAATACACGCCATGGTCAATAAATCAGCATAGAGCACGGTTTGATAGTAGTCAGCGGGTTCGATAAGCAGCAAAATTTTCAGCAACGCGCTTTCAGGTAGAATGTTCGTGAGCCTAACGACAGCAGCTGGATTTAAGAGGGCTTCGTTCAATACTTCGTTTAAAGTAGAAGGTTGATTGTTTAAAAGAAAGTTTATCGTGCTCGCAACAGTCAATGACTCTTGTCTTCCAATAGTCAGATGCCCCAGCAGATATGCATTAAGCAAATTAAGAGTATTGGCACTCATCGTTAGTGGAAGACTTGTATCTTCTTCGGAGCGGTTCTCATTTTTTCTATTAAATTTTCCGGCCTTTTCTAAACTTAGCGATTTATTCAATTCCTCAATGCTACGGGGATTTTCGTGATCGAATTTAAATGCCTCTAGGCGACTCATTGCATCTTTGAAGATTTTACTTGATTCCTTTAATGATTCGTCTGCTTCCGCCAATTCGCGGTAATACTTACTGTTGCTGGGCGAATTGTCTTTTTGCGATCTACTCGCTTTGCTATAACCCTGCTCTAACTCTGGATATAATCCCTGGTCAGAAAGGCCTGCAGACCTTTTGCCGTTTGGACCCTCGATGTAAGCAGAGCTTTCCCCAAGCGTACCGAACTCTTCTCCTGTTTCTATCAATTGAAATAGGGAATCGATGTCTCTGGATTGATTCTTAACTAGGCGTCCCAATAGAGTTCCATAAGTAATAGTTTCTCGAGCCGCTGTCTGATCCAAATGTTCTAACTTTTTATCGAATTCAATAGCGCTAAAATTATAATCTCTTGCAAACTTCCGCACGAATTCATGTAGCAACTTTTTTTGTAGGCGCTTAGGTAAGAATTTATATATGGTCAGTAATGGTATGCGACCAGAACGGACCTCTTGATTAAATCGATACAGCCTCCACGGAAAGTTTTCAATTATTTCAAGTAGCAGTCTAATAATATTACGTGATGTTTCGTCTGCTTCTTGCAATTCCCGGGAATACTTACTGCTGTCAGGCAATTCGTTTTTTTGCGATCTACTCGCTTTGCTATCATCCAGCTCAAACTCTGAATATGATTCCGGATCAGCCAGGGTTGAAAATCTTTTACCGTTCGCCCCCTTAGTGTCTGCAGAGCTTCCTTCATGCGTGTCGATCTTTTCATCAATTTCTATCAATCGAAATAAAGAATCGATGTCACTTGATTGATTCTTAAGTAGGCGTCTCAATAGAATTTCATAAGTAATAGTTTCTTGAGCCGCTGTTTGATTTAAATGTTCAATCTTTCTCTCAAATTCAATAATGCTAAAATTATAATCTCTGGCAAAGTTCCGCACGAATTCATGTAGCAGTTTTTTTTGTAGGCGCTTAGGTAAATATCCGTATATGGCAAGTAATGATATGCGACCTGCACGGACTTCTTGATTAAATCGGTGTAGCTTCCATGGAAAGCTCTCAATTATTTCATGTAGCAGCCTAATAATTTTGCGTATCGCCTTGGCGGGCCCCACTTCTGCCCCTTGCATCAATTCTACGAGATCTTCATAAAGTAAGTAGCCTCTTACTAACTCAATTTGATGGACTTCACCTGTAGGTGATCTAGCTTTAGTTTTGGCAATCTGACTGTCTGACTCACCTTCTGTTACTGTCCAAGCCCACGAGTCCTTTTTGTCTCCTATAGACTCTAAAGAAACTGGTGCCGCATCTGGGCTGAGATAGGAACGAAGTCCTTGGAGGGTTGCTAGAATTTCACGAATTATCTTGCTTGGGTTTCCCACTGACGCGAGAGAATTTTCAATAATTCCTAAAAGTGCTAGAGCGGATGTATTTTCTCTAGCAGCCATCTTATTCAAAAGGCTAAGTAGGTAGGTCTTTTTGTTGAATTCCCCGCCGCGCTCAACTAATAAATACGTGAGCGTAAATTCCCATTTTAGTGATTTAATCGAGTCAGCGGATAATTGCGAGTAAGATTGAGTTTCTGTCGATATATGCTCTGTGGTCACGATGGTGTAGATAAATTCGGAGTTTGCTCGCTCAATAATATCGATTATGTCCCTCAGCATGTTATCTTGAAACGTCCATGCCAGATTGCGGCGAACAGATGCTTTCTGACCCTCAACTCTTATTTTCTCATCCAACCACTCAGAATGTTTACCAATTAATTCCCGCCAAAATTGGGGAAGCTCACCTACTTTGGATTTGTGTATTGCATCACTAAATGCTGATCGGATTTCATGTGAAGGCCCGAATGTCTTATTTGTCAATCCATCTAAGATCTCATCTTCCGCTTTTTCGTCACTTTGAACCGCTGCCGAATTTAAGTTAGAAGATACATAATCTCTGCCTTCAAGTGGAATTGCTTGAGACAGACCTGAATTCAACTTTATAAAAAGGTCAACCAAATCACTTTGCAAAGGAACAAGACTTTTATCTTGTCTTATTCGCTTAATGATCATGCTGTATAGATCTGCAGTTGAAACGCCGATTTGAGCAGCTAGTTGCCACATCACACTGGATAGAAAAGCTTTTCGACTAAAAACGGATTGGTGCTCAATAATTAGATAAGTGATTGAGAACTCGAATATTTTTTTTTCGATTCCGTTTTTTTCCTCAAATATATTTAAGCCACTAAGGCCAGAGGAATCGAAGAACAAAACAACCTTTTCAATAAAATCTGTACTTGCCGGCTCAAGCAGTTCAGCAATGTCTCGGACCATTGCAGCTTCAAATTTTTGCGAAATGATGTACCTAATGTGCGCCGATTTCCCGAGCGACAGAATAGTGTCTCTTAAAAGTTCTCTACCATCACCCAGGAGACTGTGCCAAATAGGCTTTAGTTGGTCAGCTTCACCGGTTTTAAGCGACCGCACTAACGTCCTTCGAAGTTCCGATAGATCCTGACTTTGTTCAACTTCTCTTTCCAGTGGCCCCGAATCCTTCTTAGGCGATAAACTGCGGGTCGTCGAAATCCAACCCGTATCCACCGAAATACGATCTTGGACTTTGAAAGAAGCTTCGCACAATAATTGATAAAGTTGATTCTTGCCGGTTTTTGTCTTTATCTGCTGGATAAGCTGACGCAAAACTAGCGCTTGATTTTGGGGTAGAGCTGATGCAATTGAATTTGTGAGCACCATAATGATTTTATGCGGATCTGCTGGTTTTGCGTTTTGACTTAATGCAAACAACACCAGGTCAACCCACATCAATCGTCGAAGTTCAGAACTACTTAGACCGAAGCTATCCTTACTTAATACACATAAGTCATCAACAATGGTGATCAATCCTGCTTGTTGACTTAGAAGTTGTAGGGCGATTTCACAAATAATCTCCTGAGGCAACTGTTTCGCGACGCGGTGTACTTCCTTAATCCGCGAAGTCGAACCTGCAAGATATTTAATCAAGCCATCTGGGTTTTCCTTAAGGACTTTTTTGAATAGCTTCTCAAGCCCATTCGCATCCTTAACTAAGGCATTCCATGGGAGATACCCGTTTTTTAGGTAATCAAGAATAATTTCTAATTCAGCTCCCTTTTTTTTGATTCTCCTATTTGCTGAATTTGGATTCACTTCTAATTGGGATATTTCATCATTGAAACATGATCGTAGTTGTCTATCCAATTTGTTTGCGTAATCATCATAAAAATACGCGAGAGAGATTTCACCAAGATCGATCTCTAAATACTCAAACCAAAGCACATCATCTTTTTCAGAATAGTCTTCGAAGATCTCTTCGATCATTAACAACACTGTAGATTTAATAAATTTTTCAAAGTCATTCTGATAGAGAAATGCTGTTTCTTCATTGGGAAATGAAGTATCAAATGTAAGTGTCTCTATACAATTTTTCACAATCATTACGTAGCTTTCTCAAGCCTGTCCCAACTAAAGCTATCAGAGGTTTGCCTGCTATTCTGATCTAAAAGCTTAATTTCATGTAATAAGTATTTTAAGTATGCAGATTTATTTTGGATCCAGTGATTATGGATCCTGGTAAATTCTCGGTAATCTTCTGGAACAAGCCAATGGAATTCGACGGAATCAAGGCTTGTGTTATATTCAAGTATTATGTTTTCGATTATGTTCTTAAGCGCGTGGAAGTAATCTATTTGCCCGATCCGAATACGAAAAACAGAAAATTTAGGAAGCACAATACTTATTCTTCCATTATAAAATTCAAAGTCATGAAAATTTGTCTTATTTATCTCGATCAGATCGGAATGATGCACAATTCGATACTCGAATTTATCAATTTCTAATTGGAGACTGGGCATGTTTGCGAGATAGCTTGATTCCTTATCGTCTTCACGCCTTGAACTTAACTTCAATTGCTCATATCTGGTGGCAAGCTTTTCAGAAAAAAGGCCTATTGACTCTCTTATTTGAAAATCCATCTTACTTCGCTCTAAATTTAGGCGATTCGCACGAAAACTTTGAATATTCAAAAACGTCAACAGCGACGCGCTCGCAAGATCAAACCCAAGGACTCTCCTACTTTCCAAGTTTCTTTGAAATTTAGACCAGATTTCATAGCGTTTTTCGAATTCGCACATCTCTTCGAATCCGAGCCAAAAGAAATCTACAGCGATATGAGAAGGGCAGTTTTTTCTGACGGTTTGTTCCGCGAAAGCCACAAAGCTCGGATCACTTGAGCGGGCCGTCCACTTCGGAAACAGTACACTTATTCGATTAGCATATTTTTCTTTCGATCTATCTGAGAGGTATTTGAAACCGCTCGGCCTAAGCAGTATGTGTTCGATAACATGCATGCCTTCTGATTCGAGACTTAGATCGATTAAAATCTTCCTTAAGATCTGAGCCTCAAGTTTCAGCGATCTTTGGCCAAGACCCTTTAGTAATGAGAGACTTTCTCGCTTTGCGCTATTTTCCGAACCGTCCAAATATTCGAGAATTAATTCATCTTGTTTTGCGTTATATCTGTAGTTCCTCTTCGCAATTCCAGCGCGAAGTGTTTTTAACCACAACTCTTCGTCATTAAGGACGCCAAATTGCGCGAGCTTACTCCTTATGAAAGTCGCCCTCTCTAACTCTGCAGCCGTATCATTCTCACTCTCGGTGTTAGGTTTTTTTGATGAGCTGTCAGCAGATTTATATTGAAGGTGGTCGTAAAAGCTCAGACCCAATCTTAGTACTGGCGCGGTCAATGATCGAGCATGAAGATATTTGAAGCCCAGAAAAATACTGCTTCGATATTGTAATCCAGACATGTTTTGCAAAGAGTCATCTTCGAATTCTGTTCCCCCTGTAGGCTTTTCCGAAAGTGCATCAAACTCGCTAAAATTTTGGGCGCCGCCTCTATCTCCACTTGCGAACTTAATACGATTCAATAGCCGTATTTTATTAAGAATAGCTTGCCGGGCTAATTCATCGCTGGAAAAGTAATAATTGAAAGTGGTTAATGTCTGTTGACCAAACTCTTCTCCATATAACGCCAGCAGGTAATCTAAGACCCGACTTTTACGATCCAAAAAATCATCAATTTTGCCTAATGA
>CACJWK010000012.1 GCA_902597095.1 uncultured Pseudohongiella sp.
GGCAATCTCTTTTTTCGGGGGTGGCTGAATCTCGTTCTGTCTATCTACAAATATGTTTCGGGTGACGATAAGTGGGAGCGGCCCTGGGAAATCGCCGGGTTTGAAAATGAACACTTTGAGTGGACTCAGCCGCGCATTGTTGAGCACCTGCATCAACAGTACACCGACCATCCGGAGGGGCCACATTGTGAGAACACTAAGATCTGGCCGTTCTGCAATTCTGCGGCAGGTCTAGGCATCTATCTCTCTGACCAGCTGGGTGTCACCAATGCCCATGGCCGGTTTGAAAATTGGGTTGAGTTCATGCGAGACAACTATCTCGGCATCAACGCCCAGAATGAGATCGAATGGTCGACGATCTACTATGACCCGCTGGCAAACTTCAAAGTCAACCTGCCGGGGTCCGGTGCTACGGGTGCCGGGACTGCTTTTTATCTGCTACCTCAATCCCCGGAGATTGCGACTCAGATCTATGAAGCTGTGGTGAATGCCTCCGGCTATCGCGACCCGGCCCGGGACATCAGGCCCAGCCCCCTTGTCCAGGTGATGGCTAAAGCACTAGGCGATGACTTGGTGTTTCGCCGTCTGCAGGAAGCCGCCGAACAATACTCGGAGCCCAGATTTTTCGGAGAAAACGGCGATCGGTTCGGCTGGTGGTCCAATTTGGATGAGCCCTGGCCACGCGGAACCTCCACTGCGCAGCAGATGATGAGCGAAATTGCAGAGGGCAACTGGATCAACGCATTTCAGGGTAAACACATGGATAAGTACTCGGCGCCGACGCTTGAGGGCGTGGATTATCCCAATCTTGGTGTCAGCACCGCCTGGAACGATACCGAGAACGGTGTCCTGCATGTCGGCACCTACGTAGGTGACCGCAATGCGGCAGGGCGAGCCACCAGTCTGCGCATCACAAATCTGCCCAATGCGTCGCAGGCCGTGGTGATAAAAGACGGATCAACGGTGAATGGGATACAGGTTGTGGATGCCAACACGATCCGGTTTGATACTGAAATCGGCGATCACCAGTATCAGATTCGCACCGGTTATTTCGGACAGGGTGTGGTCATGAATCCACCAAATCCCCTGACTGCTGGCAGCGCTTCCTTCGTGGCAGCGACCAAACGTACCGCCGAGCAAAATGCAAAGGCCGCGGAATCTGTGATGCTGAGCGGTGGTGGTGGATGTCCCTGCTGCGGCGGATCAGCCTGAACCTGATCAGGTTTCGGCCTCGGTCACCAGCGCCAGGCAAATGGCGTTATCCGGTATATCCGGGTTTTGTCCGGCTGCGCCCAGCACAGCGGCCACGCCAGCGGCACCCGAGGGGGTGGTGCGCAGCTGATGGGTAGCCAGATATTGGACTGCTCTCTTTGCTGCAAGATCGCTTATGCAAACAAAGTGATCCGCCTGTCGGTGCAGAATGTCAAAGGCCAGTGTCGAGGGCAATTTGCAGTCCAACCTGCCCATGGAAGATATCGGCCCATTCACTTCAGTTAATATCCCTCTCTGATGACTCTCCATCAGGCAGGCAGCGGCGTCGGGTTCAACGACGGTAATCGTTGGCTGATGCGGCCACAGGCTCCGAATGTGACTGGTGATCGCAGCAGCCAGCCCACCGACGCCGGCCTGCAGAAAGACATGGGTTGGCCACAGGCCTTCAGCCTGAAAGCCTGCCCGCATTTCCTCCGCTATAACCGTATAGCCTTCCATCACCAGCGAAGGAATCTGGCTGTAACCCTCCCAGGCGCTATCCGAAAGAAGAATTTCGCCGTTCGCGCAGTCTGTCGTTGCGGCGTGCATGCTCTGCTCATAGTTTGCTCCCGAGCGCACGACGGTGACACCGAGAGCCAGGAGTCTGTTTTCAAAGGCGACAGGGACAGTGTCCGCGAGATGAATTCGACAACCGGCGTTAAAGAGCCTCGCCCCTCTGGCAACAGCGAGGCCGTGATTACCCGCGCTGGCGCAGACAAAGGTAAACTGGCGGCTCCAGTTTTGCATCTCTTCCGTAAACAATTGTTCGGGCTCAATGTCCGCCTGATTTTCCTCGCGCCATCGTGCAAGCAGAACCGCCGCCATGGCGTAAATGCCGCCCAGCGCCTTGAAGGCGCCCATCCGGAAGCGACTGGTTTCATCCTTGATCAGGAGTTGATGACCAGAGGGCGCTTTTATTATCAGCAGCGGGGTCGGCTGATACACCGGGCAGTGCCGGGTCAGGGTCAGCGCGCGTTGAAAGTCAAAAACAGTTGATCTGCCCATGTGACTAGTCTACCCGAGAGAGCAAAGACTGACGATTGGTCTAATTCTCAGACAAAGTCATTGACTGAGTCTGTAGCCGATGAAGTCTTTACTTTGACGCTAAGGCTCAACAGCCTACTAAAATTCAAGGATAATCATCTGCATACGTAGATGACTAGTTAGTGACTTGTTTGCCGGTGTCTCGCTATTGAGCAATTACAATAAGCCGGTGCAGATTTTGTATAATGCTCAGTTCAACATCTACAGACTTACTGGATAGTCGTTTCTGTTCTACTTTGAGTAACTTCGCGTTTTGGAGAAATAAAATCAATAATTTAAGATTCAAATGCAGATTCTTACAGCTATGGATTAGTCAGACGGCACTCTGTCCAGTAACTGTTTGGTCACAGGATTCAGTGCTCGAGATAGAAGTTGTTGGCCGTAAAGTAAATCTGGTTGGAAACGCCATTAGTGCTTCTGAAGGCAGGATCTCCTTTCGTGAAATCGAGCAACGCCCCCTACTACGTGCTGGTGATGTACTAGAAACAGTTCCGGGACTAGTTGCAACTCAACATAGTGGCAGCGGTAAAGCTAATCAATTTTATTTGCGCGGATTTAACTTAGATCACGGGACAGACTTCGCCACCAATTTAGATGGTATGCCGATCAACATGCGCAGTCATGCTCATGGTCAAGGTTATACCGATCTTAATTTTATTATTCCTGAGATGATACAAGAGATCGTCTACCGAAAGGGTTCCTACTATTCGGATGTTGGTGATTTTTCTGGCGCTGGGTCTGCAAGCATTTACACTCACAGTGAAACAATTCCTAACCGAATTCAGCTCGGTGCTGGAAGATTTGGCTATGCGAGAGCATTAGTAACCGGAAATACTGATGGCTTAGGAGGGAACTTAATCTTTGGTTTTGAGCATCAGGCCTACGAGGGTCCTTGGGATTCTGTCGATGAAGACGTAGGCAAAACTAATATCCAACTCAAACAGAGATGGGAAAGAGAATCGGGTAAATTCACACTCTCGCTCATGGCCTATGAAAATAAGTGGAACTCCGCGGATCAGATTCCACATCGAGCAGTAAGAACCGGCTTAATAGGAAAATTCGGTTCTATAGACCCTACAACGGGAGGTGAGTCGTCTCGATACAGCTTGTCATTCGCTTTGGATTCAGACCTCGGCGCAGGTAATTTTTCGGCATCAATGTATGTCATAGATTATGACTTAACTTTGTTTCAAAATTTTAGCTATTTCAGTAATCCAGCAGGTGATCAAATCACTCAGCTAGATGATCGAAGAGTATTTGGGGGAAAGGCGGTTTGGAGCTCTGAGCGTAATTGGGCCGGGAGATCAGTATCCAATCGCTTTGGTGTCGACTTAAGAAGTGACGACATTGATCAAGTTGGGTTTGTAAACTCTACCAGTCGACGGTTTGTTTCACATGGTCGGCTGGATGCAGTTCAGGAACAAAGCGCCGGCGTCTATTGGCAGAATGAAATAAACTGGACAGAACGACTCAGATCAATACTTGGATTGCGGCACGATAGATTCGATTTTGATGTAAAAGCTTTAGAAGCAGCTAGACCATCAACACTTCCTGATAATTCTGGACGAGCTAATGACAGCATCACGACAGCGTCAGTGAGTTTAATTTATACCTTAGACAGCAACCACGAATTGTATGCCAGTCTTGGCACCGGCTTTCATAGCAATGATGCACGTGGCGTTTTAACTTCTCGAGACCCGCTTTCAGGCATGCAAGCTGACCCTGCTGACCCGCTCGTGCCTACTCTTGGTGCTGAGCTTGGGTGGCGTATATATTTTACTGATAAGTTAAATACTACCCTCGCTCTCTGGCAACTTGATATAGATTCAGAGCTTTTGTTTATAGGTGACGCCGGGAGCACTGAAGATACGGGGTTTGGGAGTGAGCGATATGGTTTTGAATTAACGACCTATTACCAAATTAGTGATACGGTAGGGCTGGATTTTGAATATGCATATGCAGACTCGGCTTTCTCTGAACTTATCGACGGAAGTAAAGAGATTCCGGGTGCGCTTGATGAGGTTGTAAGCGCCGGAATTAATTACCAGCCAAGCGATATATTCTTTGCTCATTTGCGTCTCAGGCAATTCAGCGACTATCCAATTGGAGGTGAAGTGAGGGCTGAGGGCAGTAGTATGACCAATCTTCGCTTTGGCTTTGATATAAGTGAATCCATACAGATTTCACTTGATCTATTAAATATATTCGATTCTGATGACCACGACATAGAGTACTTCTACGAATCTCAATTGCTGGGAGAACAGCAGCCTGTTGCTGATAATCATTATCATGTGTTCGAACCCAGATCCGCTCGGTTTTCCTTCAATTATCGATTTTGATTTTAATGATGAATGTATCTAAAGCTGACATGCAAGACTTAAATCTGCTCTGAATCGATAAAAATCAATGGAAGACCGGTTTGCTGAACCAGTCGCTTGTGGTTTTGATGAAGTTGATTGTCAGGCATCGAGAGCCAGCCGAAATGGGAGAGCGAATATGAAAAAATTACGGATTGGAATAATTGCGGTATTACTCTTGCTAATTTGTTCTATCGCCACACTCCGTATTACAGGATTAGAGCCAGAGTATATGGACTACACCACTGAGGCTTACAACCAGCGAGGCCGAATGACATACCCTGGTCTTTGGCTTAAGGGAGAGCTTGTACGAAAGCCTGTCGATAATTGGGATTGGGTTCAGGATGTTGAGCACCCTGTAAGAGGGAACACTATCATGCTTGAGACTAGAACTTGGTATGGTATTCCCTACTCGGTAACTATACTCCCGACGCCCAGAGGAGAAAATCTTTATATCGGTGGGAGCGCGCGAGGTGATCGCCTGAGCAGAATCTTCCCAAACTATAAGCAGTGGTGGGCAAATGTAGAGCGTGATCCCAGAGTGCGTCTCAAAATTGACGGTAAAATTTATGAGATGACGGCGGCACTGGTCCATGATCCGGTTGAGCTGGAAAGTATTCTGGGCAGAGCGCCAGTGACGACCCGCCTGAATGAAGACGGCTCAGAGGAAGTCTTGGCAAAGTGGTACTACTGGCGTGTGACCCAGAGAAACGTCGTCGAGTATTGACCCCCTCTGAAATTGCCAGACCCAGTCGGATGGTTGGCGTTCCACAAGATAACTTTTCGCTGGATCAGACCCCTTCGCCATCTAGAACCATCGCAGCCGCCGGAATACAGCAAGCTGTAGACCGACAATCAGAGTTAACATGCCGCAGAAGACCCAAAAGGCAGTTGGTGCCTCGGCTCCTGGGACACCACCAACGTTGATGCCAAGCAGCCCGGTCAGAAAGCCAAGCGGCAGAAAAATCGCGGTGATCAGTGAAAGCTGGTATTGGTCGTTAAAATGCGGTGACGAGGCTCAGTGTCTTATCCGGCGATGATACTATGTGTATCGGAAATTCGATTCAGAACCCTTTTGCTCAACCTCGGAGAATTTGCTGTGTCACACCCTCGACAATTTGCCTCAAAGCTACTGCTTGCTGTAGTTGCTAGTCAATTCATGCAGGTATTGACGGCTTCTTCAATCGAGCTGGCGCGCAGATGAAGTTACTAGAAGCCGCGCAATCTCCTTCAGATACTGTCTCGTCAGAGTTTAGACCTTATCTGACGTCCACCGGTCTGGCGGGTATCGCGATTGCGATGCAGCAATTGCTGCTCGCCTGGATTTTGATCGGCATCCTTGAGCTGCCTGCCAGTGAGGTCGGTCTGGTTCAGGCGGTTGTGGGTATTCCAGGCATCATCCTGATCCTGCTGGGGGGAGCCAAAGCCGATGGCATGGACCCCCGCGCTCTGCTGATAAAAGTCTATGTCTGCGCGCCAGTTCTTCCCCTGTTTCTGGTGGCCATGCTGATTTTTTCACAGATTGCGCTCTGGAACATTCTGCTCTGGGGCCTAGGTATGAGCTTCGTCATTTCATACACCAGCCCGGCACAACAGGCTCTGCTGAATCGGGTCGCGAGAGGCGAGGTGCAGAAATCGGTCTCAGCCGCCTCTGCGATCGGATTTATTGTCCAGATCATGGGGCTGGCTGTGGCTGGCACGCTGGAAATGCTCGGGCTGATTCCGGTGCTGCTGATTCAGCTGATCTGCTTTGCTCTGGCATCGCTGATGGTCGCGCGAATCAGTCCGAGCAAGCCAAAGGCAACAGCCAGAGAATCTACATTGCTCCAGCTCAAGAAAGGTCTGGCCGCGATTGCGGCGAGCCCGGTCATCGCGCAGGCACTTTCGATAAATTTCATATCCAGTATTTTTAACGC
The DNA here is from genome assembly GCA_902597095.1 of uncultured Pseudohongiella sp. Classification (GTDB taxonomy): domain Bacteria; phylum Pseudomonadota; class Gammaproteobacteria; order Pseudomonadales; family Pseudohongiellaceae; genus UBA9145. Next base: position 6,569 of record CACJWK010000012.1, read on the forward strand.
CGGATCTTTCATGACGGTATTTCCGTTCATTGTGCGCAGAATCTACGAAGGTGACGCGTTCCTGCTCTCGATGATGATGGTGATTTTCTATTGTGGTGCCACAACGTCCAGTCTCGCCATGATGCGCTTTATGCCGCTTGAGCGACCAGGCCGGATATTCCTTCTGATGCAGCTGTCCAGAATGTTCATCCTGGGAATTATGTGGCTGCAGCCCGCTTTGTGGGTGTTTGCGATTGCTGCCGTCCTGTGGGGAATAAATATGGGTGTCACTCTGACTCTTGCCAGAACGATCGTTCAAGAATCTGCCACAGAGGAATTTCGCGGCCGGATTATGTCGGTGTTCACCTTAGGCCTGCTTGGCAGTGCGCCGATTGGTGCGATCGTTCTGGGATTTATGATTGAAGTATTCGGTACACTCAATGCGCTGCTGCCGGCCATGCTGCTATCGCTTGGTCTGTTTCTTTATGGAGTGATTTTCAGCCGTGTCTATCATTACAAATCTCCGACAGGTTTTGCTGCTTCCTGAGGTGGTGGCTGTCGCGCCGAAAATTTTGCAGTATTGCTTGCGGCGTGTTCATATTGACAGCTCGAACCCCTTTTCTTTTCTGAACTGGCTAACTGAAGGCAATTCACATGCAGTGCTGTCGAATTTTTTCTATTCTGACCCTGACTCTGATCTCCGGTGCCGGGGTAGCGGATGAGACCTATACCGCGCCCCAAACGGAGTGGGGAGTGCCTGATCTGCAGGGGGTCTGGAATTTTTCCTCCAACACGCCCATGCAGCGCCCGCTTCAATATGGCAACAGACAGTTTCTGAATGTGGCAGAAATTGCGGAGCTTGAAGCCAGATCTAAGGCGAGAGACGAAGCCTCTGATGCTGCGATTCCCGGCACCGGCGTCGATGAGGCCTATAATGATTTCTGGATAGAGAGTGCTGGTCTCGGCCAAGAGAGACTGACGTCCCACATCATTTATCCGGGCAATGGCAGGCTGCCCGCTTTGCAGGAAAACGCGTACCGTCCAGTTCTTGGTCAGGCTCCGGCTCGACCTGTGCGCAGTGCATTGGGCGTCACGTTCGCGACAGATGGCCCTGAGGATCGCCCTCTGTCAGACCGCTGCATCACGGGCTTTAATGCTGGGCCGCCAGTCAATCCGAGCTTCTACAATAACAACGTGCAGATCGTGCAAAATCAGGGTCACGTGGTAATTCTGACGGAAATGGTCCACGACGCCCGCATAGTGCCTCTGGATGGTCGACCGCACGCTGATGAAGCTATCGGGCTGTGGAGCGGTGATTCAAGAGGCCACTGGGAAGGGGATACTTTGGTCGTTGAGACCCGGAATTTCAACGGTCTAACCAATTCTTTTTCCGGACTGGGAAGTTCAGAAAACAAATTGCTTGTGGAAAAATTCACGCGGGTCGCTGTTGACAGAATCGACTATGAATTTACTGTCATAGACCCTGATACCTTCATGGATCAGGTTGTCGGCCTGATTCCGTTTTATAAGGTGGCGGGCCAGGTTTACGAATACGCTTGTCACGAAGGCAACTATGGCATGGTCAATATTTTGCGCGGTGCCCGCGTGGCCGACCAAGCCAGTAACAATGAGTGAAGCGAGGGAGGCGCGTCTTCGTGATGAAGTGGTTCAAGATTGCTGTCCTGACAGTCGTCACGCTGCTGGCGGGCACGCTCACTGTGCTCAGGATCACGGGTCTGGGCCCGGGGCATCCGAGCTTTGAGGAATACGCCGAAGCTGGACGCTTTGCACGACCGGGATTGTGGTTGACCGGTGAGCGGGTTCGCGAGCCGGTGACGCACTGGGACTGGGTCAATCAGTTCGATGATCCCTTCGGAGAAAATGCCACGGCGATGGAGACCCGCACCTGGTACGGAATTCCTCATTCTGTTCGGGTCCTGCTCGTGCCACGCGGTGAGGCGCTGTATCTGCAGTCCAGTGCCCAGACTTTCAGGCTGAACCGGGACTTTCCCCACGGTAAGGCCTGGTGGGGGCATGTAGAGCGTGACCCAAGAGTACGCCTGAAAATTGACGGTAAGCTGTATGACATGACGGCTGTGCTGGTTCAGGATCGAGACGAAGTGGCTCGATTGCGGGGCGGCGAATCGCCGATTGTAAAGACAGTCGATGCCAAGGGAAACGAGCAAGTGACCGAAGAATGGCACTACTGGCGCCTGTTTCAGAGAAATGTGCCTGAGTATGGCGATGGGGAGCTCAGGGCACTGTGATGGCAACAGCTGAGAGTTCGATCACTGAGAGGAAGGGCGGAGAAAACAATAGGGAAGTGCAGGTAAACTCGGTATGATGGTCTGGTAATCTGATAAAAAAGAAGTGTTAATAATGAAAAGACTACACCGCAGCATCACCTTCAGCATTACCCTCAAATCCCTTCTTGCCGGCCTCGTGCTGTCACTCTTCAGTTCCATTTCTGCCCAGGAGCCTGTGCGGATTGCGTTTATCGACCCTTTGTCGGGCACATTCGCTTCCATCGGCACCAGCGGGCTGAAGCAATTGCAGTACGCGGCAGATGAACTCTTCAACTCCAAGGGGGGCATTCTCGGCGGTCGCATGATTGAGATTGTTCCGCTGGACAATAAGCAGAGTCCTACGGATACCCAGATTCAGTTCAGACGCGCGGTAAGTGAAGGGCTGCGGATTATTTTTCAGGGTAACAGCTCTGCAGTCGCCAACACGCTGAACTCCACCATCAGCAGACACAACCGTCGGAACCCGGGTCAGGAGATCCTGCAGATCAACTACTCTGCGGTTGACCCGATTCTGACCAATGAGCAATGCAGCTTCTGGCATTTCAGATTTGACGCCCATGCGGTGATGAAGCTGAATGTGCTGACCGATTACATTGCCATGAACCCTGAGATTAAAAAGGTTTATATTATCGGACAGGACTATTCCTTCGGACAGGTGGTGTCGGACACGTCGATTGAATTGCTGAGGGAAAAACGTCCGGACATTGAGATCGTGGGCAATGAGTTTCACCCAATCGGGCAGGTCAAGGACTTTACGCCCTACGTCACCAAAATCGTTTCCTCTGATGCCGATGCGGTCATTACCGGCAACTTCGGTGCTGACATGGTATCTCTGGCACGATCGATAATCGATAGCGGGCTCGACATTCCCATCTATACGTTTTATGCGGCCTATGACGGCATTACCGCAACGCTGGGTGCAGACGGCATCGATAAGATTTATCTGGTGCACAACGATGCGGGGAACCCGCTGCCCTCGGAAGAGCGGTTGGCGTACACCAAAAATTTTAAGCGGCTCAATCCGAACAATGACATGACGCAGTTTCGTATCACCAATGCACTACAGATGCTGGTGCAGGCGATGGAAGCGTCCCAGAGCACAGATCCCTTTGACATCGCCCTGGCCCTTGAAGACATGCGATTCACCAACATGAGCGGTGAAGAGCTGTGGATGCGCGGCGAGGACCATCAGATTATTCAGCCGCTGCATATTTCCGTGCACACGGACCAGAACATCGTCGTGGATGCAGATAACTCCGGATTTGGTCTCTACCGGGATTTCTCGGTGCTCGGAGACGAGACGGTGGTCGATCACAGCTGCCGCATGCGCAGGCCACGCCGCTAGGGCAAATAACCGCTGGCGGCGCCACATCATGCTGGAAGTTTTTGTCTTCTCAACGCTTAATGGCCTGGTGACTGGCCTGCTCCTGTTCATGCTGGCCAGCGGTCTGACGCTGATTTTCAGCATGATGGGGGTGCTCAACTTTGCCCACGCTAGCTTTTATATGCTGGGTGCCTACTTTGCGTATTCGATTTCCCTTAAGCTCGGGTTCTGGGCAGGTCTTCTTATCGCGCCGCTACTGGTTGGGGCATTCGGCGCCTTGGTAGAGCGTTACGCCCTGCGGCGGGTGCATGCCCATGGTCATGTGGCAGAGCTGGTGTTTACCTTTGGGCTCGCTTTTCTGGTCGAGGAAGCCGTACAGTTTTTTTGGGGGGCTGATACCAAAAACTATCAGTCTCCTGACCTGCTAAATTTCCCGCTGTTCACCCTGTTTGGTCAGGAATTTTCGGCCTATCGGGGGTTCATGATCACCATTTCAGTGGGGATTTTCCTGGCGCTGTATTACATGCTTACGCGCAGCCGTATTGGCATCATCATTCAGGCGGCAATCACTCATCCGCATACTGTTGCCAATCTGGGACACAATGTTCCCCTGATTTTTATGGCGGTTTTCGGCGTTGGCACTGCGCTGGCAGGGGTTGCCGGAGTCATTGCCGGGCCAGTATTGACGACTTTCCCCGGCATGGCTGTGGTCCTGGGCAGCATCGTATTCGTGATAGTGGTGATTGGCGGGCTCGGCTCGCTGGGAGGTGCCTTTGTCGCGTCTTTGATGATCGGCCTACTGCAAAGCTATGCCATCGCCTCGAATCTCGGGATGCCTGACCTGCTGAATTGGCTGGGTCTTGAGTTCTCACGAGACCACCCGCTCAACGATCTCTGGACGTTGACGCTGCCGCAGATTGCGCCTGTCCTGCCTTTTCTGCTGCTGGTGCTGGTGCTGATCTTCCGGCCAACGGGCCTTGCCGGAAAGCGAGAGGAGTGATGTGCTGATGGGTAAGTTTGCCGCATGGGCTGGCTATCTCGTTGTTCTGCTCGGACTGCCGCAGCTGTTTGATTCCGTGCTGGCCATTACCATCTTCAACCAGATGGCGATCGCCATTGTCTTTGCGCTCAGCTACAACATGCTGCTGGGTCAGGGCGGGATGCTTTCATTCGGCCATGCGGTGTATTTCGGTCTGGGTGGATTTATGGCGGTCCACGCGCTGGTCATGATTGAGTTTGAAACGGTGTATTTCTCCATTACCCTGATCCCGCTGGTGGGTGGGCTGATCGGGCTGATCGCCGCGGTTTTCGTCGGCAGTTTCTCTACGCACAAAGCCGGGACCGTGTTTGCGATGATTTCGCTGGGCATCGGCGAACTGATGGCCGCCTCGTCATTAATCTTTGTCAGTTTTTTTGGCGGGGAGGCGGGAGTCAGCGCGGATCGCACCTTTGGTCCGCCTTTTTTTGGAATCGAATTCTTCCAGGATGTGGAGATCTACTACCTGAGTGCCGGCTGGGTCTTTGTTGCAACCGCGTTTATGTATCTGTTTACACAGACTCCTGCTGGGCGCATGGCCAATGCGGTTCGCGACAATCCCGAGCGGGCCGAGTTCATCGGATACAGTGCCCGGCGCGTGCGCTTTATCTCGTTTTGTACCTCAGGGTTTTTTGCGGGCGTGGCAGGTGGGTTGTTCGCGCTGAACTATGAGTTCATTACCGAAGAAAACCTGAACGCGGTGACCTCAGGCCGGGTTCTGCTGATGGCTTATATCGGTGGTCTTGGTTACTTTATCGGACCCATCATCGGTGCTGTTGTGCTGACGCTGATGAACTCACTGCTCAGCAACTATACCGAGCTGTGGATGCTGTACCTCGGCATGATGTTCGTGCTGACTGTGCTGTTTCTGCCGAGGGGATTCGCTGGTTTCATTATGATGCATCAGACGGCGTGGCTGCGGGGCAAGCTGTCTTCATTGTTCCTGCCTTACCTGATTACCGGCATGCCGGCGATCATATTTGGCGGCTCGATTCTGGCTGCCATCGAAATGCTACATCACGAGGGCGAGCCCTTCGGGTTTTTGTTTATTAATCTGGATTCCGGGAACACGCTGCACTGGTTGGCACTGACTGCATTTGCAGCCGCCTCGTATTATGCCTGCCGGCGTTCTCTCGGGCAGCTCAATGCCGCCTGGGAAGAAGCGAACCGGGTGGGTGATCCGACCGAAGGTGGTCCGGGCTGATGAGCATTCTGTCTATGCACAATGTGAGCAAGTCTTTCGGAAAGACCGAGATTATTCGTGGTGTGAATCTCGACATTCAGGCCGGAGAGCGTCACGCCATCATCGGGCCGAACGGTGCGGGCAAATCCACCCTGTTTCACTTGATCAGCGGCAAATATCAGCTCAGCTCGGGTCGGATTACCTTTCGTGATCAAGAGATTCAGAATCGTCCGCCCTATGAGATTGCGCGCCTCGGCCTGGCCAGAAGTTTTCAGGTGACCAATATCTTTCCGCGACTTTCGGTTTTTGAAAATGTGCGCTGCGGCATGTTGTGGCAGCAGGGACTTGGCTACTCGTTCAGGCATTTACTTGGCCGCCAGACGGAACTCAATGCGCGGGCCATGCACCTGCTTGCAGAGATCAATCTGGCTGAGCGCGCCGATTTTCCGGCCGGAGAGCTGGCCTACGCACAGCAGCGCGCGCTTGAGCTCGGCGTCGCCATTGCCAGCGGTGCCGATCTGATTATGCTCGATGAGCCGGTCGCTGGCATGAGCCTCAGCGAGGCGGAAGCGGCGGTGTCGTTAATCCGGAAAATTACAGAGGGCAAAACTCTGGTGATGGTTGAGCACGATATGAACATTGTCTTTGATATTGCGGACAGAATTTCGGTGTTGGTCTATGGCGAAATCATTGCCAGTGATTCTCCGCAGGCGATCAGGGCAAACCCCAAAGTGCAGGAGGCCTACCTCGGTGAGGTGGCAATGACAGGCGTTGGAGGCAATAATGCTTGAAGTGTCTGCGCTTAACGCTTATTACGGCAAAAGTCATATCCTTCGGGGCGTAGAATTCAACGTTAAGGCAGGCGAGATCGTCAGTCTGCTCGGGCGCAATGGGGTCGGCCGCTCCACCACAGTGAAATCAATTATCGGGGAAGTCAGCCCGCAAGGCTCGATCAAATTTAAGGGCGAGGAAATTGCAGGCAGGCCTAGTTTCGAGATTGCCCATCGGGGGGTGGGATACGTGCCGGAGAACAGGGAGGTCTTTCCAACGCTCACTGTTAGACAAAATCTGATGCTCGGCATCAAGAACGACCAAAAAAAACCGCGCTGGACGATGTCCGAGATTTTCGAGATGTTTCCCAATCTGGCGGAGCGCGCTGATGTTTCCGGCGGGGTGCTAAGCGGTGGAGAACAGCAGATGCTGAGCATGTGCCGCACGCTAATGGGCGACCCCGACATGATCATGATCGATGAACCCACGGAAGGACTCGCCCCTAAAGTGGTTGAGCAGATTTCCCGCTTGCTTGAGGAAATAGCGTCTCGGGGTGTTGCCATTCTGCTGGTGGAGCAGAAGCTAAATGTTGCTCTGCGGATTTCCCATCGGTTATATGTGATGGGCCATGGTCAAATCGTCTATGAAGGTACGCCGGCGACTCTGAAATTAGCAGATGAAATCCGCTCGGAATGGCTCGAGGTCTGATGTATGTTACCGAAAGAGACTACTTTAAAACTTGTCTGATCAAGCGCGCTCTTGACGCCTGCAGTGATTGCGAAGGCTGGTCTTTTGTGTGTTTTCATAACGACGACCCCGGGCAGTCCTCTCAGATTAACGCGTTTTCCTGCGCTGCAGGTTTCCGGATGGTAGCCGGATCCTGTCTCCAGCTTCGCTAGCGCAGATCATTCCGGTCACGACCTTTGACGCCCGAGGTTTTCTTCGCCGAGCACCCCCCGGTAGAGCCCGTAGCACATGAACAGCATGACCACTCCGAACGGCAAGGCGCTGCTGATGGCTGCGGTTTGCAGTGCGCCGAGCCCACCGGCAACGAGCAGCACGGATGCAATCACGCCCTCTGACACGGCCCAGAAGATTCTTTGCCATTTTGGCGGGTCTTCATTGCCGCCGGAAGTGATGATATCGATCACCAGAGATCCTGAATCGGATGAAGTGACAAAAAAGGTCACGATCAGCACCATGGCGAGCAGTGACGTGAGTGATGTCAGGGGCAGGTGCTCCAGAAAGACAAACAAGGCGGTGGGCAGTTCAGTGGTCACGGCCGAAGTGATTTCTCCACCCCGTTCGCTGAGTTCAATAAGCAGTGCGGAGTTGCCAAAAATACTCAGCCAGATAAACGTAAATCCGGCCGGGATCAGTAACACGCCCAGCACAAACTCGCGTATTGTCCGCCCGCGGGAGATTCTGGCGACAAACATGCCGACGAACGGCGACCAGGAAATCCACCAACCCCAGTAGAACAGGGACCAGTCGCCCAGCCAGTCTTCAGGCTCGTCGGCATAGACATTGAGGGTCAGCTGAACAAAATGACTGACATAGTTACCCAGATCTCTGACGAAACCGGCGAGCAGGGATGTGGTTTGGCCGGCGATGACCACGAAGCTGATCAGGATCAGTGCCAGAATCATATTGAGTTCACTGAGTCGGCGGATGCCATGATTGAGTCCGGCCACAACTGACATGGTGGCCATCCCGGTTATGCCGGCGATCAGCGCAATCTGAACGCCCGCGCCCACCGGTATGTCAAACAGGTAATTCAGTCCCGCATTCACTTGTGTCACTCCCAGGCCTAAGGAGGTTGCTACGCCGAACATGGTTGCCAGCACAGCGAAAATATCGATGGTATTGCCGATCGGGCCGTAGATCCTGTCACCAAGCAGCGGGTAAAAAGCCGAGCGCATGGTCAGCGGTAAATTATGTCTGAAGGCAAAATAGGCCAGTGCCAGACCAATTACAATGTAGGTGGCCCAGGCCTGTACGCCCCAATGGAAGTAGGTGTAAAGCATCGCGCTTCTGGCAGACTCCGCGGTTCCGCCTTCGCCAAGCGGAGGCTGGTCAAAATGGGTTACTGGCTCTGCGACTCCGAAGAATAACAGGCCAATGCCGATGCCTGCGCTGATCAGCATGGCAATCCAGCTGACGTAGGAATAGTCAGCTAGGGCATCATCTGGCCCTAAGCGGATATGAGCGAAGCGACTGAAAGCCAGGAAAATTATAAAGAGAAAAAACACACCGACCACCGCCATGTAGAACCAGCCAAGATGGGTGACCAGCCAGTCCTGGACCACCATGAAGGCAGCGCCTGCCTGATCGCTGAAGCCGCCACCGTAGATACTGAAGGCGATAATCAAGCCGGCAGAAGTAAAAAAGACCGGGCGATGCACGGAATGCAGAATGTTGTCGGGGATAAAGCCGCTATCTTGCTGCAAGGGTTCAGGAGTGTCTGAAGAATGAACCCCGGTGGTAACAGACATCCTGTCGGTTTACGCAGTGCCGATGATTTATTTGGAGAGTGATACTTGCAGCTAGAGCCCAGCCAGGGGATCGCAATACTGGAAAGATGATTGAAAGTTCATCATTCGATTCCCGAGCTTTTTCTTTGGAAGAGAGCTTCTGTAATATTAGATTAGTCGGGGTCGCGCCGCAGCTCGGTCGACAAGATTGGAAAAATTCTATGTTCTCTTCAATGGTTCACAAGATTTCTCTACTGAGTCTGCTGGTGCTCATCGTTTCACTGCCGGCTTGCCGTCAGTTAGACCCGACGCTCAATGTCATGTCGTTCAATATCCGCTATAACAATCCTGCGGATGGAGAGCATGCCTGGCCAAACCGCAGGGACAGAGTCGCCAGTGTTATTCGGTTTCACAAAGCTGACCTGGTCGGTATGCAGGAAGTGCTGCGCGATCAGATCAGTGATCTGGAAATTCTGCTGCCCCAGTATGGCTGGATCGGTGTGGGCAGAGACGACGGGAAGGACGGCGGAGAGTTTTCGCCGATCTTCTACCGGAAAGACCGTTTCACCGTGTTGGACTCGGGGACTTTCTGGCTGTCGGAAACACCGGAAGTCACCGGCAGCAAGAGCTGGGATGCCGCCATCACCCGAATCGCGAATTGGGTGATCCTGCTCGACTTGCAGTCCAATCAGGAATTTCTCCATCTCAACACGCATTTCGATCATCGCGGTGAAGTGGCACGCACCAACAGCGCGGCGCTGATTGTTGCGCGCCTTAAGAACCTTGCCCGGGGCAGGCCGGTTTTGGTCAGCGGAGATTTTAACGTACCTCCGACTGCGCCAGCTTACGACACGATGACCCGTGCTCTCGATGACAGCTATATCGAAACCGCTACATCCCCCCACGGGCCGCTGGGCACCTTCGGCGGGTTTGAAGTGGGCAGTACAGCCAACGAGCAGCGCATTGACTATGTCTTTGTGGACTCGACTTTTCAGGTTCTGCGCTACGCGGCGCTGAGCGATCAGTGGGACGGCAGCTATCCATCCGATCACTTGCCGGTGCTGGTCGAGTTAAGCTGGGAATGAGAAGCTGGCGAAAATCGCGGCAGAAAGGGTGCTGGCAAGGGCAAATACAAGCGTAAAGATAAAGACAAGGAAAAAAATAAGGGAAGAGAGCGGCAGCATCAGGATCATAGGTTTGCTGAGCCGGCCACTCCGATCCATGCTGGGCACGACCCTGGTAATAAAGTTCTCTCAGGTGCCAGGATCCGGGTTGCCGGCATGTTCAGCGTTGCCGTGCCCGAAAAAATCAGATCACTCAATAACGAGAAACAGGAAGCAGGAGTAGATATGAATTTTGCCCCGGATATCTTGGCAGGAAGAAGCGCAGTAGTCACCGGTGGAGCTACTGGGATCGGCCGACACATTGTGCGTATGCTTGGCCGGCTTGGCGCTAATGTTGGCATCGTCAGCCGCAAGGAAGAGAATCTTGTAGGAGCTTCAGAGCAGTTCAAAGCAGAAGACGGAATTGATGTCGCGTGGCGTACCGGTGACGTGCGGGACCCTGATGGCATCAAGAAAGCCATCGATGAATTGGCGGATGAAAATGGCGGGCTGGATATAATGGTCTGCAACGCTGCGGGTAATTTTATCTGCCCGACAGAAGAGCTTTCCTGGAATGGCTGGCGAACGGTCATTGAAATCGACCTTAATGGCACCTTCAACTGTTGCCAGGCGGCACTGCCCTATCTAAAGGATGCCGGCGACGGTGGCCGTATCATTTCTATCAGCACCACTGGAGCCAACTTCGGCTGGCCGGGTGCTGCACACGCCGGAGCGGCCAAAGCCGGCATCCAGAACCTGATGAAATCGCTGGCCGCAGAATGGGGGGGTTATGGAATTCGCTGCAACTGGATTTCCCCGGGCCCGATAAAAGGTACCGAGGGTGTTGATCGATTGGTTATTCAGCAGGGCATGGCGAAAAAGGTCACGAAGAGTATACCACTTGGCATGTTTGGAGAAGGAGACGATATTGCCAATGCTGTTGTGTTTCTGGCCGGGGAAACAGGCAAATATATCTCTGGCGCGGAACTGGTAGTGGATGGTGGTGGGCAGTGGAACCGTTGGTAGACGGCGAAAAAGGATCAAGACAAACGCAAGGGCTTGTTTGGCTCCGCTCTTGCCAGTCGGCGGTATTTTCAGTGTGTCTGCCAGTGCCTATTCGCTGTATCTTCACTTGGGCTTCTAGCTGAAATTCACTCCACCGTAATCTCTTTTGAATTGGCTGGCAAGGAGATCACCATGCCGTCTTCGGTAATGAGAGCACCGTCGGGTAAACCAGCTTTGAATGCCGCACTTGCCATGGCATTTCTGGGGGCAGGTACAAGGTGATACAAAGCGAGTTGCCCTATCTTCGCTTCAGTTGCCAGGCGAGCTAGATCCGCAGAGGTTGCGTGATAATTCTGAAGATCGTGGAGCACGGTTGCAATCCGTGTATTGCCAGCGTTGCGGGACATAGCCTCCATACCTTGCACCAACTGCACAGCCATCGCGTCATGAAGTACAACATCAGCGCCATCGGACAGTTCCACAATCTTTTCGGTCACCAGACTATCACCACTGATCACCACGGACCGACCACTGTAATCCAGGCGATAACCATAGGCTGGTTCAATTGGCGGATGAGAAACTTCGAATGCAGTAATTCGCAACCCATCTTCATCCAGGATGACTCCTTCTTCTATCGTACGAGGTTGGAGGATGCCAATTTCGGGATTGAGTAGTTCTGCACCGTGATGGGCCACGCGGTAGCCTCTGTCCAATTCATAAGTGATATTAAGACCCTCAACAATACGGCCGACACCTTCTGGTCCAATAATTTGCAATGGTGCCGGTCTGCCGGCTACCCACGAATTGAGATTAAAATCGCCGATGTCGGATATATGATCAGAATGATAGTGGGTCAACAAAATGCCGCGCAATTTGCCTAAAGGGATGCCGCTTAGCTGTGCTGTAGCCGCAGACCCAGAGCCTGCATCGACTATATAAAGATGGTCTGGTGTTTCTACTGCTACGCAAGCCTGTGCGCGACCAGGCGCTGGCAGGGGTGAGGAAGTGCCACACAGCGTTATCTTTAATCCATCAAAAGCTGCATCGGTAGAGGGTGCGGTCTGAGCTCCGGCAAATGCTGAATGAAATATCAGCCCAAAAATACCAATCTTGCTGAGTGTCTTAATCATAATTTTCTCCAGAGTCTCTCTAGATATGTAAGTTAGTTCTCCATTCGCGCCGCTTACGAATAAACGATCCCGGAGCGCCCGGAAAGATCCATATAATTTTTGCAGATCATGTGGGAGCAATCCGTCCAGCAGGATAGAAAGTGTTTAAAAGCTCTTCATCAGTAAAGCATTTATTAACCCTTTCTTAATCCCTTGATAGTGAACTTGGGTGCTGAAAAGCTACTGTACGGGTGGGATTGCGGAATTATCGGTGCCTTACTAGTACTTCTTGATCTCCATAGACACCACCTTGCTTCAGAAGCTTCTTTAATCCCGACAGTTTTCACAGCGCTGGGGTTAGAGTCTCAATTAAAATTTACAACAAGAGGATACAGTAATGAGTGAGAAAATAGCTGATTTTGAAGTCAAACATAAAGGGTCTTCTTATAAGGACAGGGGAGATGGTAAGTTAATTTCTACATCTAATTGGGAAACTGAGGCCGAGATAGAGGTGTACGGAGCAGTATTTGGGACCCTTAGGGTTATTCAGGATATTAACAATCCCGATGCAGGTTGTGGTGAATATTCTTGGTTGGGTGAAGCTTTTGTGCCTGATGGTACGAAAGCGGCATGGTTTCAATCAAGTACATGGGAAAAAGCTGGAAATCATGTCTGGAAACTCAGCATGATAGGTAGAGACTCAAAAGAGGGTGCAGTCAGAAATGAGAGCGCTATAGCATTAGAGGCTCTGACATGGTCCGGCACCGTTTATAGAGCTCAGTGCATCTGGCGAAGCCGGTTGTGTGAGCGACCAGCTTTGCTTTTTTCTTAGATGATTGAAGGTCTGAGTCGACCACCTATAGATCGCCGTGAAAACCGGGCAAGATGTATTTTCAGACTAGCGATATCTGTTAAATACCTTTGGCCGTTTTAATTTCCATAGCTAGCTCTTTGCCCCAATAACTGTGGGAGCATCAATCGGTTACAAGTTGCGCGAGCCTCTCAGGGATGATCGGTGGGGACGCGGAAGGCATCTCGGGCCCTGAGAGGCTTTTGAGAAACTCAATGACTGCCATGCGCTCATCTTGCGTTAACCGATCGCCGTATTTGTGACCCATGTTGCCCCGACCGAAGCCCTGAGTATCGTAGATAAACATTTGATCGAGAGATTCCCGGCTCAAATGCGGCGCAGTTTCCATGATGTGATCGCTTTGTTCCAATTCTTCGCGAGACAATGTTGAAAAAATCATGCCAAGACTCTCGAGATCATAAGCATTCGGATCCTGGTCCCTTTTCCAAATCTCAGGGCGAATCTTCGAATTCAACACCGCTTCCACGGTCGGCACCGATCCATTATGAAAGTAGGGGGCTGTTGCCCAGACCCCGACAAGCGGTGGCGGAACGTAGCCTTCACCCTCCAGAGGCTCGTAAATGGTACCTAGATCAGGCTGCTCCAACGTTTCAAAGTACGTCTGGAGCTTTGTTATGTGCTCATTTACCGGTCCAAAAGCCTTTACGATTTTGTTGTATTCAGTATCTGTTCGAGCGTTTTCATATTCCGTGCCGTCGTAATCCACCATCCAAGAGCCCGGCAAACTATAGTCGGGGTTGTCACCAATTTTGGTATAGTTCCCATGACACCTGTAGCAAGCTCTAAAATTATCCCAATCCTTAGGAAAGGTGCGTTCGTGAAAAATATCGGCGCCCTTTTGAACCAGCTCCGCATCGAGCTTGTCCGGAAATTCGGGAGAATTTGTCTCCCGGGCGAAAGCTAGGGCCTTGGCTGTTGATGCCACATGATCGGCATGAATTTCATTAACGTTTGCTTGCGTGCCAGTAAAATTAAATGAAAAGTGTCCCGCATCATAAGGGTTGCCATCTCCGTACCAATAGTCGAATGTCTTGTACTTCATTAACCACCATGGCTGAGGATTTACCGGAGGTGTCATGTGATTCTCGATTATGTCAGTCAACTCCGTTTTTTCAGCACTAACGACTAGACCTTTATTTTCAGGATCTTCGAGAGCTGCACCATGTGCCCACACACCAAAGGGGCCAAAATTGTCTCCGCGACTCGTTCTTTGGGGCGTGAGTGGATTTACTGCGTAACTTGCGCCCATCGCCTGGGCAACGACCTGCTGCTCCGCAGGGCTTAGGCCAGCTAAAATTTGTAACATATTTGTCCCTTCAGTGCCCTCTGGGCGGGGAGGACTCTGCATTACTGTATTGCTTCCTAGCCCCGCAACCACCTGGCCATTCACTACCCCCGAGTGACATGCGAAACAACTAATGCCTTTGAGCTCAACACCATCTCTTTCGAAGACAACTTCACCTAGGGAGATTTCAGGGTATACATCGCGCGTGGGTGGCGATGGCAAGCTTCCATTCCGGAAGAACTTGCCATCGGTAGTGGTCGGGTCATAGCCCAGTTTGTCCTTTTCAGCAGCTGCAGCGGCATCAACCGCCTGCATGAAGCTCAAGGGCATCGCGCTATAGAACATCCGGCCTGAGAAGATTTCTCCAAGGCCTTCACTGGCCCTATCGGATAGGCGATCCTCATCGAAACCGAGATATTCCAGGGACGGAGCATTGAGTGATATCTCGTTCGAAGTCATCGGTTCTTGCGCGAAGCTCATAATTGATGTTACGACGATCAACGGCACACAAAGAAATAGTCGAGGGACTCTATTTGCGTACTGAACAACTCTTCTAGACACATTATTCTCCTATCTCATAATGGGCGTAAGCCTTTTGAAATATTGTCTTCTGCGGCGGGTAGAGAGGAAAAATAAACGGTTTAACCAATGTATCGCGTAACTGTAGTGATCTTTTGAACGCAGACTCACTACATACCGTTAAAAACGTGCTCACCATAACATCGTTCTTGTTAATCCTTAAGCTCTGTTGTTGCTTTTTAGTGCTTAGTCAGTTGATTGGGCCAAAGGAAAGATACAGCAGTTTGGAGAATTGATGCAGCTGCTTGCGCCAGATCCCATCCAGATGGGCATATGTGGCGTTAATGTTTGCTAAAGTTACTGCCTTGTATATTTAACCCATTTACTTGAGCCAACGCCAGATCTCGCAGGTTAAAGCTAGGATGATCAACGATACGTGAACTAATTGCTAGGCGGCTCACTGACCAGAGCAGCCATTAACTCTCGCACCCGTCGAATATCAGAATCAGAGATAGTCAGGTAGAAGTGATTCCCGCCTGAATCTGCTTTAAAAATGGTTTCACCGTCTTCTAAGACGGTGACTGTACCTGGCTCAGATATCCCAAAGTAGTTCCTTTCTTTTCTTGTTGCCAACAGAACACTTGTTAGATCCCAGGTGGGCCTTTCGTGCGGTGTGGGCATATAAGCCTGATAGGATTCTGGAATCGGATGACGATCCAGATAGTTAAAATCATTTTCGATACTGATGGCAGGATATCGTATTGCCAATCCTACTTCAAAGCCACTCCAGTAAATCGACGTCGGCCAATTTTTCGCCAAATATTGAGCGGAAGGAATATCTTGCACGATGTTATATTCAAGATGCACTTGGCCTTCAATGAGCGCAAAGGTACCTGCCATGATTGAGATGTGCTTGACCTTCTGCTCAACTAGCTCTAAACCTGAAAGACCGGAATATTTATCTCCATCTGTTTGCAATAGCTCGACCAAATTTGTTGAAAAGCCAACCTGTACAATCACCACTGAATTATCAGGCTGCCCTGCCAAGCTCTCTCGTAACACTTGCACCGCTGAGGGCACGGGTTCCCCTATGTTTAAATCATGGGGGTAAAAGTACTCATCATCATTTCTCTCTAGAGTTACACCGGTAAACCTGCTCCTCTCGGGAGTGACACCACTATCTGTGACACCTATGGGAATTGAACCTCTCCCATAGAATGTATTGATCGCGTCCAGATAAGGGGCGACCTCATCGTGATCTTTAGTTGCTGTTATCGCCAACAGTTCACTTTCGCCTCGATTTTGCAATGAATGTAACATCGCCAATGCAAGAGCGTCGTCCACGTCGTTTCCCATATCAGTGTCATAAATAATCTTTACGGGATCGGCTAAAGCAAAAGCGGAGAAAATTAGCGGTGCAATGGCCAGGCAATTAGAAAATTTCTTCATTTCTTATGTTCAGCAATTAGTCTGATGCGAGCTCTTCGGCGCCATAGATGGTAATACCATCCAGAAGCACGTTTGCGTCTTCGGACGGATTGAGAACCTTTACTTCTACATGATGTTGTCCGTCAGGAAGGGCATATTTCCAAAACAAATAAAATCGTCGCGTAACGAAATCGGTGGGCCATGTCGCAGTTTCAATCAGTTCTCCGTCTACATGGAGTTCTGCTTCGAACACATAGTCTTCGTCATTCGTTGATCGCGCAGCCCCCATGACTGCGAAGCCAACGCCGTGAAAGTCAAAACTGTAAGAATCACCCATCTCAGCAAATTCGCGGTCTCTGCCGCTGCCTATGCCCAGTTGTCTTCTTTCCTTGGCGAAGTGACCGACAAAGGACTCCTCAAAAGGTACTACTTCCGGCGTTTGTACCGGTATAGTCACACTTTTACTACTTACCAGGCCTCCTTCTCTGCGGATCATTTGCAAGGCATGATTAAAGGACATTTCATAAGCGTCATTAAGTGAAATGGTAGTATATGCAAAGTCCATACTTTCAATGTCATCTAGCCCCTGCTTCCAGTAGTCCGGAATTCCGTCGTACCCATATATCGTGCCAAGAATGCCTGCTGCTGATCCAGGATTACAATCTGCATCATCGCCTGCTCTGGCTGCTATCTCCATCGTTTTCCCGAAGTCACCATCACCATACAGTAAACCGAGCACCACCCACGCCGCGTTGATTTTCGCGTCGATATTGAACTCACTCATTAAGCCTCGGGGGCCTAAATCAGTGAAAGCCCATTCTTGATTTATACCTTCCCAGGCATAGTTCCAGTCGTCTGGATTTTCATCGTGGAGTGAAATTACATCATCAATGATCTTATGAAAGTCACTGTCTTCAGGGATCACGTCAATTGCGGTTTGGACAATGGTTTCGATGTCATTTTCAACAAATGCCGTTGAGTACATCGCAGCTATGAAAACTCCGCCGTACCAGCCATCACCATAATTCATGATGTGGCCGATTTTGTCACTGATTTCGATTGAGGAATTCACCATGCCGGGAGCCATTAGTCCGGCGAAGTCAGCTTCAATCTGAAAATCGATATCGTCTGCAGCGGGGTTATTCAGCCAATGGCCTGATTCGGGAGGTGTGAGTCCATTTAACACGTTGTATCGTGCTACTTGATTAGCGAACCAGAGACTATATTCAGCTTCGGCAAAGGAATTTGCAAAAGATAGCACTGGTGCATCCAAGCCCTCATCTTCAAAAACCTGCACAAATGCAAGATCCATGTAGATATCATCATAGGCGCCAGGGCTATCAGTCATAGTTTCCAGCAAGTACCCGTCATACCAGGGAATCTCGCGTTCTTCCGGGACACGGGCGCTGTTAAATCGAAATTCCACTGGGAATCCGTAAGTAACACCGACTGTTTGTGCAGCCCATGCGCCTTTGATCTTATCGCGCAGCGTGGCTGTCGGCATGGTAACGGTTTCTTGACTTGTCGCGCTGTTTGAAAAGACCAGCAATCCAACCATTAAAAAAGTCAGTTGTAAAATCTTCGTACTATACTTTGTCATTTTGATTCTTCTTGTTGTCGTTGAGCTTTTCTTGCAGTAGCTTAAGTTACCAAAGAATACTAATTAGATGTGATCGATGATTTCAAGGAATTTCGCGCCGATAGTTGTTGTCGGAAGCATTAATACCGACATGGTAGCTACTTCGCCTACTCTTCCTGCTGCAGGGGAAACAGTGCTGGGCAAAAATTTCTCTGTCTCTGCGGGGGGTAAAGGAGGCAACCAGGCAGTGGCAGCAGCGAGACTTGGGGCCGAGGTTACCATGGTAGGATGCCTTGGAGCTGATGCGCTTGGGGATCAAGCTATTGAACGTCTGAGAAAGGAAAACATTGATTGCCAGCATGTCATGAGAGATTCTGAACAAGTCTCCGGCGTCGCGCTAATCACTGTAGACAAAGCGGGAGAGAATCAAATTGTTGTCGTACCAGGGGCAAACGCAACACTCTCCCCTGAACATATAGAGAAAGCGTTTCACAATATTGTACAGGGTTCAATACTTCTCTTGCAGTTAGAAATCCCGCTTGCGTCGGTATCAAGAGCAATCGAACTGGGAGTTGAAAATAACTGCCAGATAATTCTCGATCCAGCCCCGGCACGAGCACTCCCACCCTATATGTTAGAGAATGTATTCCTGCTTACTCCCAATGAGATAGAGACGGAAATACTGACCGGCGTTAAAGTAACGGGCGAGAGCTCTGCAAAGGAGGCGGCCTCGGTTTTACTGCACAGAGGAGTTAATAACGTAGCCATTACCCTGGGTGGTGGTGGCGTCTTTCTGGCGTTAAAAAATGAGCATCAGCTATTCCCAGCCATCGAGGTCGAAGCAATTGACACGACTGCCGCCGGAGACTGCTTTAATGGATCTCTCGCGGTTGCCCTCGCCTTGGGCGATGAACTTTCGCAAAGCATTGAATTTGCCTGCGTTGCTGCGTCAATCTCGGTGACCCGGGCTGGGGCCCAAGACGCGATGCCGTTTGCCCATGAAGTAGAAATTTATGGATTTCCTAGAGGCGAGAAGAATTGCTAATCAACATGCTATTCTTGGCCTCAGCTTTCTAGTATTGGAACTAAAATGACAAAAATCACTGCGGTATTTCTATTAGCTGTATTGTTGTCCAGCTGCGGCCCTTCTGAATCCACTACTAAGTCAAGTTATGGTGGAAATGCCAGCGAGATACCTGTAATTGCCCTGGTAATGAAATCTTTAGCGAATGAGTTTTTTGTCAATATGGCAGCGGGCGCGGAAGCCCATCATGCTGAAAACTCTCAGTATTACGAATTGATAGTAAATGGCATTCGCAATGAAAGTAATCTGGCGCAGCAAGTGGCTCTGATTGATCAGATGATTAGCTCTGGCGTGGACGCCATCGTAGTCGCTCCCGCAGATTCCAGAGCATTAGTTCCCGCATTGGCGCGTGCTGATTCTGCTGGTATTGTAATTATCAATATCGATAACCGCCTCGAGCCGGAGACGCTGGCTGAGTATGATTTGCAAATACCTTTTATAGGCCCAAGTAACTTAACTGGTGCAAAAATGGTTGGTGACTTTGCATTGCAAGGGTTGGCAAGCGGCAGCGAAGTTGCGATTCTCGAAGGTATTACTTCTGCTTTTAATTCCATTCAACGTCGTATTGGATTTGAGCAAGCAGTGGCCGAAGCCGGCATGGATGTCGTCACTCTGCAAAGCGGTGAGTGGGATCAGTCTAAGGCCGCCCAGGTTACTTCAGCAATACTTTCTCAGTTTCCAGAACTCGACGTTATTCTTGCGGCAAATGACAGCATGGCATTGGGTGCAGCATCGGCTGTCGGCCTAGCTGCAGTCGACCATGAAATTGTAATCGCCGGTTTCGATAACATCCCGGCTATTCATCCCCTGATCGAATCCGGTAAGGTTGTAGCAACGGTCGATCAGTTTGGCGATCAGCTTGCCGCTTTCGGTATCGAATATGCGCTGGAGGTGTTGTCCACTGGCGTGGTTCCTCAGGATCGGGAAACACCCCTAGAGCTAATTACTGCTCAATCGCTTCCGACTTACTGAAAAGAAACCAACGTGACTGCCCGAATTCGTATTGAGGGGCTCTGCAAGAGTTTTGCTGCTCCGGTTCTAGAGGAAGTAAACCTGCAGATAATGCCTGGCCGTATTCATGGCCTGGTCGGCGAGAACGGCGCCGGTAAATCCACACTCATCAATATCATCAGCGGTCTGCTTTCAGCGGATGCCGGTACACTAGAACTCAATGGTCAGGTCTACCGCGCTCCGAGCAGACCTCAAGCGCTACAGCAGGGTATAGCACTGGCGGCTCAAGAGCTAAGCCTGATTGATACTCTTTCTGTTGCTGAGAATATTTTCCTTTCGGCGCTTCCGCAAAATTTCATGACTGTTGATCGGGCCAGTCTGCGAAAGCATGCGGAGGAATTGATGGCACAGGTGGGCCTGCTCGCAATGTCTGCGCACACTCCAGTTGCGAAATTAGCCCTAGCGGAAAAACAACTCGTCGAAATGGCGAAAGCGCTATCCATGCCGGCGGACAATTGCCAGTTACTGATCCTGGACGAACCTGCTTCTGCCCTGACCACGCCCCAGGTGGAAAAATTACATCAGATTCTCAGGGAGCGCGTCGCGACTGGCTTGAGTATCATCTATGTGTCCCATCGGCTAGATGACGTGCTGTCAGTCTGTGATGACGTCTCGGTGTTACGTGATGGAATTATCGTTTCGACCGCGCCCACTACCTATTTAACCGCTAATGATCTTATCACTGCCATGTGCGGTCAGGATTTGCTAGAACACAGAGAGAGCAGTCTTCGGCAAGCCGGAGACCTGCGCCTCAAGGTGGATCAATTATCCAGCGCTATCTTTCCACAGTCCGTCTCATTTGAATGTCGCCGCGGTGAAATATTGGGTATCGCCGGCTTGGCCGGCGCGGGTCGCTCGGAGTTACTGCATACAATTTTTGGTCTTGCTCCGGATCGCCAGGGACGGGTGGTGTTGTTAAACGAAGGCACAGAAGTCGAAGTACGAACAGCCAGCGAGGCGGTGAAACAGGGAATGGCCTTGATCGCCGAAGATCGCAAGACTCAGGGAAACTTTGCTGATAAACCTGTCTCTCTTAACACCACCATTGCCGGCTTAGGAAAGCTCGGTGTTGCGCTGGCGGTCTTGCTGCCCCGTCGTGAGGAGCGTGTCAGCAAAGAATTGATTGATCGACTTCAAGTTAAATGTGAGGGCCCCCGACAGTCCATTGACCGGCTAAGCGGTGGTAACCAGCAGAAAGTCCTACTTGCTCGGTGGTTGCAAACTGAATCTGACGTCTGGCTGCTGGATGAGCCTACCCGAGGGGTAGATGTGGCGTCGAAGCTAACTATTCATGAGCAATTACGAGAACTTAGAGATCTGGGTGCATGCCTACTCATCGTCTCGAGCGAGCTGGAGGAGTTGACTGCGCTTTGCGACCGGATTCTGGTCTTGTCGAATCGGAAGGTAGTAGCGACATTTGAGGGTGGGCAGTGGAGTAACGAACAGCTGTTGGCGGAAATGTTTAGTGCACACCGGGGTCAGCGGGCAGTAAATCACTGAGGTCCTTAAAATGGAAAACAATGAAAACTAAATCTAATCCAAGCAATCTGTTCAGCCGGATAAGTCTCGTCTTCGAGGAATTGTTCATCTTCCTCGCATTGTTGGCCCTGGTTTTGATTTTTTCTCTAGCGGCGGACAACTTTTTCACAACCAGAACCCTGGTTGCCATTCTCACTCAGCTACCGGCACTTACTGTTGTCACTATCGGCATGACTCTGGTACTGATAAGCGGTGGCATCGATTTGTCGGTTGGCTCAATAGTTGCCTTGAGTTCCGCGATTATCGGTGTTGCACTGACTGTCTTCGAATTGCCGTTGCTTATGGCGGCATTACTTGGAATTGCAGCTGGCGGCTGCGCCGGCCTGGTAAATGGTGTGCTAGGCAGCTATTTCCGCTTGCCCATATTTATAGTCACCTTAGGCATGCTGGAAGCCGGTCGGGGTCTGGCATACATGGTGACCGGGTCTCAGACCATTTTCATTGGCCCCAGTATTCAAGCGCTTTCACTGCCACTGCCGGGTATCGGGGTTTCGCCTGCTTTTCTCATTGCCCTCGGGCTTGTCTTTATATCTCAACTGGTTCTAACCAGAACAGTGTTTGGACGTTACCTGATTGCTATCGGTACCAATGAAATAGCTGCGAGAATCTCAGGCATTCGAACCGAACCCTATCTAAATGCTGCGCTGCTGATTTCTGGATTGTTAGCGGGCCTGGGTGGACTAATTAACGCAGCGTATCTTGGCGCTTCTGATCCGAACGCTGCAACGGGCCTAGAACTATCTGCTATCGCCGCTGCTGTTATCGGAGGTACCAGCCTCATGGGTGGACGTGGTTCGATTATCGGCGCCTTCATTGGTGTGCTGATTATTTCGGTACTGCAAAACGGGTTGGCTCAACTTGGTGTGTCGGAACCATTCAAGCGGCTGACCACCGGGCTGGTCATAATTCTTGCTGTCTTGATTGATCGCTGGCGTAGCCGTCGTTGAGAGCTAGGACTATTTGATCGACATTATCGAAAACGTTACGTGCTGCAGTCAGAACTTTTAGTACTAAAGTTTTGGAGGCTTTGACCTGGTCCGGCATTGTTTTTATAGCTTCGAGCATTTAGCGCAGATCGTCGTCTCGGCGATTGGCTTAGCATTTTAAGCTGGTTGGTGCCGAGGGACATGAAACGAGGTCTTCTCAGTGACCCAGGAGACCATCCCCTCATCCCGCTCCCAAAACTACTGAATTTTACTTTAGCCCTCGCATGCCAATCACTTGCAAGCTTGACGGCAATGTCTTAAGTTTAAAAGGCGACTAACAAAATTGACCTTCTTAGGCTAATCATTCTTTTATTTGCCGATAGATAGGCTCCTAATTACAAATATAACTAGCCCATGATTTAGAGCGGATTCGAATAATGACTACAACAAACTTCCTTCGCCCAAAATCAGGTATCTTTCTTCTCGTGATGCTCGGGTCGGTAATTTTCTCTGTTGAAGGCCAGCAGCAAACGGAATCTCAATCAAAGAACTCCCTGAGACAATTTGAACCGAGTCGAATCGGGCACCCAAGCTTTGTAAGCCCCCATGCTTCCCCTATCGTCATTAACGGAAATCTTGTGTTTGTTACTAACACTCCGGCTGATACTGTCGACGTTATCGATTCACAAACACGCGAAGTAATCGCCCGGATAGATGTCGGTGTGGACCCCGTTAGCATCGCCAGGCGTCCTGATGGTAAAGAAGTCTGGGTATCCAATCACATTTCCGACTCTATATCGGTAATCGACACCAATGAAAGCAGTCCGACTTTCTTAAATGTAATTGCTACAGTGCAAGAGTTTGATTCGGCGCGTAAGGCTACAAGTTTTGATGAACCGATGGGCATCGCCTTCGCTAGCAATGAGAAAGCCTATGTTGCCTTGTCTTCCGCCAATCAAATAGCAGTTGTTGATGTTGGCAGCCGTGAGGTGACGAAACGTCTTTCCATTACCGCACAAGACCCCCGCGAAATCGTGGTTCGCGATGGCAAGCTCTACGTCATTCCTTTCGAATCAAATAATCAGACACAGCTTTCGGGTGGCGCGGCGGAAGACATCGATGGAGATTTAGTAACCTTCGATATTTTCGAACATTCGATAAGAAACAATAGCAAGCTCTCTCTTGGCCATGTTGTTGATGTGATAAAACATCCCGATATGCCAGACCGAGATTTGTACGTATTCGACACTGAAACAGACGAGCTCATCGAAACAGTCGACACCCTAGGTACCCTGCTGTATGGCATGACCGTCGACTCACAGGGACGAGTTTTTATAGCGCAAACTGACGCTCGTAATGATGCCAATGGTCGTGCAGGGACAAAGAAACACGGCCTTGCTGAAATGGAGAATCGTGCCTTTTTAAATCGCGTCACCCGCGTAGATTTCGGAGGCTCTGGAGCTCAAGAAACACGTTTTTTTGACCTGGAACCCTTGCCGCCGCAGCAGCCCGTCCCAGCTGATGCTCTAGCTACACCCTATGGCATCAAAATTAGTGAAGACGATTCAACACTATTTGTTTCAGCGGCCGGTTCAGACAAACTAATCACTATCGATGCCGACAGCGGGGAAGTGCTTGGCCGAGTCGCTGTTGATGCCACTCCGCGTGGGGTTGCATTGGTCAGCGCCAATGATGGTAGCCCAAAACAGGCCTGGGTGTTAAACGCCGTTGAAAATACAGTCTCCTTGGTTGATGTCTCTACGACTAGTAATCCTAGATTAATTGGCACAGTCGTGCTTGAAGATCCGACGCAGCCTATTATTAAGCGCGGGCGTAAAGCCTTTGAAACTGCAATGGCCTCAACCACAGGCACCTTCTCGTGTTCCAGCTGCCACCCCGACGGGCACACCGATCAGTTGGTTTGGGTACTCGCAACCCCCATCGTCACTCGTGGGGATCAAATCCAACCACGAATTACTATGCCTATTCGCGGATTGCGAGACACTGAACCTTATCATTGGGACGGCATTCCTGGCGATCCTTATGGTGGCGTTAATGCGGCGAACACAGATGGTTATGTGCCTCCGAACAGCGACATTAACGACCCGACTACATCAACTTTGGATCTTATTGATGGTGGCCTCGCCAGTACCATGCACTGGATAGGCAAAACTAATACTAATGACGAAGGAAAACTCGGCAAGCTCACGGCGGCCGAGCGTGACGATTTGTCTGTCTTCCTGCTGAGTGTTCCCTACCCTCCCGCACAGCGCCGAGCCTATGACAATGTTCAGAGCGAAAGAGCCAAAGAGGGCTTTAGATTGTTTCATATTGAGGGTAATGGCGGTGGCAGGGCTGGAGTTTGTGGGGATTGTCATCGTCTACCGCACTTGGTTAGCACCAATCATCCAACTATCGGAATGGATACGCCGACATGGCGCGGTGCTTACGATCGGTTTCTGATCTTGCCACAAGGACGCATCAATCTAGTTACTCTACAGCCCTTTGCCGAGCTGGCGGAACAAGGCATCCCTGAGCGGGAATTGTGGCGTCGTACCTGGGCGCAGCGCGAAGCATTCGATCCAGTGTGGGATATGGTGGAAGAACACAGCACGGGCTATTCAGGTGCCTTTGCTCGCCAAGTAACCCTTAATCAAACATCACTGGGCAAGCAAATAACTTTAGACATCATCAATGCATTAGAACAGTCTGCGCGTGAGGAGGCAATAATCTTAGCTGTTAGCGGCGTGATGGTTGAAGGCAATAACGGACAAACAGTTTCGATGCGGTTTAACGGCAAAGATTATGTAAGCTCTATTGGTAGACACACGCAGGAAGAATTAGTCGCCTTGACCCGTGAAGGAAAATTCATAGGCACTTTTACCGGCCACCATGGCGTGAACACCAATTTTGACCATCCACAACCGGCTCTGTGGACTTTAAGCCCGATCCACGAGCAAAGTGGCCCGCAAGAGTTTCCAAGCATCGATTCCGAACAGCTCTCCATGACTCTGAGCGCGCGGCACGTTGATGCCGACGCCCATATTATCGTGAACGGCAGACGCATGGATGGAACGATTGATCTGTTAGGAAAAGAAATTATTCGCGTCGAATTAGCCGAGAGGCCACCACTAGGCATGAACTTACTGCAACTGCAAACTCGCGGCGGATTGATCAGCAACGATTTCATTTTTTATGTCACCGCCGAAGCAGTACCAAAGCGGGCGCTGACGCTGGGTGAAATCATTGAAAATAATGGCTGGGAAATTTTGCTCGGAGACTGGGTTGATGTCCCAACTCGCGGCGAATTCCAAGTGAGTTTAAATTGGAAAATCAAAAACCGGCTGCTCGAAATGTCCTTCACTGAACAAGCCGGATCAACTATTGCGTCTATCAACATAGACCCAAGCTCAGGTGAAATCGTTCATTCCGGAATTAATCCGCTTGGCGCATCAATCACAGGAACTTGGGACTTTGCAGTTGAGGAGGGGCCAAGATTTGATGGAAAGTACCTTTCTCCCGAGGGTGCAGAAGGCGGATTAAGCATCCAAATGGTTCCGCAGGATAACGATGCTTTGTTGTTTAAAATTGCACAATCGACTATTTCAATGATGCGGAAATAGATAGTTCTAGCTAAAGTTCCGGATCATGTAGTGCAGAGTCCAGCCGAGGGAATTTCTTGGCAATAGCCGCCGCCCTGTGTTGTGCGCCGTCTTGCATACTTCTTTGCTTACTGAAATATCAGTTTTATGGAAACTGGCAGGATTACAGAGATTTCTGAAGTTAGGTGGTGCTGAAGAACAGAATCGAACTGCCGACACTAAGATCTTCTGGAGAAAATAACTGCAAACCACGAAATCAGAGTGTGATACGAGGTGTGCAAAGCATTCAAGTATGCACGGCAGAAAAGATTGCGGTTTTGTTCTGTTTCCGACTACGCTTATTTTAAATACAAAGGTGTCCGATTACCCCAGGCTGGTGTCATCCCTTCCAGCGGCTTCACTCTTCTGAGGTTCTGATCCGATCGATTTCATCTTGCAATTCGGCAGCAAGCTCAAGAAATTGATCAACAACATTGTTCTGTTCGCCGGGATCAAGACTCAAGTCATAGAGCTCTGACCGGCGACTGGAATCACTCTCGATGTTCTTATTCTGCTCGATGAATGTCGGAATGGCCCCACCTTCAGGTATAGGTTCAATATATTTCCAGTCGTTTCTGCGAATCCCCAGAGTTGCTGATTGGGTAATAAGCACGTCTCTACCCTGGCCTTCGGCAGACAACAGTGCTGCTGCCAGATTCTGGCTGTCGATGGCTTCGCCAGACCCCGGGGTTTGTCCGCTTATTGACGCGAGTGTTGCAAAAAAAATCTACCTGACTGAGCAACGGATGGCTGGTACCGGGTTCAATCGAATTTGGCCAGTAAACAATTGTGGGCACCCGCGTGCCTGCTTCAAAGGCGCTGTATTTACCCCCGCGAAGCGCCCCCGCCGGGCGGTGTTCTTCGAGCAATTAGACGGCTTGATTGGCATATCCGTCATCCAGCACGGGGCCAGTATCGCTGGTAAAAATGATCAGGGTATTGTCTTCGATTTGCAGGCGCTCCAGTGTCTGGACAATTTGACCGGTCATCCAGTCCACCTGAGCGATGGCATCACCACGCGGTCCTATCTCATTGGCACCCACAAAGCGCTCATTAGGCAGTCGGGGTACATGAATATTGTGGAATGAGAAGTCTAGAAAGAAAGGGTCTGCAGTCTGATTCCTGCTTCTGGCATCTTCGATGAATGCTATTGCTTTTTCTACGAAAAGATCTGCGAAGTCCTCGTCTCGCCAGTGGGCGCTGTCGCCCCCATCCATGAAGCCGATGCGACTGAAGCCGTTGACGATGGTAACGCTGTGCTGTCGATCAGCACCCTGACGCAGCAGCTGCGGATGACTGAGCCCGGTGGGCATATCCCCGATAGGGTCGCTGTAGCTGATTTTCAGAGGATCATCTTCATCGGACAAACCGACCACGGCATGATTTTCCGCATAGACCAAAGCCATATGATCGCCGATTGCAGGAAGCAGGAAGGCATAATCGAAACCGATCTCCAAAGGCCCCGGTCGGATATCCTGATTTCAGTTTAGGTTGCCATCACCAAGCCCTAGATACCACTTTCCCACTACGGCGGTTCGATAGCCAGCTCGCTGCAGCATCGAAGCGACGGTCGCTGACCCTGCCGGGATCATCAGCGGCCCGTCGCCCGGCAAGACACTCGCGTTCCGGCGAAAGGCATAGCGCCCCGTTAGAAGGGAATCACGTGAGGGGCTGTAGGTTGCAGCGGTGCTGTAGGCATCGGTAAATTTGAGGCCCCCTCGTGTCAGTCTGTCGATGTTCGGTGTCAGCACGCCCATTGCGCCATATTCACCCACATCGCCGTAGCCCAGGTCATCGGCATATAAGATGATGATGTTTGGCAGAGACTCGCCACCATTGGTGGACTTCACCGTCCCGGGAGAACAGCAGGTGAGAAACAGCAGGATCAACAGAGTTGAGACGGTTTTCATCAGTTCAGCGTTTTCAGACTGTTTCAGTTAGCCGACTGCCCATTCTGTGATGGCGGGAATCCATGCGACTCTTGCGAATCCCCAGGTAGCAATGACAAGCACGACACTCGCAAGGATCATGCTGGCTGATGCTGCATTTCTAATGCGGACATTCTTAGATCTGTCGCGTGCCCGGATCATGAGCTCGACAATGATCATATTGGGGATGTAGAAAAAGAAGGACATAACGTTGTCGAACCATCCATCGAATTGCTCTTTGTGTCCAACCCAGTCTGTCAGCAACAGCCACAAGCCATAGTCCATTCTGTACAACCAAGATCCAATTGCTAACGCATAAAGCCTCCAGGCCCAGGCTTGGTGGATCATGAAGTTCCGCTGCATTCCATGTTTCATGGTTTGAATGGCAGCTACAAACATGAGAATGCCATAGCCTGAAAATCCGATATCCATGACAGTGCCGCCAACAGTGCCTCGAATTGCGATAAAGGAGAGCCCTCCAAGAGCCGCAATCATCGAGACAACAACATAAAACCTGCCACTCCAGCGGTGAAACACTGGATAACTGACACGAATACTTTGAATAAGCTGAAGTGCGCCTAATAACAAGATGAGCCCACCCGCTACAAAATGCAGTCCAATGCCAATTGATGCTGCGGGTTGTCCCGGTGTATAGATTTCAGGAAGTACCTCATTCCAGCGCTGCAGATCATTATCAAAATACGCAGAAGCGTAGTTTGCCAAGATGTACAGGCCAAAAATGAATGAGCTAATCCATACGATTCCCAGTAAGGCTCGACATGAATAATCGTAGACGAGGTCTTGTGTGATGCTCTCGCCAACTGGGGCGTAGTCAGATATCGTTGACATAATCAACTCTTTCATTTTGCTCTGATTGCAGTGAGCGGTCTAAGGCACTCGGAAAATTCAGAAGCTTAAGAAATTCAATGGACTTTGGCCAGTGAGTGAGGCGTGCCCGGTATAAATCCCGGGGGAAGCCGTGCCCAGAGGAGTGATGGTTGGGGCAGGCCTCGCTCGCGCGACGCGCTTGTGTCACTGCGGCATTTCTCATCCGCCGCTGACGTCGCGCATACAAACCTGTCCGCAGTTGGATCAAGCAACAGGTGCTCTCGGACATTGAAGCTGTCAATTCGTCAGGGTAAGTGCATAGTAAGAAGAGGAGTTGGTGCCCAGGGACAGAATCGAACTGCCGACACGAGGATTTTCAGTCCTCTGCTCTACCGACTGAGCTACCTGGGCGTTAGGATGCACTGTGAGGTGCTTGATTGTCATGCCAGCGGGTTCGGCTTGGCTGGTCGCGCTGACGCCTGCGGGCATTCCGCCTGAGACTGACTCATTCCGGGGCCTGTGGCCGATGAATTCCCCGAATTTGGCCCTGCTTCGCGAGCCGCGTATTAAATAGTGTCTGACAGCCTGAGTCAAGGCATATGCGCGTGGGTTAGCGCGCGATAAGACCCGGCCTTGCGAGGCGAAATCGAGAATCATGGCCGACGATTTGTGGCAGCCAGCCGCGCTTGGGGGTAGCTGTAGCGAGCACAGTGCAGGCGTCAGACGCTCACTCGCCGGGTGGCACAAACCCTTCGGCGCGATCGTAGTCCTCGTTACTGAGGAATTTTTCCATTTCCTGCTGCAGGTAGCTGCGCGTTTCCGGATCCATCAGGTTCAGCTGCTTCTCGTTAATGAGCATGGTTTGCTGTGCCTGCCACTCGTGCCAGGCCTGCTGAGACACAGTTTCATAAACTTCCTGCCCCTTTGGGCCGGGATAGGGCGGAACCGCCAGTCCCGGCAGTTCTTTCTGGTATTTTCGACACCGAACCGTGCGGCTCATGGAAACTCCTTAGCGTGGAATAGGGTGCGGGTCTTCGGCCAGTCCGGAGAGCAGCTTCTTCACCGGCGCGGCCAGCCCGACTTCAAGCGAACGATTGAGAGGGTACCAGAGCCAGCGGTCAGAATCAGCTGCACCTGCTGCTCCGTTTGGAGTGGGCTCGGCTTCAATCAACAACGGGAAGATGTCCAGACGGTAGTGGGTAAAGCTGTGCCGAACTAGTGGTAGCCTAATCGCGGCAGTCAGGTCGCAGGAAAGTCCGTTGAGCTCAGCCATGCACTGCGCCGCTGGTTCATCCTGTCCGGTAAGTTTTGCCAGAGGCCGCTCCGGCAAGGAGTAAAGCCCGCCCCAGATGCCTGTGTCCGCGCGTTTTTCCAGCAGTACTTCCCCCTGTGCATTGCGCAGGATAATCATCTGCACGGCTTTTACCGGTTTGTCTTGTCTGGGTTTCTTGCCCGGATACGTCGCAATCGCATCAGCGGCCAGCGCCTGGCAGCGATCCGCCAGTGGACACCGGCCGCAGTCGGGCTGGCTTCGGGTGCAAAGGGTAGCTCCGAAATCCATCATGGCCTGCGTGTAAGCGGCGATTCCGGACTCCGGCAGCAGCGATTCTGCCAGTTTCCACAGCCGGGATTTGACAGCGCTGCTTTCCGGATAGCCGGCAATGGCAAAATAACGCGTCAACACGCGTTTGACGTTGCCATCAAGAATCGGGGCTCTGATGTGCATGGCGAGCGCGGCAATCGCGCCGGCTGTAGACCGCCCGATGCCGGGCAGTGATTCGAGTTCCTCAACGTTGTTCGGAAAGTGTCCCTGATGCTCTGCGCAAACTTGCTGCGCGGCTTTGTGAAGGTTGCGGGCCCTGGCGTAATAGCCGAGCCCTGTCCACAGGTGCAGCACCTGGTCCATCGGCGCTGCCGCCAGTGCGTGCACGTCGGGAAAACGCGCCATGAACCGCTGATAATAGGGAATGACCGTGGCCACCTGGGTCTGCTGCAGCATGATCTCTGACACCCAGACCCGGTAAGGCGTGGGGTTTTGCTGCCAGGGCAGATCGTGCCGGCCATGCGTGACGAACCAGTCGAGAACCTGCCCTGCAAATGTGTGCTGGCGTCCCACAGCGCGTGCTCAGCGGCGCTGCCGGTGCTTTAACGGGGAGGGCAGGGCAGTAGAGCTGGATTGTCGGAGCAGCAGGGGTTTCATGCTCAATTCAACAGGCTTCTGAGCAGCCCTCTGGCTGAGTCGCGCAATTGTTCAGGCACCTGATCGGTAATGATGTCCTGCAGTTCATTGCGCAGCGCATTGGCGCCAATCTGACTGAAAATGTGCCGCACACGGGTAAAGTCCGGGCGGCAGTATCGGCTGACGTCATCGGCAAAGGCAGCGCTGCAGTCCACGGGCCAGGACACATTGTGGTAGAGCTCATCGATCGGGATCGTCTGCGTATAGGGCGCACCTAGTACGGTAAACAACAGGTCGTAATCGAAGCTCTGTGCGTCGAGGTCAATCTGGCCGCTGCCGCTGATGTCGAAATTGTCCATGCGCAGCCTGAGCTC
Organism: uncultured Pseudohongiella sp.; assembly: GCA_902597095.1. Taxonomy (GTDB): domain Bacteria; phylum Pseudomonadota; class Gammaproteobacteria; order Pseudomonadales; family Pseudohongiellaceae; genus UBA9145. The sequence goes on from CACJWK010000012.1 coordinate 38,051, forward strand.
CTGCTGCGAAGTCAGTCCATCTTCAAGTATCAGGTAGCCACTCAGGTCACTGAAACGAATCACATCGGGCCACTGCTGAATGGCCTCCCCGTTCGGGCTCAGTGCTGCGATGGCGGTAAACATCTGCTTGATCACGCCGATGTCGACTGAGTTGTTGGTTATGCTGAAGGCGCTGTTGCCCGACAACGAGTCCAGCATTTCCCCAACCGTGTGGCCCGTTGCGGTATAGCTGGATTCGGCCTGCAGAAAGCCACTGACGGCGTTGAAGCGAGTGACCAAAGGGGTCAGCTCTGACAGATTGACATCGCTGATGGTCTGACTGGCTTCCAGCTCGAGCTCGCCTCCCCGGGTGCTGAGCCGAATTGTGCCTTGCGCTGAACCTTCAAACAGGGAGGTAGGCGGTACTTCGATGTCCAGCACGCCATCCTCGACGTTGGTAAATACGTTGACGTCTTGCAGCTGTATGTCATTTATGGTGACCGATTCAACAGAGATTCCGCCAAGCAGACTGATGGAGCTGATCAGCGCGACGGGCAGTTCAGCCTGCGGCTGAGACTGCGCGTTTTCGGTCAGCCCAGTCGGTGTTTCTTCGGCCGCCGGTAGCTGCTCGGTAAAAAAGGGCGACAGATCGAGCGCACCAGCATTGACGTTGTAACTGACATTCAGGGGAGCCAGATCGGTGGCCAGGCGCACCTCGGCATCGGTTTCGATCAATGAGCCGGCAAAACTGAGGTTAAAGTCGCTCAGTATCGCCCGCTGAGCAGAGCCGTTGAATCGGCCGCTGAAGCTCATCATGCGATTCGCATCCAGGCCAAAGCCGGTAGCCGAGCCCGGCTCTTTGAAATCCAGTGACCCCAGCAGGGTGAATACGTCGAAATCTTCGGCGGCCAGCGAGCCTTCGTAAATCGGATCTGCAGGGAATCCCGAGACCGTGATTGCGCCGGTTACCAACATCGGCGTGATGCTCAGCTGCAGATTGCTGAACTGAAACGACCCGTTGCTCAGATCTACCTGTACGTCAGATCTCAGCGCCATGGGAATGGCTGCCGACATGCCGTTGTTTTCGTAATCAAACTGAAGCGCCACTGAGAAGGGGCGACCTTCCAGATTGGTATCCCGACTGTCCAGGCTGAGGTTGTCGATCTGATAGCGGGCCTGCTTTGAGGCATCCTGAATGTCGATATCGGCGTTGCCGATGCGCAGTCGATCGACCGAAAAGGCCAGCAGCTCTTTCAGTCTCCCATGGGATGACGGGCTGCGGCTGGCCGCACCCGGTTCAGCGGCTCCGGTGGACCAGATGCTGGTGCCGTTCGCATCAATAAAATAGTTGGCATGTAAATCTGCAACGGAGATTTCCCTGATCTTGATCTGGCCTCTCAGCAAAGGAGTCAGTTCAACGCTTAACACCGCAGATGAGGTGGAGGCCAGTTCCTGAGGAAAGGCAGGATTTTTCAGCCGGACATCAGTGAGCGCAAGGCCAAGATCCGGGAACAGGCTCAGGGACAGATCGCCGCCGATGGTCAGTTCATAACCGGTGGCGGCGAGTATCGTCTCCGAGATGGCCGATTTGTTGGATTCTGTATTGATCCTTGCCACGAGCAGGGAGCCGCTCGCCACCAGCAGCATTACCAGCACCAACAGGAATCTGAGGAGAAATCTCATGGTCCTTACTCAATCCTCACAGCGCAGGCGAGACGGTGGTCGTGCAGGCTCGGTCGGTCGATGCGATGTAACACGGCGTGAAGCGCTCCTGAATCTGGCTCCCCGTCCGGAACAGTTCCGGCTCTGCCCTCTAGTCTACCGAATGCCTTAAGGCCTTGCACGAAACCTGACTTTCACTCCGGCGAGAGCGGCATTATAATGCGGCTTTTCCGCCAACGGGTCTTTTCATGAGCGCTTCGGCTCCCCCTTCTGCGCGTCAGGCTACGGTCGAGCGCAACACCAAGGAAACGCAAATCACCGTCACGCTCAAGCTTGATGGTTCAGGTCAGCTGGACGTTGAGACCGGCCTGCCGTTTCTTGATCACATGCTAGATCAGATTGCGCGCCACGGCTTGATTGACCTGACGGTCAGGGCGACGGGCGATCTGGACATCGATGCCCATCACACGGTTGAGGACATCGGCATAACGCTGGGTCAGGCGCTGGATCAGGCGCTCGACAAGACCGGCATCCGTCGCTACGGGCATGCGTATGTTCCTCTTGATGAGGCGCTCTCCCGGGTGGTGCTGGATTTTTCCGGTCGTCCGGGCCTCGATTACCACGTGCAGTTCGTCAAGGGTACCGTAGGCAACTTTGACGTCGATCTGTTCCATGAATTTTTTCAGGGCTTTGTGAATCACGCGATGGTCACGCTGCACATCGACAATATCCGCGGCAAGAACGCGCACCACCAGATTGAAACCATTTTCAAGGCTTTTGGTCGGGCGTTGCGCGTGGCGATGGAAATCGATCCTCGCGCAGCCGACCTTATTCCCTCCACCAAAGGCGTGCTGTAGACGGTGTACCGCAACCGGTGTTCCATGAAAGATCCTCTTCAGATGATCCGGCTCCATAGCATCAGCGCTTTGCGGAGGTTTCGCAGCCCCGGTCTTGCTGGATTCCCTCGTATCCGCTTCATCGATGCTGATGCGGCAATCCCGAACTACTGACTCGGCTATCAATACGAACCTGTGATGACAGCATACACGCATGCGGCAGTGGCCACCCGCCAATGAATCAGGTTGCAGTCATTGACTACGGCATGGGGAACCTGCATTCGGTCGCTAAAGCAATCGAGCATGTGGGGGCAGAACTGGCCTCCGAATCGGGGCAGGCTACGAAGGTCATCATCACGTCAGATCCGGCGCGGATCGCGGCAGCGGATCGGGTGGTTTTCCCGGGCGTTGGGGCGATTCGCGACTGCATGGCCGAGATCAACCGGCTCGACGTCGGCGCGATGGTGGCAAGTGCGATGAAGACAAAACCGGTGCTGGCGATTTGCGTCGGTATGCAGGCGCTGATGGCGCACAGTGAAGAAAACGGTGGAGTGGACTGTCTGGGCCTGCTGTCGGGGCGCGTGAAATTTTTTGGTGAGGTTTTGCGGGACGAGAATGACGCCCGCCTGAAAGTGCCTCACATGGGGTGGAACCGGGTTGCTCACACTTCAGATCATCCGCTATGGCGGGGTGTGCCGGACAACAGCCGGTTCTACTTCGTCCACAGCTATTATGTGACGATGGATGAGACTGATCAGGTGGCCGGCCGCAGCGTATATGGCAGGGAAATAGTGGCTGCTATCTCCGCGGGCAATATTTTTGCCACTCAGTTTCATCCGGAAAAAAGTCAAAACGCGGGGCTCACCCTGCTGCGCAATTTTCTCACCTGGAACGGCGCCAGCGACTGAGCGCCGATCAGAACCAGATGAGCATCCGAGAAGAGGGACACCTAAAACACCATGATAGTGATACCTGCAATCGACCTGAAAGACGGTCAGTGTGTCCGCCTCAAGCAGGGTCGGATGGAAGAGAGCACGATTTTCTCTGATGATCCGTTGGAGCAGGCTGGGCAGTGGCTGGCGCAAGGTGCGCGGCGCCTGCACATTGTTGATCTTAACGGGGCATTCGAAGGGTCGCCGGTCAATGCGGACATCGTGACTTCCATTACCCGCGCTTACCCGGAACTTCCGGTGCAGATCGGCGGCGGCATCCGCTCGCTCGAGACTGCTCAGGTCTACATCGATGCCGGGGTGAGCTACCTTATTATCGGCACTCAGGCTGTGAAGGACCCTGATTTTGTCCGGGCAGCCAGTGCGGAATTCCCCGGTAAGATCATCATCGGGCTTGATGCGGTGAACGGCAAAGTCGCCACGGAGGGATGGGCGGAAGTCTCCGAGTTGGCGGTCGAGGACGCGCTGCAGCGGTTCGACGGACTGGGGGTGGCGGCGGTGATTTATACAGACATTGATCGGGACGGCATGATGCAGGGGGCCAATGTGGCGGCCACTCTGGCTCTGGCCGAGCGCTCCAGCATTCCGGTCATTGCCTCCGGCGGTATCGCGAAACTGGCCGACATTGTCGATCTGAAAGCCGCGGCAAAAACCGCAGGCGGCGCGGGCATTATTGGCGCCATCACCGGCCGCGCGATTTACGAAGGTCAGCTGGATTTACAGGAGGCGCAGGCCTACTGTAATTCAGACGACTGAGCTTTTTCTGATGACCGGCATAGCGCATACAGATCTATGGCACTAGCAAAGCGAATCATTCCCTGTCTCGACTGCGACCGCGGCCGCGTGGTGAAAGGCGTGCAATTTGTTGACATTCGCGATGCCGGAGATCCCGTCGAGGTTTCCCGGCGCTACGGCGAGGCCGGTGCCGATGAGATCACGTTTCTGGACATTACCGCCAGCCATGAAGATCGGGCCACGACGGTGGACACGGTCCGGGCGATCGCCGGACAGGTTTTCATTCCGCTCACGGTGGGTGGGGGCATTCGCACGCTGGAAGATATTCGCACCATGCTCAACGCAGGTGCAGATAAGGTCTCCATCAACACCGCAGCTGTTCAGAATCCGGAGTTCGTGCGCGAGTCGGCCGAGCGCTTCGGCTCTCAGTGCATTGTTGTGGCGGTAGACGCCAAGCGTGTGTCGGCTGAAGATGAGCCGCTGCGCTGGGAAATTTTCACTCACGGCGGGCGCAAGCCGACCGGGCTTGAAGTCATCGAATGGGTCAGGCGGATGGTGAGTTACGGGGCTGGTGAAATCCTGCTGACCAGTATGGACCGCGATGGCACGAAGATCGGCTTCGATCTTGAGCTCAACAGGGCCGTCAGCGAGGCCGTCAACGTGCCCATCATCGCGTCAGGCGGCGTCGGCAATCTCGACCATCTGGCCGATGGGGTTCTGCTGGGCGCAGCAGATGCGGTGCTCGCGGCGAGCATTTTCCACTTCGGTGAATACACCATCCGCGAGGCAAAAGCACACATGGCATCCCGGGGCATTGAGGTCAGGCTGGATTAAACGGCGCAAGCCACTTGAAACACTCAATTCGCCCGGTCATGCAAGCACTTTGATCAGGCCTGCCAGGGCGATTGCGTTCGGTGGCAGGGCGATGGCTACGGGGCATCCCGCTGGGCAAAGCTGCCCGTGGTGCTGCGCGCGGCAGGTCTGAATGCATTGACGCCCTTCAGCACGTTCAGCGCTTCGTTGAGCGGATAGTCGGTGACCAGAACCTGTTCGGCGGAGATCAGCGCTTCGGCCATCTCCTCATCGCTGTCTACCGTCTCTTCACCATTCCCGTTGGCCAGCCGGCCGGGCAGGTCGGCTTCATTGTATTGCGAAATGCTGCGCGAGCGCCGCGTCACAAAAGCATCGTCAACAATGATGTCAGGAGTGATGCCCTGCGCCTGAATCGAACGTCCGCTGGGCGTGTAGTACAGTGAGGTGGTCAGCTTGATCGCGCGGGCGTCATCCAGTTGGAGCACCGTTTGCACCGAGCCTTTGCCAAAGCTCTGGGTTCCCATCACCACGGCCCGGCCGTGATCCTGAAGCGCGCCGGCAACAATCTCTGATGCGGAAGCGGAGCCGTTATTCACCAGCACCACAAGTGGGACATCTGGTGCTATGGTGGCGAGGCTGGCAGAAAAGGTCATGTCGTTTCCTTCCAGTCGACCTTTGGTCGAGACGATTGAGCCTTCCTCAATAAAGGCATCTACCACGCGCACGGACGCCTGCAGTACGCCGCCCGGGTTATTGCGCAAATCCAGTACCACGCCTTTCAGCCCGCCGTGCTCTTCGTACAGTTCCCGCAGCTCGGCTTCCAGCTCTTCGCCGGTGTTGAGCCGGAACTGGGCAATCCGGACATAGGCATATCCAGGTTCGAGCAGACGGCTTCGAACGCTGGTAATGGCGATGACTTCGCGGACAACCGTCAGCTCAAAGGGTTCCATGCCCTCGCGGGCAATGGTGACCGTCACTTCGGTGCCCGGTTCGCCGCGCATCATGTTGGCAGCTTCTTCCGGAGTCAGTTCACGCAGCGGTTTGTTGTCGATCTGGATGATCAGATCACCTGCCTCAATGCCAGCCCGGTCTGCCGGCGTATCATCAATGGGGCTGATGACCTTGATGTAACCGTTCTCTCGACCCACCTCGATGCCCAGCCCACCGAATTCGCCTGAAGTGGTTTCCTGGAGGGCGTCATATTCCTGCCCGGCCATGTAGGCCGAATGCGGATCCAGCCCGGACAACATGCCTCTGATTGCGTTCTCCAGCAGGGTTTTGTCGTCGATCTCTTCCACGTAGGCCATGCGGATGCGGTCCAGTGCCTCGGTGAACATGCGCACTTCATCAAGCGGCAGGGGCAGCAGCTCAGACTGCTGGGCCTGTCCAGACAGCGGCGCGGCGCTTAGCACGCAAAGGGCAAGGACGGTCGACAGGCGTTGGCGAAAGGTCATCATCGGGGTTTCCTGAAAAGCAGTTCTGCTGGGTGATACGAGTTCGTCAATAGTTTCAGTTTATGCCGGCATTGGCAATATGCCGGTCGGGCTCGGGACGGTCCTCCCGGTTCCGACTGCAGTTTCGAACGGGCCCGGCTTAGCGTAGCCAGGCAGTGGGGTCCTCTGGCTCGCCGTTGCGTCTGATCTCGAAATATTGCCCGGCCGCGCGGTCGCTGCTGTTGATGCCCGACCGTGCCAGCACTTCGTCCGCATCTACCCGGTCGCCGCCGTTGACGGTCAGCGCCTCATTATGACCGTAAAGACTTATGCAGCCCTGCCCGTGGTCTAGCATGATCAGCAGCCCGGAACCCCGCAGCCGGTCAGCAAAGCCCACCCGACCGGCGTGTACGGCCCGCACCGGATTGCCCGAGTTCGGTGCGTACGACAGCCCCTTTCGTACCAGGCTGCCGCCGTCATAGGTGGCGCCAAACGCATGGGTCACCGGCTTATTCACCGGCGGCGGCAGCTTACCGCGACTGTCGGCCAGGGGCGTGATCTGGTCAAAGGACGACACGCCTTCAAGCGCGCGGGTGATTTCTTCGATCAGCTGCTGCGTCTCCAACTGTGTCATGGCGCTGCTGCGACTGGCGACACTGTTTCTGAGTTCCGCTAGCGCTGCAGTCTGCGATTCACGGGCCTGCTCCAGTTCGTTCTCAAGCCTTATGGCTTGCTGCCGCTGTTTGACCATCAGACTCAGGTTTTGCGCGACCTCGGCATCCAGAGCGGCCAGTTCCGACTAAGTGGCGTTGAAGGTTTCAATCCGGTCGAGCTGAAATTCCGACAGATAGCCCGTGTACTGCAGCTGCCGGGCATCCTCGGACAGGCTTTCGGCATTGAGCAGGCTTTACAGCGCATTGTCCTTGCGGTTGATATAGGCGTGCCGGAGCAAAGCGGCCAGGACCCGTTCCTGCTCGCGCTTGCTGGATAGCAGTTCGCGGGACTGCTGCTGCAGGCTTTGTTGCTCGGCGCGGGCGGCAGCCAGTGCCTGAGCCTGTTCTGCCAGAGCCTGCTGCGCATCAGACAGCGCCAGCTGGGTTTCTCTGATGTTCGGTTTCGCGAGTCGTGGCTTGTTGCAGCCAGGCCTGAATATCAGCAATTGCTGCCGAGACTTCGGATAAATCCCGTTCAGCCTGTTCGCGCTCCTGAGCGACACCGAAGAAGCCGGCACAAGCCCACAGGCCGAGACTCAGCAGCAGTCCGCGTCGGACCTCAACTGTGACATCTGGCACTCAGGCGCTCGCCTGCGCCGGTTCTTGTGGCTGCAGCAGCACTTTTCCGGTCATTTCATCGGGCGCTGGCATGGACATCAGGTAGAGCAGGGTGGGCGCGATATCACATAGACTGCCTTCTCCGGTGAAGGTCAGATCACTCGCGCCGACATAAACCAGCGGCACGGGCCCGCTGGTATGCGAGGTCAGGGGCTGATGGGTTTCCGGGTCCAGCATCTGTTCCACATTACCGTGATCGGCGGTGATCAGCAGATGGCCTCTGACCTCCTCGATGGCGGAAACAATTCGGCTCAGGCAGGAATCGACGGTTTCAACTGCCTTGATTGAAGCCTCGAAATTTCCGGTGTGTCCGACCATATCGCCATTGGCGTAGTTGCAGATGATGGTGTCGTAGTCGCCGGAGGTGATGGCCCTGACCAGATCTTCGGTGACTTCAACGGCCGACATTTCCGGTTTCAGGTCATAGGTCTTGACCTGCGGTGAAGGAATCAGGGTGCGGTCTTCGCCGGCGAAAGGCGCTTCGCGACCCCCGTTAAAAAAGAAGGTGACGTGCGCGTATTTTTCCGTCTCGGCGATACGCAGCTGGGTGCGCTGGTTGTCGGCCAGATACTGCCCGAGCACATTGTCCAGCACCTGAGGAGGATAAGCGCAGGCGGTGTCGATATCGGCAGCGTATTCCGTGAGCATCACGAAATCACCCAGCAGGGGCCGAACGCTCCGCTCAAAACCATCGAAGTCATCATCGACCATGGTCCGGGTCAGCTGCCTGGCCCGGTCTGCGCGGAAATTCATGAATAGCACCACGTCACCGTCGTCAATCAGTGCCGGTGCCTCGCCCTCTCCCTGAATCACCGTGGCCTGCACAAATTCATCGTCCTCATCTCGCTGATAGGCCGCTTTAAGTCCGGCGCTGGCGCTGGCGCAGGTGTAAGGCGCTTTGGCTTCGGTCAGCAGCCGGTAGGCACTCTGGACGCGGTCCCAGCGGTTGTCGCGGTCCATGGCATAGAAGCGTCCGCACAGGGAAGCGACCCGACCGATGCTGTGGCGCTGGAAAAAGGTGTCTGCCCGCTGCAGTGAGGCCAGTGCGCTGCGGGGCGGGGTGTCCCGGCCGTCCAGAAAGGCATGTAGATAAAGCTTTCGAACACCGCGTTGTCGGGCCAGTTCCAGTGCTGCCATGATCTGGTCTTCGTGGCTGTGGATGCCGCCCGATGACATAAGTCCCAGCACATGCAGCGCGGTTTCGCTACTGGCGGCAAGCTCGGCGGCCTGAACCAGCACGGCATTTTCATAGAACCCGCCGTCTTCGATGTCCTTATCGATTCGGGTCAGGCTCTGATAGACCACTCGCCCGGCGCCCAGATTCATGTGGCCGACCTCGGAATTGCCCATCTGTCCGGCCGGCAGGCCAACGGACTGCCCGGACGTAGCGATCAGCGTCGACGGTCGCTGCTGCCACAGGCTGTCCCAGGTCGGGGTAGTCGCGTTGGCGATGGCGTTGCTGTCGGTGGCTTCCCGATGGCCCCAGCCATCAAGAATCAGAAGAAGGGCGGTGGATTTCTTGCTCATGGCGATTTGTGTACCTCTGGCTCTGCCGGCGACGGGCTGCAGCCACTGCTGATGTGATGTGACTATTATCCTCGAAAGCCCGGATTCTGGCGAGTGCGGCGCACCGGGCCGCTTCTTTCGACCGGGCTACACGTGTATACTTCGTGCCTCTTCACAACCCGGCGGTGTCAGCGCTGGTTGAGTGGAATTAACCCGTTGATAAGCATATAGAAAATTTAGACCCGCGTCGTGGAACAGTTTGTCGAATTTATAGGCAACCATCTGGTGCTCTCTTCTATGTGGGTAGCGAGCGCCGCGGCCATTATTTTTTACCAGGCGCGCACGGCGGCGGCCTCGGTCGGTCCACAGCAGGCAGTCATGCTGATCAACCGACAGGATGCGGTGGTGGTCGACATTCGCGACAAGAAAGAATTTGAAGCCGGCCACATTGTGGATGCGATCCACATTCCTTTGGCCAAGCTCAAGCAGCGGGCGCCCGCCGAGCTTAAGAAATCAAAGGAGCGGCCCCTGCTGGTCGTCTGCAAGATGGGTCAGCATGCGGGAGAGGCGGTCAAGATCCTTGAAGAACTCGGCCACAAGGAAGTTAGCAAGCTTTCCGGTGGAGTCACCGAGTGGAAGGCGCAGTCCTATCCGCTGGTGCAAAGCTGAGACCGAAATCATTTTTTACTTTTGATGAGATAGACAGGAATTACCATGGTAGAAGAAAGTAACAACGCCCCGGAGGCCGCCGCAGAAGGCGCTCACCAGGCAGGTCCGCAGTTTGCGCTGCAGCGGATTTATCTAAAGGACACTTCCTTTGAATCGCCGAAAAGCCCGCAGATTTTCCAGACCCAGTGGAGCCCCAAGATCAACTTTGACATCAAGACGCGCAACACCAAGGTTGCCGATGATGTGTATGAGGTGGTGTTGGTGCTGACGGCGGAAGCCCAGCTGGAGGAGGAGACCGCGTTCGTAGTCGAGGTTCATCAGGCCGGTATCTTTACCGTCAAAGAGTTCAGCGAAACGGATCTCGAGCAGGTGCTGGCCACGGTATGTCCGAGCATTCTGTTCCCCTACTCACGGGAGTCGCTCGACGCGCTGGTGGTCAAGGGCAGCTTTCCCCCACTGATGATCGCCCCGATCAACTTCGAAGCGCTCTACGCGCAGCAGAAACAGGCGGCCGAGCAGCAGGCGGCCGGCGGCGAGGCGGCACCGGAGAGCGTGCAGTAAGCTCAGATTCCGGCAGCAAAGTTCAGCTGCCGCCAGGCCTCATACACCAGAATAGCCGCTGCATTGGAGAGATTCAGGCTGCGGCTTTCTGGAAACATGGGGATGCGTAATACCCCCTCCTGTCCGATTTCTGCCCTTATCGACTCCGGCAGGCCCCGGGTTTCTGGGCCAAAAACCAGAAAGTCCCCATCCTCGAACGTCACTTCCGTGTAAAACCGGCTACCTTTGGTGCTCAGCCCGAACAGGCGCGCCCCGGGTTGCTTATCACGGAATTCCTGCCAGTTCTCATAAATCGAAAGGCTGGTATATTCATGGTAATCCAGCCCTGCCCGCCGCATTTTCTTGTCCTCCAGAGCAAATCCTAAGGGCTTGATCAAATGAAGCAGTGACCCTGTATTTGCAGCTAAACGGATGATGTTACCAGTGTTTGAGGGTATTTCAGGCTCAAAAAGGACGATATTGATCAAAATTTAACCAGCTCGCGGACAGAAAATTGAGGGGTAACAGCACTGAAAACAGGCAGCAGTGCGAATTTGCTGAGAAAAGTCACCCCGCGGGTGGTTATGGTGCGCCGCAGAGCCACTAGTTTCGGAGCTTCGGGCCCTCTGGTCAGCCTCCTGCCGGGCAGGGACCTGAGTGCCGGCGGCTGCAGACGCCGGAGCGGCCCGCCAAAAACGGCTTTCAGAGGCCAAATTGCGCCGTGGCCAGAAATAGGTTTTTGGCTTAGTTTTTAGCAACTTAACCGATATTCCTTAAGAGCGTTTTTTAGTTTCTGCCTGCTCGCGCGTGCTAGAACAAAATCGGCACCTTGCCCGGGGGCCGGCAGCAAGATGTGGGGAGCTCAGCTGAATGTCCTGATCTCCAAGACTAAGAGGACCACATGCAGTCATCGTTTTTCAAGAAGAAGGCGAAGATGTGCAGGGCAATACCACCAAGAGTCCGTTCACCCACATGGGGCAGGAGTTCACCACCAGTTTTACCTTTGAAGCCCGCAACGCCGACAACGAGATTACGCAAAACTACATCGGGGATTTTGTGAAGCTCGCAGCCACGGGCTTTGATGTGGATTTGGTCTTTCAGGCGGTTGATGACATCGATTCGGCGGATGACCTGTATCACAGCCCGGGGCTTACCAGTGTTGACGGCAGCTCCAATCTGAATTGGGACGGTTTCGGTGACCCGGGTCCGGGTACCCGCACCGTCAGTGGCCGACTCATTTTTAACGGGGAGAACGACGGCATCGGTGTCGACGGTGCCGAAGACGGACTTTTTGTGGTAGCAATTGGGACGAACGTTCAGGATACGGACGCCGTCGTAATCACGCTGACCGGTGCAGACTTCAATGACGATGCCGATGCCACTGATACGCCCGATACCCCGCTCTATCACCGGCTTACCGCGACCGATATCGAGTTCCTCTATGGCAGATTACTCATCGACAATGCGTAGGGTCCGGAAACGGAAGACCTCGATGTGCCGCTGAGGATCGAATACTGGAACGGCACTGAGTTCATCACCAACATTGATGATGACGCGACGGCGTTTTTCTTTGATATCAGCGCTTCATCCGCTGCACTCGATTTTTTCGACAGCAGCTATCAATCCGACCCGGAGACAGTCGATCCGCTGGCGCCCAGAGGTGTCAGCATTGAACCGGATGCGCTGGTCGATGTCACGGTGAATCTGTTCAACGGCGTGCTGGCGCGTGAACAGGACGGAGACAGCGACGACACCAACGATCCGGCCAGGCCTTTTCCAGTGTCAGCGCCGGACCCGCTGGCAATTACCGGCACCGACGGGCGAGTCATGATCGAATTTGACCTGGACAGTCCGACTCTGCCTTTTTCTCTGGAATTCCTCGGATATGACTGGCGCGGTGGCGGCGGCGTTGACGACTACGACGAAATTCCGGACGGGGCCATATACACCGACAACCCCCTCGGCATTTTGGAGTTTGGCTCCTTTCGGGGTCACGACCGACTCTTCAACTGGCAGGAAATCTAAAACAGTCCGTGGCAGTAGATTCCGGAGAGCTCCGGCATTACACCGGGGCGAGTAGTCGCCCTTCGCACCGGGCGCACGCGGGACATCCTTCGATGCTCTCTATTTCCTCAATGCCCTGCATGTTTTCAATGCCGCGGGAAGCGGCACAGGGGTCTGATGGGCGAGCGTGCCGGTGGATCAGCTTCGCGTTTCTAAACGGCTACTCATCCGTGCCGTTGCCGTAATAGGAGCCCAGTTCCTTGATCTTGCGGGTAAGTGTGTTGCGCCCCCAGCCGAGCAGGTTGGCGGCATCGCGTCGTCTGCCACCGGTGTGTTTCAGGGCAATGTCGATCAGGGTCCGTTCAAACAGGGGCGTGGCTTCATTGAGAATGCCGGAATTGCCCATGCTGAGCTGTTGATCCGCCCAGGCCTGCAGATTATGCGTCCAGTTCCCGGGTGCGGCAGACTTGGCCTCCTGCTCAGAGAATTCGGGTGGCAGGTCTGACAGGTGTACCTCTCGACCGGAAGCCATCACCGTAATCCAGCGGCAGAAATTTTCCAGCTGCCGTACGTTTCCCGGCCAGGCCAAATTCTCCAGAAACTGAATGGTCTCGGGGCGCAGTATTTTCGGTTCCACGTCCAGCTCTTCGGCTGCCTTGGCCAGAAAGTGCATGGAAAGCTTGGCGATGTCTTCGCGCCGGTCTGCCAGTTTGGGGATGTGAATCCGGATGACGTTCAGACGGTGGAACAAATCCTCGCGGAACAGGTGCTGCTCGACGAGCTTCTCGAGGTTCTGATGAGTGGCCGCAATGATGCGCACATCGACTTTGATCGAGGTGTGCCCGCCTACGCGATAGAATTCGCCATCAGAGAGCACGCGCAGTAAGCGGGTCTGGGTTTCCGCCGGCATATCGCCGATTTCATCGAGAAACAGGGTGCCGCCGTTGGCCTGCTCGAAGCGGCCGGTACGCTGCTGGGTAGCGCCGGTGAATGCGCCTTTCTCGTGACCGAACAGTTCAGATTCGATCAGCTCTTTCGGGATAGCGGCCACGTTCAGAGGCACAAAGGGCTGCTCCCGGCGCGGTCCGTGCTGATGCAGGGCATGGGCGACCAGTTCTTTACCGGTGCCGGATTCGCCATTGATCAGCACCGAGATGTTGGAATTCGACAGACGCCCGATGGCGCGAAACACCTCCTGCATGGCGGGTGCTTCCCCGATAATTTCGGTCGAGGGCGTCTCAGCAGTCTCTGCCGCCTCCTCGGTTTTGTCTTTCGCATGGGCCAGCGCCCGACGCGTCATGGCAACGGCTTCATCAATATCGAAGGGCTTCGGCAGATACTCGAAGGCGCCTCGGCTGTAGGAAGCGACTGCGCTCTCGAGATCCGAATGCGCAGTCATGATGATAACCGGCAGCTCCGGGTGGGTTTGTTGAATAGAGGTGAGCAGTTCCAGTCCGTCGATGCCCGGCATCCGGATGTCGCTGATAATGGCATCCGGCGTCTCCTGATTGAGCCGGTTGAGCAATTCTCTCCCGCTTTCAAAACTCTGGGTAGCCAGACCATTCTTGCCTAGGGACTTTTCCAGTACCCAGCGGATGGAGCGGTCGTCATCGAGCATCCAGACTGAACTGTTGGTATTCATTCCCACACTGTGGTTTGCTGTTTGCATTGCGTGCCTCTCGTTATTTGCCGTCTGCCTGGCTGACCGTGAGCGGCAGCACGACAGAAAAAGTGGTTTCACCGGGTTTGCTCTTGCACTCAATCATGCCGCCGTGTTGGCTGATGATGGAGTGGGTAATGGGCAAGCCGAGGCCAGTGCCGTCGGCTCGCCCGGAAATCATGGGATAGAAGATGGTGCTCAACATGTGAGGAGGGACACCGGGTCCGTTGTCTGTGATGTCGACTTTCAGGGCGATGCGGTGGAAAATCTCACTGATGCTGATATTTCGGGCCACCCGGGTTCGTAGACGGATTTGGCTGGTCGCTACCGGGGGTTGTGCTGTATTGATGGACTGTATGGCGTTGCGCACCAGATTCAGCATCGCTTGAATCAGATGCTCCCCGTCCCCCTGAAAAGTGGGAATACTGGGGTCGTAATCGGCAACGATGCGGATGTCGTTGCTCGCGGCGTCGGCTTCAGCCAGGCTCTTGACGCGTTCCAGCACCTCATGAATGTTGGTGTCCGAAAATGCTAGCGGGTGTTTCGCGCCGACCAGGCGGTCTACCAGATTGTGCAAGCGATCCGCCTCATCGATGATCACCTGCGTGTAATCATGCAGCTCGCTGTCAGTGACTTCTCTGGCCAGCAGCTGCGCTGCGCCGCGAATGCCACCCAGAGGATTCTTAATCTCATGAGCCAGTCCCCGCACCAGTTCCTGAGTGGTGGCCCGAGCGCCGCTCAGAATTTCCTCCTGATTGATACGCTGTGCATGTTCCAGCGAATTCAGCTCGATCAGGGCGGAGACTTCGCCGCCGGCTTCGTAGGGGTTGATGGTGTAGTCTACCAGAATCGAGCGCTTGTGCCTGAGATGGAGCTCCGCCATGCGGCGGGTCACGCTGATGCCTTTTTTGAGGGCCATGCGAATCTTCTGAATTTCTTCCTCGGCATCCAGCAGCAGTTCACCGATGAACTGGTTGTTGGCTTTTGAATCGCTGATGGCCAGCAGATGCTCGGCTTCCATATTGATGTATCGGAGGCGTAGGTCGCCATCCAGCAACATCACGCCGGTTTTCAGGCTGTCGAGCAGAAGCTTGTGAATGTTGTCGAGTGTCACGATCTAGCCTGTGCAGAGCCATCCGTTGGGAGTACCTGATCGCCGCATAGTCATAAGGCATGCGACGGTACGTTTCCTATGCAATAAGCTGACCAAGATATGTTGTATTATGGGACAGTGGAGGCGTCTGTTTTCGGTGCGTCTTGGCGGGGCAATGTCATTACTTGGCGCATTTTGCATCACATTTCTCTAAAATGCACCAAAATAGCGCGCATGGCATTCAGGAGTCGGCTCAAATCTGAAAAGCGCCTGAATTGGTGCGGCACTCAGTTCGGTTAAGCGCGCAGAAAAAAAGCCCCGGCTGCACATGCAGCCGGGGCTTCCGTGGATACCGGTTCAGTCGGCTTAAGCCAGACCTTCCTTGGTGGTCTTGATGATCGCTGCGGCCACTTTGTACGGATCGGCATTTGACGCGGTCCGTCGGTCCTCGAGACGGCCCTTCCAGCCATCTTCTACGGTGCCGACCGGGATACGGATCGACGCGCCGCGGTCTGACACGCCATAGCTGAACATGTCGATGGACTGGGTCTCGTGAAGGCCGGTCAGGCGCTGATCATTGTTGGCGCCGTAGACGCTGATGTGACGTTCAATGTTCTTGCCGAATTCCTCACAGATCTTGGTGAATACGGCTTCATCGCCAGATTCGCGCATGACGCTATTGGAAAAGTTTGCGTGCATGCCGGAACCGTTCCAGTCGAGCTCTTTGCCCAGTGGCTTCGGTTCCCAGTTGATGGCGAGACTGTAGCGCTCCGCGGTACGCTCGAGCAGATAGCGAGCGATCCAGGTTTCGTCTCCGGCACGCTTGGCGCCTTTGGCGAAAACCTGAAATTCCCACTGCCCGGCTGCCACTTCGGCGTTGATTCCCTCAACGTTGATACCTGCCTCCAGGCACAGGTCAAGGTGATCCTCGACAACATCGCGACCGTGCGCGTTGGACCCGCCGACTGAGCAGTAGTAGGGACCTTGAGGGCCTGGATAACCGTTGGCAGGAAAGCCGGGAGGCAGATTGGTTTTTGTGTCCCACAGGAAGTATTCCTGTTCGAAGCCGAACCAGAAGTCTTCATCGTCGTCGTCGATGGTTGCTCTGCCGTTAGACTCGTGGGGGGTGCCGTCAGCGTTAAGCACCTCGGTCATAACAAGATAGGCACTAGCGCGATCAGGATCCGGGAATATCGCGACTGGCTTGAGCAGACAGTCTGAATCATCGCCTGAGGCCTGCAGCGTTGAACTGCCGTCGAAGGACCACATGGGGCACTCTTCGAGCGTGCCGCCAAAGTCTGTTTCTACGCGGGTTTTGCTGCGCAGGCTCTGGGTCGGCGTGTAGCCATCCAGCCAGATGTATTCCAGTTTTGATTTCATTGTCTTTCGTTCTCCTTGTTCCTCATCGAATTCGATCGTGGTGTGTGACGACTGCCCGCTGCTGCGCCCCGGCGACCGGCGGAGCCCCCACCAACCGCAGCACGCAGGAGACTGCGTCTGAGGTTGGCCACTCTCCGCTGCTGCGGTTTGGTGAGCACGCCGTCGAACGAAGGCCGGTTCGGGTGCGTTCACTGTGAGGCCCTGACAGGCTTGCCATTTGCTTAAAAATAATTGCAATATATATGCCACTAGGGTCACTGCTGCAGCCCGCGAATCACGGGCCTCGGAGAAAACAGGCGCAAGCAAAATGAGCCATAATCATGCAGTAACAAGGCAGTATGCGCAAAAATAGTGCGAGCTATCAGGGTCGCTGTGCGGTTGTCCCCGAAAAGGGGCTCATGCGCGAGACGTTGGTGCAAGTGTTCCCGCCGCAATCACTGCCTTGAGCCATGTTGTTTCTCGTCAAACTCTTTCCTGAAATTACCGTCAAAAGCCGTCCGGTGCGCAAACGCCTGGTGCGTCTGTGCCGGAAAAACCTGAAAATCATTCTGAGCCGCATTGATGAGGACGTCGTGGTGAATGGCCACTGGGATTGTCTTGAGGTAGAAACGGGCGACATCGATGCGGTGCAAAAAATGTTGTTGCTGGAAGCGCTTGCCAGCACGCCGGGAGTTGACCAGTTTTTGGAGGTCGATCGTTTTCCGTTGCCCACTATGGCAGGCATTCTTGAGATCGCTGATCGCTACTATGGGCCCAGCTTGCCGGGTAAGACCTTCGCGGTGCGCTGCAAGCGTATGGGTAGGCAAAGTTTCAAATCGGTAGATGTCGAGCAAGCGGTCGGCGCCGGCTTGAACCTGAAATATGAAAGTGCCAAGGTGAAACTCAAAGACCCGGAAGTAACTGTTGCGCTGGAGGTGCGTGAGCAGGAGCTGTTTGTAGTCAAGCAGACCTATGCAGGTCTCGGGGGTTACCCTCTCGGTGGTCAAGATGCGGTGCTGTCGCTTTTATCCGGAGGCTTTGATTCGGCCGTTTCAAGTTACATGACCATCAAGCGCGGACTGCTGACTCATTTCTGTTTCTTCAACATGGGAGGCAGAGCCCATGAGTTGGCAGTGAAAGAAGTGGCACTTTACCTGTGGATGAAATACCACAGCTCGCACCGTATCAAGTTTGTGACGGTTCCCTTCGAAGGCGTGGTTGAAGAGATCCTCGCATCGGTAGAAGACTCGCAGATGGGCGTGGTGCTGAAGCGGCTTATGCTGCGTGCCGCCGACGGTGTGGCGCAGCGGCTGAATGTTCATGCGCTGGTAACCGGGGAAAGCGTGGCCCAGGTAGCCAGCCAGACGCTGGCCAATCTGAATGTCGTCGATGAGGTTTCTGAGCTGATGGTATTGCGGCCTCTGTGCATGACGGACAAACAGACCATCATCAATAAAGCGCGGGAAATTGGCACCGAAGAATTTTCCAAACACATCCCCGAGTACTGCGCGGTGATCTCTGACAGCCCGACGACCAAAGCAAAAGCGCAGCGTCTGGCCGAACAGGAGAGCCGGTTCGACTGGAGCAAGCTGTATGAAGCCATTGCCGGTGCCCGTTTTCAGCTGATCACGGAGGTCGTTGAGGATCTCGAGAGCGGGTCGGGAGAGGCGGTCGCGGTGAAGACGCCGCTGCCGCATCAGATTATCGTCGACATCCGTCATCCCGACGAGGTCGCTCTGAAGCCGTTCAACAAAAAAGGCCTCGGCAATGCGGTGTTGTCGATCCCTTTTTTCAAGTTGAAGACCAGTTTTGCTGATCTCAATTCCGGCAAACACTACCTGCTTTACTGTGACCAGGGCATGATGAGTCGCCTGCACGCGGGGCATCTCATCGATGAGGGATTTGCCAACGTCGGCGTGCTGGATGCCCGCGCGGAATTCTCCCGCCAGCCAAAGCCGTCACTAGAACCGGCCTGACCCCGGTTCCGGCCACTTAGCCCCGCACCCCTCACTGCTCAGCCACTCAATCAGGATTGGCGGTTCGCCGCTGCTCTCGTGTATACTCGCCGCGCTTTTGAGACGGGTGAGCTCATCTTCCCCTGACTGTTAACCTGACTTCGCCATCGCGCCGCCGTTGGATGGCCAGCCTTTTATGTCTGAATCACTTCGCAACATCGCCATTATTGCCCACGTTGATCACGGAAAGACTACGCTGGTGGACAAACTGCTCCAGCAATCCGGCACGCTCCAGTCGCGGGGTGAAAAAGTGGAGCGGGTCATGGACTCGAACGAGCAGGAGCGTGAGCGGGGCATCACGATTCTGGCGAAAAATACCGCCATCACCTGGGAAGGATATCGCATCAACATCGTCGATACGCCGGGGCATGCCGACTTCGGTGGTGAGGTCGAGCGTGTCCTGTCCATGGTTGACTCGGTCCTGTTGCTAGTGGATGCCGTGGAAGGGCCGATGCCCCAAACCCGCTTCGTCACGCAGAAAGCCTTCGATCAGGGGCTGAACCCGATTGTGGTGGTGAACAAGATTGATCGGGAGGGAGCGCGGCCCGACTGGGTGATCAACGAGGTATTCGACCTGTTCGACAAACTGGGTGCCAGCGACGAGCAGCTCGATTTCCCGATTCTCTACTGTTCCGCGCTACAGGGCATAGTGGGCTGGGAGGCCGATCAGCTGAGTGAAGACATGCGGCCCCTCTTTGACGCCATTATCGAGAAAGTGCCGCCGCCGTCAGTGGCGGTAGACGCGCCTTTTCAGATGCAGATCAGTGCTCTGGACTATAACAGCTACGTTGGCGTGATCGGGGTGGGCCGGATCTCCCGGGGCAAGGCTTCAAACAATCAGAACGTGGTGATTGTCGATCGTTTCGGTGATACCCGAAAGGGCCGGATTCTGCAGGTCAAGTCCTATCTCGGGCTGGAGCGAGTTGACGTGGATCAGGCGCAGGCAGGGGACATCGTCTGCGTTACCGGCATCGATAAACTGCAGATCTCCGACACCCTGTGTGATCCGGAACATCCGCAGGCATCGCCAGCGCTGAGCGTCGATGAGCCCACCATCAGTATGACTTTTCAGGTGAACGACTCGCCATTCGCCGGGCTGGAAGGCAAATTTCTCACCACCCGTCACATCAAGGAAAGACTCGACCGCGAGCTGCTGTACAACGTAGCGCTCCGGGTTGAGCAAGGTGAGTCACCGGACAAGTACACCGTCTCCGGTCGCGGCGAGCTGCATTTGTCCGTGCTGATCGAATCGATGCGCCGTGAGGGCTATGAACTCGCCGTATCGCGTCCCGAAGTGATTTTGCATGAGCAGGACGGCGTCACTCAGGAGCCCTATGAGCAGCTGGTCGTGGATTGTGATGAGCAACATCAGGGTTCCATCATCGAAGAATTAGGGAATCGGCGCGCAGAGATGCGTGATCTGATGCCGGACGGAAAGGGACGGGTGCGCATGGAATTTCTGGTGCCCACTCGCGGTCTGATCGGATTCCGTTCGCTGTTTCTCAGCCTGACATCCGGCTCGGGGCTGATGACTCATGTCTTTGATCACTACGGCGACTACAAGGAGAGCGAGCTGGCCAAGCGCAATAACGGTGTGCTTGTGTCTATGGTCAAAGGCAAGACGCTGGCTTATGCGCTTTTTAATCTGCAGGACCGGGGTCGGCTTTTTATTGAGCCGAACACGGAAGTCTACGAGGGAATGATTGTTGGTCTGCATGCGCGGGACAATGATCTGGTGGTCAATCCTACCAAAGCAAAGCAGCTGACCAACATCCGCGCCTCAGGCAGTGATGAGAACATCCTCCTGACGCCGCCGGTTCTGCACAGCCTTGAGCAGGCGATGGAATTTATAGCCGACGACGAGCTCATTGAGATCACACCGAAAAATATCCGTCTGCGCAAACGCTATCTGACAGAAAACGAGCGCAAACGCATGAGTCGCGGAACGGCGGCTCGCGGCTGATGACGCAGTCAGGTGGGCCCCTGTAAATTCGTCGCGCTCTGTCCTACCATTGTTGCCATCGTTTCAACCTGTCAGGCCTGCCATGCATGTTCTCTATCCGGAAATAAAGCCCTACAAACGTCATCAGCTGAAAGTGTCCGATCAGCATGAGCTGTATGTGGATCAGTCAGGCAATCCGCACGGCGTGCCAATCCTATTTATACACGGTGGCCCGGGGGCGGGCTGCAACGCCAGCTCTCGACGGTTTTATGATCCGGCGGTATACCGGATCGTCACTTTCGATCAGCGAGGCTGCGGTCGCTCGACGCCTCACGGCGCGTTGACAGAGAACCGGTCGCAGGACCTTGTTGAGGACATTGAAACCATCCGGACGACCCTCGAGGTCGAGAAGTTTGTGCTGTTCGGGGGGTCCTGGGGGTCGACGCTGGCCCTGCTGTATGCTCAGGCCTACCCTCATCATGTCTCTGCCCTGATTCTGCGCGGCATCTTCCTGTGCCGGCAGATGGATCTTGACTGGCTGTACCGATTTGGGGCGAATCAGGTCTTTCCGGATCACTGGGAAGAGTTTGTCAAACCCATTCCTGAGGCGGAGCGCGGCGATATGCTGGACGCCTATCATCGTCGTCTGACCGGTGAGGATGAGCTTGCGCGCATGGCGGCAGCCCGGTCATGGGCCGCCTGGGAGGGCAGTTGTTCCAAGCTGCGGCCAAGCGCTGACGCGCTGGCCGCATTCACCAAGCCTCATAATGCGCTGGCGCTGTCCCGGATCGAAACCCACTATTTTATGAATGGCGGTTTTCTTGCAGACAACCAGATCCTCGATAATATGGACAGGATTGCCGACATTCCGGGGCGCATCATTCATGGTCGCTACGACATGATCTGTCCGCTGTCTAATGCGCTCGATCTGCATCGTCGGTGGCCGGCTGCTGAGCTGCACATTGTCCGTGACGCCGGCCACTCAGCCTCAGAGCCCGGCACAGTTGATGTGCTGATTCGTGCTACCGAAGAGATTGGCAAACAGCTTGCTGACCCGGAATGATCCGCACCTGTTCCTCAACTGCCCGGCGAAATGACTCAGTATGATTGGTCTCATTCAGCGCGTTAACTGGTCACGTCTTACCATTGATGGTGATCTGCACGCGGAAATTGGTCCCGGTTTGCTGGCTCTGGTTGGCATTGAAAAAGAAGATAGCAGCAGCGACGTAGACAAGCTGCTCCACAAACTGCTCTCCTATCGGGTGTTTGCAGACGACGAAGGCAAGATGAACCTCGGCCTGAAGGACACCGGCGGTGAGTTGCTGCTGGTCTCGCAGTTCACTCTCGCTGCGTCCACCAGTAAAGGCTTGAGGCCTGGATTCTCCTCAGCCAAACCGCCGCAGCAGGCCGAACAACTGTTCGAGGAGCTGATCTTGAAAGCGCATCAGAATCACGCTTCGGTACAAAGTGGTGTCTTCGGCGCTGACATGCAGATCGCCCTGGAAAACAACGGGCCGGTGACCTTTCTGCTCAGAAGCTGACCGGTGGCCTGCGCTCAATCGGCGGGCGAATTCTGCTGATCTTCTTCTGCCTGTTTTTTGCGTATCATCTTGCCGGCAACAATCCCCACTTCAAACAGCATCCACATCGGAATAGCCAGCATGGACTGGGTGAAAGGGTCGGCCGGGGTTAACAGCATGCCCACAACAAAACAGCCAACGACTACATAGGGCCGTTTCTCTGCCAGAGACTCCGGTTCGGCGATGCCGGCCCAGATGAAGATGAATACCGCGATCGGGACTTCAAAGGCGATTCCGAAGGCCAGGAAAATGGTGAGCGCGAAACTCAGAAAGCTGTTGATATCGGGCGCAACTGAAATGCCTTCAGGTGCCACCGAGACAAAAAAGGCGAACACAAATCCGAATAGAACATAGCGGGCAAAGGCCACGCCACCGTAAAACAGCAGGACCGAAGAAATGAACAGCGGGATCGCTACCGCTTTCTCATTCTGATAGAGACCCGGCGCGATGAAAGACCAAAGCTGATACAGGATATAAGGCGCGGCGATCAGAAAGGCCACGTAGAAGGTGAGCTTGAAGGGCGCAAAGAATGGCGAAGTCGGATCAATGGCGATCATAGTTGACCCTTCGGGCAGCGCATCGAGCAGCGGTGTGGCGACATAGGTGTAGATGTCGTTTGAGAAAGCAAACAGCGCCAGGAACAAAACGACGACCGCGACCACTGATTTCAGAATGCGGTCCCGCAGTTCGATCAGATGATCAATCAGCGTGAGTTCCTGTTCCTCTTCAGCTGAACTCATGACGCCGCCTTGTCCGATTCCCCGGAGCCAGCCTGATCATTAGGCTCCGGCTTGTCTGCGCCAGCCAGTTTGGGATTCTCACCCAGACCGTAAAGACTGTCCCTGATCTCCTGTCCTGCCTGTTCGATCTCCTCGCCCACCGATTCGATTTCTTCAACCAGTGTTTTTGGCTGTACTGCCTGACTCTCGTAATCTGATGCGGCTTTTTGTCCCTCGGTGTACTGGGAGGCGCCCGGATCAAAATTGTCGCTGCTGACGATTTTGTTTACTGAAACCTGAGTGTCCCTGGCGGTCTCTTCGACGGTGTCTTTAGCCGCTTCCAGTTCTGCCATGATGCTTTCATTGTGCAGCTGCCGGCGGATCTCATCGGCATTCAGCTCCCGCTCGATCTCAGATTTTACCTTGTAGAAGCTGCGACGAAA
This sequence comes from uncultured Pseudohongiella sp., assembly GCA_902597095.1. Taxonomy (GTDB): domain Bacteria; phylum Pseudomonadota; class Gammaproteobacteria; order Pseudomonadales; family Pseudohongiellaceae; genus UBA9145. The sequence goes on from CACJWK010000012.1 coordinate 61,320, forward strand.
CCGCCCGATCCACAGCCCGGCAGTTCGGATTGCACTGGGCAGCCGCTCAGGGCCAAGCACCAAGAGCGCGATCTGCTACCGGGTTAAGCAGGTTGGCGGCATCGCCTGTCACACGGGCAGAGCACACTGCTTCTATCAGCGACTGGAAAATGAGCCGTGGGTGACGACAGACGAGGTCCTTGTCGAGCCGGAGCAGCTCTACAGGACCTGATAGAAAAGCCTGATCTGCAGCGCCCCGGCTGATTCTGAAACCGTCCGACCGGAACCGCACCAAGCTGAAATCAACCAATCCGAAACCAACATAGTAGCGACTGTCATGAGTGATGTACTGACCAAGCTGGCCCGGGTGCTGGAGCAGAGGAAATCTGCAGACACAGGGGATTCCTACGTATCCGGCCTGTACGCCAAGGGCCTCAACAAAATACTTGAAAAAGTGGGTGAAGAAGCCACTGAGACCATCCTGGCCGCTAAGGACTGTCAGGGGCAGGAGGAGACAGAGCGTCAGCTTATCCATGAAACCGCCGATCTCTGGTTTCACACTCTGGTGATGCTCAGTTACCTGGATTTGCAGCCCGAACAGGTGTTGGAGGAACTGGAAAAACGCTTTAACATATCGGGTCTTGCTGATAAGGCATCACGACAGGATTAGTTCACAGTGGCCAAGCCCTGACAGGCTACTGGTTTTGGAGGTTCAACATGGGTTTA